>JBAXLI010000028.1:0-49737 GCA_037134895.1 Bacteroidota bacterium
CACATAATTCCCTCCCATCACCAGGATCAGCATGAAAAACACGAACAGGTTCATGAATGCGAAGAAACGGTTGAAGCCCTCGTCATGCGACATATATCCCACCGAATACACATGGATCAGGAAACCCACGCCAGTAATGATCAGCATCATCAGGATCGACAAGGGGTCGATGAGGAACTCGAAGGGAATGGAAACTGGGCCGAGGGAAATCCAGTCAAAGTATTGAATGTCGAATGTCGAATGTCGAATGTCGAATGTCGAATGATAAGTCAGTAAAATAGTTGCAGAAAAGACAAAAGAAACCAGGATCGTGCCGGGGCCGATGATTGCTGCAAGTTTTTTCGGAATGCTGCGATATCCCAGGCCCAGGATGATGAATCCCAGGAGCGGTAATAAAGGAATCAATGTAAGCAGTATCGTCATCTCAGTTTTTACAGTGTGTTAGGCCTTTTCGCCATTTCGCCATTTCGCCATTTCACCATTTAAGCTTATTCAGCACATCAATATCAATCGAACCCGTGGTCTTGAAAATAAGCACAATGATCGCCAGCCCGATTGCAACTTCCGCAGCTGCAACCACCATAATGAAGAACACGAAAATCTGTCCGGCCGGGTCATTCGAATAAGCCGAAAACGCAGCCAGCAACAGATTGATCGAATTGATCATCAGCTCCACCGACATAAGTATTACCAAAGCATTCCTTTTAATCAACACCCCAACCACCCCGATGCAGAACAGCAGCGAGCACAGAATAAGGTAGTGGCTTATGGGGATGGAAGTTATTGCGGTCATTTTATTTTGAATATCGAATATTGAATGTCGAATATCGAATATCGAATATCGAATGTTAAGAATTGTTTGATTTACGTTTATGAGCTGTTTGAATACTTTTTACGTAGATTGATATCAGTTCATTACATTCCATAAAACATTTATCCAATTCATCAGCATTTGTGGTAAACGGTTTTGCATTAATAATCTGAAGTGCTATATGTGTTTCTCTGAGTTCTTTCAATCCTATCTTCATTTTGTGTATAAAGTCACTGATCGATTCTGCCCCCTTCGCTTCTCCATAATTAAGCGCAGGCGAAAGTCCTGAACGAATTATCTGGCCGGCCAAATATTTTCCCGCCTGTGTTCCGGGCAATGATTCAGCTAAAGAAATTATCATCACCGAAAACCTGATCAACCTTTCCTCAAGATCATATTTTCTTTTCTCATTTTCCATTCAACATTCGACATTCGACATTCGACATTCGACATTCATATCTGCTCCTTCTTCCCCAGCAGCACCGCTCCCACCATCGCCGTCAGAAACAGTATCGACGACACTTCGAACGGAAGCATGTAGTCCTTGTAGAGTATACGGCCAAGATCCTTGACCAGCCCTATCTGCGAATCGACAGGATGTTCTGCCAGGTGAATATCATATCCCCTGAACACCCCGATAAGCACCATGCCCAGCATGGCTCCTGCAATGATGGCTGCGGCCTTGACCCAAATGGGCTTTGGCGAGCGCTCATCCTTGTTCAGATTTAAAAGCATCACAGTAAACAGGAATAGCACCATAATGGCGCCGGCATACACTATAATATGAACGATCGCCAGGAACTGGGCGTTCAACAGGATGTAATGTCCTCCGATTGCAAAAAATGTAAGCGTAAGATACAGCACGCTGTGGATGGGCTTTTTCGATAAAAGCACCATCACCCCGCTGTATAAGGCAAGTACGGATAAAAACCAGAATATGTAGTTAGTGAACATTATGCCTCTGATTCTTGTCTTTTTTAAATTCCAGAACTTCCGGGGTCTGACGCTTCGAAACATCTATTCGCTTTGCAGGATCGACAGGTTCTACAAGCATATCTTTCCCGTAAATAAACTTATCCCTTTCATACTCCGAATGTACAATTTCTTTGGTAAGAAAAATAGCTTCCTTCGGACAGGCTTCCTCGCATAATCCGCAGAAAATACATCGGAGCATGTTGATCTCGTAAGTGGACGCGTATTTCTCCTCACGGTAAAGTTTCTCCTCTCCCGGCTTGCGTTCAGCAGCTATCATGGTAATTGCTTCGGCCGGACAGGCAACAGCGCATAATCCGCAGGCAGTGCAACGTTCCCGTCCCTCATCATCGCGCTTGAGAACATGCCTGCCGCGGTAGATCTCCGAAAACTCACGTTTCACTTCGGGATATCGTACCGTGGTTTTCCGGGTGAACAGGTGACCAAGGGTGATCCACATTCCGCCAAGGATTGCAGGCAAATAGATCTTCTCCCAAAAAGTCATCTTTTTGTTGGAAACCACTTTGCTCCTTTTGGTCAGTTCGTTCACAGCACTTATTGGTTTAACAATATTACAACCCCGGTTATCAGCACATTCAGAATAGCCAGTGGTATCAGTCCTTTCCATCCAAGCCGCATCAGCTGGTCATACCTGAAACGAGGCAGGGTCCAGCGGATCCACATGAAAATAAATCCGAAAAACGTGATCTTGGCAAACAACACCAGGAAACTTACAAAGGCAAACGCATTGGGGGAAAGACCAAGCTTGTCGATAAAAGGAAAATGATATCCGCCCATAAATAAAGTCGCCATTACGGCTCCAGAAATGAACATGTTGATGTATTCGGAAAAGAGGTAAAACCCGAGTTTCATACTGCTGTATTCGGTATGGTACCCGCCAACAAGTTCGGTCTCACATTCGGGAAGGTCAAAGGGCGAGCGGTTGGTTTCGGCGAAAGCGCAGACCAGGAAAATCAGGAAGGCCACTGGCTGGTACCATATGTTCCAGTTAAAGCCCTGCTGCTGGTTTACAATTTCCCGCATGCTCAGTGAGCCTGTCATCATCACAATTGCAATGATCGACAAACTCATGGCCAGTTCGTAGCTGATCATCTGTGAGGATGCGCGGATTGCACCCAGCAAGGCATATTTGTTGTTCGAGGCCCATCCGCCCACCATGATACCGTAAACACCGATGGAAACGATAGCAAAAATGTAAAGAATCCCAATGTTCACATCGGCCATCTGCAGGCTGTAAGTTTGTCCGTTGATTACGATGTCGGGCCCCCATGGGATCACAGCGCTGGTGAGGCAGGCGATGAGCATGGTAAGCGAAGGTCCGAGTATGTAAAGGAATTTATCGGCCGTATTCGGCATGAATTCTTCCTTGAAAAAAAGCTTGATGCCGTCGGCAAGCGGCTGAAATAAACCCCAGGGACCTGCACGGTCGGGGCCCAGGCGATCCTGGAAGAAACCCGCCACCTTTCGCTCGATCAGGGTCGAATACATGGCAACCACCAGGCTCAGCACGAGAACGGCCGAAGCAAGAATGGTTTTAAATATGATATTCGTCCACATCATTCCTGGGGTTCAGTTGTTCCTGCGATCGGGTCGATGACCGATCCTTTTTTCATATCTACATAATGGTTGGCCGAGATCACCGACTGCCGCTTGATCCTGCGCGGACCCTCGATCACCCAATCATTAATGTCTTTCTTTTCAAACCTGCATTCATTGCAGATGAATTCCTCAAGTTCCCCGAACTGGTCTTTGCGGCCTGTTATACGGTAAATCTCATTGCCAAACATCCATGCGGTGACCTTTCCGCTGCATTTGCTGCATTCACGGTGGGCGTTCATAGGATTCAGGAACCACACCCTGCTTTTAAACCTGAAGGTACGATCGGTAAGCGCTCCCACTGGACAAACATCGATCATGTTCCCCGAAAAATCATTGTCAATCGCTGTCTGTATAAAGGTACTGATCTCCATCGTATCTCCCCTGTAAAGCATCCCGTGGGCCCGCTTTTTGGTGATCTGCTCTGCAGTGAGAACACAGCGGTAGCAATGGATGCAGCGGTTCATATGAAGTTTGATCAGGGGGCCGATGTCGATTACCGGGTATTCCCTGCGAGGTTCTATGGTCTCAGTTTCCTCCATGCCAAAACCAAAGCTCAGATCCTGGAGATCACATTCCCCGGCCTGATCGCAAACGGGGCAGTCGAGCGGATGATTCAGAAGCAGGAATTCCACAACTCCCTTGCGTGCTTCCTGTACCTCGGCCGAAATGGTATTCTCAACAACCATCCCGTCCTGCACCGGAGTGCTGCATGAAGCCACCAGCTTGGGCATGGGCCGCGGATCCTTGGCCGAGCCATGTGTAACTTTAACAAGGCAACTCCTGCATTTCCCCCCGCTTCCCTTCAGCTTTGTATAATAGCACATCGCCGGCGGCACGACCTTGCCTCCGATCATGCGCGCAGCCTGAAGAATGGTGGTGCCTTCTTCGACTTCGATCAATATGTTGTCTATCGTTACTTTAAGCATTTTGCTCTTGGTTCTAAAAATTACGAAGCCCGAAGCCCGATTTACGATTGTATTTTCGAATCACGATTCCAGAATTATGAATATTGATCCTTAAATTGTGAATCGTAATTCGTCCTTCGTCAATGAAATCGTAAATCGGTCCTCGTAAATCGTAAATCATTTTATATGTTTTTCAAATTCCCCCCTGAAGTGTCGTATCGCACTGGCAACCGGCCAAGCAGCGGCATCTCCAAGCGGACAAATCGTATTTCCTTCAATATTTTTCGCTACCCTTACCAGCAGGTCAATATCACTCTTCCTGCCCTGTCCGTGCTCAATACGGTAAAGTATCTTCTCCATCCACCCCGTCCCTTCCCGGCAAGGCGAACATTGTCCGCACGACTCATGCCTGTAAAACCTCGTCAGGTTCCAGGTATTCCTCACAATACAGGCATCTTCGTCATACACAATGAAGCCACCCGACCCCAGCATGCTGCCGCTCACAAAATCCCCTTCAGCAAGAGATTCATACGAAAGCAGCCTGGGCTGTCCTTTCGCCGTGTTCAGGATGAGATCGGCCGGAAGTATCGGGACTGATGATCCGCCGGGTATTACAGCCTTGAGCATCCTGCCGTTTTTGATCCCCCCGCAGTATTCTTCAGAATACAAAAAATCTTCGACCGGGAGTCCCAGTTCTATCTCGTACACCCCGGGTTTGTTGATATTCCCGCAGGCCGACATCAGCTTGGTACCTGTGCTTTTCCCGACACCCAGCTTCGAATACGTCTCCCCTCCCATATTGATGATTGGGCCGACTGTTGCCAGGGTTTCAACGTTATTCACGACAGTGGGACAGTCATACAATCCCTTGTATGCAGGGAATGGTGGCTTGATCCGCGGATTGCCCCGCTTACCTTCAAGAGATTCGAGCAAGGCAGTCTCTTCTCCGCAGATATATGCCCCGGCCCCGGGATGAACCCAGATCTCCAGTGAAAATGGTGTTCCAAGGATATTCTTTCCCAGGTAATTGTTTTTCTTTGCTTCGCGGATGGCTGTTTCCAGTATGCCTACAAGATATTTGAACTCTCCCCTGATATAGATGTAACAGGTGTTGACACCGAGTGCATAACTGGACAAAATAAGGCCTTCGATCAGCAGATGCGGAAGTTTCTCCATGAGATAACGGTCCTTGAAAGTCCCGGGTTCGCTCTCATCCGCGTTGCAGACAAGGTAGCGCGGACTCTCACATTTCCGGTCGAGGAAGGTCCACTTGAGACCGGTAGGAAACCCCGCTCCTCCCCTTCCCCTGAGCCCCGACCTGACCACCTCCTGCTGAACCTGCACAGGGGTCGTGTCAAGAAGGCCCTTGTCGACCGACTTGTAGCCTCCATGCTCCCGGTAGACCTCGAAGGCCCGGATACCCGGTACATTGGCCTTATCTAGGAGAATTGCTCTGCCCATCCCTGTGAAGTTCCTTCTTTTCCTGATTTCTGCCGGAGGTCTTCAATTACCTTTTCGACCTGCTTCGGTGTCATATGTTCGTAAAATTCGGTATTGACCTGCATAGACGGACCGCTTCCGCATGCTCCCAGGCATTCCACTTCCTTGAGTGTGAACATCCCGTCGGACGTGGTTTCCCCGGTTTCAATATGAAGATAATCCTTGATATGCTGCAGCACCTCTTCTCCTCCACAGATCGCGCAAGGACCAGTATGGCAAACCTCCAGCACGTATTTTCCCATATTTTCCAGATAAAACATTGAATAAAACGTGGCTACCTCGTAAACCTCCATTGGATTCAGGTTCAGAAGCGAAGCCACATAATCCATGACATCTACGCTGAGGTAACCACCAAGTTCTTCCTGGGCGATATGCAATACCGGCAACAATGCCGATTTTTGCCTTCCTTCAGGATACCTGCGGATGAGGGAGCGTACCTTCTCCATCATTGCATCACTGAACGCAACACTCCTGTTCTCCCTCACAAACAAATGATGATCAATAACGTTCCCTCTCTTCATTCTTAGTTCTTCATTCGATTATTCGAGTATTCTCTATTCATTCAATATTATTCACGAAATTGTTTATTTTATTGGTGTTCATTACGGCTTCGCCGAACACTATTCAATATTCAATATTCGACATTCTCTAGGCATCCAGCTCCCCCGCAATCACATTCATACTGCTCATCGTCAATATCGCATCAGAAAGCACTCCTCCGCGTATCATCTCAGGATAAGCCTGGTAATATATAAAGCTGGGCCTGCGGAAGTGCAGCCTGTAGGCTGTGCGTCCACCGTCGCTTACAAGGTAAAAACCAAGCTCCCCGTTCCCTCCTTCTACCGAATGATAAACTTCCCCCACCGGTGCATCGATTTCGCCCATCACGATTTTGAAATGATAAATCAGGGCTTCCATTTTACTGTAAACTTCTTCTTTCGGCGGAAGGTAAACATGTGGTGCATCTACATGATAATTGCCTTCGGGCAGGTTGTCGAGGGCATTCCTGACAAGTTTCAGGCTCTGCCATATCTCCTCCTGCCTTACACAGAAGCGGTCGTAAGTGTCGCCGTTGGTCCCGACAGGTATGGTAAACTCAAAATCATCATAGGAACTGTAGGGTGTCATCACCCTCACATCATAGTCTACTCCCGCAGCCCTAAGGTTAGGGCCGGTAAACCCGTAATTGAGGGCTCTTTCAGCGCTGATCGGTCCTACCCTGATCGTACGGTCCATAAAGATGCGGTTACGCATCAGCAGCTTCTCGAACTGATGTAAAACTTTAGGAAGGTCATCCAGGAATTCCTTGATCTTTTTAAAAACATTCAGGTTAAAGTCGCGCTCAAATCCGCCAACCCGGCCAAGATTCGTGGTAAGCCTCGCCCCGCTGATCTCTTCGTAGATCTCATAAACTTTTTCCCTTTGCTGGAACACATATACGAAGCCCGTGAGAGCCCCGCTGTCGACGCCGATCACACTGTTGCATACCAGGTGATCGGTGATACGTGCAAGCTCCATCACGATAAGCCGCATGTAATCGATGCGCTTGTTGGTTTTTATGCCCAGTAGTTTCTCAACCGTGAGATGCCAGCCGATATTGTTGATCGGGGAAGAGCAGTAATTAAGCCGGTCGGTCAGAGGCGTGACCTGGTAAAACGGCCTGCGCTCGGCGATCTTCTCAAAAGCCCGGTGAATATACCCTATGGTTTGCTCGGCATCGAGAATGATCTCCCCATCCATCTTCAGCACATTCTGGAAAATCCCATGTGTCGCCGGATGCGTCGGGCCGAGGTTTAGGGTGGTGTATTGTTTGTCGGTATTCACAGGTTTTAAAATCTATTTGAATGTCGAATGTCGAACATTGAATGTCGAATATCGAAGTAAAACATCAGAATCCATCATTTTCCATTATAAAATATTCAACACCTTGCCATTTCAAATCCGTTCACCATTCGACATTCGATATTCAACATTCGATATTCCTTATTCATTCCCTTCCAAAAAACCGATTGTCCTTATCCTCCCTCGTTGGATCCTCCAACGGATATTCCTTTCGCATGGGAAAATAATCAAGGTATTCAACATTTAAGATCCGTTTCAGGTTGGGATGCCCTTCAAAAACGATCCCGTAAAAATCAAACGTCTCCCTCTCCATCCAGTTTGCGGCAGAGAAAATGTCGCTCACAGTGCGCACAGCAGGCATGTCTCCGCTTACAAAGGTCTTTATCCGCAGTCTTTTATTCTCATAGAAATTGTGAAGATGGTAAACAACACCGAATGCCAGTCCGCGGTCAGGATAATGGATTCCAGTAAGGTCGGTGAGAAAACGGAAACCCAGGCTGGGATTGTTTTTCAAGTATGCAATCACATCATATGATACAGGAGAAGCCACCGTGACGGTAAGGATATCCAGGCTGTCGTCAACATCCAGTATGTCCTCTCCGAATTTCACCCTGAGCTTTTCGGTGATAAACGTATTCTCCATCCTTTAACTTTCAAAATTCGAGTATTCTCTATTCATTTTTCATTCAAAATTCGAGTATTCGAGTATTCTCTATTCCTTCTTCAGTATCCCATACTTTATTAAAAGCTCCCTATACTCCGGCGAATATCTCCTTCTTAACGGCTCCTTCGCAACCAGTTCCTGCACCTTCATAAACCCATCGATGATCTGTTCGGGTCTGGGCGGACAACCAGGCACATACACATCAACCGGCACGATTCGGTCGATGCCCTGCAATACGCTGTAGGTGTCAAATATCCCTCCGCTTGAAGCACAGGCTCCAACGGCAAGAACCCAGCGGGGCTCAGCCATCTGCTCGTAAACCTGCTGTACCACAGGACCCATTTTTTTCGCAATGGTGCCCATGACCATCAAAAGATCGGCCTGGCGCGGACTGAAACTGAGCCTTTCGGCTCCGAAACGTCCCAGGTCATAATGAGCGCCCATAGTTGCCATGAACTCTATGCCGCAGCAGGAGGTTGCAAACGGCAGCGGCCATATCGAATTGCTCCTCGCAAGGCCGATGACCTTGTCGAAAGTGGTGGCAAACACCCCCGGGGCCGAATATCCCTCCGGAGGATCTACTTTGTTATATATTGGTTTTGTATTATCCACTTAGCCTGATTTAAATGCGAAATTTTCACAATTTCACCATCTCACAATTTCACCATTTTTCACTCTTCCCAATTCAATGCACCCTTTTTGTAAATATAGTAAAATCCAAACAGCAGGAAGAACAGGAACAACAGCATTTCCCAAAACCCATCCCATCCGAATTCCTTGAAATTAATGGCCCAGGGATAAAAGAATATTATTTCAACATCAAACAGCACAAACAGTATGGCAATTAAAAAGTATTTCACCGAAAAGGGGAAGCGCGCATTTCCCTTTACTTCAATTCCGCACTCAAAATTCTCATCCTTTTTCAGGGTATGTATCTTTTTACGCTTGCCTCCAATGTAGTGTGTCAGCACCATGGTGACCACTACAAACCCCAATGCCACAACCGATTGAATCAAGATCGGCACATAATCTGATGGAACGAAAGTTCTTTCCATTGTTTATTTAGATTAATTCTTTACAAAGATACGACATTCCGAAATTATTGTTACAAATTAAACAATTTTTCTGATTATGGACGGATGAAAAAAATCAACCGAATAGATGAAAGAAATTCCCGAGTTTAATCATCCATATGACAAAGATTAGGGCCAGGATGTTGAATAGCACCCACCTGATCTTCAGAAGTTTTTCTGCCCTGACAAAAAAATTATAAAACGATTCTCTACCCAGTGCCATATCCGCCAGTATCCAATAAGGAACAACAGCAACCAGCAGGATCCCGAAAAATCCAAGTGGATTTTCGGTAAATGCCTTCCGCAGATCACCGTGAAGAATAGAAACAATAGAATGAACCGTGCCGCATGAAGGACAGGGGATAGTAGTAACCCTTTTGAAAATGCAGGTATTAAAGGGTTCTTCGCCTTTCTGAAGTTTATTATAGCTGTAAACAATCCATACCTGCCCGGCAAATCCAAGAATAAGGGCCAGGAAATATAGTTGTTTCCGCCTCATTTATGCCAGGGCGATCCTCAGCTTCTCAAAATTTACTTCCTTGGTGCGGCTCATAATCAGGAACCAGTCGACAACAGCCCAGATTCCCAGTCCTCCGCAGGTCAGCAGTTTGCCAATGCCCATGCCGGTATCGCCTATGATGAAGCGGTCGATGCCGAGCGTACCGCCGAGCAGCGAAATTATCAGCATCAGGATGGGTTCCCTGAAGGTAACCGATTGTAACATCATAAATCTCGAATCATCAGTTTGAAGCAGTTTTTCCCTGATCGCCGGTAAAAGATGTGGTTCGAAAAATTTGGCTGTTGCCATTATGTACATGTCTACTTTCTGTGCGTCCATTTGCTTTGGTTTTTGGTTAATCCTGATGCTTAACTAAGAGGTTCATAAATATACAAAAAAGAACCTGGCCTGTAAATATACAAATTTTATACTTTTACAAGCCAAAACCGAAATTTCTGATGAACGCTATGCCTCTCGTCCTCGGAGCCCTGGCCGTATTTGCACTGGCTTACCGCTTCTATTTCAGCTTCATTACGGCCAAAGTTCTGACCCTCGACGATACACGCATCACACCGGCAACCGAATTCTACGACAAGCAGAATTATGTGCCGATGAACAAATGGGTGTTGTTCGGACATCATTTTGCAGCCATTGCAGGGGCCGGACCCCTCGTTGGACCTGTCCTCGCCTGCCAGTTCGGCTATTTCCCGGGCTTCCTGTGGATGGTCCTGGGGGCGGTGTTTGCAGGCGCAGTGCACGATGTGGTCATTCTTTCAGCTTCAGTCAGGCATGAGGGAAAATCTCTTGCACTCATTGCCAGGGAAGAGATCGGAAAAGCCACAAGCGGGGTCACTGCTTCCTTTGCGACCTTTATCATTATCATAATCTCCCTTGCCGGACTGGGCCTGGTGGTTGTTAACGCCCTCACTCATTCGGCCTGGGGTACATTTACCATCGCATCCACAATTCCTATTGCCATTTTAATGGGGGTGTGGATGTTCATTCTCAGGAAACACAAGACTGCCGAAGCGACAATAATCGGTGTAATCCTTCTTACACTTGCCGTAATTTTCGGGAAATATGTTCCGGGATCTCCGATTGCTTTCATGTTTGATTTCGATGCAAAAACCCTGACCCTTCTCCTGGCAGGTTATGGTTTTTTTGCTTCCGTTTTACCTGTTTGGCTGCTGCTCTCACCCCGTGATTACCTGAGTTCCATCATGAAACTCGGAGTGGTTGCCATGCTGGCCGTTGGCATTATCATTGTCGCTCCAACCCTTAAAATGCCGGCGTTTACTCCTTTCGTTTACGGGGGCGGACCGATTATCCCCGGTACACTTTTCCCTTACCTCTTCATTACCATCGCCTGCGGAGCTATTTCAGGATTTCATTCCCTCATCAGTTCCGGCACTACCCCCAAGATGATCATGACCGAGTCCCATATCAAACCTATCGCAGTAGGAGCAATGCTTTCCGAAGGACTCGTCAGCATAATGGCGCTTATAGCCGCAGCTAGCCTTCTGCCGATGGATTACTTTATGATCAACGTGCCGGCCGATAAACTGGCCCATTACCTGCCCATGCTGAAATCCCTTGGTTTTACAGCCTCAGACCTTCCGCGCCTCCAGGCCGAAGTAGGAGAAAACGTCACAGGCCGCACCGGGGGCGCTGTTTCTCTTGCAGTTGGCATGGCCCAGATCTTTTCATCCATCCCGGGATTCAAATCGCTTATGAGCTACTGGTACCATTTCGCGATCATGTTCGAAGCCCTGTTCATACTCACAACAATAGATGCAGGAACAAGAGTAGCAAGGTTCATTCTCCAGGAAATGTTCGGCAAGGTGTATGAACCTCTTGGCCGAACCAACTGGCTTCCGGCAAATCTCTTTTCCAGCGCAATTGTCGTTCTCTTCTGGGGATATTTCATCTATACCGGGAGCATTTCAACGATATGGCCAATGTTCGGAACGGCAAACCAGCTTCTCGCTACCATCGCCCTTACCGTGGGCACTTCCTACCTGATCAACAACGGGAAAGTTCGCTATGCCTGGGTTACCATCATTCCACTGGTATTTGTAGGCCTCACAACCCTCACTGCGGGCACAATGAATATAATCGGGATCTTCATTCCGCAGTTAAGTATAGAAAAGCATTTTGTTCAGGGACTCATAAACCTGGTTATGACCGTATTGATCATGATATCGGTTCTGATCATCCTGAGAGATGCAGTTCCCAACTGGATCAGGGCCTTCAGGACATACCGGGCGAGCCTGGCTGTATAAATTCAGGCATACCTTAAATACCCGCTTCGACCAGCTTCATGTCAAGTTCGGCAGGAGTGCCGTGATGGCAGTACCTGTATCTTACAATACCCACGCCGGGGACTATGTCAATGGTGGTCTCGTCGGCAACAGTTTTAAAATCCAGTGTAAACCTGTCGAATGGGCCTGTTTTCGTCAAACCCTTGATGGACGAAGCTTCCCAGGCTTTTTTCCCTGTCACCTTCCAGAAGTAGTTTCCGTCATTGCGGGTAAGCTGAGAGGCTTCTCCGAAAACCTGTCCGGTATCATACAAAGCCGTCACAAACAGATCCGCATCGGTGACCAGGCCCGACTGAACCCCGGTGGTGTCAAGCAGCTTGTTTCGAATACTGTCGACCCTCGATCCTGTAACCCTGTAATAATACCCGTTAACCGATAGTAATCCCCATAAACCGGCTTCCCAGTTATCTCCTTCCATCACATCGGTCGGAAATCCCTTCATCAGAGCAAAGGTAACTTCACCTTCTTTCATCACTTTAAGCACCTCTATCCTGGGATTTAAAGTTTTGCCGTTGAAACTGCCGTGGTAGTTCCAGAAATTTCCTTCCTTCAGTAAAAACAGGTTCTTCTGATTCGTCGACGAATTAGAACAGGATGCCATAAATAAACAAAGAGAGATGGCTGCCGTACTGAGATAATCCCAAAATTTCTTCATGGCATTTTTTTAACAAAATAAACGAAAATTTATTTAATAAACGCGATCAGCAGCATGGCTTCCTTTTCCGAAAGATTGGTTACCGTATAACTCCCAGCAGCAGCAGGACTGCAAAAGGTTTCAGCGTAATGGAACTCCATGCAAATGCCGTTCTCAGTTTGTATACAAATTCTTTCTCCCTCAACCAGACCAAGAACCTGCATCTTGCATCCTGTATCTATTTTGACGGATGTCAAAATATGGTACCTCCACACATCATAGTAATGCAAGGCATGAGTGGGCAGATGGAATTTTTTCCATCCCTCTCCCTCTTCAAGCAGGTATGGCTTTGAAATGAAATCCCTTGTAATGATATCTCCTTTGCGACTGAAATCAAGATTTTCGAAAGCCCTTTCGATATTCAGGTCGCGCGGATTCCCGTCCAGGTCAAGCCTGAGCCAGTCGTACATCTTGAAAGTGAAAATGTAAGGCGTGGTGCTGATTTCAAGTACAAGGTTGTTGATGCCCGAACCATGAACTGTGCCTTCGGGTATCAGGAAAAAATCATGCTTTTTTGCAATATGTTGTTGTATAAATTCAGGAATGTCGACAGGGGTTTTTTCCCTTGCACTTTTTTCCAGATTTTTTTTAAAATGTTTCGGGTTGATATTTTCTTTAAAACCAAGGTTTACCAAGGCCTTCTCCTTTGTATCAAGGATATAATACGCCTCCTGTTGGGTGAAGTTTTCGGCGAATTTTTTTTTAATAAATTCTTCCTGCGGATGACATTGTACCGATAAATTTCCGCCGTCGAAAGTATCCAGAAAATCGAAGCGGATAGGAAACTCCTTCCCGAACCTGGCATGGCAGTTGCCAAGCACGGCTTCCGTCTCCCTGAACATCAGCCAGTCGAAGCTCACTTCAAGGCGGTTGCCGTTGCTTTCTAAGAGAAGTCCGTTCTCAGGCACTATCATTTCAAACGACCAGGCATAATTTGGGACGTCTTTTCTGAGCCCGGGGATATGGTCCTTGATCCAGGTTCCTCCCCAGGCGCCAGGTTCGAACCAGGGCTTCACACGGAACACATTCCGGCTCATAGTGTACAGGGCCATCCGCAGAGCATCCCCTTCGGTCCAGGTAATTTCACCGGGATGCTGAAGATCGGCAACAATATCAACCTTTCCCGAAAGCTCATCCTTATGCTTGTTAAGCAAAACCCAGTCGACAAAGTAAAACCTCTTGTACATGGCTTTCTGTTGGGCGGGTTTGATTGCCCCCAGGTTGCAGATCTCCCCTCTCCTCGCCCTGAATTGCATCTCGTTCTTAGGCAGGTCGGCATACATCAAACAACCTTCCCAGCCGGCTAAGGCAGCGCCCACGCCATAGATGATATTCAGATCAGCCCCGGAGTCGGGTTCAAGACTCTCGAGTTTCGCAGCATCGAATAAGTCACGCAGTTGCAGGGTACAACGCGTTCCGAACAAAGGATCATCGCCCCCCAGGAAGGGTTCGATCTTCGCTAAAATCTCTTCGGCTGAAAGCATTGCCGATCCTGCATCCTGCCATCTTGCATCTATTCCTTCTTTCTCGAACTCTGTTCGTAATTGCTTCCTGATTTCCTCAAAGAACACCCCCTGATATCCGTCAAGGATCAGCGTGCCGCAGCCGGCAATGCGCTTTGCAAGGGATTCGTATCCTGAATTGATAAGGCCATCCGCAAGCGGAAAAACAGGAAAAGGGTTGTACATTATTTATTGGAAATGAAAGGCAGCTTCAAATAAAAATCATCGTTGCAGAGTCTTGCCGCACCTGAAATTGCTGCCAGTTCTCCAAATTCCGAGATGAAGACCGGGATGTAGCAACCGTTCTCTTTCAAGGCTTCGGTGAATGGCTTAGCGAAAAGAGGCCATGCCAGTGAGATGTTCCCGCCGATGGTAAGGCAGCCAGCCCGGAATTTTATCAGCCAGGGAGCGAGGAATGTGCCCAGACCTGTACCAAACTCCGAGAAGATAAGGGATGCGGGATGCAAGATGCGGGATGATGAATCTTCATTACCATCCTGCATCTTGGATTCTGCATCCTGTACATCCTGCATCCCGGATCCTGCATCCTTCTCCACCATTTCCCTAACCCCCTCGATTTCCTTACCCGTCAACTCCTTATACCGTTTCTGAAACCAGCGTGTTGAAAAATTATCATCAGCGATCCCGCTGCCGTAGGGCAAATGGTATACGCAGCCGTATTGGGGAACCTCCGGGCCTGACTCAACAGGAATTCCATCGGCAATAAATGCCGAACCGAAACCCGTTCCAAGAGTAATCGCAATGCTTTTCCCGAAAGCGGCAGCCCTGCCTGTCCAAGCTTCTCCGATAGCAAAACAACTCGCATCATTTAAAAACCTTACCGGTACCGAAGGATCCAGCCCCAGCCTGGACCTGAGCTCATCGATGACATTCACACCGTATAAACTGTCGTACTTCTGCACCCCTTTGAACCAGGCAATACCGCCAGGATAATCAAATGGACCCGGCATGGCAAAGCCAACACCTCCCAGGACATCCCGGCCCATGATATCGATGAGTTTACCAATGGCGCCGGCCCAGCCCGAAAGGATCTCATCGGCCGAAGCCAGGCAGTCGACCTCCCTTCGCACTTTGAAAACATCAGAAACAACATGTCCGATGGGATCAACTCCCATGCAGGTAATATGGCTTCCGCCAATATCAGCACCGATCAGAATTTTTGTCATATTGAGTAGTTGTGAGTAATGGTGTTACATTTGCATGGTAAAATTAGAAAGTAAAATGGAAACTTCGATAAGTGTTCGTCCGTTAGGACAAACAAAGATGATGGTCACGCCCATAGGGCTTGGCTGCTGGCAGTTCAGCAAACAGAAAAATATGGCCGGGAAATTCTGGCCCACACTTGAAGACGAGCTGATCACTAAAGTGGTGGCCCTTTCGCTTGAAGGCGGTATCAACTGGTTCGATACGGCCGAGATTTACGGTAACGGGGCTTCCGAGAAAGCCCTGTCAAAAGCCCTCCAGGCCGCAGGGAAAAAACCCGGGGAAGTCCTCATAGCCACCAAATGGTGGCCTATGTTCCGCTTTGCAACCAACATACCTAAGACCATTGGAGAGCGCATATCCGCCCTTTCTCCATATCCCATTGACCTTCACCAGGTTCACCAGCCCTGGGGTTTTTCAAATGAAAAGGCCGAAGTAACGGAAATGGCCGGAGTGCTAAAAGCAGGTAAGGTCAAATACATAGGCGTGAGCAACTACTCAGCCAAACAAATGAAGAATGCCTGGGAAACCCTTGATAAACTCGGCATCCCCCTGGCCTCCAACCAGGTTCCATACAGCCTTCTGAACCGCAAGATTGAATCGAATGGGACTCTTGCTATGGCCAAAAAACTGGGCGTTTCCATCATCGCCTACTCACCCCTGGCCCAGGGACTCGTCACCGGGAAGTTCCACGACAATCCCGAACTACTGAAGAACATAGGGTTCAGGAAGTACAGCTCCCTGTTCAAGCCGGCCGGACTCGAAAAATCAAGGCCCCTCATTACCACGATAAAAGAGATGGCCGTGAAGTACAATGTCACTCCCTCACAGGTTGCCTTGAACTGGATCATCAATTACCATGGCGATACGGTGGTTGCCATCCCAGGCGCTACCAAAGAGATCCATGTGAAAGAGAACACCGGCACCATGACTTTCAGGCTCTCCGATGCAGATATGCTCAGGCTGGACAAGGAAAGTGCGATCTTTAAATAATGCAGTTCCGGAATCCGGAATGCTTTTAACAAGATCCGTTTATTGAAGGAGTGAATTGTAAGCCTTCGGATCAAGGTTTATCAATCCCTGCATCAGCATTTTATTATAATCTGCATCCGGATTGATAAAAAGGTCACCTGTAAGTTCCCTGAAACGAAGTAACTCTTTCATCAGCCTGAAATTTTTAGGATCATTAATGGTAAGGTCTGTCAGTTCAAACATCCTCTCCCAGGCATGGGTTGCATTTTTGATATCATGCTTCATCAATACATTTTGTGCCCTGTTCATTTCATTGGCAATCATCAGTAATTGCTGAAATCTTTGATATCCGAACCATTTATCCGGAGATAAGGATTTATGAAAAACCAATGTATACATTTTCGAATCCCTTTCTTATACAAGTAAATGATTTGTAATCACGCTGATTTTAATGTTGTTAATAGGTCAAAATCAGCTTAAAAACGAATGATCCGGGGCCGAGAGATAGGGTTGCCTACATTTTTATCTTACGTGCAGCCCTTATTCTTGAAATGCGCATCCGTGAACTAACGGCTTTCAGTACTTCAATCCGGGATGGAGTAATTCGGTAAATTACTAAATATGAACCAAATATAATATTTCTGTACTTTCTACTCTTTGTTATAAGAAATCTGCATTCCGGATGAATTTCATAAAGATTTCTAAGTGCACGGATCATAAAAAGCAGTTCCGCTTTGAAGGTTTCCGCAGCGTTTTTACCAAATGTCTCAACACCATACAAATAAATATTCTGTATGTCCGATTCAGCAATCACTGAAATGATTACAGGCCTTTCCTGAGTTTCCATTCTTCAAACCGCTGATCAAATTCATCCGGATTAATAAATGGACCTTGCTCGGCTTTTTTAATCTCAGCCTTAAAGTCATCGATTGAAACAATCTGGTCAGGTAACGCCCAGTTAGTTTTCTTTTTCGCGACTGTCTTTTTGGGAAGATTAGCTGTTTTCATAGCCTGACTTTTCACAAAATTAAGCAATTTTTCCTTGATCCTTAATCAGGTTATAAGGATTTCAGCACTTCTTCAACCTTCAGCACCATACTGTCGGTAAAATCAAGGTGGGTCACAAAACGAATGACCCGGGGGCCTAAAGGAAGGGCATGGATATCCTGTTCCTTCAATTTTGAGAGGAATTCCTTTTCGGAATATTTGCTGCCGAGGGTGAATATAAGGATGTTCGTTTCACAGGGCATGACATTTTCGACATAGGGCAGGCTGGCCAGCAGTTTGCCGAGGTGACGGGCTTTATTATGGTCTTCCTTAAGGCGGATGATGTTGTGGTCGAGGGCATATATGCCGGCGGCGGCAAGGTAGCCCACCTGCCGCATGGCCCCACCTAATGTCTTGCGGACCCTTCGTGCACGCTGGATGAAAGGCTTGCTACCGATGATCAGCGAACCTATGGGAGCTCCAAGTCCCTTCGAAAGACAGATGGAGACTGAATCGAAGAGTTTAGCGTATTTATCAGGAGACTCACCGGTGTCGGCCAGTGCGTTGAACAGCCTGGCCCCGTCGAGGTGGTATTTCAGCTTGTTTTCTTTACAAACATCCGCAATCTCCTTAAGAGTTTCATATTTGTAAACCGATCCCCCGCCCTTGTTCATGGTATTTTCAACCTCGACCAGGGTGGTCACCGGACGGTGGATATCGGTATCAGGATTGATATGCGCGCGAACCTCATCCGCAGAGATTTGTCCGCGTTCACCTTCCAACAGGCAGACCGATACCCCCGAATTCTTCATCAGCCCCCCGCCTTCGTAATAATACATATGGGAATGTTTGTGAAGGATCACCTCGTCGCCCGGGCGGGTATGCACATTCACCGCAATCTGGTTGGTCATGGTCCCCGAAGGACAGAACAGGGCCGCTTCCTTGCCCAGCAGTGCTGCAGCCTTATCTTCAAGCATGATCACCGTAGGGTCATCATGGAACACATCGTCGCCCACCCGGGCCGTGAGCATGGCCTCGAGCATCTCTTTCGAGGGACGCGTAACAGTATCGCTTCTTAAATCAATCATGCCCAAAAATAATCATTTCTGGTGGAAACTGTAAAATCATGTGTTAGCGCTTATAAATTTCAGGTCCTGACACAAACAGGAGACCAAAAATTTTGATTTCAGGAGTGAAAAACAATAAAATATGATTATATTTGATGCCTGAATTGATAATAATACGGGCAGCGTGATACCCAGATATATAAAAAAAGAGATACTACGTTCTTTGCTGAAGCCAAATATAGTCGTTGGAATTTTCGGAGCCAGACGAACAGGCAAAACTTTCATCATGCAGGAAATTGAGAAGGAACTGGGAGAGAAAGTCCTGATGGTGCAAGGTGAAAACCTGGACGTTAGCGAAGTCCTTTCTTCTCAACGATTAAGCCAACTGAAAAGATTTACTGAAGGTGTCAGCTATCTGCTTATTGACGAAGCTCAGAAAATACCGAATATCGGAATCAACCTGAAGCTGATGACCGATAACATTCCCGGCCTTCACATCCTGGTTAGCGGATCTTCATCATTTGATCTCAGGAAAAACATCGGTGAACCGCTAACCGGACGGAGTCAATTTTTTCATCTTTACCCGGTGGCACAGATGGAACTGGAAGAAAATTTCTTACAAACGAAGGAAAATCTTGAATCCCGGCTTGTCTATGGAGGATACCCCCAGGTTATCACTGCGTCCTCATCAAAGGAGCAAACAGCAATCCTGTCATCTATTCGTGATGGGTATTTATTAAAGGACATTCTTGAACTGGGTAATCAGAAAGACTCCTTGTTTGTTTTCAACCTTTTACGGTTAATCGCCTTTCAGATTGGCAATGATATTTCATTTTCTGAGATTGCCTCACGGCTGAATGTTAATAAGAAAACCGTGATGCGTTATCTGGAATTACTTGAAAAGTGTTATGTGATTTTCTCTCTTCATGGATTCAGCCGCAATCTCAGGAATGAATATACTAAAAGTCCACGCTATTATTTTTGGGATAACGGTATACGGAATGTCCTTATTTCAAATTTCAACTCCCTGAATCTCCGCGATGATATTGGCAAGCTGTGGGAAAATTATTGTATTTCCGAACGACTTAAAAAGAATCATTACCGGCAGCATATGGTGAACCATTATTTCTGGAGAACCTATGACCAGAAAGAAATTGATCTGATAGAAGAGGCCGGGGACAATTTAACCGGTTTTGAATTCAAATGGACTGAAAGTAAATCTAAAATACCACATCTCTTCCTGAATTCCTATAACCATTCTGAATTCAAGGTTATAAACCGTGAGAATTATCTGGATTTCATAACCTGATAATCTGTTATACACAAAAAGGGCGGACCTTTTGGATCCGCCCCGGGGAGATATAGAGAGCAACATTACCGCAAACAGAGATTAATCGTTAAAACTGGCTTCAGAAGGAGTTGTGGGAGCAAGGGTGGTCATGTTGATGGTTTCAATTTCGGCATCGCTAAAGTCTGCTTCGGCAGGAGTTACCGGTGCAAGGGTGTTAATGTTGTATGTGGTTTCGAAAGAATCGTTGAAATCGGCTTCGGCCGGAGTTACTGGAGCGAGATTTGTGATATCAGAAAGGTTCAGTTCGGCATCATTGAAATCTGAAATTGAAGGTGCAGTTGGTGCAAGTATTGACACAAGGTTGTTTACTGTGAAATTGACCGGGGGATTCGTATTGAATCCTTCGGCAGAAATGGTGTTGATCTGGAAGAAAAATATGCTTGTTAAAACGATCAGACTCTTGGTGATGTTCCTGGTAATGTTGTTTGTTGCTTTCATGGCTTCTGGTTTTTTGCGTTGTTGATGAAACAAAAGTACAACGCCATGGAAGCCCGGGAAAGCTGTTTTCGACCTGCATCAGACCCAGCCCGATAAACCACAGCTAAATCCCGACGAAAAAAACAGTGAAATTTTCGTCGGGTTCGTCGGGGAAAATGAAAAAAGGCAAACGAGCATTAGCCCACTTGCCTTATAATCTGATAATTAGGTGATTCTATTCCTTGTCAAACCCGAATCTCCACACCAGGGCAGCCAAAATGGCTCCCAGTATAGGGGCAACGAAAAACAGCCAGAGCTGCGATAACGCCTTGCCTCCTGCAAACAATGCAGGGCCCAGACTACGTGCGGGGTTTACCGATGTCCCGGTCACAGGGATTGTCACAAGATGGATCAGCATCAGGGAAACACCGATCGCCAGTCCGGCCATCACCCCGTTCCCATATTTGGATGTGGTCCCGAGGATCACGAAGAGAAACAGGAAGGTCATCACCGTTTCAATGATAAAGGCGCTTGTGACGGTATAACCTCCGAGATATCCCTCTCCCCATCCGTTTGCGCCAAGCCCCCATTCCATAAGCCTGAAATCAGGTTTTGCGCTGATAATAAGATACAAAACAAAGGTTCCGAGAATGGCTCCTATGCATTGGGCAATGATGTATCCAACTGCATCCTTTGCACTCATCTTCCCGGCTGTGAGCACACCAATGGTTACTGCCGGGTTAACATGGCAACCCGAAATTCCGCCAATGGTATAGGCCATCGCGACCACTGCAAAACCAAAGGCGATTGCAATACCAAGAATGCCGATCCCGTTCGGACCCGTTTGAGACATACCGGAAATCACCGCAGCCCCGCATCCGAACAGGACCAGGCTGAATGTTCCAATCAATTCTGCAATGTACTTTTTCATGATTTTTGGTTTTAAGGTTAGTACTGATTCTTTACAAATCTCTGCTTCATTTCTTTTTCAGAACCGGATTCTCTTCAACCAGCCTGATGGTCCAGAAGTCATCCGAAAGGTTTTCGTTCAGCAGGTATTCATAAGGCATGGTGAAATTGCCTTTCTTTCCCCATTGCTCGCTCCATGAATTGCGGACGATAAGGCGTCGGCTTGAATCGTCATACCCTATGGCAAGCACCGCATGTCCGCCTACCACATGCTCCCCCGGCGATGGCATATTGACAACCCCGGTCTTAGCTACTGATGCACTCTCAAAACTCTCATATACCGTGAATCCGAAGATCATGGGAAACCCATCGGCCAGGCAGCCTTTGATCTGCTCAAGGTTGCGCGACACTCTCTGGTACGAGAGTACCTGGTGGTCGAGGGCTTTTTTGTAACAGCCTGCACTGGGATTGGATGCAAATTTTGAGATGACATAAGGCCAGTCCTTTTCGGGGCATACTCCTTCTTTGTTCACGGTCTTGATGCCGTCGCGAATCATGGCCCCGCTGTCGCTGCCGACCGAATGTTCGATCACACGCTCATTGTAATAAATGAAAAGCCTTGAAGGCATAAAGGTTTTGGCTTTCTGGCGGATGAGTCCGCACTCGAACGCCGCCCCTATGGCATTGGCCGTGCAGCTGCCAAGTTCTCCCTGGTCGTAAGCAGGCGGACAAATTGCTGTAAGATCTGTTTTTGCAGGAAGCTTCAGCAGCACCCCTCCCGGCGCTGCATAACGGAAGTCCCTGAGGTCGGGCAGGTCGGGCTGCCATCCGTAACGAGGAACTTTGAAACTCATGTTGTTTGTGTTTTAATGGTTTTACGTGATTGTGATATCCTTGTCACTATAAGTGCAAGAAGAAGAAATACTGCTCCGCAGATAAAGGTGTTCCTGATCCCTCCTACACTCTGGAGAATGCTTGGGTTGACGCTGTCACCCCCCGTTGTCAGCGAAAAGATCATCTGAAAGACCGAAACACCGATCACTGCTGCCACAGATGTAAAGGTGTTCGATGTGGCCGACACAATGCCATGTTTCCCTTCGGTAGCCATATCCATGATCATAGTATTATTCGGGGACAGAAACAGCCCGAGAAAAACACCTGAGAAGAGGAGGAAAATGATGGGGACCCACATCTGCAACATCCCCAGGGCTGAAGAAAAGAAAGTATAATCCAGGAACCCTACAATAAGGGCAAGGCTGCATATCTTTACAGGCTTGATCTTATCCGACATCTTCCCGGCCATGGGCGCCAGAACCATCACGACCAGGGATGAAATCAGCAACAGCATCCCTACTATATTCGAGGTAAGCCCAAGGTCCTTTTCAAGGTAGAAAGGCATGATGTAGGCATAACCGAAATTGGCGCTGCTGGCCAGAAGGCTTGCAATCAGGGCAAATGTAAGTGGTTTGATGCTGAACAAACTGAGATCGAGGATGGGATGAAGGGCTTTCTTTTCCCTCCTGATGAACAAATAAAACAGAACTGCAGTAATAACGAGGGCGCCATAAGGCATAATCACATCAAAGCCTTTGTTGTCGAACGAATTGAATGCAAGGATCAGGAACGTAAATGCAAACAGGGCAAGCAATGAACCGCTGAAATCAAATCCGCTGAACAAAAATTTCTCCTTTTTCTCGTCGGGTATGTATTTTATCGATAACCATATGGCCGCAATTCCTATGGGGACATTGATCAGGAATACCCAGTGCCAGCTTGCATAATAAGTAATGAAACCACCCAGGGGGGCTCCCAGGCTGACTCCGATAGAACTGATGGTGGTCAGGATGCCATAGGATGAACCTACCTTGTCGTGGGGCATGAACCGGCCGATGATGGCCAGGCAGTTGGCGACGAGCATGGAACCTCCAAGTCCCTGTATAAAGCGTGAAATGATCAGCAGGGTAATGTTAAACGACATTCCGCAGAGCAGGGACCCTATGGTGAACAGGACGAAGCCTGAAATAAATACCTTCTTCAGCCCGAGACGGTCGCCCAGCATGCCGAACAGCAGCAGGGTGGCGGTGCTGGCAACAAGGTAAGCCAGCAGAACCAGTGAAACAATGTCGCGTGAACAGCCGAAATTCTGGGCGATCGTGGGCAGGGAGATGTTTACGATGAATGCATCGAGTTTCACCATCAGCATGGCGAGGGAGGCGCTGACCAGGATCAGGGTATAGGATTTGGTTGTGGTGGTTGTGCTCATGCGGATTTTTTCTTACTCGATTTGGCTTTGGGATTGTATTCAAGGGCTAGTTTGATCCAGTACTCAAGGTCCGTATCCATATCGGTGCCCTCCGGATCGATAAACAAAAACCCCTTCATTGATTTGCCCGTAAAATCCATCAGGCGGCATCCGGTCTTCTTCAATGCATCTTCGGTACCCTCCGGGTCTATTCGCGCCATCAGGTCGTTCTTAACGACTCCTACGCACATTTTATCGTTGATCATGTAACATACACCTCCCATCATGAATTTCTCCTCAAAGGGGATCTTCAGAATGTCGAGGGTCCGGTTCACCCGTTCAGCCAGGTGTTTGTCATATGCCATCGCATTGAGGGTTTTAAAGTTTACACTTCCGTTTCCAGGTTAAGGTTTTTTGCCTTCTCCTGATCGAACTCTCCTTCCCATCGGGCGACAACCACTGTCGCCAGGCAGTTGCCGATAACATTGGTCGCCGTTCTCGCCATATCCATCAGCTCATCAATACCAAGAATAATAAAAATTGGCCAGGTTGGCAAGCCGAAACTAGCAGCAGTTCCCAGCAGGATCACCAGTGATGCACGCGGAACTCCGGCCACTCCCTTGCTTGTAAGCATGAGGGTCAGCATCATGATGATCTGGGTCTCGAACGAGAGATGAATACCCGCCATATTGGCCACAAAGATGGATGCCATGGCGAGATAAAGCGTGGTGCCGTCGAGATTGAAACTGTACCCGGTTGGAATTACAAAAGCGACTATTTTACGCGGCACGCCGAATTTTTCCATGTTCTCCATAGCCCTGGGAAGGGCTGATTCGCTGCTGGTTGTTGCAAATGCTATGGTCGCTGGTTCTGAGATCGCCCGAATAAAATTCTTTATCGGGACTTTCAGGAATAATAATATCGGCAGCAAAACAAGCAACATGAAAGCAATCAGTGAAACATATAAGGTGGCAAGCAGCTCGAAAAGGTTCAGAAGCACCTGCAGTCCCATATGGCCTACACTGTATGCTATGGCCGAAAACACAGCGAAGGGGGCAAACAGCATGATCATGTTGGTGAATTTGAACATGACTGCGGTAAGTGACTCGGTGAAACGGAGCATGGGCGTGCGGTACTGCTCCTTAACCATGGCGACCGCAATTCCGAACAGTATGCTGAAGACTACGATCTGCAGAACCTGTCCGTCGGCTATAGATTTTGCAATGTTCTCGGGAAATACGTGAAGAATGATATCACGCCAGCTTTGACTGTGGACTTCAGGGAGCGTTCCCTGGGTCATGGCTTCCGGGACTACCACCCCATGTCCGGCCCCGCTGATGTTGATAGCGAAAAGGCCTATAAACAACGCGAGGGTTGAAACGATCTCAAAATAAAGAATCGACTTCCACCCCATCCTTCCAACCTGCTTGAGGTCTGCATGCCCTGCGATTCCCGTGACAAGAGTTCCAAACAGAAGGGGGGCAATGATGGTTTTTACCAGGTGGATAAAGATCTGGCTCACCAGGTTCATCTCCTTTGCTACCACAGGCAGATCATAACCGAATTCGATGCCGGCCAGCATGGCAAAGAAAATCCATGTGGTGAGGCTCCTTTTTTTTACTGCATAAAACAGGAAGATGCAAATCGGGGTCCAGCGAAGGGGGATCAGCAAAACCCCGGGCAGATTAAGCGCCGCGTAATGATCGGTTAGCAGAACAATAATGACAACGGTGAAACTGAGCAGGAATCCGAGCAGCAGGCGTTTTTGTGTAAACATGAGACAGGGGTTCGGAAAGTAAATGTAATAAATAATTTAACTTTGCCACAGAAACCAAAGATTATGTTTGCTTTTCATTCAACCTATCTTGTTCCCCTGCCCGAGGTCGATATATATCTTGAGTCCCACCGGGCTTTTCTTAAAACACTCATCGGTAAACATCTTATTTGCTCGGGGCCTATGGTGCCGCGAACAGGCGGATTTATCCTGCTTATGGCAGCCGATAAGGAGGAAGCTCTGCGGATTATGTCGCAGGATCCTTATGCGATTCACGGCGTAGCGAAATATGAGCTTATCGAATTCGAACTGAAGAGCTCCGCCAATGGCTTCCGCGAACTTCTGAACCTGTAAATCATTCTCATTTTATCGGGCCTTATGAACCTCCTGCTTACAGGGATCTTCCTGTTTTTTGTCTTCCTCATCGGATTGCTGCCGTTCCCGTTGCTTTACCTGCTCTCTGATTTCGGACAGTTCTTTCTCCGCAGCATCATGGGCTACCGCAAAAAAGTTATCATTTCAAACCTCAGGTCTGCCTTCCCCGATCTTGCTCCTGAAGACCTGAACAGGATTGTCGTACAGGTTTATAAAAACCTGGCGGATGTCCTTGCCGAAGGGATCAAAGGCTTCTCGATGCTTCCGGCAACGGTTAAAAAAAGACATTTTATTCTGAACCCGGAAGTGATCGAACCTCTGCTTGAACAGGGTAAAAGCGTTATTGCAATGCCCGCTCATTTCAACAACTGGGAATGGGGCAGCATGTCGCCCGGACTGTTTACCAAACACCCCATTATCGCCTTTTACAAGCCTCTCAGCAATCCTTACATCAACAGGTTCATGAAATGGAGCAGGGCAAAATTCGGAACAAACCTTGCATCTATTTTCGAGACATACGACATTTTTGAACAGAACGCCAATATCCCTTCGGCATATATCATGGCTGCCGACCAGAGTCCGTCAAAACCCGATAAAGCCTACTGGATACCTTTCCTTGGCCGCGAAACTGCCTTTCTTCACGGGCCTGAGAAATATGCCCGCATGTATAATTTTCCCGTTGTATATGTGGATGTGCAACGAGTGAAACGGGGGTATTACACTCTTTTTGTCAGTATGATTGCGGATGATCCGGCATCGCTGCCCGAAGGAGAGATCACAAGACGCTACGCTTTAAAACTGGAGGATGCCATCCGCAAAACACCCGGTAGCTGGCTGTGGTCACATAAGAGATGGAAACTCTCACGATAAATACATCGAGTCGATCACTGAAGCATACTTGGTGGCAATCACCTTGCGTTTTACCTTCAGGGTGCTGGTGAGTGCTTCATTTTCAATAGTAAAAGGCTCAGGCAGCAAGGTGAATTTCACGACTTTTTCATGGGGGATAAGCTCTTCCTGCAGGACTTCAAGCCGGCGCCTGAAAAATTCAAGCACTGCGGCATCTTTGATCAGGACCGGGTCGCTGGTTAATTTAGCGCTGATCTCCGGAAACTGGGATTTGAGGGCTGCAAACGAAGGAACGATAAGTGCCGAGATGAATTTACGGTTATCGCCAAGCACAACGATCTGCTCAATGAAAGGGTCATCGCCAAGTATCAGTTCCACCTTCTGGGGGGAAACGAATTTTCCGCCCGAAGTTTTGAAGATGTCATTGATCCTGTCAAGCATGATGAGGTTGCCCAACTCACTGAATTTGCCCTGGTCCCCGCTATGGTACCAGCCGTCTTTCAGCACTTTTGCAGTCTCTTCGGGTTTGTTGTAATATCCCTTGAAAACGGCCGGGCCCTTGATCAGGATCTCTCCTGTGTCACTGATCTTAACTTCAGTGCCGGGCATAACGGTTCCGCTTGCTTCAAATTCATACACGTCGTCCCTGAAACAGGAAACAGTTGCTGTAGTTTCAGTTGCGCCGTACCCGTAATTCACAAACAATCCAGCCCCGTGATAGAACCTCAGCAATTCGGGCCTGATGGCTGCTCCGGCACAGGGGAGAAAGCGCACGTTCCCCCCGAAAATTGACCTGAGTTTCTTCAGCACGAGAATCTCAGCAATTCCACGTCTGATCTTTACTCCCAGTGGAGGCGGCTGATTGTTTTTAAGATAAGCCGAATGTTCCTGTCCGGCTAACATAGCCCAATCGAAGATCTTCCGTTTTCCGGGAGCCCACTTTGCCTCTTCGATCTTTATTCCCTCATAGGTCTTTTCAAAAAACCTGGGAACGGTACACATCACGGTAGGCCTGGCCAGGGGAAGCTCTTCAATGACTGTTTTTGGATTCTCGAGGAAAACGTTGGTTGCGCCATGGTGAAGCATGTAAAAGGTCCAGGCCCTTTCGAAGATATGGCTTAACGGAAGAAAACATAACGAAACATCGGCATCTGAAACCTTCAGCCTGTCATCATGGTTTTTAATGCAACTGATGAAATTGTCCTGTCCCAGCATGACGCCCTTGGGTTCGCCGGTGGTCCCGGAGGTATAGATGATGGTTGCAAGGTCGTCGGCCTCAGCCGATAGCAGGATCTGTTCAAGACGTTCCCTGTATAATCCCTGTTCCCCGATTTTCAGAAATTCTTCCCAGGATAAACATCGGGAATCATCATCCGCCGAAAGGCAATCATGAAAACAAACCACTGTTTTAAGGCTCTTACAGTAATCAAAAAGCCATACGGCTTTCTCAAACTGCTCACGGTTGCCCACAAACATGAGCTCCATCTTAGTTTCGTCAACAATGTACTTCAGCTGCTGCTTCGAAGCTGTGGCGAAAAACGGGACGGCTACTCCCCTGATGGCGAGGATGCCCAGGTCGGTGAAGGTCCACTGGGGTTTGTTGTCACTGAAGATCCCGATGTTGGACTTCACTCCGAAACCCATGGCCAGAAGGGATTCTGCAACCCGGTTTGTGATACCCGAAAGCTCCTGCCAGTTATAGCTTGTGTATTCCTTTGTGCCAGGTTTCCTGACCCGGAATACTTCGCGTGTACCATAACGTGCAGCACGGTTACGCATCATCTCAACCAGGTGTTTTTCCATCAATATGTTATGTTTTGCTTTGCAAATCTGCGACTTTTAAACGGAGTAACAAAATAACATATGTCAGATATGTAAAATCATATGCCCTCATTTCGTGGGTTTTGGATCCCGTTTGTTTGCTTTCAGCTGATTTTTGACGTATTTTTGTATCACTTTTTGACTTTTCCCGGATTAAGGGGAAAGCAAAAGATATGACAGTAACAACTATTGATCTCTACCAGATTCTGAGAACCAGGATTGGTGAAAAGGAAGCGAAAGCCCTGGTTGAATTTGTAGAGTTAAAGGTTCAGGTTAAACTGAAAGAAGAAATGAACTCCTTTGCGACAAGCAGCGATATTATTACCTTGAAAGGGGAAATTACAAATGTCAGGGACGAGCTCCATCAGGTTGAGCTGAGAATTGAAAAGGTACGGTCAGACCTGATCAAATGGATGTTCGTTTTCTGGATGGGTCAGATCAGTGTGACCGTGGCCTTGGTCATGCTTCTGATGAAATGAAAGCTCTTCCAAGCTCCCTTCCCTGAATTGAAAAAGCCGGCAGGATTCTCCCCTGCCGGCTGTCAAACACATCAACTAACAAAACATTTATTGGGTTATAATCGACCTGATCTCCGAATCGTAACTGTTGATCACATCCATCCACTCATCCATCGCTGTCTGCCAGGAGCCTGCTCCGTAAAGTTTCTCGTACGTCGCCTTGGGTCCCGGATCCTTCTGCCACCCGTCATAGGTGTCGAAAGACCAAAGCAGGGCAACATCGGGGCCGTCCTTGAAATGAAGGTCATTGTCCAGCACAATGAATGCGGTGGTTCCAAGTGTTTCATACACTTTCTTCAGCTTCTCGCATAGTGCCTTGAACCTGTAATACTGCTTCGGTTTCAGGTCAACTGACCAGATTTCATAATGTTTCGACTTCTTGAAAATATCCCATCCGTAAGAAAGCTCGGAATTGAAATCGTAAATACCCGTTGGCCCGTATTCCTGCACCAAAGGATCTATCGTAGCGTCCCAATCGGCCTGGTGGCCGTTTTCCTTAGTCGGGCGTGTGTCAAGTGATCCATAGGCAGTGGGACCCATTACCCAGACATACCAGCCGGTCTTGGGGCCGTATTCAATCCTCCTGAGGCCTGCAACATAAGGGCCCTCGGGATGGAACTTCTTGTTATGGGCAAGGATGGCGGCTTCAAATTTATCCTCCATACCCCTCTTCGGAAGTATCATCTGGCTCTCAATCACCATCGGGGTGCTGCCCGAACCAGACTGCGCATTGGCATTTACTGCAAAACATAAAGCCATCAGCACTATTATCATATATTTTTTCATTTCGTGGTTTTTTTAATTAATACTCGATTGCTTGAAAATCCTTCGCAAGGTACAACATCTATTATTTTAAGTCAATCTAAATTAAAATAATATTATAAAGATTTAATAAAAACTCAACCTTATGGCAAATAGTGGAAATTTAACACATTGGGGTCCGGAACCTGGGTTTCAAAACCGAAAGAGGACAATTGAGACGAAAATATTTGTCTGGTATATTTTCAAAATAACCTCCCTGAACGCAAAAGTTTTGCATTTTTGCTGTAATGACGAGCCCTGACGAATGAATTTTAAAAATCTTTCCTTCTTTCTGTTTCTTTTATTTTCATCAACCCTGCCGCTGCATGCACAAACACAGCCAGCGCCTGGTCAGACTCCTTATCCGCCTTTGTATTTTGATCATCTTGGCCGTGAAAACGGGCTTCCCTCTGAAGTCGTTTTCTGTGCAATACAGGACTTTGAAGGGTATATCTGGGTAGGAACAACCAACGGGCTTGCAAGGTATGACGGGCATGATATGAAGATATTCAGGTCAATCCCCGGTGACAGCACATCACTTGTCGACAATAGCATTTACGACCTTCACCAGTCAAAAGATTCCCTGATCTGGATCGGGACAGGGAATGGGTTGAGCGTATATGATCCAAATACAGGGCTGATTAAAAACTTTCCTTTCGACACAAAAAAGCCGGACGGTTTTCCGGCAAGACGAATCTATTCATTTCATGAGGAGGCTGACGGATCCTTATGGGTGGGAACCGATGATGGGATTGTGGTAGTTTCCGGAAGCGGCAGGATGTTCCATCACATCAGGATCAGCCTTTGCCCCGATCCCCTGAAAAGGGAATATAATATGAATATTGTAAGCTGCATAACCTCCTTCCCCGGGGATCAGGGCAAACTGCTTATAGGAACTATGGGCGGACTTCTTCGGTTTGATAAGAAAACGAATTCGGTCGACAGGGATTACATGGGGCCTGTGTTACCGCGGACTATGATACGCGGGATCCTCCCCGATTCAAATATGCAGGTCTGGGTCTGCGGATGGGGCATGGGGCTGACTTGCTTCGACCTGAGAAAAGAGAGCTGGAAATCGTTTTACCCGGATTCAAAGAAAATCACAATCCTTTCTCTCATACCTAAAAACCGGGATGAACTATGGCTGGGAACCGACGGAATGGGCCTGGCAATATTCAATAAGCGAAACTCCTCCTTCTTTTTCTACAAGAATAATGCGAAAAACCAGGGATCCGCTCTCCCTGATGTGATCCACGGGGGAGCTTATTTCAACAGCAAACAGGATTTCTGGATCTGGGGGAATGGTATTGACATTGAGAACAGGGAACTTTTTTCGTTTAAGCAGATCAGGGCCCCTTTCAGGTTCTGGTGGATGAGTTCGTTTTTCAGGGATGGAAAAAACGATCAGCTGTTTGCCGGTGCATATCGATGCAACGGAATGCCCGTATTTGATCTGAAAAGAGAAGCCTGGAAGCTTATCAATACCGATTTCCCCCTGCCAAAGGAAGGACTTTCGGTCAACCAGTTTTTAAGGGACTCCCAAAACAGGCTATGGGTCAGCACAAGAAGCGGGCTGACATATTACGACCGGGAGGCTGATCTGCTCAGGCTTTTCAAGACACCCGAAGGGGAAACCCCGAAACTGAGTGACCCTGTGGTTTACGGACTGTTTGAAGATGCCGACGGAAATCTCTGGGCAGGAACCCGCTACGACGGGGTCATGCGGATCAGCAGGGACCGTAAAAGAATTGAAAATTTCAGGCATATACCGGGTGATCCTCAATCACTTATTGAAGGAACTCATTTTCTTTCTTTCCAGGCTGATAAGTTCAATAGGGTCTGGATGGGATGTAGGAACGGAGTCAGCATCTATGATCCTGTAAATAAAAAATTCAGCAACATCCTGATGGATACCCTGCAGAAATACGGAATCAAAAAGAGATGGGTGAACGGGATGGAAAAAGATTCGCTTGGAAGGATCTGGGTGGCCATCGATGAGGCCGGACTGGTGAGAGCAGAACCCCGGGCCGACGGATCTTTTGGGATAAGGACCTTCCATTCGGGTAACGGAATGAACGATCCCGGTACAGGCATGATCGCTAAAGATCCCGATGGAGGGTTCTGGGTATTGAACAATGGCCTGCTGTATGTGAACCCATATATTGAACAGTTCCAGGTTATTGACATAAAAAACGGGCTTCATGAAAATCCCAGCGGATCGTCAAGGGTTTATATTGATGAAGAAGGAATGATTTACCTGGGGGATTCAATCGGATTCGAAACAAGGAACATGAAAGACATTCCGTTTAAAGCTCAACAAACTCTCTACCTCAAGGTCGAGTCGACTGAGATCAATGGCAAGGTAAGCCCTGAACTGCTTGCCTTCCGGCAAAATGCCATCCGGGAACTTAATGCAGATCAGAACAACCTCACTTTTCACTATGCTGCTATCTGTTTTCACAGAAGCGGCCAGGTTCATTACAGGTATAAACTCATCGGGTATGATACGGCATGGGTTAATGCCGAAACATCAAAAGAAGCCCGTTACACCAACCTTCCCCCAGGCAGGTATTCGTTTATTGTAAGCGCGTCCCAGGGTTTGGGATGGGATGAAGTGAAACAGCCTGTTCAGTTTATTATTCCTCCGCATATCTGGCAAAGATTGTGGTTCATTCTTGCCTGCATGACCCTGGTCTTTGCGATAATAACGGTCATCTACCGTTATCGTGTAAACCAGCTTCTGAAAGTCGAACGGCTGAGAACAAGGATCGCAACCGACCTCCATGATGACGTTAGCTCAACCTTAAGCAGCATCTCTATCCTCAGCGATATTGTAATACAGCAGACTGAGGACCGGAAATCGGCCGGAATGATCTCTGAAATCGGGAACAGCGCGAAAGAGATGCTTGAACGCATCGACGATATTATTTGGGCTGTCAACCCCTCAAATGACACCTTCCAGGACCTCGGACTCAGGATCAGGGAATACGCCATCCCCCTGTTTGAATCGAAGAATATTGCATTTTTCATCGACATGCCCGAAAGGCTTGATGATGTTAAATTGCAGATGGATGTAAGGAGAAACCTGTACCTGATTGCCAAGGAAGCGATCAACAACCTAATTAAATATTCGGCTTGCAGCAATGCATGGATTATTTTCAGGGAAGAATCATCCCATCTGGTACTGGAAGTAAAGGATGACGGAACTGGATTTGACCCGATGAAAAAAACCAACCGCAACGGTTTGAAGAATATGAAAAAAAGGGCTGAACAGATAAAGGGGTCCCTTGAGGTGAATTCACAACCCGGGACCGGAACCCGTATTTTGCTGAAAGTAAGAACCATATGAACATATGATTGTTTCGCCCCGGCTTCTGTTGTAATATTGTAAACAAATCTCTACTGCCTTGGCTGTAAAAGTTTCCATCTACGAAGACAATGATTCACTGCGGAAAACACTTGCCCATCTGATCCAGGGAACTTCATCCATGGAACTGACAGGCAGCTGGCCCGACTGTTCCACGGTGATTGAAAACTGCAGGGAAAACACCCCCGATGTAATCCTCATGGATATTGATATGCCAGGGATCTCGGGGATACAGGCAACAGCAATGGTAAAGCAGAATTTTCCCAATATAAACGTTCTTATTTTTACCGTGTTTGAAGACCGTGAAAAAGTCTTCGAAGCCCTCTGTGCAGGGGCCACAGGATACCTGCTCAAGAGATCCGGTGCAGTGCAGATCATCGAAGCGATTCTGGAACTTCACGATGGTGGATCGCCCATGACCGGGGAGATCGCCAGGATGGTTCTGAAATTCTTTTCAAAAGCCCCGCTTAAAAAAGAAAACGAATATGCACTCTCGCCCCGCGAAATGGATATCCTCAAATGCATCGTCAAAGGCGACAGCTATAAAATGATTGCTAATTCCTGCTTCATATCCATTGGGACAGTGCGCACCCATATCAACAACATCTACAAAAAGCTTCACGTGAATTCCAAGTCCGAAGCTGTGATCAAGGCCATGAACGAGCGTCTGATCTGAGTTCCCAATATCATATGTTTATCTGATTGCCTGGCAGTTGCTTGCTCTTTACTTTTACGTTATAAAGTAAAGAAAAATGAAAAAGCTGCATTTAATGATCCTCGGGCAGATCCTTCTGCTGACATTATCCTCATCTCTCAACGCACAGGTTTTACCATTAAAGCCGATGTATGCCGCCGATGTTCTTGTTACAGACATGAACGTACGGAATGTAACAAAAACCAAAGTTGCAGTTGCCGAAAACGGGTTTATCTATGTTCTTGCCTTTACCGATTTCGACTTCTACCGTGAACGTACCTGGGAAGTGTATAAGTCGGCCGATGATGGAAAAACATTTCAGAGAATTTGCCAGCGCACTTATGGCTATGATTATATCGCCCTTGCGGATGTTGATTTTGTGGTAACCGGGTTCACTCCGAATGATATTAATGTTTTCGTTGCCGAGGTAGGGAACCCCGGAACACCAGGCTCGCACAGTGCATACTGCATGGTAACAAAATACAAGGCCAACGGGGATTCTGTTGGGGTGGTCTACAACTACGACTGGGGTGCAAACACTACAATGAACGTTTCCATTGCCACTGATTTCAGGTCGCCCGACCAGTCCTACTCTAACCCATTTACAGTAGCAATCGCATGGACGGGTTCGGCTTTGTTGGGAAACGCTGACCACCTGACGTATGCAGTTGCGCTAGATGGAGGAAACACATTCACCGACTATTTTTTATATAACCAGCCCTGGCCAAAACACCTGGGCCGTGTAAGCCTTGCCCTGGGAAGTTCCCCCGGCGCCTTCAGTGTTTTCACGGGAATGTTCGGAGTGGCTTTTGAGATGAACAAAACCGGTGAGACCGGCGACATCGGTCTTATCATGAACTATCCCGATTTGAGCGGAGCCTGGACCAATCCGGTAGTATTCTCTGCCATGGGAGCCTACAGCTTCCCTTCCCTGGCAGTTCGTCAGAAAGTCCCCCTGGTTTTTCCGTCAACTGACCGGTTTTCAATGATGCTTTCCTTTAACAGTCCTGATATGATTGAGCTGTATACAATGGATTCTACATTAGTTACCGCAGGCTGGCCTCAGATGGATTGGCAGGATTTCAATTTCGGAGGCATTGGGTATCATTCTTCTGATACAGTAAAAGATTGCCGGGTCGTTTACAATAAAAATGATGAAAGTTATCTTCTGACGTATCAGACCAGGGTAAGCAATGAGTTACGGTATGTTTCGATAAAAGCGAACACTCCTTCAAACGTCACCGAGAAAGGAAATTACCGGGACCTTAACACAAAAATGACATGGAAGGCATTTCCTTCGGTTGATGTAAACCTTAAGAAAAACAAAGCTTGTTTCTCCTGGACTGATGAGCCCGGAGGGAATTTTCAGAGCACCCTCTTCGATTCGGAATGGTCAACCGTAGGGATAAGCGAAACAACTGAAATCAGTGGATTGTTCAGCTTTTATCCGAATCCTGTAAAAGATAAAATAGTTCTGAACTATAATGGAAAAGAAAAAGCCGAAGTCTCAGTGATATCATGCTGGGGTGAAGTGCTTAAAATATTCACTATTGACTGCGGATTGAGGAATATAGATCTTTCAGGCATCCGTCAGGGAACATACCTGCTTAAAGTAGCAACTGAAGCCAGTCAGCCTGAATTCCGGAAACTGATCATCCGCCCGTAAAAAATCCACTTCAGCTAAATGAACAAGACCATCCGAATGAAACAAGCTGCTGAAAGGATCAGCATTCTGTTTGGTTTCATGATGATCGTATTGTTCCCTGGTATAATGATGGGCCAGGATATCCAGAACATTAAAAACCAGAAACCGGTAACGTTTCACGGTTCCATCGCAAATACCTTCCTGTTCCTGAACTCGGGGAAACCTGGCGAAAACCCCCAGCTGATATGGGCGGTAAGTGCGAATGCTACACTTTCGGTCTATGGTATCGACCTCCCTTTTTCATTTACCTTTTCCGATAAAAAAGCCAATTATTCCCAGCCTTTCAACCAGTTCGGCCTAAGCCCGAGATATAAGTGGATTACAGTTCACCTGGGGTACAGGAATGTGAACTTCTCAAATTTCGTCATGGCAGGGTATACATTCCTGGGCGCAGGTGTCGAACTGAATCCCGGAATTTTTCGTTTTGGCTTTATCTGGGGCAGGTTCGTGAAGTCATCAACATCCAATACCGACCAGAGCCTGTTCGCCCTGCCTGAGCTTTCAAGAAAAGGTTTTGCAGTCAAAATCGGGCTGGGGAACCAGAAAAATTTCGTCGACCTGGTATTTCTGCGGGCAAAAGATGACAGCAGCTCCCTGAAAAAAACAACGAATGATTCCCTGGTCACTCCTGCCGCAAACATCGCACTTGGCACTAAAATGCATTTTACTATTATAAAACCCCTGACCCTTGATGTTGAAGGGGCTGTGAGTTTATACACGAACGATATAGGCTCCCCCGGCTTTGCCGATTCAAACAGCAGCGCCTGGATAAAACGGTTTAACAACTTCATGCCTATCAATCTTTCAACGGAATATTTTACCGCTTTCAAAGCATCCCTGGTCTTCACCAAACCCTCCTATTCCCTGGGCCTGGTCTATACCCGCATCGATCCCTCCTACCGCACCATGGGAATTTATTACATCAACAGCGATCTTGAGAATATCACGTTCAATCCTTCTTTTTACCTGTTCAAACGGAAGCTGAGGTTTTCGGGCAGTGCAGGATACCAGCATGACAATCTCAGGCATGTCAAACGAGCGACATCGGTCAGGACCATCTGGAACCTTAACATCGGCTACGACCCTGTTCAATGGTTCGGGATCGATGCATCCTATGCCAATTTCAGTACAAATCAGAAACCAGGGAACATTCCCCTGGTTGATTCGCTTAAAACCTATAATGTAAATCGGAACCTGAGCATCAACCCCCGCCTGCTTTTTGTCAATCCAAAGCTCATCCACTCTGTGATCCTGAGTTTCAACCAGAGCGACTATATCGACCGCAATGCATATACCGATGCAGCTACCACCAGGGCTACCACCGTTTTCCTGAATTACAGCGCCACCTTCATCAAATCCCAGCTGGGACTGAACGCAGGGCTCAGCTATATCAGCTGTGTGAATGCCTATGCCGAAACCAGAATGACAGGAGGATCGGTTGGCGTGAGCAAGCCGTTCTGTAAAAACAAGTTGTTCTGCAGCCTCGGCGAATCGGTTCAGAATTCGTATATCGCCTCCCAGTCAGGATGGGTGTTCAATACCAATGCCTCGGTAAGGTATCTCCCGCATCCGAAGCATTCACTTGTACTCCAGGTATACCTGGTGAACAATACCATTTCTGACCAAACCGCCGCAAACGTTTATAACCAATCAAAAGGAGATCTGAGTTATGTATTTACATTCTGAAACCTTTCAGCTGATCAGGAAGACATCAGTCATCCTGTCTTTTATTATGATCTTTCTTTTGGTTTGCGGATCGGGGATTGCGCAGCCCAGGCCTTTGAAGGTGAATGTGGTAGTGATCCCGCCATATTCAACCCGGATATCGGACTACATCAACACTCCGAACAAAATCATTGTCACCATCACGAATACTTCAGCCGGACCGGCCGGCAAGGCTTATAACTTTTATCTCCTTGGCACGATGAGCTGCGACGCAGGTATGTCGATCGCCACCGACCCGAATTATCTTCCAACCCGGTCAATATCGATCCAGCCCGGACAGGTATACAAACTAACCCAGTCTGACATTCAGGAGATGTATGATGTGAACCATCTTATTTATAACGGGATCAGCCAGCAGCAGATCCTCCAGGACGGCGGATTTCCCGAAGGGTATTATACGATCTGCGTTTCGGCTTATGATTACCAGACCAGGCTTAAGCTTTCTGATGACGCTCCCTCGGGATGCAAAAGCTTCCCCGTCACAAACCTTGAAACACCTATAATCCAAAAACCCATTTGCGGAGATACCGTTTGGGATCCGCAGCAGCTTGTGAATTTTACCTGGAGTCCATGCGCCGGCGCACCCCCAACAACCATGTACCGGCTCAGGATAGTAGAACTTCTGTCGGGGAACCAGGTTCCCCCTGATGCCTTTAAAACTACTCCACCCAACCCGTTTTTCGAGGCTACAACGCAGGCACCTGTGTTTTTGTATACCAGCGCTTTTCCTCCTATGACCGAAAACCGCACCTATGCTTTCGCCATCCAGGCTTTCGATACGAAAGGACAGGCTGCATTTAAAAACGGAGGATGGAGTGAGATCTGTTATTTCGTTTATAAAAAAGCCAAAAAGCAGATAGGGGGAGGTGTGACCATTGTGAAAAATCCTGGCCCCAAACCCAAACTTTTCAATGTCGCAACGCTCTCGGGAAAAATTGATTATAAATTCCCGGCTTCCGGCGAGCAGCATCCGATGAAAAACATCAATCTTTCACTGCATGTGGTCTATGTGATCAAAAATGCCACAGCCATCTCAGGAAGCGGACAAACAACCCAGGGAGGCGAAATAGTCTTCGACCCGATTTCCCAGGGATTTTCGAACCAGAAAACAATCGCGCATGATAATATGCAGTTAAGGGCAACCGCGACTACCGATAATTCGGGGAATTTTAACTTCAGCACAACCATTGACCCTGAAGAGCAATTCGGGCTCATCCAGGAAGGATTTGCAGCTTCCATGAGCATAACGTACCCGCCGACTCCTGTTGAGATCGGTCCCGTTATCGGAGGGATAGACCCCAGGGTGATCCCGGGCTGGGATGGACTTATAGACAATATCCTGCTTGAAAATAACGGGTTCAAATATGAGAATTTAATTGGAAATTCGGGAGGCAAGAGCTTTGCCGGCTTTGAGCTGGGTTCAATGACCTGGAGCGGCTTCAACCTGGCCGGTACATTCGCAGGTAAGGAATTCGCCAATATTGTAAAAGATGAAATCGGGTTGAAATTCAATAATAAGGGTTATAATAATGCGGGAGGACAAGGCCCGCAGGGAGGACAAACCCAGGTGATGTCGCTTAGCGGTCACAACCAGAATCTTGGTTCGGTAAAAGGCGACCTCTATAAATATCTGAGGGTGGTCGTAGATAATGATTATTACAACAGTCCGGATGACGACTTTTTACTTCAGACTGGAACCGACCTGATCGCACCCTCGACTCTGGTTGGACTGGTAAACACCTATAACCTCACAGTTGAAGTCAGATCGGGAGATACCCCCGACCAAGCAGCCGGGACAAACTCGGCAATGGCAAATGTAAAAGTGGAGGTGGGCCGCATTGCCCCGATACCCGAAGATGTTCCCTTTGAAGAAGGACAGAACCTAAAACGCAAGGACTTCATGCAGATTGCTCCTTCCTGTTCGCTGATCTCAACCGGCTTTACTGGGGCAAGTCCCAAAGGGCTTGTGAAATTTATGGACCTGGTCAGTAACAAAGGTCCGATCGACATGTATGAGCTGACCACAAATACCGGTAAAAAGGAAGGGGTTTATAACTACCTGCCCGATTACCAGACGTTTACAAGGGGTATCAAGCCCTCTTTCAACTCCCAGTTCACCCCGGATGAATTTTCCATAAAGGTTGAGCTGGATCCCGATTATCCAAGGATTGCCGGGAGGGTTATGTATAAAAATTATGCAGTTCAGGGAGCAAGTTGTTCGACCAACATCTCAAACCAGGAGGTATATACTGATAAGGACGGGTATTTTGAAATTACCGGTCTGGATGTGATCAATGATGATGCAACTTTGCTTATCAAAAAATACGGTTACGAAGACAAGCTGATCACGGGAATAGGAAAGCTCCAAACCGGCGGACAATATTACAATCCGGGGATTGAGCTTATCCCCTGGGGTTATATCACCGGGAGCATTGAAGACAAGGACGGCAACCCCATTGAGGCTGAAGTACAGATAGACTCATTGCCATTTCACCAGACATCCACAGGATATTCCATACTTGTACCGGCCAGCCAGAAATTCAAATTCAGGGCGCCCTCGGGCATCAGAACACTTCATATAGTCCCGGTATCACCGGCCTTTATGGATGGGAAATACACTGTAACCGTAGATAAAACGCCCGATAGCCAGCCGCCCCAGGACCTGGGAACGTTCAAGATGACAAAGAATATGCACAGGATAAGGATCTTCGCATACCATGAAGAATATTCAGGCGTTCAAACCCTTCCGAAAAAAGTTGGGGTGGGGGATTGCTGGATTGACCTCGATGGTTTCAAGAAGAAAACCGGAAATACAGGTTATGCTGAATTTGAAGTATCCTCACCCGCCACTGAATTCCACGTACAAGTGATCCCCCCCGATGCAGCCCCTTATTATGTAAGGGTGGAAGGGACCGTCACAAATACTCCCTCAAAAATGTTCAAAGATTATAGTTTCGCACTGAAGACAGGGAAGACTATAACAGGGATTGTAAAATCCAGTCCCGGCATGGAAGGAGTTGTTGGCGCAAGGGTGTTCGTTGAAGAATCCAATTCCAATCCTTATCTGAGCACCAAAACAGGAAGTAACGGTTTTTATAGTCTTCACGGGATCCCTGAATACCTCACCAAAGTCACCATAAGCGCTGTTAAGACCGATTCCCTGATCTCTTATGTCGGGGAATCAAAAGAAGCCAATATCAGCGGGCCAGATCCTAATGTCAACCTGACCTTAAAGATCGTAAATGAAATAGATCTCTCGCGGATACTGGGGTTCCCTCTCGAAGCTACCGATTACCAGAAACAACCTGATGGAACAGCTCTGCTGAGCGGGCATATACAGCCGCTGAATAATATGCACTTTGTGTTGCTGAATTACGGGACCAGGCTTGATTTTTATAAAGTTAAAATCAAAAAGTCGAACCAGCTTAATGCAAAAGGAATTCCTTATGCCGAACCAGCCGAAGGATTTCTCAAGACCGATAACCACCTGCTCGAACTTCGCTATCACAATGCCTTCAGGATAAACCAGCTGCCGGCAGGTTCTGGACCCATTAAAAAAGTGGAAAAGTTAAGTATAACGAAGGGCTCCGATGGGAACGGGATCATTAAAGGACGCGCACATCTTCTTAAGAATTCCTTCCAGTTCCCGTCTGCACTCATCGATTACGATGAGTCAAACGCTTTCTACCTCTATGATGGTGTTTCGGGGAGCCAGAATGTCATTACCATGGCCGGACAGGGTTCGGGCATCCCCGTGTCGAGGTTTGGTTTGAGCAGCTTCGGAGGGAATGATATGTCGCTGAAATTCTCGGGATTTACTTCAACCGCAAGATCTTCGGGCTCTTACCTTAAAAACGACAGTATTGTCCTGGATTTAAAGGTAAAGGCCAATCTCAAGGGAAGCATACAAACTACTATGGATATTGGTAAAGTGCGGATGACCGCTTCGGTAATTAACCCGGTTGAAGTGAATCAACCCCTTGACATCAGCCTGGGTGAGAAATGGAAAATCCATGTGGATAAACTTACCTGGAACAGCTCCCAAAATGGCTTCAGCGGAAAGAATCCCTCTTTGAAAACCGGCTTTGCCACCATCCCGGTAAAGAATTTCAAATTAAAACCTGAAGATATCATCCTCGAAGGGTTTACCATTTCAAACCTTAAGATCGGGAACACCTCTCCTGTTAACATCAGCAATGAAGCGGAATGCCTGTTTTATTTCGACCCGGTCGCAGGCGAGGCAGGAAAGCCGCATTATGTGATCAAGATCATCGGGCAGGATGCGAAAAAAACCATAGCGACACTGAGCGGGTTACCCGGGACTCAGCCATCCGCGAAGCTTGATATTGGGTCTATACAGGTGCTCGACAATGACGAACAGTTGTATGCAGGACTCGAGAATTCAGGTGAACTCCTGTTTTACGACGTCTTTCACCTTAAAGTCAACCAGATCACGGGCCGGCAGAATTCGTTCACCTTAACAGGCATCTACAACCTTGATCTTCCCAGGATCCCGAATTACAACAGGGCCAGCCTGAACTTTTTCAGGGATAGGAGTTCCCAGGTAGTCATGAATATGGATCCTCTGCCGCTTGAATTTTCAGGACCTGCGGATGTCAGGTTCAAGGCAAACCAGGTGGAATTTGCCGATACACTCTTCCCCGGGAATTTTCAATGCAAAGGAAAACTCATATTCACCGACCAGGGGATAACAAAAACCCTGGATGCTTTGTTAGTACGTGAAACAAACCAGGGGTATGTAAAGATCTTCCCCGAAAACCAGCAATTTGTTCTGGGCTCGGGAGGTTCCAATGCCGTGCGCATGACCGAACTGAACGGCCTCATGCAGGCAAACAAAGCCGACTGGGACTTTTTCTGGTTCCAGGGAAAGCTGGCCAATGCAAAAAATGCAACCCAGCCTGGGCAAACCAGCAAGTTCTTTGTCAAAGGGTCCATCAATTCAGAGGGAAATTCGATTTCGGCCGACAACCTGACTACCCCTCTTGGCGATGTTAAACTGACCTATGATTTAAAGAACAACATCCTTCACGGGTCCCTGGTGATGAAGGACTATCCCCTCTGCGGATTCGGCGCAAACGGTGCCGCCGACATTGAATTCGGTTCGAATGGCTGGTACCTCGCAGGTTCTGTTCAACTAATGGTTGATCCTATAATCATACAGCAGATCTCGGCCGGACTCATATTCGGGAGCATCAGCCCGATTCCACAGAGTGCGAAAAATACTGTGCTGATGAATGCAAGAAACAAGGAATGGCCCTCTGAGATAGGTTTTCAGCTTAAGGGATTTTTCTTTACAGGGTATAAAAGCATATTTCCTCCTGTTTCCGTTTCAGTAGGATTCAGCCTTGCAGGATATTATGTGGGCTATAAAGTTTCGGCCGAGGCTGGAGTCGACACCCGGTTCTGGATGAATTTCCTGCCCAACTCATACGAAATGGGATTTGGCATTATGATGCTCGGGAATGCCAATGTATACCTGGGGCAGTATTCCGGTGCGATTTGCCCATATATCACTGGAAGCCAATTCATCGGGTTTGGGATCAACAGCGGAACGTACAACTTTTCAACGAAGAAGTTCAAAGTCCATGGACAGGGTTTTGTGGGAATGTCGCTGGAAGCGGGGATGTGTTTCGGTCCATTCTGCAACGGGTGCATTTCAACCACCTTAAGCAAAACCCTGAACTGCGATGTCTGGATTGAAAACCAGCCGACATCCGTTGACTTTTCAATCGACCTGAAATAAATAAAATCAAAGGAGAAGAAATCATGAAAAAGATATTTCCTGTTCTGTTTTCAGCCCTGCTCATCCAGGTTTTTACAACTGTTAATGCCCAATACCCTGCAGCATTAATTGCACCAAAGGGGGTTTTCGTTCTGATCGATTCGGCCTGGCATAAAAATTCAGTGATTGAGATCAGCCGCAGTGACAATTCCGGCAGCTTTACAGATCTTGTCAAAATCACGGTTCCTCTCGTCGAATCCGAATTTAAAAAAGGAATACGAAACGCCGAAAAGGATTTTACCGCCTTACCCGAATCGGATGAAAAGTCGGTTTCGGCCTGGTGGATGGGGTTAAATGCCAGTCCTGCTATGCCTGTCTTTATGATGAATCCTGCAGGCCTCATCGCTGCAGGGATCGCATATTATGACAAATCAGCCATTGCCGGCGCCACATATAATTACCGAATCCTGATCACTGATGCAACAGGTAAAGCTATACAGGAGAAGCTAACAGGAAATACTTTACATACTTCCGTTCAATCCCTTCCTGTTCCTCGCTTTATCCGGGCCACTGAAGACGAAAAGATCATACGTGTCTGCTGGGGCTATGTTCCAAAGAAAATGCCTGCATTTGTCAAAGTATACCGGCTCATGGAGGGTGAAAAAGACTACGGGGAAATGAAGTTCAGCGGGGGATTCAATGTTAAGGGCGATAGTGTTTTCATCACTCACAGTGACACCCTGGTTAAAGCTATGTCGGCGTACAAATATATTATCCGTGCTTTCGACTGGCTGGGCAATGCCTATCCGGTTTCAGATACCGCAATCGCCCGTGCTTACTCGGTTTATTCGGCACCGGTCATCCGCATGTTCTATACTAAAGCGGTACCCGAAAAACATGCCATCAGGCTTTCATGGCCCCAACCCGAAGGACAGAGCCTGAGGGGAATTTTGCTGTTCCGTTCGTCGGGCATTGACGGCAGTTATATACATCTGGCAACCCTGCCGGCAACCGACACTTCATATACCGATATTGTGCCCCTGGCCAATGAGAATTACTGGTATTTCGCCGTTGTCGCAAACCGTTTCGGCTATGGGATGCCGAGTGCAAGGGTGTTCGACCTGGTAAGCACTTCCACCATTCCATTACCGCCATCTGCTCCCAAAATTTCGGCGTCAAAAAAAGGGGCTGAAATCAGCTGGTCAGGCAAGGGCGGCGTTATCATAGGATATTATGTTTACAGGGGAGAAGGATACAGGGGGCAGTTAAAACAGCTGAGTGATATCGTCAAACCTTCTGCAAGCCCGCTTTACCTCGATTCTACGGCATTGCCCGGATCAGCGTACCGCTATGCAGTTGCCGCCCTGGGAGAGGGAAACGGTATCAGTAAGCTTTCCGATTCAGTATCCGTCATGTTACCGGCAAACGGAAATATAACTGTGCCATTCAACCTAAGTTACCGCATTGAGGGTTCAGGGATTATGCTTTTCTGGGAAAATCTTCTCAATGATGACGGAATGGTTCGTGGGTATATGGTATATCGCAAAGCCGGCGGGAAGACTGATTTCAGCAGGCTTACCCAGTCCGCCTTGTCATCCCTTACAAATTCATTTACAGATTCAACTATCATGGGGGGTCAAACAGTTGAATACGCCATCGCATCGGTCGATCCAAAAGGTATTGAAAGCCGGAGAAGCATCCCCCTGTTAATTGAGATACCTGAACCTGCAAGGATACAGGTAGGCGACCTCTCCCTGATTAACGACGGCGGAAATGTCATTGTGAAATGGTCTGAAATAATTGAGCCCGCGGTGACCGCTTTCAAAGTATTCAGGTTTACCGAAACAAGCGAACCCGTTCTGATAGGTACAGCGAAACCCGGAGAAAATTGCATCACCGACCGCTCACCGGCGAGAGGCAATGTTCTTAATAACTATTTTGTAAAAGCAGTTTACGGTGAAAGTATCGAGACCGAACCTGCAGAAATATCGGCAATCAGGGTTCCTTAGAACTCGTCGGGAAGGGCTTTCAGCTGCTCGTATGTAAACACCGGACCGTCTTTGCAGATATACGTGCTGCCGATGTTACAGCGGCCGCATTTGCCAAGTCCGCACTGCATCTTCATCTCCAGGGTGGTGATCACGTCTTTCGGTGCGAATCCGAGGCGGTCGAGCGACTGCAGGGTGTATTTGATCATGATCGGCGGTCCGCAGGTAATAACCTTGGTATTGACGATCTCAGGTTTCACAACTTCTTCGAGGATCTTTGGAACAACACCCACATTTTCTTTCCAGGTTTCCTCAGGTTTGTCGATCGTCAGAACCACCTTAAGGTTTGGGTTTTTCTTCCACTCTTCGATTTCTTCTTTATAACAAAGGTCTGCGGATGTGCGGGCCCCGTATAATATCGTAAAGTCTTTGTAATCGGCACGGTTGTCGATGCAGTATTGTATCAGTGAACGCAGGGGTGCAAGACCGATGCCGCCACCCACGAAAAGCAGGTTCCTGCCTTTTATATCATCCAGGGGGAACCAGTTCCCGTAAGGACCGCGTATCCCGACATCATCGCCTTCTTCCAGATCAGAATGTATGTCGGCTGTAACAATACCTGCCCTCTTGATGGAACAATCGAAATATCCCTTCCGGGTGACGGAAGAAGAAATACAGAACGTGCATTCACCGGAACCGAGAAGGGAGAACTCAACGAACTGCCCGGGCTGCCAGTTGAATTTCTCCATCAGGCTTTCATCCTTGAACTTCATCCTGTAGGTGCGCACATCGGGAGTTTCCTGTATGATCCGGTCAACTTTAGCAAGAGAGGGGACTAATAATGCTTCCATAACTATTTATTAAAAGCGAAATGGCGAAATGGCGAAATGGCGAAATTGAATTTCGCTTTTCGCTTTTCGCTTTTCGCTATTTCTTTTCATAACGATAATTACTATTCAACCAAGGCTTTTGCCACATGATTTACCACCTCGAAGATGGAAATGTTCACCGGGCAGGAGATCGCGCAATGTCCGCAGCCTACGCAGAGATTTACGCCAAAGCGTTCCTTATAATAAACGAACTTATGCATCGACCTCTGCCTCCAGCGGCGATACTTGGCCGGACGGGGATTGTGTCCGCCTGCTTCAAGCGTAAAATACACATTGTTGCAGGAATCATAGCTTTTATACCTCACCCCGGTATCCTTGATCTTTTCATCGGAGATTTTAAAGCAATGGCAGGTCGGACAAATAAACGCGCAGGTATTACAGCTCACACAATTTCGCGAAGCCTCTTCAAAAGCAGGTGAATCGAAGCGTTTAGACATCTTTTCATTGACGTCTTTGTAATCCATTTTCAGGCGAAACGAAGAAGTAAAAGTCTCGTATTGCTTTTTCATATCCTCCTGGTCGTTGGCTGTTGGTTGTTGGTTATTGGCTGTTGGAACAAGGGTTTCACGATTTTCGTTGAGAAAGGATTCTCCCGTCCCGGTTCGGGCCTGCAGATAGATTTTACCTCCGCTACCATTAATAACAGCCACATCCAGCGCATCGAGGTTCTCCACATCGTAATCCAGGGAGGTACAGAAACAATGAGTATCTGCCTTGTCGCAACGGGTCGAAAAGATCACGGTATTTTCTCTGCGCTTCAGGAAGTCGCTGTCGATATAATCCCATTTATTGACTGCACCGAGCACCTGCAGTCCTCTTGCATCACAATGTTTCACGCCAAGAATTACTCTCTTGGCTGAAAGGGGATCCTGGTCGGTGTCATATACCGTGGTACCTGAACTGTTGGCCTCGTATTTCATGATCTTTGAAGCCCTGGGGAAAAAGAGTGGCTTCACGCTCATGGTCAGGGCGATGGGCGAATCAGGGTCACATTCTTTCAGGGCTGAGACTTTTTTATAATCATATTTCCCGAATTTCTCTACGGGAGCATAGGTCTCATGCTTGCTGATGATGGCTTCGTAAAACTTCTGCAAGCCAGTTTTATCGGTAACAAAGGTTGAAAAACTCATAATCTGTCGTTCGGATTATAGTATAAAATCATCGGGATCCTTAAGGCTGTATTTATAGAAAGCTCCGCGGTCGCCTTCTTCCACTCCTGCAAGGTGGTTCTGGAAATTCTCGTAGATCACCTTTTCATTCTGCTTGTGTAAAAGATGGAGTGGCAAATGGCTTGGGCATGCTTTCTCGCAGTTGCGGCAGTCAACGCAGCGTCCGGCCAGGTGCAGCGACCAGGTCATCAGGGCGTGGAACGCGCTTGAACCGGTGTTTGAACCGTTATAAATGGTGGCTGTTTCCTGGTCGATACAGCATTTGGCGCAATAGCAAAGCGGACAGGAATGCCTGCAGGCGTTGCAGCGTATGCAGTTTTCGAAGATCTCTTCAAAATGCTCCCGGCGTTCAACAAGGCCTTTTAATGCCAAAGCCTGTATATCGGCATTCACGATGTATTCTTTTTTCCCCTTCGGGGTGCCCAGGATCTCGTCATACACAACTGCATCGGGAACTATGCATTCCAAGCAATTCTGCATCTTTTGTCCCTTGTCGTCAACCACTCCGTCACATGCCACGCCTACAATATAAAGCTTGTCGCGTTTCACCTGGCTTTCGGTGAGCAGGAGGTTCAGTGAACGGCTGTCGCATCCTTTGACCACAAGCCCTACCCTTTTGTTGCGTGTAAAGTCCGGTTTAAGGTAATTCGAGAGGTTGAACACCGATTTATCAGTAAAAACAAGGGATGACACTTCCTTTGGGTCGGTGATCACAGCAGGAACCTGGTTGTCGTCAAAACCATTCATGCGGTAGCCGACAAAAACGTCGATCTTATCATCGGCGAAAAGTTTTGCTGCAATGTCCTGGATTTGTTTTGAATAGTCCATTATTTGCTGAAGTTTTCTTTTTTGTACAAATGAAGCGGGCCGAGTTTTACTACATCCTCGGTCACTTTTTTAACGACCTGGGCGAATTTGGCGCCTTCTGCAGCCGAAACCCAGCTGAACTGCACCCTGTGCTCATGAAAACCTACCATCTTCAGGAGTTCCTTGGTTACAAGGAAACGCCTGCGGGCGTAATAATTCCCGCTAATGTAGTGGCAATCGCCCGGATGACAGCCAGAGATCAGCACCCCATCCGCAGTCGTTTGTAAAGCTTTAATAATAAACCAGGGATCGACCCGTGATGAACATGGAACGCGGATAATGCGGATATTAGGCGGATACTGCATGCGGGAAGTCCCTGTAAGGTCAGATCCCGCATAGGAACACCAGTTGCAGAGAATGCCAACGATCACCGGCTTCCAGTCAGCCGGGGCGACCAGTTCGGGCTTTTCAATGCTTACGATCTTGTCTTTTACTTCTTCCATCAGATTGCAACTATCTCGTTAATGATTTGAGGATCTGTAAAACCAGCCAGGTTGATCGCCATGGAACGGCAGATGGCCACGCAGGAGCCGCAGCCCTGGCAAACACCTTCGTTGATCTTGGCCACGGTACGCATTTCTTTTGCACCATGTCCGAGGGGTATTTCTTCGGTAACAATGGCCTGGTAGGGACAAACCTTCACGCAGTTCTGGCAGCCGCTGCAGAATTCCTTGTTGACTGTAGAGACCATTGGGTCCTTCTTCATGGTATCGCCTGCAAACAAGCCGCAGACCTTGGCTGCGCAGGCCGAAGCCTGGGCCACTGTCTCGGGAATGTCTTTTGGAGCCTGTGTGCAACCTGCCAGGAAAATACCTGCCTTTGCTGTTTCAACAGGCCTTAGTTTGGGATGGGCTTCTGAAAGGTATCCGTATTTGTCGTACGAAATACCAAGCAGCCTGGCCAGGGCAGGGTTCTCTTTATACGGAATAACAGCGGTGGCCAGCACGACGAGATCGGCTTCAACCTCGACTTCCTGTCCAAGCTGTCCGTCTTCCCCCCTGACCATCAGCTTATCGCCTTTCTGGTAAATCTTCGAAACTCTTCCGCGAAGGTAAACCGCCCCGGTCTCAACCTGGGCACGGTTCACGAACTCTTCATATCCTTTACCTGCGGCGCGGATATCCATGTAGAAAATATACGCTCTTGAATCATGGACTTTATGATGCAGGAGGATGGCGTGCTTGGCGGTATACATGCAGCAAATCTTCGAGCAGAACTCAATGCCCTTGGCCTTGTCGCGCGAACCTACGCATTTGATGAACACCACGGTTTTAGGGATCTTCCCGTCGGAAGGCCTCACCGGAACTCCCCCTGTGGGGCCGTTGGCTGAGACCATTCTCTCGAATTCCAGCGAATTGATGATGTCCTTATAACGTCCTACACCATATTCTTCATAGGGTGTTGCATCCCAAAGGTCATAGCCGGTTGCAACAACAACGGCGCCTATTTCCCTTTCGATCACCTCATCCGTCATCTTAAAATCAATGGCGCCCTTTTCACAGAATTTGGCACAGATCCCGCATTTGCCTTTCAGCAGCATGGTGCAGTGCTCGGCATCAATGACAGGTTTGTTGGGTACAGCCTGGGGGAAAGGAGTATAAATGGCCTTGCGGGTATCGATGCCCATGTTATACTCATTGGGAACCTTCACCGGGCACTTTTGCCAGCATGCACCGCATCCGGTACATGTCTTGAAGTTCACGAATGAGGCTTTCTTCCGGATTTTTGCTTTATAATTCCCTACGTAACCGTCGAGTTCAATAACTTCAGAATATGGGATGAGCTCAATATACGGATGTGAGGCTACGTCTACCATCTTTGGAGTAAGGATACACTGTGAACAGTCCAGTGTTGGGAAGGTTTCGTCAAGCTGTGCCAT
>JBAXLI010000029.1:0-48741 GCA_037134895.1 Bacteroidota bacterium
AAGAACAGATCCACTTCGTGGCAGACGAAAAAAGTTTTTCCAAAATCCTGTTCACTCCTGAAGTCAATATTATTAGAATCAATATTGACGGGAAAGAATACGACACTATTTACCAGGAGATCCAGTTCCATCCTGTGACCGACAAGCTTCTGCATGTCGATTTACTGCAGCTGACTCCCGACAAGCCGGTGACTATTGCCATCCCGGTTAAATCCGAAGGAGTTTCCCCGGGGGTTCTTAAAGGCGGACGCCTTGAAAAGAAACTTCGCAAAGTGAAGGTCAAAGCACTGGCAAAAGACCTTCCAGAATTTATCATGATCAACATCAGTTCGATGGACATCGGTGATTCAGTCAAGATCGGTGACCTGAAGATTGATAACGTTACATTCCTCGATGCCCCGAATAATGTGGTAATCGCTGTTCGCACAGCCCGCCAGGTTATTGAGGAAGTTGTTCCCGGAGCAGAAGCTGCTGCTGAAGGTGCCGAAGGAGCTGAAAAGAAAGAAGAGGGTAAAAAAGAAGAAGGAAAGAAATAATCCCTTCCCTCCTTTTATGAGTATTCAAAGAAGCCGTCCGTTTGTGGCGGCTTTTTTAATTCCTGGGCTTCCAGGCCCTGTACTCGGGGGCGGAGCCGAATTGTTTTGGCACTTCACCCTTGTGAACTGACTTCCCCAGCAGGTTTTCAATAGACTGGAACTTCCTCTGCTCCTTAGGGCTGATTAGGGTCACGGCAATTCCTGATGCGGCAGCACGGGCCGTACGCCCGATCCGGTGTATGTAATCCTCGGCATCGTGAGGCACATCGTAATTGACCACCATATCTATATTTTCGACATCGATCCCGCGGGAGACAATATCAGTCGCCACCAGAACATTAAGGGACTTGCTCCTGAACCTGTTCAGCACTTCCTCCCTTTCCTTCTGCTCAAGGTCTGAATGTATTTCTGAAACATTCAGTCCCATCTGGTGCAAGGCACGGTTAAGAATCTTGGTCGAGCTTTTAGTCGAACAAAATACCAGTACTGTCCGGCCCTGGGCACCTTGTAAAAGGTATTGGGTCAGCGGCAGCTTCTGGTTGTCGTAAACCGAATAGGCCAGCTGAAGTATCTTTTCGGCCGGCTTCGACATGGCAATATTGATCTCGACCGGGTTCCTGAGGACTTTTTGCGCCATCTGCCTGATAGCTTTGGGCATTGTCGCCGAAAACATCAGTGTTTGCCTGGCTTTCGGAAGCAGGTTCACAAGCTTCATTATGTCATCATAAAACCCCATGTCGAGCATACGGTCGGCCTCATCAAGGATCAGGCATTCCACTGTCGAAAAGTCGACATACCCCATGTTCACATGTGCGATCATCCTTCCCGGTGTGCAAATCACAAGGTCTGCCCCTTCGGTCAAAGCCTGCTTTTCGCGGGAAAAAACCATCCCTTCTGTTCCGCCATAGATCGCTATGGAGCTTACCGGTGTGAAGTATGAAAGCCCTTCCATATGCTGGTCGATCTGCACCGCCAGCTCTCGTGTAGGAACAATCACCAGGGCCCTTACGTTGCCCTTGCTTTCGCCTGTCATCATTTTCTGTATCAGCGGAAGAAGGAAAGCGGCTGTCTTACCGGTGCCTGTTTGCGCAGTGCCAATCAGGTCCCTGCCTTCGAGGATCACAGGTATCGCCTGCTCCTGTATGGGTGTTGCAGTTTCAAAACCCAGTGCGCGGATTCCTTCCCGCAGGTCAGGTTCAAAACCAAATTCGTCGAAATTCATATGTACATGTTATATGAGCATATCTGCTCTTTTGCTTTCCTGATCTTCTGCCTGGTTTCGGCTTTCGCCGGATAACCCAGTGTGATCATCAGTTCAGCTCGTTTCTTTTTGGGGATTCCAAGCAGCTCTTTCACTTTAGGCTCATTAAACCATCCCATAATGCATGTGCCCAGTCCCTCGTCGGTCGCCTGAAGGCAGAAATGCTCCGCCGCAATTCCAACATCCATAAGCGTATAAGGCTTGTCCTTCAGCACCGTTCCCAGCTTGGAAGTAAGGTTAGGATCCTCCCGCACTAATACAACAATTACTGGCGCCTGCCTCGTGAAATGGTTGAATCCAAGCAGCCTGGAGGATGCTGCATCAGCAAGCTTGTTTTTCAATACATGATCAGTAACGAGAACCAGCTTCCATGGCTGGGCATTGCAGGCCGAAGGTGCAAGCCTCACGGCTTCAACGCAACGCTCAAGCTTCTCAGGCTCCACAGCCCGTTCAGCATCATAAGCCCTTGTGCTCTGCCGTTTAGCAACCAGTTCAAGAAAATCCATATGCAAAGATACTCAAAATCGTGAGTCGTGAGTTGTGACACGCTGTATCCGGATTTCTTCGCGGCACTCTTACCCGGGCAAGGTGCCGCGAAGTTTCCCTGCGACGAAGCTCCCCAGTAACCCAGTAACCCAGTTATCCCGTATCCTGCATCCTGCATCCCGCATCCCGCATCCTGTATCCTGTATCCCGCATCCCACATCCATAAAAAAAATTCCCGCCCCCCTTGACTTTCATTGAATGTTTACTAACTTTAATGCAAAATCTGTTCCTATGAAGAAACTGGGTATATTGCTGCTACTTATTGCGCTAGGGTTTTCAGCCTTCCCTCAGGCCAAAAAAGTTGATTCCACGGCATTGCTGATCCTCGAAAGGATGAGTAGTGTGATCACCGAGCTGAGCAGTTGCCGGCTTAAAGCTCATGCCTCATTCGATGATTATGTTACAGGTCTCGGGCTGGTCAAGCATACTGAAGATGCAGACATGATCATGAGAGGTCCCGACAGGATGTATCTGTCATTAACCGGACAGGGAGGCCAGCGTACTTACTTATATAACGGGAAAACCCTTGCTTATTATTCTTTTTCAAACAACCGTTATGCCCGGATCCCTGCTCCCAAAACCATTCTGGGGATGGCCGACAGCATATATTCCAAATTAGGAATAGATCTGACTGCCATTGATTTTTTCTTTCCTGATTTTGTCGATGTGCTGAAGCAGAATTCCTCGTTCATCACCATGCTCGGACAGGTGAACCTGAAAGGGAAGCCTTGCTTTCAGATCGCGGGTGCCATGGACAGCATCACTTACCAGATCTGGGTAACCAACGATCCTTTCTTCTTACCTGTAAAAGGTGTTATTGTATATACTTCCAAGGCAATGAACCCACAGTTCGAGGTCGACTATGACTGGGAACTGAATCAACTCTATCCCGATGCAATATTCGAATTTACACCACCCCCGGGAGCCACGAGAATGAAGGTTATCCCGGCAGATAAATAAGTTGTTGAACTTTCAGAAACTATTCATATGAACAGCAGGATAAAATTTTGTTTGAAAGGCATACTGATACCGGTATGCTTTGCACTGATGAGTTCACCTGATGCCATTGGGCGCGGAGGTGGCGGTTTCGGCGGAGGTTTCCACGGAGGTGGAGGCGGCTTCGGCGGTGGAGGTTACCACGGAGGTGGAGGTGGTTTTGGCGGTGGCGATTTCCATGGCGGTGGCGGTGGCGATTTCCATGGCGGTGGCGGTGGTGATTTTCATGGAGGCGGAAGTATTTCCGGTACATCAAGAGGGGATTTCAATAACGGTCCGCACGGCGGACCGGGACCAGGTGGTGGGCCGGGTGGAGGACCACATCCGGGACCAGGTCCAGGGCCTGGACCGCATCCGGGGCCAGGACCGGGGCCAGGGCCACATCCGGGACCAGGGCCAGGACCAGGACCGCATCCGGGACCTTACGGGCCTGGACCACATCCGGGGCCTTACGGACCATATTTCCCGGGACCCGCATTTGGCCCAATGCCTTATGCATGGCATCCTTATGCCCCCTGTTACTGGGGACCATTCTGGCATCCGCCGGGATTCTTTGTAGCTTCCATGGCTGCAACGGCAATCTCTATCAATGTGGCTGACGCGGCGTTCATGTATGACCAGGGAGTGTTCTACGCACCTTCAGGCGCAGGATTTACCGTGGTTTCAGCCCCTGTGGGCGCGGCCATCGAGGTACTGCCGCCGGCAGTTACTTCCGTGGTTTCGACAAACGGCACATACTACTATTTTGGTGGGACATTCTATATGAAGCAAAATGATGCTTACGTAGTCATCGCTCCCCCTGACGGCGCAATAATCACGCAACTGCCGGCAGGAGCCGAGGAAGTGAAGCAAAACGGAGAAACCTACATGAAATTCAACGGTACGCTTTATCAACCAGTACTCAGTAATGGTGTGGATGCTTACCAGGTTGTAGCGCAATAACTCTTTATCTGGCCAGCACTGCCAATTGCAGCGATATAGCCTTTATATCATCACATGATCATGCTCAGAGCATGATCATGTGTTATTATTTCTTGCCGAATGGGTTCGGGAAAAGCAACGAAGTCCTCTCACGGTATTTCCTGAATTCATCCCCGAATATGCGTTCAAGCATTTCTTCCTCCTCATGCACGTATTTTCTGAATACAAAATAAGCAAGGATACTTGTTGTCAGAATAAGCCATGAATTCAACAGCAACGCCAATCCGGGAACAAAAAATAAAATCAGTGCGGCATACAATGGATTCCGGCATAATCGGTAGGCCCCGGTCGTGATCAGCCTGTTCTCCTTTATCCCCGGCAACATCAGCCTGAGCGTCGAGAAATAAAAAACCAGGGCAATCACCAGCAATACAATACCTGCAATCATTAAAGGCAACCTTAAATCACCCCCGAAACTGAAAGTACAAGGAAAAATAACAGTCATCACGATAGCCACCGCCAGATACGGCAGAACAATCCTTCCAATCTTCGGTCCCACCCCAAAAAAACTCAGCTTTTCCATAATGATATTATTTATGCCCTGTTACCTTGTTACCTTGTTACCTTGTTACACTGTTACCTTGTTACCTTGTTACCCTGTTACCCTGTTACCCTGTTACCTTGTCACGACCTCAGTACCACCTCCCTGACCAGGTATGTCTCAATCGTCTTGTAGTCAAGAAACGCATTGGTGTCTTTATAAACTTCTATCATGTTCGGTATCATGCTGAGGGGATTCCCGAAGAACTTCATGGGATTCAAAAGATGCGAGCGTTTCTTCACGTGCTCTTCAACAATGCCCTCCCAGGTCTCTGATTTTTCGCCGGCTGTTTCAAGTACTACATTCCGGCTGTAATGCCACAATGGATGTATCTTCAGCGATAATGGAGTATGGCTGTTATGCCAACGATTTATAAATGCTTCATAAGTCAAGCCCGGTTTTCTTTTGAACAGGGTCAGCAGGCATGCCCCGGGGGTCATCTCCACATCCTGCCAGGTTTTGCTGTATTCAACAGGAAGCGCTTCCTCAACCTGGTAGGCTCCTGAAAACCTGCATCCCGATTTTTTAGTCTCAGTCATACAGTAACCCAAAAATTCCTGAATGCTTGCACATAAAAGCCCCTCTTCAGAGGATATCGAGATCACCCCGATCTTTTTGTCTTTAAACGGAATCACCGAAACATACGGAGTAGTGGAGTCCGTAAAAGTGATGTGGAGTTTCTGCGGATGGCATATCTCCAGGGCCTGTCCGCCCAAACGAAGCATATAATCGACAAATGCAGAATATGAAACACCTTCCTGCCCCCGGCAGATCACCATCACCTTTTGCATACTTAAGTATTTCAGTACAAAGATAAAAACTGGTTTTTAACATCCACCATAATTCAATGCCATATTCATTCAATTGCTTTATTCTTTTCCATGGCATTTTATTTTAATTTTGAAGAGCTTTATCAAACTTTATCAAAGAATCATAAACTGATATAAATAATCTCTGATACAACCATGAAATACCTGATCGTCGGACTGGGAAATATAGGTGATGAGTATGCCGACACCCGGCATAATATCGGTTTTATCGTTGCTGACGCCCTGGCACAGGAAGGCAATGCCGTGTTCAAAACTGACCGTTATGCTGCCGTTACACGTTTATCGGTGAAAGGCCGTACAATGGTCGTCATCAAACCATCGACCTATATGAACCTCAGCGGCAAAGCGGTGAGATACTGGATGCAGAAGGAAGAGATCCTTCTCGAAAATATCCTGGTTCTCGTTGATGACCTTGCCCTTCCCTTGGGCGCTTTGAGGATGCGTAAGAAAGGCAGTGACGGCGGACATAATGGTTTGATCAGCATCATTGAGATCCTTGGTTCAACCGACTTCACCCGCGTCAGGTTCGGTATCGGAAACGACTTCGCAAAAGGTTACCAGGTAGATTATGTTCTTGGTCGCTGGACTTCGGAAGAAACAAAAGTCCTGGTGCCCAGGATCAAGGAAACCGTTGAAATGATTAAAAGCTTTGTTCTTATTGGCCCCGATCGAACAATGAATGTATTTAATAAGAGAGGAGACGGGAAGTAGAAGTTACGAATTACGAGTTACGAGTTACGAGTTACGAGTTAAAAAGATGACAGATGAAGGTTGGATTTGTTCAGTTTGCACCGGTTTTCGGAGATAAGCAGGCGAATTTCAGGGCTGTTGAGAAACTGCTCGAAGGCATTAAAGCCGATTTGCTTGTCCTGCCTGAACTCTTCACAACCGGGTATGCCTTTACATCCGCAGAAGAAGTTAGTGATCTTGCCGAAGAAACAGGAGAAGAAACAACCCGTTTCCTTGCAGAGATATCTGCTTCATGCAATTCAACAATTGTGGGCGGATTTGTAGAACGCGAAGGCCTGAAATGCTACAATTCGGCTATGATCACCGATCCTTCCGGTCTCATCAGCACCTACCGGAAGATCCACCTGTTCAACAAGGAAAAACTCTGGTTTTCACCAGGAGACAAGGCTCCCGAAGTAATTGAAAGCGGGGGCGTAAAAACAGGAATCATGATCTGCTTCGACTGGGTTTTCCCCGAAATATGCCGCACCCTTGCACTTATAGGGGCCCAGGTGATCGCACACCCTTCTAACTTAGTTCTCCCATGGGCCCAGAAAGCAATGTTCACCCGCTGCCTCGAAAATCATGTATTTGCCGTTACCGCCAACCGCACAGGCAGGGAACAAAGGGGAGTTGACGATTTTACGTTTACCGGGCAAAGCCAGGTTACAGGCTGCCTTGGAGAAACACTGGTTTCAGCTGATCAATCATCTGCCTCTGTCATGACGACCGAAATAGATCCAATGCAGGCAAACAATAAAAACATCAATGCATATAATCATCTTTTGAATGACCGCCGGCCACAACTGTATGAACTATGAGTAAAACACAGTATTTGATTGGCATCGATATTGGCAGCTCTTCGGTCAAGGCTGCGGTTGTTGATGCATCTGACGGGAAATGCCTGTCGACTGCCTTCTCCCCCGAAACCGAAATGCCGATCTCGTCTCCATTCCCGGGCTGGGCCGAACAACATCCTTCAGAATGGGAACTTCATGCCCGGCTTGCTGTGGGGAAAGCCGTTCAGAAAGCAGGCATCAATCCTGCAGGTATAGCTTCTGTCGGGATATGTTACCAGATGCACGGACTTGTATGTCTTGATAAAAACGGTGAAATTCTCAGGCCTTCGATCATCTGGTGCGACAGCAGGGCTGTTGAAACAGGAAACAAAGCTTTTAATAACCTTGGGAGAGACTTCTGTCTTAGCCATTACCTGAATTCCCCGGGTAATTTCACTGCATCCAAACTCAGCTGGGTCAGAGAAAATGAACCTTCGGTATTTGAAAAGATTTCGGCCGTGATGCTCCCCGGCGACTGGCTCGCCTACCGCCTCACGGGTGAACAATGCATTACCCGCTCAGGACTTTCCGAGGGGATTCTCTGGGATTTCCAACGCAATTCACTTGCTTCCGAACTGCTTCATTATTACGGAATCTCAGAAGATCTTCTGCCCCCTGTGTCAGAAACATTCAGCATCCAGGGCAGGCTTACCGCCAAAGCTGCCGAAGCCTTCAACCTTCCCGCCGGGATACCGGTTTCATACAGGGCGGGTGATCAGCCAAACAACGCATTCTCACTCAGGGCGGTTAATCCGGGCGACTTCGCAGCCACGGCAGGAACTTCAGGCGTGGTGTATTGTGTTACTGACAAAAAAGCCTGTGACATGCATTCAAGGGTCAATACTTTTGTACATGTCACAGGGAGCGAAAGCCGTCCGCTTTATGGGGTTCTTTTATGTATCAACGGTACCGGGATCAGCAATTCCTGGATGAGGAAACTTGCAGGATCTGCCTCATACCAGCAGATGAACCTTGAAGCATCAAAAGTCGGAGCAGGGTCTGACAACCTCCTGTTCATCCCCTTCGGCAACGGGGCTGAACGTATGCTGAATAACGTCAACCTGCATGCTACCTTCTCAAATATAGATTTTACAAGGCATTCACTGGCGCATATGTTCCGTGCTGTGCAGGAAGGTATTGCATTCTCGTTCCGCTACGGCATGGATATCATGGCGGGTATGGACATCAGGCCCGGGATACTCCGTGCAGGATATACAAACCTTTTCCTGAGTCCTGTGTTCACACAGACCCTCTCAAACCTGGCTTCGGTGAAAATCGAACTGTATAACACCGAAGGAGCCGTGGGAGCGGCACTGGGATCAGGACTTGGTGCAGGTATTTATCATTCGCTCGATGAAATGTTTGGAAACCTCCACTGCATTCAATCAGTATTTCCCGATCAGGACCAGGAAAAAACAGCTGCATCCTACCTCGACTGGGAGAATGTTCTGACTCAAAAACTTCAGCACTGATATGTACTCAAAAAGCCTGTTCGCGTTCTTTCTTATCACCCTGCTTTTCCAGGCAATGCCTGAACTATGGGCAGAAAATCATCCGCCATCACTAACAATGAAAGTGAAGAACGGATATATGCATATTGAAGCATTCACCGAAAATATTCTGCATGTAACCTTTTCAAGGGATCCCGGATATATCTCAAAATACTCCCCTGTCAATGATCCCGGCAGAATGCCATCTGCCATCATTCAACAAACAAAAAAAACAGGGAGCCTGAAAACTTCCGCACTCCTTTGTGAAATATCAATGAAATCAGGGTTGCTGAGCATAAAAGACAGTTCCGGGAAAACGGTTTTTGTAGAAACTTTCCTGCCGGGAAAGCTGAAGGGAACACCCGGCAAAAATAATACTGCAAACTACACCCAGGCTTTTAAGATCACCGGAGATGAAGGTTTGTATGGACTTGTGAAGACTTCAGAACCGGTGTTGAACTGGCATTCTTTACTGAACACAACGATCCGCTTAGATCCATCAGCGCATGTACCTTGTCTTATTTCAACCAACAACTACGCCATTATAGGGGTCAACACTACAGGCACTGAATTCCGATGCTCCTCTACAACCATGTCGTTTTCTTCCGCATCAGCGGCGGGCATTGATTTTTTTCTTATTACCGGGCGGAATACTGCGGAGGTAATGGCCAGCACAAAACAGCTCAGGGGTTCTCCTCCATTTCTCCCTCTCAGGGCCTATGGTTACTGGCATTCCATTGAGAGGGACAAGACGGGGCAGCAAATCCTTCAAACTGCTGCTGATTACCGTTCCGGCAAAATACCGGTGGATGTGTTCGCCGGGGATGGGAAAGATTCTGAGGATTACACAGCTCTGCCCCTGAGCCGTGATATCAGCAGGAGCATTTTGCCCGGACCAATAAGTGACAGTCTGTATCAAAAATATAACATTGATTACCTGCTGAGGTCAGGGCCCGAAAAACAGGTAAAAATTCCCGGTTCAGCAGTTGGTGCATCTGCAGCGGAATTTACTGGAATGAAAAACCGTATCGCGTCAACAGTAAACTATTGTGTAAGTGGAAATCCATTTGATGACGCAGCCTCAGTTTCATCTGTCCCTTCAGGCCAGGGGAGCCTCTACCCTGTTGGAATTGAAGATATGGCTTACCGTGAAGAATACATCCGCTATCTCCAGTTCGAAGTATTTTGTCCGTTGTTCCTATCCCCCGTTACAGACATACCCCAGGAAATATACAGGTTCGGGGAGAAAGGCTCAGGCCTGTATGAATCCATCCTTCAATGGATAAATTTCAGGTATCTCATACTGCCCTACATTTATTCACATGCAAGAGAGATGAATATTTCGGGTTATCCTCTTTTGCGTCCGCCGGGATTGGAATTCCCTGCCGATAAAAAAGCAGGAAGCATCGAAAACGAGTTTATGTTCGGTCCTTCATTCCTTATCAGGCCTGTCACGGAACATCAGTATTACAAACCAAAAACCGACAGCGTGGGTGAACAGATGATGCTGAAACCAATGTATGATTCGGTCGACTGTTACCTGCCTTCAGGCGCTGCCTGGTTCGACCTGTTTACAGGAAGGCGATTTGATGGCGGACAAATGATTTCCACTCCTTCTCCTTTAGAAGTCATCCCGGTTTTTGTGAAAGCCGGAAGCATCATCCCTTATTATCCCCGGGTACAGTACGCTGCAGAGAAAAAACCTGATTCGGTCGATCTCAGGATATACCCCGGAGCCGACGCAGATTTCACTCTTTATGAAGATGAAAATTCAGGGGACAAGTATCAAACCGGGGCCTTTTCGGTAATTCCCATACACTGGAACGACAAGGAAATGACTCTCACTATTGGTCAACGTGTAGGTGATTTCCCGGGCATGCTGGAACAGCGGACTTTCAGGATTTGCCTCATCTCTCCTTTGATTCCCGAAGGCTTTTCCATAGCCCCGGTCTCAGAAAAAATGATTAAATATTCAGGTGAACAAACATCTTTAAAAATCAAATAAAAAAATTATGAGCTCCGATTCATTCTTTCCCGGTATTGCAAACATTCCTTACGAAGGCCCCAAATCAAAAAACCCCCTTGCTTTTAAGTGGTATAACGCTGCTATGGAGATCGACGGTAAATCCCTCAGGGACCATCTCCGCTTTGCCGCAGCCTACTGGCACAGCTTCTGCGGGACAGGGGCCGATCCTTTCGGCAGGGGAACAAGAATATTTCCCTGGGATGATGTTTCAGATCCCCTCGACAGGGCAAAGATCAGGATGGATTATGCCTTCGAGTTCATTTCGAAAGCAGGCATCCCTTTTTATTGTTTTCATGATCTCGATCTGGCGGATGAAGGAGCTACCATAAGGGAAACCGAAAGGCGGTTGCAAGTGATTACCGACTATGCAAAGCAAAAGCAGACAGATACCGGGATCAGGCTGCTCTGGGGCACAGCAAATCTCTTCTCCCATCCAAGGTATATGAACGGAGCGGCAACGAATCCTGATTTCGCTGTGGTGACCAAAGCCGCGGTGCAGGTTAAGAATGCGATCGACATGACCATCGCCCTGGGCGGATCCAACTATGTTTTCTGGGGCGGAAGAGAGGGATATCTTTCCCTGCTGAATACCGATATGAAACGCGAAAAGGACCACCTGGCCACTTTCCTTTCAATGGCCCGTGACTACGGACGAAAACAGGGATTTAACGGGACCTTCCTGATCGAACCAAAACCCATGGAACCCAGCAAGCACCAGTATGATTATGATGCTGAAACCGTGATCGGATTTCTCAGGCATTACGGACTTGACAAGGATTTCAAACTGAATATAGAGGTGAACCACGCCACCCTGGCGGGGCATACCTTCCAGCATGAACTCCAGTGTGCAGCCGATGCAGGTTTGCTTGGAAGCATCGACGCAAACCGGGGCGATTACCAGAACGGATGGGATACTGACCAGTTCCCGCTGAATCTTTACGAAACCATGGAAGCCATGCTGGTGATCGTTGGTGCCGGCGGATTTACAAACGGCGGTATCAATTTCGATGCAAAGATCCGCCGTAATTCAACCGACGTCGAAGATCTGTTCATTGCCCATATCACAGCCATGGATACCTTCGCCCATGCGTTTATCGCCGCACATAAACTGCTGGCCGATATACCCTATAAAACCTGGAGAAAAGAACGTTATGCATCGTTCGACAGCGGAGACGGAGCCGGTTTCGAAGCAGGAAAACTCACTCTCGAAGACCTCCGAAACCTCGCCCTCGAAACCGGTGAACCCCTTCAACTCAGCGGCAAACAGGAGAAATATGAGCAATTGCTGCATATGTATTTTTAGGATGCGGGATGCAGGATACGAGATGAAGGTTTATTGTTAGGTTATTTATTCGACATTCAAAATTCGTTATTCGATTATTCAATTATTCAATTTTCATGAAACGATTCACGGTTTTCCTGACCCTCGTCGCCACCCTGGGCGGACTGCTTTTCGGATATGATACCGCTGTTGTGAATGGTGCAGAAAAGTCCCTGGTTGCATTGTTTATCACCAGGGCACTGGATCCGGCACAATCAGGATATGCCCTGCAGCTTATCGGGCAATACCGTATCCTTGTGGTCTTTGTGTTCTACCTCGTAACCCTGGTCATTTCGGGACAGACCATCCGCCTGCTGGGGATAAAAAAGGGAGGAATGATCAGTATCCTTTTCCTGGTTTTACTCACGGTTTATTCCTTCATGTATCTATCGCGTCCCATGCCCTCATCCGAAGACAGCGAGATAATCAAGGGGTTCCTCGATTCGGTGAAAGGTTTTGTTATTGCCAGCGCTCTTATAGGCTGTATCATTGGCGGGGCCCTGGCCGGGTTTGTATCGAAATCCCTGGGAAGAAAAAAAGGGCTTATTGTTTCTGCCCTTGCTTTCAGTATCTCGGCCGTTGGCGCCTGGAAACCTGAAGCCCTGAACTGCTTCGGTACACTTGATGTATATTCCTTCGTAATCTACCGCATTATAGGCGGGATCGGAGTCGGGCTTGCTTCCATGCTCTCGCCCATGTATATCACCGAGATAGCACCTGCAAACATCCGCGGAAAACTTGTTTCATGGAACCAGTTCGCCATCATCTTCGGCATGCTGATCATTTATTTCGTGAACTGGTTCATCGCCCGCAGCGGGAATGAAGCCTGGCTCATCAATGATGGATGGAGGTGGATGTTCTTCTCTGGTATCATCCCATCACTGCTCTTTCTTTTCCTGCTTTTCTTTGTCCCTGAAACTCCCCGCTTCCTGGTGATGAAAGGCAAAGACGAAAAAGCACTTAAGGTCTTAAGGCGGATATCGGGTGAAGGGAATGCAAACAGCATTCTCAGAGAGATCAGGGGAACCCTGCATGAAACAAGCGCCCCCTGGCTTTCCTACGGCTTTTTCGTGATCTTCATCGGCATCATGCTCTCGGTATTTCAGCAATTTGTGGGTATCAACGTAGTCCTTTACTATGCCGGGAATATCTTCAGGAACATGGGTGCCAGCACCGATTCCTCCCTGCTCCAGACCATTATCGTTGGTATTATAAACCTTGTGTTTACAGTTGTTGCCGTGTTGTCGGTCGACCGCTTCGGCCGTAAACCCCTGATGATACTGGGCGCTTTATGCATGGGCATCAGTATGTGCTGCCTCGGGATGACATTTTACCTGGGTAATGCCGGAGTTCTTGCACTTATATTTATGCTGACCTATACGGCAGGTTTTGCCATGAGCTGGGGGCCGGTGACCTGGGTATTGCTTTCAGAGATCTTTCCGAACAGTATACGAGGTGCAATGTCTATTGCCGTCGCTGCACAGTGGATTGCGAACCTGCTTGTATCATGGACCTTCCCCATCATGAACGACAACACCTGGCTCACCGCTCAGTTCAGCCACGGCTTCTCCTATTGGATCTATGGTTTAATGGGTTTCCTTGCTGCCCTATTTGTATGGAAGCTGGTGCCCGAGACCAAGGGTAAGACCCTGGAAGAAATTGAAAAAATCTGGAAAAGGTCCTGATTGAGTAAAGCTGAAGTGCGGGACATTCCGAAGTCTCAGGAACTTTTACGGGGTCCCCACACGGCGAAGCCTCCGTAAAGCCAGGCAGAGAAGTGAGTTTACGAACGGCTTGCCTGGCTTAGGAGGCGAGGCGATTGTGGGTCGTAAAAGTTTCGTAACTGAGGAATGTTTGCACGCAGGATAAACGAAAATCAGGACCTCAAATCCAACCCTTGACCTTGTAATAGCCGAGAGCCAGCAGCTCTCTGAGCAACAATTCCTCGTAATGCAGCTGTGTCCAGAACTGGTAGCGCAGGGTAATGCTGTTGCCAATATCCGGTACCCACAGCCTGCCGCCAAGCCTTTTCCCTTTGAACGTGATGTCCGACTCAATGGCTTCTTCAAACGCAGGCAGTCCGTCGACTTTGAGAAACCCGGCTTTTTTGAATGTAAGAACAGCGCGGCGCAGATGCTCGGGGGACGTAACAATCAGTAAAGATTTGAATATTGAATATTGAACATTGAACATTGAATATTGAGCGAATTTGTCCTTCGACATTCTTTGTTCGATATTCGATATTCCCCTTAGTATGTTAAGTGCCTGGGCCCTGGTGTTTGTTCCCGAATCTTCGAGGATGATCCTTCTTGATTCTACACCGTGGATAAGGAGTTCCTTTTTCATGCCGATGATCGAGCTGAGGCTGTCGTTGATGTCGCCGGGGAGGGCAATGATAACTTTTGCTCTTGTAAAATAATTGGCTGTTTTTGCAGCATACCAGCAACGCATCAAACCTGATTCACTGGGCATTCCTCCACCCCCAAGAACAACAATATAATCCGGCGGACGGTTCACCCCGGCCTTCGAAACACTAAGCCCATACCACATCCAGAATGGTGCAGAAGTAAATGCCAGTATCACCGAAAGTGTAAATATTACACCCATGGTAATTAAAAAACCTTTGCATATTTTAACAAACATCTTCATCCCTATCCCGCATCCCGCATCCTGTATCCCGTATCCCGTATCCTGCTTCCCGGTCACCCAGCTACCCTCTAATCTTCTTTGTTACAACTTTCGAGATCTCGTCAACCCCTATCCTCTCCTGCAACATGGTATCCCTGTCGCGGATAGTCACTGTATTGTCGGTGAGCGTCTGGTGGTCTATCGTAATGCAGAAAGGAGTTCCAAGCGCATCCATGCGGCGGTAACGCCGGCCGATGGTGTCTTTCTCTTCATAGAAACAACGGTGGTCATACATCAACTTGTCCATGATCTCACGGGCCTTTTCAGGCAGTCCGTCTTTCTTTATAAGAGGTAAAACCGCTACCTTGACGGGAGCGAGTTTTGCAGGAAGACTGAGTACTACACGGTCTGAGCCGTCTTCCAGCTTTTCCTCATGGTAAGCATGGCTCAGAACGGCAAGGAAAGTGCGGTCGAGGCCAATTGATGTTTCAACCACATAAGGCACATAACCCTCGTTGAGTTCAGTATCGAAATACTGTATCTTCCTTCCCGAAAATTTCTGGTGGGCGCTGAGGTCAAAATCGGTGCGGCTGTGTATCCCTTCGATCTCCTTGAACCCGATCGGGAATTCGAATTCTATGTCGGCTGCGGCATTGGCGTAATGTGCCAGCTTTTCATGGTTGTGGAAACGGTATTTCGAAGCCGGCATCCCAAGTGAAAGATGCCATTTCATACGCTCTTCCTTCCAGTATTCATACCATTTCATTTCTTCACCCGGCCTTACGAAAAACTGCATTTCCATCTGCTCGAACTCGCGCATGCGAAACAAAAACTGCCTGGCCACGATCTCATTCCTGAAAGCCTTACCCGTCTGGGCAATCCCGAAGGGGATCTTCATGCGGGCGGTCTTCTGAACATTCAGGAAATTCACAAAAATACCCTGGGCTGTTTCTGGCCTCAGGTAGATCTCGTTTGCGTCTTCATTAACAGAGCCCATCTGGGTCGAAAACATCAGGTTGAATTGTCTTACTTCGGTCCAGTTCTTGGTCCCTGAAACCGGACAAACAATACCAAGTTCTTCGATCAGCAGCTTTACATCGGCCAGGTCGTTACGTTCAAGGGCAGGATAGAAGCGGTTTTTGATGGCCTCGATCTTGTCAATATATTCCTTGACCCTGGGGTTGGTTTCCCGGTACATTTTCTCATCGAAGGTCTCGCCAAATCTTCCTTTTGCCTTTTCAACTTCCTTGCTTATCTTGTCGTCGGTCTTCTGGATGAAATCCTCGATAAGCACATCCGCCCGGTATCTTTTCTTCGAATCCTTATTGTCTATCATGGGATCGCTGAATGCATCCACATGTCCCGATGCCTTCCAAACCGTGGGATGCATGAAGATGGCAGCATCAATTCCCACGATATTCTCATGGTATTGAACCATCGACTTCCACCAGTACTCGCGTATATTGTTCTTCAGCTCAACTCCGAATGGACCATAATCATATACCGCGCTCAGTCCGTCATATAATTCGCTCGAAGGAAATACAAACCCGTATTCCTTTGCATGTGAAATGATCTTTTTGAAAAGTTCTTCGTTACTGGCCATTTCCGATATTTTAGGGGTGCAAAGGTAGAAAAATTCTTTGCATGCCCATACTCCGGCAGGCCTCTGCCGCTTAAACAAACATGGCGAAGGCAGATGCTGCTATTTTTGCTGAGCCTTTTTAAAAGAGGCGCCGAGCCGTTCAAGTCCCCGGGAGCAATCCCCACCCGAGATAATTGCTTCGATGAATACAAGACGGCTTTCCTCACTAATTGCAGTCAGTATGGCTTCTTCAAGCTCCTTCTCCGTTTCCACCCTCAGCCCCAGAGAAAACGAACCCTTATCGAACACAGCCGGAAGCCTGCTGTAATTCCACATCTGGATGTCGTTGTAGGCCCCGTCCTGGTGAAGCATTCTCTCGACCAGGTATCCGTCGTTGTTTATGAGAACAATAAGAGCCGGTATCTTTTCCCTGATCAGGGTCGAAACTTCCTGGGCTGTCATCTGGAAAGCCCCGTCACCTGCGAGGATTAAAGGCCGCTTTCCTTTACGGGCCAGTCCAACTCCCAGCGCCGCCGGGGTACAGTATCCTATCGACGCATAATATACCTGCACGATGAAATTCTCGGCCTCTTCGATATGGAATTCCGGGGCTGCACAAAAGGCATCTCCCGGTTCGGCAAGCAACACCATGTCATCGGCCAGGTGGTAATTGATGCATTCGTAAAGCCTCTTCGCAGTAAGCGGCCCGTCTTCAGCAGGGATGAACGGATGTTTAGGCTGGTAAGATTCTGACGGATGTGAGGCCAGGTAGGACCTGCATTCAAGCATTGGAGTAAGGTTCTGAATGAAATCTTCCAGCCCGATCTGGGGATAAAAATGATTCCCTATGCTCACCTGTCCGCCCCCAGCTTTGATCATCCGCCGGTTATCGAAATTCATACTGAACAATCCTGTGTCCAGGTCCGTGATCCAAACCCCCAGTGATAGCAGGCAATCGCAATCTTCAACCTGCCTTTTCACACTTTCTTTGCTCCATCCTCCCTGGTAAATCCCCACGAACTGGGGATGAAGCTCCGGCAGGAGTGATTTGCTGCTAAGCATGGTGGCAAAAGGTATCTCCGCCGATTCGATGAGTCCCAGTGCTTTACTCCCGAGATTAAATCTCAGCAGCTCCACACCCGCCAGCGCCATGGGGTTCGAAGCCGAGTTAATCAGCCTGGCTGCTTCAAGAACGCACTCCTTAAGATTTTCTTCATTTGTTTTGAAAGCGGATGAGTATGTGAGAGGCGCCGGCATCCGGCACGGAGCAAGGGCAATATCGGCCGGAAGTTCCAGGTAAGCCGGAAGTTTCCTCGTCACCGAATTCCGGATCACCCGGTCGATCTCGTCCGGAGCGGTGTTTGCATCGAGAAGGATAGCCGCATCAGTAGTGACCTTCCTGTAAATGTCAAGCTGCAGGTAATAATCCGAAACAAGGTGGTGAACCAGGGCCCCCGCTTCCCTCCTCCTGGCCGGCGGCGCACCGCTGATGATAATCACAGGTACCTGTTCCGCATAGGCTCCGGCAACTGCATTCAGAATGCTTAATCCTCCCACCCCGTAAGTCACCACTGCAGCCCCTGCTCCGTTCATCCGGGCATAGCCGTCGGCAGCATAACCTGCATTGAGTTCATTGCAGGTCCCTACCCAGTTTATAGGCCCCTTCACCACTTCGTCGAGGAAATCAAGCACATAATCACCCGGCACCCCGAATAAATGACCTATCCCGACCTCCCTGAGGCGGTGGATCAGGTAACGTGAAACATTCCATTCTTCGCTCATGATCTGAACAATTTCGGATAAAATTAATCATTTATCCACAGGGAAAAAATTCGTCCCTGCAAACACTTCGCCCGGAAGATATTATCTTTGAAAACTCCAATCCTTGAGACACATCATGAAAACCAACCGCCGTAACTTCCTCAAAACAGCAGCCGCAGGGATCGCCGCTGCCGGATTATCCGATTTCAGCAGCTTTGCATCAAACTCAAACTCCATCCAGCTTCCGGCACCTGAACGCAAAGGGAAAAGCGTAATGGGATTGGCCTGTGAACCTTTGAAAACTGTACGCATCGGCCTGGTAGGTCTTGGAATGAGGGGAATGGACACACTAAGCCGGTTAACCTTTGTCGATGGGGTCGAAATCACTGCCATCTGTGATGTCATCCCCGAGCGTGTGACCCAGGGAAAGAAGATCGTGACTGATGCAGGCCGCAATGAACCTGCCGGATATTCCAATGGAGATGAGGACTGGATGAACCTTTGCAAACGTACCGACGTTGACCTGGTATACAGCTGTACTCCCTGGCTATGGCATACCCCGGTTTCGGTCTATGCCATGAAACAGGGCAAGCATGCTGCTACGGAAGTGCCTGCAGCTACAACGCTTGAAGAATGCTGGGAATTGGTAAACACGGCCGAAGAAAGCCAAAGGCATTGCATGATGCTTGAAAATTGTTGTTACGACTTTTTCGAACTCAACACCCTGAACATGGCCCGAAACGGGATCTTCGGCGAGATCATGCATGGCGAAGGGGCATACATCCACGACCTCCGCTGGCTGAAGTTCGACAAGGAAAAAGGCTACGCTGATATGTGGCGGCTCAAATTCAGCCGCAACCATAACGGCAATCCTTACCCCACTCATGGGCTCGGTCCGGTTGCACAGATCATGTGCATCAACCGCGGCGATCGTATGGATTACCTTAACTCCATGTCGACAAACCAGGTAGGTATGAGCCTTTACGCAAAGGAAAAATTCGGGGCCGACAGTCCTGAGGCCCGCCAGTCATACCTTCTCGGTGACATGAACACGACCGTCATCCGCAGTGTAAAAGGCAAGACCATCATGATACAGCACGACACCACCTCTCCCCGCCCCTACAGCCGCATCCATCTCATCAGCGGCACCAAAGGCATGGCACGTAAATGGCCGGTACAGCAGATCGCCCTGGAGCCCAATGCCCATGAATATCTGAAGAAAGAAGATTTTGATAAACTGATGGCTGATTACGAGCATCCGCTGAGCAAACAAATCGGCGAAAAGGCGAAGAAAGTTGGCGGACATGGCGGCATGGACTTCATCATGGATTCCCGGCTCAGCTATTGCCTCCGAAAAGGCCTTCCTCTCGACCAGGACGTATACGACGCCGCCACATGGTCATCGATAGTAGAACTCAGCAACATTTCGGTAAACAACCGCGGAAACTCTGTCGAAGTCCCCGATTTCACACGTGGTTCCTGGGAAGATGCAACGCCTTGGGGAATAGCAGCGATGGATTGAGATCTTTATAACCCGGCTCAGGTCAGTTTGAGAGCACGCATGATCAGTTGGATACTGGATTTGACATTCAATCTTCGTTTGAGACGGTTCGACCATTTGTTAACAGCAGCTTCCGAAATTTCAAGCTCTTCCGCTATTTCTTTATAGGATTTTCCTGCGACCAACCCATTTAAAATAACTTTGTCTCGTTCAGAAAACCCTTCAGGAGAGAAGTGTGGAATAACCGACCATTCGGGGTCATTGAGGTCTGTCAATACTTTTGGCACTATGACCTCACCACCTACAACCTTCCTGATTGTATTTGCATATTCCTCAACAGAAATTGATTTATTGAGATAGGCCCGGGCCCCATGTTGCATCATTTTTCTTACAAACGAAGGAGAATCAACGGAACTGAACATGATCACATATTTATGGGGGTATATTTTTCTGAGTACATGAATATTCATGATCCAGTTCGAATTTCGGATAAATAAATCAAGGCTGATAACCTCGACATCTTCCGGAATACCTTGTTTTATTGCATCTTGAACATCAATAGCAGATCCTCCAACTTCAATCCCATCAACTTTCTCATTGATCCAACTAATCAGTCCGGCAAGAGTGACCGGGTGATCATCTATTAAAAATACTTTAATGGGTTTGTCGACTAACATAAGTTTCTATAATCCTTATAAATTATTTTAGTAAATATACAAATATGTATTATTTATTGCTTTATCCATTTATCTTGTTGAACATTTGCGTTGCTATCGGTTATTCGATATAAATAAAGTCCGGGTAAAAGGTTGCTGACATCAATTGAATTGTAACCATGTCCAATTGATTTGTGAAGGATTTTATTACCTGTTACATCATACAAAACGATCTCTGCAGTTTGACATTTCAATTGAACATTTAATATTTCATTTCCGGGATTTGGGAATATTAAAGCGTTCTTTCTAGATTCAGTGTTTTTATTGTCAACAGATGTAATCAATCCGTTTGAATCAACTTTTATCACATATATATCCCTTTCTTGTGTTTGAGTATTATAGTTAAATGATGATGCTCCGATGATGCAACCTCCATCTTCAAGGGCCGTTAATGTATATACGATGTAGTATTGATCTCCCCCAAAAGATTTTTCCCAATATAGATTTAATGTTGAATCAAATTTTCCTAAAAGGATAGAAGATGGCATATTAGAAAAAATGGTCCCAATATTGAAGTTTACTGTTCCGCCATAAAAGATTTCATTCGGATTAACAAAATCCAAATTTTTATATGCTGCAGGATAACTTATAGTATCTTCAGGCCCAAGATAATATTCATTCTCTACCTGAAATGTACTGTCGAGATTTAATATTGCTAAATGATCTGTTCTAGTGGGTGAATTATCAGTCTGTTTCCCGGTGATCAACAACCGATTCTTATTAATATATTTTGAATCTAAATACAAGTTTAAGTCTCTTGGAATACTATCCACCTCAAAAATATTAAATGAGTTATCCATGGACAGAATTTGAGAAAAAGAATAGGTTTGCTGAATATACTTTCCAAAAATCATCATCAAATATCCTGAGGAATCAGGTTTTTCAATTAAGGAATAAACATGTTGCGAACATTGAGGCGGATTATAACATACATAATTCAAGGAATCAAGATTCTGATTTACAGTTAAGATAAAGGGATGATAGTATCCGGAATTTGGAAGAGTTCCGGATCCGAAAACCAGAACTCTTTGAAAATAATCGGACATACAATAGAACTGAGAGACATTTTTCATGTTACTCAAGTATGATGTGTCTTTTATCAGCAATAATTCCTCGCTGAAGTTTATCAGCCACATTCTAATTTCTCCATCAGGATAAATTTTTTCTCCAATTCCAAGATAAGAACCATTATTCAGCTTAATCATGTTTGAAATATAAGAATACCCTCCGGCAAATTCAATTTTTCTAGATCTTATCGTATCTCCGAATTTGTTTAATTTAATTAACAGGATCTGATAAGACGCAGGAAAAGTTCCGTAACTAGCTGAAATAATAAACCCATTATCTGATGTTTCAACGATGGATGTTGGAAATTCATCATTCAGACTCGAATATTTAAAAACAAATCCTGATTGGGCCTGCATTTTGCCAATAGAAAAACAAGCAGCGAGCAACACCAACCAAAAAATTCCTTTTGATTTTATTTGCATTGTAAAGGAGGTTACTTTTTTATCTACCCTTAACTTCATATACAAAAATATACAGAAAATACGTATGAAAATTGTCCTTTTTGGGACATTTTACAAATTTCTTCAAGTAAAAGTCAAGTTTCAAGAATTGCCGGATAGAATATCCTGTCAAAATTTGATTTTTTGAAATTTGTTCAATTTTCCTTATTTTTACCTAACCAAATCAAAACGTATGAGAGCTTTCGTTTTTACCCTGTTTCTTGCATTGCCGCTTGCGGCGATATGCCAGCTGAATTTTCACCCCCCGGCTACCGAGAAAAAACCTGTGACCGATTCCCTGCACGGGTATTTCCTTACCGATGAATACCGATGGCTGGAAGATAAAACCGATCCCAGGGTCATTGAATGGACCAAAGCCCAGCATGACTATACTTCTCTATTCATGAAGGCAACTCAGAAAGAACACCAGGGCCTTCGTGAAGAGATCACCGCCTATGTTGACAGGGATTATGAAAGCGCCCTGCAAAAGGAAGGCAAACGGAAATTCCAGACGATCAAAAAGAAAGGGGATAAGCAATCCAAATTGTATACGATTCTGGATACCATGAAAGTCCTTATCTGGGACCCGGTAAAGCTTGATACAAGCGGCAAAACATCCACCTCGGGAGTCAGCTATACCTACGACGGCGAAAGGGCTGCAGTAAGCGTGCAGGAGTCAGGCTCGGAGATCACCACCACCTATATCATCGACACTAAAACCGGCAAGCCTCTCTATCCGCCTCTTTCAAATACGTTTGGAGTACAGTGGACCAAAGACCAGCAGCACCTCTATATCACTCTTCGCAGCCAGGAAGATGTGAAACAACAGCGCCCGCTCAAGACCTGGCTCTGGAAAGTCGGTACTCCCGCCGATAGCATGAAATTCCTGGGCACTACCACCGATGCCCAGAATTCATGGTTTATCTATGACAACCGTTACAGTGACGTCAGTTTTTATGGTACAAGCAACTTCTATGCAGACTCATGCTGGATGAAAAAAACCGGGACCGATGAGAAAGGCATCCTGGTATATGCCAGCACGAAATACCAGGGATACCCCTGGGCTATCGGCAATAAGCTTTACATGCTGACTAACGACAACGCCCCGAACAAACGGTTTATGATGTCTGACATCTCAAAGCCTGAATTCAAAGACTGGAAAGTTGTGATCCCCGAAAGCGAGACCGTTATCGAAAACGTGGAAGTGCTGAAAGACGGACGCCTTGTCGTTCAGGACAAAAAAGATATTCAGAGCAGGGTCACTTTGTTCGACTCTCTCGGCAAAAAGATAGGCCCGGTTGAACTTCCTGAAATTGGCGATATTTCAGGCTTCGGCTATGACCGGGAAGAAGATTCGGTATACATCAACATGAGCACCTTCACATCTCCCACCAAAGTATATGTTGCATCACCCAAAGACTTCAAATGGAGACTCTACTATCAGCAGAAAATTCCCATTGATATGTCGAACATCGTTGGGGAAATCAAATTCTATTATTCCAAAGACAGCACTCGTGTACCGGTGATCCTGGTCCATCGTAAAGACATGAAGCTCGACGGAACAAATCCTTTACTCATTACTGCTTACGGCGGATTTAATTACGGGATCAAGCCTGACTATTACGGCGGATATGCAGCCCTGATCAATCGCGGAGTTGTGGTGGCGGAACCCGGGATCCGCGGAGGAGATGAATACGGTGAAAAATGGCATGAGAACGGAATGCTGATGAACAAGCAGAACTGTTTTGACGATTTCAATGCCTGCGCTGAATGGCTGGTTCGTGAAAAATATACCACTCCGAAAAAAATGGTCGCCTGGGGCGGCAGCAACGGCGGACTGCTGATGGGTGCTGTGGCAACCCAGCGTCCGGATCTTTACAAGGCCATCATCTGCGCTGTTCCCCTCATCGATATGATCCGCTATCACAAATTTCTGATCGCAAGGTACTGGATACCCGAATACGGCAGCTCCGACAAAGAAGCCGACTTCAGGAATCTTCTTCAGTATTCACCCTACCAGCATGTTCGTGCCGGCATAAACCATCCTACAATGCTCATACGGACTGGCGCCAACGACAGCCGCGTCGATCCCCTGCATGCCAAGAAATTTACAGCTGCTCTTCAGAACAATCCCGGACAGATCAACCCGGTCATGTTATATATCGATTACAATGTAGGTCATGGCTCCGGACAGGCAACGAAACAAAGGATAGAGAACACCCTGGTAGATTACGAATTCCTGCTGAACCAGCTGGGATTATAAAAGAGAGGTATTCTTAATAAACTACTACTTTTTTCACGGCAATTCCTGTATCGGAATGCAGTTTTACAAAGTAGATGCCTTTGGGCAATAAACTGATGTCAATCGTTGATGCAGACTGATCGCAGGCAATATTCTGTATTACTTTTTTTCCGTTAACATCAGAGATTTCAAGGGTGAAATTCCCTGTAGCATTGCTGTTCCGTTTAACGATAATAGATGTCGTTGCAGGATTTGGAAAGACCGTGAACGAGAGTTGAGATGAATTGTCATCTTCCTGTATTCCGACAGGGATTGATCTTCTCACCGGTGCCCTCGAAAGGCCCGCAGTGCTGGTTGCTGCCCCAAGAAAAACCCCGTCGTTCACGAAACCGCATTCCGCTCCAAGATAATCCGGATAATTGATGACAGCCAGGTAATGCTCTTCATATCTTGCAATATATAATTTCCCGTTGGGACCGAGTTGCATATAACCTGCCTGGTATCCGTAGGAATTCGAGGCTGTGGCATGACCAACAAGGGTCTTGCTTTCAATGATCGCCTGTAGATTTGTATCTCTCAGATCGAACTGGAATACACTGTCGGTCCACCATCTCACTGCATACAGCATCTTGCTGTTGGGAGAAAAGGCAATTCCCCATGCATCGGGGAAATCAGGAATGATACGGCTGTTCGAAATCCTGCCGGTTGTAATATCGAAATCGCAAAGTTCAATGTAACCGTCGCTAAGCACCCCCGAAGCAATCATCTTTCCATCGGGTGAGACGGTCATCTGCCCTATGGCATTATACCCAAAAGGATTTCCTCCCGAATAAAATGCGCAGGGATCGCTTATTACCGGCGTAGTATTCAATCCTGAAGAGTTTATATTATATGCATAGAACCGCTCTGAATCAAAAGGATGGGCGATCACCCAGTAGGAGTCGGATACGCTGTCGAACATTGCATCCAGCTTCTCGGTTGTATAGGGAAAGAGCTGGATATTCTTCATCGTGACCATACCCCGGCCATTATCTTCGTTCATATCCACCTTGCTGTAATTAAGGCCTGCAGATGATGTGAAGGGTGCATTTGTAAAGATGTAGAACTTGCTGGTTCCGGGCTGCGGAACTATGATCCCGCATTGACCCGATGTGGTGCTTCCCATGAGATCCTCACCATTCATCATGAACTCGTGATTTTTATTCCATACCGAAACTGAATTTGTATAAAACAGCAGATTTCCTGACGGGTCACAGATCGTGCTTGAATTGTCATTGTCCCACATGGCGCTGCTTTCCAAATAGGAAACAGTACCGTTGTAAAACTCAAGACCTGCATAATTACCGAAATACCATCTGTTGCCTTCATTCTGAGCCATCAGGAGCGATGAAGGGAAAAGAAATGTAAGGAAAAGAAAATAGAATAAGGGTTTCATATAGCTTTTTTTTAGTGTTGCTCCAGTACCTCAACCTTGAAAATCAAGTCCCTTCCCCGTGGAAAATCCGAATGAAACTCCATGGACTTTCACCTTAGCCCTGCCTTCATGGCATACAAGGTGTATATCCTGCCGCCCGGGTCGAAGGACGTGCAACAAAGTTAAAGCTTTTTCCAGTCCGTCACCACGCTTGTAGTTCACTACCTCGTCGGGCAGGGCAAGGCGTTTGCCTTCATAAATCGATTCACCGGGCCATGTCTCGAGTTCCGCGAAAACCTCATCCGCAGTTTTGCCTTTAAAATATTCCAACGAAACGGGATTGCGCTCAAATACAGCTTTCATAAAGGGTTTCCAGTCGCAGGAATCCATAAAACGACCGGCATAAAAGGCGAGGTCGGCGGATGGGTTGCTTTCACGCATGGAGGAAATTACAGCGATAATCTCTTCCCGGGAAGAAAATGGCGAAATAGCGAGATAGCGAAATAGCGAAATATTCTTATTTTCAGAGGGGATGCGCGGGACAAGATGTACGAACTTTTTGAAATCGGTGATGAATTCGTGATTGTCTTTTAATTCAGGAAAACGGTGGACCAGGATTTCCAGGAATTCGTTATAAGGACGGGTGGTAAAAATCTCTTCCTCAGAGCAAATGATCATCCTCCCTGAATATGGAACCAGGTTCATTTCCTCCTCGTCCATCTCGCAAAGCAGCTTGCTCCCGGTTTTATCACCCAGGCGGTTCTTGCTGTTGTGCTCATACCCGAAGGCCCTTTCGAGTTTGATGTATTTGTTGGTGCCCTGGCAGAAGAATATGATCTGAAACAGCTTCTGATACCGGCTGTAATCCCTCAGAAAGTTAATGAAGATCTCATAATTCACCTGCGTCTCCAGGTATTTCGAAAGCTTTTGTCTGAACCTCTTGTAAGCAGCGGGGTCTATGGTGGCCTCAGGATATACCGAATGGATGTAACCGCTGGGATGAGCAACGATGGTCACCTGTTCGTGCTCCATGGCACGGCGGGCAAGAGCCGACAGCTCGGTTCCGTTATACCACATGCTCTTGGTCACTATACGCCTGTTGTTGGTTATAACGCCTTCGTCGATCACTACAAAATTCTGTGAATGGAGGGGAGTTCCCATCATGTAAATGTCTTCAAGGGGAATCTTCGCAACAATGAACAATGCTGCCACATATAAACAAGCCAGGGATACGCATTCCCCAGCACCGTTTTTATGGCCGGGTTTGAACCTGAAGGCATTCATGGCTTCAACGGTCTCAGTCTTCCAGTATGGAATGATCTCCGTATCGTATTTGTCAAGACCGAAATGCTTGCGGATGTCGAGATCGAAGTAATATTTATCCCCCTCGTACCCAAAAAGCGCATTCGATCGTGAAAGGGTATCGATATCTATAAAATCAGAAAACCGGTTTATCTCTGTCTGCTTGTCGGTAAGCCCCCAGGTATCCAGGTCGAGGTTGAAATCATAATGTTCCATGACATATTGCTTGACCCTGTGAAGCTTCTTCAATGGCCCCATTTTATCAATCGCCGCGAACCAGGGATCATCCCTCCATTTCCAGATCTCGGGCGACATGATATTGGCATATACCAGGGCGTACAGCAGCTCCGGGAAAATAAAGATCTCCATATCGGAAAGTGTAAAAGCCGAACTATATTTTTCGAGCTCCCTCGCATTGAATTCTCTTTGTATAACAGGCTTCGTCATTGGCAGTAAAATAGAAATTTGCGCACTGAAAACGTAAGGATGGAGTTACGGCAGAACATCATCCGTCAGGCAAAATTAACCAAAAAACCGGTGCCGGACTTGCAAATTTGCTCAGATTCACGTACGTTTGTCCTGCTAAATCCTTTATATATGTATTACTCAGGAAAAGAAATCGTTGAAATCGCCGTCCGTATCGAAGAGAACGGCTATGCATTCTATATTGCCGCTGCCGAAAAAATCCGCGAATCAACCGACGTAAAAAAGCTGTTCCTCGACCTCGCCGAACAGGAAACCATGCATACTGCGACCTTCCAGAAAATTTTCGAGAATTTTCAGCCCGAAGAATACGAAAATCCGGAAGAGAATTTTTCAGACTATGTCAATAATCTTGCCGACAAGCATATCTTCGGAAAACCTGATGCCGGCGCCGAACTCGCGAAAACCCTGAAAACTCCACGTGAAGCCCTCGAAGCTGCTTTCAAATTCGAGAACGACAGCGTGGCTTTCTACAAAGAACTTTACAGCAAAGTAAAAAGCGACTCAAAGCCGATCATTAAACAGATCCTGGCCGAGGAAATCGCCCATGCCGCAAGGATCAAAAAGTTCCTTTAAACTCGTATCTTGAAAAAACCTCTTAAGAGAATCCTTTATGGATTCCTGGTCATCATAGGAATCCTGATCCTTGTTGCCGGTTATTTCGGGTTCAGGTTCTGGTATGGCACCAGGGACATGACGCCGGCCGAAACTCAAAAGATCAATGATTCGGTGTTTGTTGTAAAAGACAAATTCGTAAATGCCTACTTCTTCAAAACTGGCCAGGGTTATGTGATGGTCGATGCAGGGGTGAGCGAAGAAAACTTCATATCCCAGATGGAAAAGCTGGGTATAAAGCCCGCTGAGGTGACGACGGTTCTCCTCACCCATACCGATTCAGACCATATTGGCGCCATGGGACTGTTCAAAAATGCATCGGTTTTCATGCATAAAGATGAGGAACAGATGATCAATGGAAAGAACGGAAAACTCTTTTTTCTTCGTATTCATTGGAAATATGGGAAGTATACTCTTCTGAACGACCGGGACATTTTGAGGATAGGTAACCTTAAGATCCAGATCATTCATACCCCCGGACATACGCCGGGTTCATGCTGTTACCTGGTCAACAATGAATACCTGGCAACAGGTGATAACGTGGTTTTCAAAAACGGGAAACCTGAGCATTTCACCGACCTGTTCAATATGGACACCCCGGCCCAGGAAGCTGCTTTGAAGAATATTCCCGAACTGAAATCCACTCCCTTCATTCTCATGGCACATCATGGGATACTGAAGCAAACCGCTGACGACTGCCCGGTTGAAATTCAAAAGATCCAAAACACCTATTTCCTCGTAACCATTGATTTTGCCGGACTTTCGCATAAGGATATGGGGCGGATGTACGGGGAAAAAATTCTCAAAGCCATGCCTTCATACGATTCGGTAATGGATGCGATGATGATTGATCAGTTCGATATGCTGAAGATGGCCGGGCTCACCTTTGACATTGTGAAACAACGCGCCATTGGCCTGTTACAGCAGATCCAGCCCGAATACAGGGATGAGATCGAGGGCATGGCAACGGTCTTCCCTTCCGAAAAAGATGTTCCGGGCGACGGGGTGTTTTCGAGAAATGAATTCCTGGTTTGGCAGTTTTATGCCGATGTGGTGCGTCCTACCCAATGCTCAGCTTCTGCTGCCTTTGCAGAGGCCTCTGCTTCGGGTAACACGATTGTGGGTCGAAATCTCGACTGGTATGCCCTCAAGGATAACAGCCTTGCAAAGATCCATACCATCACCCTCATCCATAACGGCAAAGAGTCCATCGCCTGCATTAACTTCCTCGGACAGCTTACTCCCGTGAGTGGTTTCAACGATCACCATCTTTTCGGCGCTATCCTCGACTGCGAAACAGGGGCTGCCTATCCGCCGGTACAGGGAAAACGTTCCTATCATTTTGACCTCAGGTACGGCCTCGAACATGATTCTACCATTGACGCTCTGGCCAGCTTCATGAAGGATAAGGATTATACGTTCAACCATCTTATTTTCCTGGCGGATGAGCATTCTGCCGGGGTTCTTGAGGATAATATCGGCAACAAGGCACGCGGACTTCGCACGGTCTCATCAAAAGTGCGACCCGGCGCCGAATGGGGAATTCCCAACACATTCGCAACGGTCAACGACAACCGTCTTCCGGGCAACTTCGTTGAGAACCCCGAAAGCCAGAGCAACCTCAAACGCTGGTCCAGCCTCAAAAGCCAGTATTCATTACAGCTGAAGTCGGGTAAGATCGATATCGAAAAAATGAAGCTTATAGTGGGCTTTCCATCCGCTGATGGCAATGCCAAAGCTTCCGGTGCGCTCTTCCGCTCTAACGACCATGCTCCCACACTACAGTCTATCGTCCTGAAAATGGACACCTATGAACTCTGGGTCGCTTTTGCCCCTCAGGGTAAACTTCCGATGAAACCCTCATTCCTGCAGGTGTTCAGCAAGGATCCTTTCTGAAACCAAATAGCATTAGACCCGGGATTAAACCTGGACACATGTTCCGCCCCTGGGGTGGTGATTTGACCCCGATTAATTTAACGCATTAACAAGCATATGATCACAGTCTCAAACCTGGGCATCCAGTTCGGCAAGCGCATTCTGTTCCAGGATGTGAACATGGTGTTCACTCCCGGCAACTGCTACGGGATAATTGGCGCCAACGGCGCCGGCAAATCGACCTTCCTGAAGCTGATCACCGGGGAAATGGATTATACAAAAGGAACCATCACTTTCGGTCCCGGTGAAAGGCAATCTGTGCTGAAACAGAATCATGCCGAATTCGATGAGTTCACGGTTCTGAATACAGTTCTGATGGGCCATACAAAACTATGGGAGATCATGAGCGAAAAGGAGATCCTGTATGCCAAGGCTGATTTTTCGGAGGCCGACGGGCACAGGGCTTCGGATCTGGAAGAGGCGTTTGCAAATTACGATGGCTGGAATGCCGAAAGCTCTGCAGCCAGCCTGCTCAGCGGTCTCGGGATCAAAGAGGACCTGCACCCAAAGCTCATGCGCGAACTGAAAGGCCGCGACAAGGTGAAGGTGTTGCTGGCCCAGGCTTTGTTCGGCAAGCCCGACAACCTCCTGCTCGATGAGCCTACCAACGACCTTGACCTCGATACCGTGAACTGGCTGGAAGGTTACCTTGCCAACTTTGAAAATACCGTTCTGGTGGTTTCCCACGACCGTCACTTCCTCGATTCCATCTGCACCCATATTGTGGATATCGATTTTAGCCGTGTGCAGCAGTTCCCCGGCAATTACAGCTTCTGGTATGAATCGAGCCAGCTTGCCCTCAGGCAGCAACTGGTTGCAAATAAAAAAGCCGAAGAGCGCAAAGCCGAACTCCAGGAGTTCATCAGGCGTTTCAGCGCCAACGCCTCGAAGTCGAAACAGACCACCAGCCGTAAGAAGATGATCGAGAAACTCAACATTGAAGAGATCAAACCTTCGACCCGCAAATATCCAGGCATCATCTTCACCCCCGACAGGGAACCGGGAAACACCATACTTGAGGTTCATGACCTGAGCAAAACCATGGATGGATCGCTCTTGTTCAAAAAGGTCAGCTTTACAATGCAGAAAGACGACAAGGTGATCTTTCTCTCCCGCGATCCGCGAGCCATGACAGCCCTGTTTGAGATCATCAAAGGGCATGAAAAGCCCGACACCGGGAACTTCATATGGGGACAAACGATCACCAAGGTTTACCTGCCTCTCGAATACGAAAAACTATTCCAGACCGACATGAACCTCATGGAATGGCTGGCCCAGTTCTCGAATGACACCAGCGATAATTATCTCCGCGGATATCTTGGTAAAATGCTTTTCTCGGGAGAAGAAATTTACAAGAAAGCGAATGTACTTTCGGGAGGTGAAAAAGTGCGCTGCATGATCGCCCGAATGATGATCCGCAATGCCAACGTGATGATCCTCGACACCCCGACCAACCACCTGGACCTGGAGTCAATCCAGGCCTTCAACAATACTCTCATGAAGTTCAAGGGCAACATCCTGATGTCGTCCCATGACCATGCATTCATTCAAACAGTTTGCAACCGCATCATCGAAATCTCGCCCAAAGGCATGATCGACAAGCGCATGGAATACGATGATTATATCACCGATGAACGCGTTAAAGAACTAAGGGAAAAGCTGTATTAAACGATTTGTAAGGCTTAGCGTTTAAGGAACTTCCTGGTGACAACAGCGTTTGAGGTTCTCAGCGTAATGATATAAACCCCTGCCGGGTAATCCATGACATCCAGGCTGAGTATATTTCCGGAGACTTCCATCCGCAGGTAATTCCTGCCATTCACATCCGCTATCTCTAGATCGGCATGTTCATTATTCCCGTTCAGGAAGGAGATACTCACAACCTTATCCGCCGGGTTTGGAAAAACAGAAAGCCGCATTGATGAATGATCCCCGATGCCATTATACACCGAATCGTATTTCATCACACTTGCTCTTCCTCCCTCTTCGTAATCTTCAAACAAAACGTAAGCTTTGCCATCGGGACTGAATTTAAGGCAAACGTAATCAGCTTCAGCAGGAGTAAAGCCATCTTCGCCAACATAGGCCCATGCTGTACCATCAAATTTCATCATGGCAGCCTCACCGTCTTCTCCGTAATCCTCAAAAGCAGCATTGGGCAGTCCGTCCGGACCAAAAGCCAGGCTGGTGTATTCTATGAAGCCCGACGAAACTCCCGGTAAACCAACATTTACCCAGTTCGTCCCATTGAATTTCATCGCCGACAATTTATAGGCACTGGCTTCATCACTGTAAGCAAGATAGGCCTCGCCCGCAGGACTGAATGCAAGGCTCAGTGAGATCGCTTTGGCAGTGGTGAATCCTGAATTACCGAGGTTCACCCAGCTCGTGCCGTTAAACTGCATTACCGTTGCTTTCTGCGAATTCCCGTAATCCTGGAAGGCAAGTGTGGGCTTTCCAGTCGGGCTGAATGCGAAACTTAAATAATACGCTGATCCGGCTGAGAAACCTGCTGTACCAATGATAACCCAGTTGGTCCCATCGAACTTCATGACCGTAGCTTTCTGGTCTAAGGAGTAATCGCAGAATGCGACATAGGGTTCACCTGACGGACTGAATGCAAGACAAACATTCCGGACCATGCCAGCTGAAAATCCCGGGACTCCAACATTGATCCAGTTTGTTCCGTTAAAGTTCATGACCGTTACCTTATAGGAATAGCCCCCATCGGAATAGGCGACAAATGGTTGTCCGCCCAGACCCAGGGCCAGGCTTGTATATTTCGCCACACCGGCTGAAAAACCTTCGCCTCCCAATACTCTCCAGCCAACCCCGTCATAGGTCATGGCAGTTGCCTTTCTCTGATGACCAACATCCTGGAATGCAACAAACGGCTCGCCCAGCTGGTTGAATGCAAGCGTAGTAAAATCAGCCGAATCAGTCGAAAATCCGGCCTTTCCAATATACTGCCACCCATACTCAGAAGGTCTGCCCGGATCCTTTGCGATTTGTGAAAACGCGGGCACGGGCCAGAGAAAAATCAGGACAATTAAAATTTTCTGCATATTTACTTAATCTCGATCTCAATGATGCTCAACCAGACTAATAATCCTTTGCAGAATCATTTGCTCTTTTGAACTCATTTAACAAAGGTAACAAATATTGCAAAAATCCGGTTTGAATTCTAAATCAGCAGTCCTGAAAAACCCCTGGCGTGCACGCTGCACGCCAGGGGAAAATTATAAGTTCCTGTATTGCAAAATTGTAGCATTTCCGCTTTCTTGATTTTTCCGATAATCGGAATAAAAAGAATTCCGATTCTGGCATTGACTTTCTGTGTTTCAATGTGTTACATTTGGAGGCACAAATAAGACAAATCGTTTCTTCAGCTTTTTTCCTAAAAAAATCCTTCAACTATGAAAAAAATTGTTTTTGCAGTTTTATTGATCTGTTTTGTTTACAATACAGGAAATGCACAAAGAGATTGGGTGCCTTTTACCAGTTCAGTTTCAGCCCCGCCCTTGATCCGTGTATTAAACTCTTCAAATCAATTCGTAAAATTTAACGTGACTATTCCAGGCGTGTACAGAAGTATCATTGACTCAGGGCATGGCATTTTTTCAAGACTCGAAATTCCTCAATGCGGTAGATTGACGCTCCCCGGTAGCCCTGAAATGCCATTTATGAGCAGATTAGTTGCTATTCCTACTTGCGATTCACTTACTGTTTCTGTTGTTTTCAAAGATTCGATCGAGATAGAAAACATTGACGTTTATCCGGCCCCTCAAATTGTTACTGATATATATGGTAACAGCAGGGAGGTTTTCTATAAAACGGATTCGCTTTATACGCTCAATGAATTTATTTTAGGGAAAAAAGATGTCGAATGTTCTAACTTCAGCAGTATCAGGTCCCAGAAGCTTGCTGAGATAATAGGGTATCCTTTTAAATACAATCCTTTCCGTCATAGGATGAAAGTTTACACTCACATGGAAGTAACAGTAACGTTTATTAATGCTTCTGACAGGGTAAACTGCGAAACAGGTTTTTTCAATAATATACTTCAAAAAGTCACACTAAACTATACTCCTGGTCAAATTTATAAGCCTTCAGCCCCACCATCCAACACTCCACAATATGTAAAGTGGAAAACGTTAAATAACCCAAATGAAGCCGATACAATTCGTTGTGATTATCTGATCATTGCCGAACATATGTTTTTCTCTCCTCACAGTATGGCAATTCAGGCATTAGCCAATTATCGTGCTGCTTATAATGGGCTTGACATTGCGATAGTCGATATTTCAAATATTTTGACACTGGATTTTTCTATACCGGATTCCTCACAGGATATCAATGCTCAAAAAATTCGTAATTTTATTGAACGTGTTTATGATGGTTCAAATGCCTTGCATACTTATGACAACAGATTAGCCTTCGTATTATTAATAGGGGATTCTGATCCTGGCAATCCTAATGCTATTGGTATTCCTCCCTCATCAGATGCGAGCTCGGGATTTACCAGACCAAATGATTACTATTACTCCTGTATAACTCATATACAGAATCAAGACATTTATGATACCGACGGCGACCTATTTCTTGGTCGAATTGTTGCAAGCAGTGAAACAGAAATGTTTAACGCGGTAACAAAGATAAAATATTATGAGAAGGAGTATACACCTGAGCAGTGGAGAAGAAACATTGGTTTTGCTTTTGGAAATCCCGGAGTCAGCGGGTGGGAAGGAATTCATAAATCGTTTATACAACAATTTGCAAAATATGTTTTTGATAAAATTCCTTCCGATTTCGACACATTGAGTTTTGACTATATTAGACATAATGATTGGGCAAATGGATATATTGACACCTTAAATTCTGTGGGATGTGGCTTGATCTTTCATGAAGGACATGGGATCATTAATTCATGGTGTGGAAGTGGAAATTTGGGATGTAACAATGCGCCAACGGATATTCCTTTGAATTTTTTAATTGATAGCCTGAACAACCCGGGTAAATATCCTTTTGTTGTATCTCAATCGTGCCTTACTGGCGGATTTGCAGGACTGCCTAACAATCCTTGTATAGGAGAAAAAATGACTGTTTATTCACCCAATAAAGGATATATTGCATATATTGGTAATTATGGGGAGGCTGATTTATTCGATGTTCACTCAATACCAACCTACTTTTTCGAATGGGTCCCAAAATGCATTTTTGAGGATTTTTCAACTCTGCTTGGGGAATGCTATCTGGAAAGTTTGTTTTATACAATGCACTACGGTCACTATGATCTGGATTATCGAAAAATTTTATTTGGAGATCCGGCCCTTAATTTAATGCCTCAGGGTTTTGAGATTACAAAAGGACATAATGTCATTTTGAACAAAAAAACAATAATCTCTAGTCAAATATTTGTTCGTGATAGTGCATTTTTACAGCTTTCACCAAACGATACCATTCAATTTATTGATCAAGGTCGAATAATCGTTGACAACGGGGGCACTTTTGTTCTTGGAAACGGTTCGTGCATTATGGGAGAGAACCAAAACAATGAGATCAGCATCTATGGCTCTATAAAAGGTTCGAGTGATCTACCAATTCCTCCTGAATATCCACCGATAAAAAATTTGATCCTGGCATCTCAATCATCCCCTCAGGGCTCAACCTACTGGAAAGGAATTCGATTTTATAATCCAAATCTTAAAGTTGAATTTCAATCTCCAACTATATCCAACTGTAATGTTACTGGAAACCTCAAAAAATTAATAATCAGCAATCAGTCGTCAAATTCATCAACATTTGTAAATAGTTCATTGAGTATAGATGGCGCTGATATTCACATTGATTCTTCATCATTTAGCAATACCAGTATTCATTTGTCAAATAATCAAAGAATTGACAGCATAGAAGCTTCAATAGAAAATTCATCATTCAATAATGCACCAGCAGAATCGGTCATAGAAATTGATCATTACGACTATGGAAAAATATCGAAATGTACCATTCAGGAAAGCAGTGGGGTTGGAATAAGCTTATTTTATTGTGGAAATCAATCAAGCGACTTTGAGGTTAAAGACTGTAATGTTCAAAAGCAGGGAAACGGTCAGTCAACCACATGGGGAGTCAGAATTTACCGTTCACTTTGCAAACTTTCAAAAAACACTATTACAGGGCATGATTATGGTGTTGCATGTATGAATTACAGCCATGTTTCATTGCATGGTAATGAGTCAGCAACTACAAATGAAGAGACACAACAAATTAAAAGCAATCTTCAGAACCAGGTAAGGGCCATTGATATTAGTTTCCCCTATTATTTTCATAATAATGTAATAGATAAGGCCAACTCTTCAGTGAATCCATTAATTTATTATGATTTCGCAATTAACGTTAATCCTCCTCCTGATCCAAATACAAATCCAAATATTCCCTTCAATATAGTTAGGAATATTAAATGTAATTGCCTTCCTGCAAATCCTGTTTTATACCCTCCTGGTAGTTATCTTACGCAACAATGGTGTCCGGGAAATTCAGCTTGCATTTTCACAAATTTAGCCCAGGAAGCCTACGAACATGCAATTATTGAAATTGATTCGGGCCATTATTCACAAGCAAAATCAGAGATGAGGCAGATAATAAGAAATTTTCCGGATGATATTTTTGCACTTGAAGCAGCCAAAAAATTAATTCCTCTTGAGCATTTATCAAATGGAAATTTTTCTGAATTGAAGGCTTTCTATGATACAACGTACAATCTTAACAGTGATTCACTGATCAGTCTTATGACAGAACGGTTAAAAACTGAATGTGATATAGAACCCGGGAATTATCAGAGTGCAATTAATTGGTACGAAAGCCACATCATGGACCCTCCCACTTTTTCTGATTCTATATATTCAATTCTTGATTTGGAGGATTTATACATTTTAATGATGGCTGATAGTTCCCAAAGACCTGCTCATTTTGCCACTCAAGGCCAGCTTTCAGCTTTTACCCCAAAAAACGCTGCACAGTTTTATCAAACGCGAGAACAGCTAATTCCCTTGTTATTTTATAATAAGGGGGTTAATGATTCAACGATAAAAGATAATGGCTCAATTCCCGGTCACATAGAGTTATTTCCCACCTATCCTAACCCCTGTTTAAATAATGCGGAGATTTCGTACTTTCTTACTGAAAATGCGAAAGTTGCAATTAAAATATATAATACTTCAGGTCAATTAGTGTTAACTTTACCACAGAATACCCTGGAAAGAGGCAGGCATAAAAATCAAATTGACATGAGAGCATTTTCTCCCGGGATATATTTTATTTCCCTTTTATGCAACGAAAAAGTAGTCGCAAACCAAAAAATTGTCAAGAAGAATTAATCCCATAAGAAAGTCTCAATTATGAAGCCCTTACTAGTAATATTAGCTTTGTTCTGTGCTTGTTTTGAGGGTTTGGGTCAGAGCCACTCACCCCCTCAGTGGGTAGTATATGACACATCCAACTCTGGAATACCTGATAACAACCTCATTTGCATTTCTTTTGATTCAAGCGGCAGAAAATGGATTGGCACTTATCATGGTATCGCGATTTTTGATAATTTTTCATGGGTGGTTTACGATACCAGCAATTCAGGCTTACCAGGAGATATAATAACTTGTATTGCCTTTGAAAGTAATGGAGTTGCCTGGATCGGCACATATTATGATGGACTAGTGAGGTATGACGGAACAAACTGGACGGTTTTTACCACTTATAACTCTGGGTTAATTTATAATTTCCCTGTGAGCATTGCGATAGATTCTTTAAATAATAAATGGATTGGAACTCCGGCTGGTTTGCAAAAATTCGATGGTGCAAATTGGAGAACATTTACAACTGCTAATTCAAATATTCCTCAAAACTGGATTGAAGATGTAACTATTGATAAATCAGGAAGCATTTGGGTTGCAACCTCAAGTCAGGGGGTCGCAAAGTATGATGGAATAAACTGGACTTCGTATTGGGCTGTCCTAAACTCTCCCATGGTAAGAGTAATTGCGGTTGACAGTAATAATCTGAAATGGCTTGGATCATGCGGTAATGGTCTTGAGAAGTTTAATGACAGCACATATTATCATTACACATACAATGTAGGAAATTCAGGGATCCCAACCGATTTTATGACCGATGTTGCCATAGATAAATTCCAGACCAAATGGATCGGAAGCTATTATGGATTAACAAAATTCAACGATACAAGTTGGGTTGTTTATAATACCACAAATTCAGGGATACCAACCGATAGAGCACTGAAAGTATCCGTTGACGATAAGGGGAATAAATGGATTGGCACTGAGTTGGCGGGCCTCGTGGTTTTTAACGAAAATGGAGTAACTGTTGGTATGACTGAACATGGTGCCACATCCGCAGAAAAAAAAATAACGATTATTCCCAATCCGGTTCAGGATAAGGCTAAGGTTATCATTCCGGAACAGCAATCCGGGAAAAAATCGGTTTTACGGCTTTACAACGAACTGGGAAAGCTTGTATTAACAATAAAAACTCTGTCTTCAACTTGTACTCTCAATCGCTTCGGCTTAGCGCCGGGGGTTTATTTCCTTATTGCAACTTCTGAAGAGGGGGGTGTGCTGGGCAGTTCTAAAGTACTTGTTTATTGAAGTGTCAAGCCAAAAATCAATAAAGAATCATGAACGGAGCCAAAGGTTTGTATGCAAAACTGTATGTTCTTTCTCAAACGAAGGTCATTGTCAACTAAACATTTCGGTAATGAAACCCTTACTAATAATATTAGCCCTGTTCTGTGCTTGTTTTGAGGGTTTGGGTCAGAGCCACTCACCTCCTCAGTGGGTGGTATATGACACATCCAACTCAGGGATACCTGATAATAATATCATTTGCATTTCTTTTGATTCAATCGGCAGAAAATGGATTGGCACTTATCATGGTATCGCGATTTTTGATAATTTTTCATGGGTGGTTTACGATACCAGCAATTCAGGCTTACCAGGAGATATAATAACTTGTATTGCCTTTGAAAGTAATGGAGTTGCCTGGATCGGAATTTATCATGACGGTCTGGCGAGATTTGACGGCACAAACTGGACGGTTTATACTACCTATAACTCAGGATTGATAGACAATTTTCCAGTCAGAATCGCCATTGATTCATTAGATAATAAATGGATAGCAACTCACGATGGTTTGCAAAAATTTGACGGCACAAACTGGACCACTTTCAGAACTGCTAATTCCGGTATTCCTCAAAATTGGCTTGAATACGTAACCATAGATAAATCAGGAAGCATTTGGGTTGCAACTTCAAGCGAGGGGGTTGCAAAGTATGATGGGACAAACTGGACTTGGTATTGGCTTGTCCTAAGTTCTCCCATGGTAAGAGTAATAGCTGTTGACAGTAATAATCTGAAATGGCTTGGATCTTGCGGTGATGGTCTTGAGAAGTTTAATGACAGCACATATTATCATTACACATATAATATCGGCAATTCAGGGATCCCGACCGATTTTATGACCGATGTTGCCATAGATAAATTCCAGACCAAATGGATCGGAAGCTATTATGGATTAACAAAATTCAACGATACAAGTTGGGTTGTTTATAATACCACAAATTCAGGGATACCAACCGATAGAGCACTGAAAGTATCCGTTGACGATAAGGGGAATAAATGGATTGGCACTGAGTTGGCGGGCCTCGTGGTTTTTAACGAAAATGGAGTAACTGTTGGTATGACTGAACATGGTGCCACATCCGCAGAAAAAAAAATAACGATTATTCCCAATCCGGTTCAGGATAAGGCTAAGGTTATCATTCCGGAACAGCAATCCGGGAAAAAATCGGTTTTACGGCTTTACAACGAACTGGGAAAGCTTGTATTAACAATAAAAACTCTGTCTTCAACTTGTACTCTCAATCGCTTCGGCTTAGCGCCGGGGGTTTATTTCCTTGTTGTAACTTCTGAAGACGGGGGTGTGCTGGGCAGTTCTAAAGTACTTATTTATTAGCGGATAGATTACGGAAGCTGCTGACAAGTGCTACATTGGTCCTGACGCCAAACAAATTCCGTAACAACAATAGCATTTTCTCAACTGATGAGACTGAAAGGAATAAATGCTTTTCAGCGATTTCTTTAACGGTTGCTCCCTCGCTCAGCAATTTGAGAATGTTCAGTTGATTTTCGCTGAGACTGATGTGCTCAATACTTGACGGAGATTTCTTCTCCAACATCATGAACTTGCTCAAAATTTCGGGGTAAACCGTTTCTCCCTGTTTAACTCTTTGTAAAGTGCGAACAATATTTTCTTTTGTAGATGACTTGTAAAGAAAGGCTTTAACTCCTAATTTAAATGCTTTTCTGATTAAATGGATCCGTTGCTCCCCTGAATAGATAACCACTGGTTTGTCAGAAAAATGTTTGATTGCATTTCCGGTGTTTAACAAGGGATCCTTGTTGTCAAGCCACAGATCAAGCAAAAGGATATCAAACGTTGATGGATCAGCTTTCTCAAATGCTTCTTCAAGGGAAGCAGCACTGCCAATAAGCTGAATTTCACTTCTCGAAGGCCTGAACATTGACCTGAAGCCGGTTACGGTTACATGGTGGTCTTCGATATAAAAAAGATTGATCATCTTTCTGCTTTCATTTTAGTTCATCGGTATTTTCACCTTCCAATCGGTTCCATTGCCGGGGGAAGTCGTGCATACAGCCTTGCCCCCTGTCAATCTTGCTCTTTCCATGATGTTCCTGATACCAATTCCCCGATTGGCATCTTTTTCAAGAGAAAAACCTGGACCGTCGTCCTCATAGGTTAAAACCAGAAATTTTTCTTTTGTTTCTATACTTATGAGAACATTGGAATTTCTGGCATGTTTTGAGGCATTGTTCAGCATTTCTTCAACCATACGATAGACCGATCTCGCAACTGCTTCATCAGGCTGCAAAAATTCATCAGAGATCCTGACATTGACTGAGAGTGTCGTCATGTTTTCCATGTCAAAACATAATTCAGAAATAAGATCACTGAAGAGGTTCTCTTTAAAATCCAGTCGCTGTATACGGTGGGATATTCTGCGGATGCCGGTAGAAAGTTCCATAAGCCTGTTACCGATCTCACCCTGGATTTCATCATTACCTATACTCAACGAACTGATATAACCGTTCAGTTTTTCTACGAGGTTTGAAACGGTATCGTGCAACTCCCTTGACAGCGCTGTTTTTTCATTTTCTTCTATGTCCAGAAGTTGCCTTGCTGTTGCTATCTCCCGGATTTTCATCCTCAACCTCATCCGCAGTATAAAGATGATCAGCAGGAAAACAACGGCAATGCTTACCAAGCCTGCCAGAATCAGACCCATAAATTGTTTTTTGATGAGCAGTTTTTGAGAATCGATGGATTGCTGATTTTTCAGGATGATGTTTTCCTTGTTTTTCGTATCCATAATAGCTGCAAGCAAACGAACCTGCTTTGATGATTTGAGCTGATCAGCATTCTGTCGTTCAGCAACCGAAAGTTTCTCAAATTCAAGGGCTTTTTTATACTCGTTCTTTGCTTTTAAAACATCGGCATAGGAATCGTAAAGTGTCGACAGCCAGTCGCTGTTATTTAATCCCTGGGCAATAGGAATAGCCTGATCTCTGAGGCAAGCCTCAGCTTGCTCATTCAAGCCCAGTTCAAGATATGAATAGGCCAGGTTATTCAGGGCGGCAATTTTGGTGATTTGAAGATTGGCTTTCGTGGCCACATTCAGAGCTTTTTTGTAAAACTCCATAGCTTCATTCGGATCAGGGGAAAAGGCGCCGGCATTGATCATGAACTGGGCGGTCTCTTCCTCAAATCCCCTGGAATGACCGAGCAATTCCAGGGCTTTTAAGATCATTTTGATTTTATTGGCCTGATCCGATTCAAAATTCGCCAGATTACCAAGCTCTATTCCCTGTTCTGTAAGAGAGCCATTATCAAGAGCCAGCTTATATGCCTCCTGGTACATCTTTTTAGACATTGACGAATCTCCAAGTTCTATGTACAGGTTTCCCATCGAATTTAAAGAGCGCACCAGCCAGGATTTAATGTTTTCCCTCTCAGCGATTTTATAACAGGAATCGAGTATCAATAAAGCTGATTTAAAATCCGAGGCTTCCTGGAACAGATTCGCCTGCCCAAACATTATTCTCACTTTTATTTCAGAGTAGCCTGCGCTGTCGGCCAGGTGAAGTGCCTTATTGAAATAATAAAACCCCGAATCGCTTGCAACCGATGACAAAGCGGTTCCATTAAGAAATAGAGCCAGGCATATGTCTTTGGGATTTTTTTCGAGCATCGCATTTCTCAATGCCGTTGCAGCATATTGCTTTGCCTTGAAATTATCTTTAACCCGGAATTCCCTTACAAGGGAATCCAGTTCGATGATTGAATAAACTCTTTCAGGTTTAATTTGAGCAGATGCAGACTTGAATTGAAAGAAAATGAATATGCCAATAAGAAGTAAATAGATGAAAAAAGTACCGGAATTCAGTCTGCACATATATATGTTTTTTAACATTGTTTCCGGTAATTATTTAAATGAGAGTGTATGTGATTTTCCCTTCAAAAGTAGTCAAAAAGCAGTTGCTGAAAAAGGCCTGGCGTGCAAGCAGCACGCCACCTAAAAGTTTCAATTGGCTGATTTTGTGGATTATTTGAATTTTCAATCCCCCGTTTTTCCGATAATCGGAATGAAAAAAATTCCGATTCTGGCGTTGACTTTCTGTATGTCAATACGTTACATTTGGAGAAGTGAATTTCACTCAAATCATTCAATTTAAAAATTAACGAACGAAATCCATTTCTTATGAAAAAACTGATGTTAATTACTTTGCTGCTTTTTTGCGGAATTCAGCTCACTTTCGCTCAATTTCCCATTCCTTCCTACAATGCTTGTGTTGACAACCGGGCAACCTTCAAAGAGGAGGCTAAACAATTCACATTCTCCCAGAATACTGATGGAAAGCGTATTCTGCATGTAGCTTATAAAAGCAATAAAACCCTGAGCGACACTATTACCGTTTATGCATGCAGTCTTGACGGACAAACATTACTGGGACCTGCCTATTTAACACCCGGTCAAACCATTTCAGTTGAAATCGACGACAGAGAATGGGGTGTATTGATTTACAGCGACATTGAAGTAGTCGTCGATGTGTGGATCGAGTAAATGTTCAGTGATCACTGAGTTTCATTAATAAAGTATTGCACACACAGGGATCTGAGTACTTTATAAAAAAGCAATAGATATCAACAATAATAGCATCGTATTCTGTGAAAACAATTTACTCCATAACCTTAATATTTATATTTTCTTCATAAGGGAAGGGTTAGAGCAAACATATATTTCATTTCCTGATTAATATGCCAAATGGAGAACGAATGGGATGGTTGGTCAATATGTCAGTACCAATATCTGTTGTCGGGACACACCATAATTGGATGTAAATCACAATAAAAATAATAGGAACAGGATTTCATAATCATTTAGTTCGGCATAACGATTGGATAAATAAGTCATTTTAATTCTCTAAAGTGAAATTAATAATCTAATGTAACATATTCTCATTCAGCGAATATAAATTTAAAATCAATCCATATGAAAAAAATGCATGTAATTATCATCCTTGCCATCTTCAGCATGGTAACATTTCAACCGGTGATGGCACAAGACACGACAAATTATTATGTAGTAAAAGCGAAATTGCAGCAAAATTTTGATTCGACACAAATAGCTAATCCTGATACTTCTAATGAAAAAGATTGTCCATTTTCCAAATGGCAAAATTATTGGGATGTCAGGCTCAGACCTTCAGGAAGTTTTGTGACATGGAGGCAGGGATTCGAAGCATATATCGCAGACTTTTTAAATAACCAGCCCGTAAGTACAACGATTCTTCCCCTACAATGGACGCAACTTGGTCCATTAACAATGCCGGAGGGACAATCAAATGACATGCGTAGTAGAGGTTTAGGTCAGATTCATTATATCGCCATTGATCCAAATAACAATAATAATATGCTAGCTTGTTCACCAGTTGGCGGCCTTTTCCGTTCAATTGATCATGGATTACATTGGGTTAATGCAGGAACAGACAAAGCCCTTCCAAGGTGTGGTGTATCCAGTGTAACTTATGACAGGAATAATAGTGAAACGAATTGGTTTATTTCAACAGGAAACGGGGAAGCAATGCCTGGGGGTATGGTTTGGCAAAATGCAACAGGAATTTGGAGAACACTTGATGCAGGGGAAACATGGACTCGGATTGATAATGTGGACATCTGGCAGATGAGAAAAATTATTTCAGTTCCCTCATCCAATAATGTTCATCTTTTTGTTGCATCAACAAATGGGCTTTATGAATGTACTAATGCTCTTGACGCGAATCCAATATGGACACAGGTAAATAGTAATTATTTTTATGATGTTGAGCAAGATCAGCATCCAAACAGCACCATTGTATATGCTGCAAGTACAGAATCAAATTCGGCAAATCCTGCTGGAGTTTTCAGTTATGACTGGGTTACGCATGCATGGACAAAAATAATTGATGCTCATTCTCTTAATGGTGTGCCAGCCTATGATCAAGGTCATTTACTAAGAACAACTATTCATATTTCTCCTGCTGCTCCCGATTACATTTTCTTAGGTATTGCTCAAGACCATACTATGTGGTCTCATTTATTTCGATATAATTTACTAACCCAAACTACTATTGATAAAGGCTCCTTCCCTGCTACCGGAGCAGCACAATCAGGTCTGTTGACTGGAAGAGCGCTCGGATGGGCCATTTCCCCGGTACTTAGATCTGATGGGGATTTAACGATATCTGAGGGCAATGTGAATCCTATTTATCAGACAAATAATGTCCTCCTGGATAATAATGCATGTATCTGGACCGATGTAGGTGGATCACATGTACATGATGATACCCATTTCATGGTCTTTGAATCAGATGGTCAGACACTTTGGGTAGGATGTGACGGAGGAGTATATGAATCACATATGCCCGATCTGATAAACCACTGGCAGGAACGATGCAATGGATTGGCAATTTCTGAAGTCCAGAATGTTTCCGTAAGTAATATTACAGATCAGAAACTTGCAGGTCTTTATGATGATGGATCATTGCTGTATAAGAAAAACGGTTCTAGTTGGCTTACAAAACATGTTCTGGGGGGAGATGGCCACGCTTGCCTGATAAGTCCATTCAATTCTAAAACAATGTACGTAACTGCCGAACCTTCAAACCTTGCTGGCTCATTCGATGGTGGGGAAACCTGGACTTTGTGGGCAAATTTAGCCAATAGTGAATTGGCGTATTTTATCATGAATTCTGCGGATGAAAATAAATTATATTGCACATCTGTGCAAAAAGCTACCATTCAGGGAGGAATTTGGCATTCTATTGATAAAGGATATAATTGGTCTCCCTGGTACCAATTTCCGGGAATCACAGTTAATGGAGTTAATGACGCATCAACCTGGAGAGTTGAAACTTCACCGACCAATTCAAATTATCTTTATGCAAGCTGGATCGGACCTCGCACTGATCCTCCCTATTATCAGAAAATTTTTAAATCTGTTTCTGGTGGAGGAACGTCATCAGGTGATTGGTTATCGGTTGGATCCCCTTCCGATTATAGTTGGATCAGTTCGATTGCAGTCGATTATAATAATCCTGATCACATCTGGGTTTCCGCAAGCGCTCAAAACATTGCAGGTAAAGTTTATGATGTCAATACAACCACTTCCCAGTGGACTGACATTACTGTTTCAAAACCTTTACAACAATATATTGATGTTGAATGCCTACAGCATCTTAAGGGTTCAAATGGTGGTTTGTTTGCGGCTACCGGGTATGGTCTTTATTACACAGATAATAATTTAGCTCAATGGGAAAATATTAGTGGTAATATTCCAAACACCGAGATCACTGATATAAAGATAAATTATACAAAAGGTACAATTGTCGCAGGAGCTTTTGGAAGAGGAATGTGGGAAGCTGACCTTCCATGTACTGATAATCAACAACCAATTACGGTCACATTCAATCAAACCTGGTCTGATTACCGACGTATTTTACATGATATCACAATTGAACCCGGAGCAAACCTTACAGTTACAGGAGAAATCTCATTAGGAACAGGTGTTAGAATTATCGTTAAAAAAGGCGCTATTTTAACAATTGACGGAGGGAAATTAACCAATGCATGCCATGGACTTTGGAGCTGGGTTGAGGTTTGGGGTGACAATTCAAAAAGTCAATATCCTGATCCATATACAGGACAAATGTATCAAGGGCAAATGATAATCAAAAATGGAGGAACGATTGAGAATTCAGATTATGCTGTAAGATTATGGAAGCCTGGAGATTATAGTACGGGTGGTGGAATTGTAATGGCAAAGGATGCACTTTTTAAGAACAACAGGCATGCTGCTGAGTTTATTACATTTCACAATTCTCATCCAATATCAGGAGCACCAATGAATAACCTAAGCTATTTTATTCATTGCACTTTTCGCATTGATGATTCATATTATTGGTCAGATCCGTTTTATGCATTCATTACAATGTGGCAGGTAGAAGGCATTCAAATTAAAGGCAGTATATTTTCAAATACTAAATCATATACAACAAGTATTGGCAGGGGTTATGGGATCTATACTATTGATGCCGGCTACATTATTGATGTATATTGTAATAGTTCCTCTACTCCATGTCCGTCTTCATCTGTAATAAGGTCGTCGTTTCAAGGTTTGTTTGCAGGTATTTCTGCCTTAAATGAATCTTCCCCTAATACGGTTTATATCAACAAAACTGATTTCAAGGATAATAGCTACGGTATACGCCTTAACGCAGTCAATAATGCTACGACAGTTTTAAATACAATTGATATTGGTTCAAATTCAATTTGTCCCAACTTTACCGGTATTGGCGTCGAATTGAATAATTGTACAGGCTATACAATTGAACAAAATTCATTTACACATACTGGTAGTTCAAATCCAGGAGATAAATATTTAGGTATTCGTGTCATTGGTCAAACGAATCCTGCATTTGTTACATATAACCGGATTTATAATAATTCAGCTTCGGGTATTACAGTCGGTAATCAAGCCGAAAAAAATAATTATGACCAGTATAATACAGGTTTATACTATATCTGTAACGAAAACAATAACAATATATATGATTTTTATGTGTTTGGTGATGGTGGCGATGGTATTGCTCAGTACCAGGGATCCTATAGTCAGCCCGCAGGAAATAGATTTTCGAAAAACGCAAATAATCCCTACAGCGATTTTAATAACCAGGCAGCTTGGACAATTACATATAAATATTATGATGGAGATCCTCTTCAATTGCCAGAGAGTGTCTATAATATTATTAATCAGGGAACTCCCATTCAAAATCTATGTCCAAATAATTATGGTAGTAACGGAATTGGCATAGAAAAGTTATCCACAGAACAGATTTCAGCACTTCAATCGGAATATGCAGACAATATAACGGCTTACAATAATATTAAAGGCATTTATGAATCTCTGAAAGATGGTGGTAGTACAAGCACATTATCGTCCGACATCAATAATAGTACCCCGGATCAAACAATGAAATTACGAGATGAGCTTCTTGGAAGCTCTCCTCATCTCTCCAGGGAAATATTGGTTGCCGCTGCTAATAAAAATGATGTCCTTCCAGATCCAATTCTTTTTGAGATACTGGCAGCAAACCCAGATGAATTAAGAAATGACAGTTTATTAAATTATCTTAAGAATAAAACTAATCCGTTGCCAAATTATATGATCGAGTTGCTAAAAGCGGTTGCAATTGACTCAACATATAAAACTACCCTGCAAGCTGGATTATCATATTATTATGCAAAGAGCATGAATGCGGTCTATGCTCTGACACGTGATATTTTATTAGACTCTGTGAAGGACTATACTAACCTGAGAAATTGGTTAGATAATCAGCATACCATATCTGCAGATTATCAGATCATTGATTCCTGGTTTGCCGAAAAAAATACAACTTCTGCGCTTGCTTTATTGGATCTTCTTCCACAGACCTATTCTTTAGATTCTTCAGCAATGATAGAGTACAACTATTACAAGGACTTGAAAACATTTCAGGCAGGGTTAATAACTAACAAGAATAATATTTTCCAGCTCGATTCCACTCAGATTGCTTTTTTGGATTATACCGCATCAAACAGTAAAGGAATTGCAGGTGACGAAGCAAGAAATATTCTTGAATTTGCTTATGGCGCTTTCAATATCAATTGCCCCCCCAGTCCGGATTATCCAGTAAAATCAACTTCTTTCAATGCGGCTAAAAACCTCAATTCGATTTATGAACCTAAGATTACAGTGGCACCAAATCCGGCAGGTAGTTGGACTGTATTTAACTACACTTTGCTTGCAGGGGTAAATAATTCCTGGATACAGATCACTGACATGAAAAACCAGGTAATTAAAATTCTCCCGATAACAAAGGTCGAAGGACAAATCACATGGGACACAAGAGACTTACCTGCTGGTCTTTATCTATTCACATTGATAAACGATAAATACTCAAAATCCGGTAAAGTTTCAGTAGTGCACTGATTTTTCTGGTATTAAAAATAAACTCCCCATATCTTAATAAGTGGAGTGTTTATTATTTTTACATAAGATTTGGGTATTGGATAATATTTCACTTTATAACAGTTCCTGTGAGCCAAAAATCATGTCAGTTATTCTTCTTAGAAATTATTCTTCTTTTTTTAGTAATTAGAGCCCAATCTCAACCTTTATCAATTTTATGGCAACAATGTTATGGAGGTAGCTCCGATGATTATGGATTATCCGTTCTTCCTTCGAATACCGGTTATGTCTTATTTGGAATGTCTTCTTCAACCGATGGACAGGTAAACG
>JBAXLI010000030.1:0-47933 GCA_037134895.1 Bacteroidota bacterium
AAGCCCCTGAGAACTCAAAAAGCGGCTGTGCAAACTGGCTGTTTTTAAAGGTCTTGAACCTGTCGATCACATCTGTTTTATAAGAAATATGGTCGATAAGGTAATCCCAGTTCTTTACTTCTTCCATCTGGCTGCCCAGGGTGTTCATTTCGAGGGCTTTGGTTTTTGACGGACAAATGTCGGCACAGTTACCGCAGCCGGTGCAGTCAAGCACACTCACCTGGATCTTGAATTCATATCCGGCAAGTTCTTTGCCGATGGCTTTTAGCGTAGGCATTCCTTCAGGAGCATTCTTCTTTTCACCTTCGTTGAGGAGGAAAGGGCGGATGGCTGCGTGAGGACAAACATATGCGCACTGGTTGCACTGGATACAGTTTTCGGGAATCCATTTGGGAACGTTAACAGCAATACCGCGTTTTTCACGAACAGTCAGTCCAGAAGGAAAAGTGCCATCTTCCCTGCCAACAAAGGCGCTTACTGGAATATCGTCACCATTCATTGCCGAAACCGGGTCAAATATTTCTTTCACGAATTTCGGGATCGAGGTATCCTCAACTCCGGCTTTCAAAACAATTTTCGACCATTCAGCAGGGATCTCGATCTGTATAACCTCTCCTCCCTTGTCTATGGCTGCGCAGTTCATGTTCACGATTTCATCACCCTTGCGGCCATAAGTCTTCTGAATAGCTTTCTTCATATCCTTGACAGCAGCTTCATAAGGAATTACATTGGCAAGTTTGAAGAAGGCCGACTGCATGATCGAATTAGTGCGGTTGCCAAGGCCTATTTCTTCGGCAAGTTTTGTGGCATCGATCATATAAAATTTGATCTTATGATCGGCCATGAATTTTTTCATGGAATCCGGAAGGCGTTTTTTAGTTTCTTCAGCATCCCAGATCGAGTTGAGAAGGAAGGTTCCTTCGTCTTTCAGTCCTTTCAGCAAATCATATTTTTCAAGATATGAAGGAACATGGCATGCTGTAAAATCAGCCATGTTTACCAGGTATGTCGAACGTATCGGGCTGTCGCCGAAACGGAGGTGGGAAACCGTTACACCACCTGACTTCTTGGAATCATAAGCAAAATATGCCTGGGCATATTTATCGGTATTGTCAGCAATGATCTTGATACTGTTTTTATTAGCACCAACCGTACCATCGGAACCTAAGCCCCAGAATTTAGCAGAAAAAGTGCCGGCAGGCTGGATGTCAATTTCGGGCAGAAGCGGAAGTGAAGTGAAAGTTACATCGTCGATGATTCCAAGGGTGAAGTGATTCTTGGGTTCTTTCATCTTCAGGTTCTCGTAAACAGCAACGATCTGTGCAGGTGTCGTATCCTTTGAGCTGAGCCCGTAACGTCCGGCGATGATCATTGGCCTTACCTGCCTGTCGTAGAACATATCCCGAACGTCGAGGTAAAGGGGATCTCCGTTTGCACCGGGTTCCTTTGTGCGGTCAAGGACAGCTATGCGTTTCACCGATTTCGGCAAAACGTTGAAGAAATATTTTTCACTGAACGGACGGTAGAGGTGAACAACCACCAGGCCGACTTTCTCTCCTTTTGCGCGAAGATAATCGATAGTCTCGCGGATGGTCTCGGTAACGGAACCCATGGCGATGATTATGTTTTCAGCCTGGGGATCTCCATAGTAAACAAAGGGGTGATATTCCCTGCCTGTAAGGACTGTGATCTCTTTCATATAGTCATCAACAACATCCGCCACCGGAAAATAAAACCGGTTCACGGCTTCTTTTGCCTGGAAGAAAATATCGGGGTTCTGGGCTGTGCCACGGGTAACGGGGTGCTCGGGATTCAGGGCGCGGTCGCGGAACTCCTGGAGCGCCTGGTAGTCGAGAAGCTTTGCCATATCTTCATTCTCAAACATTTCGATCTTCTGGATCTCATGTGAGGAACGGAAGCCATCAAAGAAATGGAGGAAGGGTAGCCTCAGTTTGATAGCACCAAGATGTGCAATCCCAGCAAGGTCCATGATCTCCTGGATTGAACCTGAGGCGAGCATGGCAAAACCGGTTTGCCTGGTTGCATAAACGTCGCCATGGTCACCGAAAATCGAGAGGGCATGAGCAGCAACAGTCCTTGCCGATACATGAAAGACGCAGGGAAGAAGTTCACCTGCAATTTTATACATATTGGGGATCATCAGAAGAAGACCCTGGGAAGCGGTAAAGGTAGTTGTGAGAACACCAGCCTGGAGTGAACCATGCACTGCTCCGGCAGCGCCGGCCTCACTCTGCATTTCAGCCACCCTGACTTCGTCTCCGAAAATATTTTTACGGCCGTTGGCAGCCCACTCATCAACATTCTCTGCCATGTTTGAGGAAGGAGTGATGGGGTAGATCGCGGCAACTTCGCTGAACATATAGGCAATATGTGATGCAGCCTGGTTACCGTCACAAGTCAAGTATTTTTTAATTTTAGTCATAATATGTTGATTTTTAAGATTTTATTTCTTCTTATTGTGAATCGATTAACAGACTGCAAAGGTACAATTTTTTTAATTTTGCAAAATGCTTTATCCAACTTCTTTTGAAAATAAACTGGGTTTCGATACCATCAGGGAAACACTGAAATCTAACTGCCTGTCGTCCATAGGAGAACACCTGGTTTCAGGGATCTCCTTCTCTTCTTCAAGGGACGAAATTCATCTAAATTTAATATTGTGCAGTGAGATGCTGCATGTACTGAATTTTGAGGAAGGATTCCCTGCCCAGGATTACTACGACCTTATACCTGAACTAAGCAGGATTGCCACACCCGGGACCTATCTCGAAGAAGATTCAATTGCCGAACTCAGGCTTTCACTTCAGACTGTTGAAGCCCTGATAAATTTCTTTACGCAGAGGCAGGAAATTTGTCCTGGTCTTTACGGTCAGATCGCAAAGAACATCACCGACCATGCGGCCCTGAGCATCCCGGGAAATCTCATCCACCGTATCGATAAAATACTTGATGAGCGTTCGCAGGTCAGGGACAACGCATCGCCTGAGCTGGCCCGGTTGAGAAAGGAGAAGGCTTATAAACTTGCCAGCGTCGAACATAAAATCCATCATGACCTGAAAGTTGCCCGACAGTCGGGATGGACCCCCGAGGATGCTGAAGTCACCATCCGCAACGGCAGGCTGGTGATCCCGATGATGAGCGCCCACAAACGAAAGATAAGCGGGTATGTTCATGATGAGTCGGCAACCGGGCAAACCGTATATATCGAGCCGGCAGCTATTTTCGAGACCAATAACGAAATCCGCGAAATTGAATATGCTGAAAAAAGGGAGATCATTAAGATCCTGATCTCTTTTACCGATGAAGTAAGACCTGATACAGTGAACCTGATCAGCCTGTATCATTTCATGGGTATTATAGATTTTATACGTGCAAAGGCTTTGTTTGCCAGGGAGGTCTCAGGGGTTCTGCCTAACATTGCGGCTCAAAGCCAGGGCCTCCGCCAATCGGGGAGCAGACCTGGATTCAAATGGTACCAGGCCATCCACCCGAACCTCTACCTCCATTTTAAAAAGATTAAAAAAACGGTGGTTCCGCTTGAGATTGAACTTGAAGGTGAGGAACGCATCCTCATTATCTCAGGACCAAATGCCGGTGGGAAGTCGGTTTGCCTGAAGACAGTAGGACTGCTTCAGTATATGTTTCAATGCGGATTACTGCCACCAGTGAGGGAAGATTCGGAGTTCCTTATCTTTGAGAATATCTTCCTGGATATAGGCGATGAACAATCGATCGACAACGATCTCAGCACATATACATCCAAATTACTGAACCTTAAATTTTTTCTTGAACATATCGACAGCAGTACACTTTTGCTGATCGATGAGTTTGGTTCGGGAACCGACCCTTCACAAGGCGGGGCGATGGCCGAAGCCTGCCTGGAGGAGATGGCTTTAAAAGGCACTTATGGGATCATCACCACACATTATTCAAACCTCAAACTCCTTGCCGGGAGGGTCAAAGGCATTGTGAACGGAGCGATGCTGTATGACTCTAAAAAACTCAAGCCGCTGTACCGCCTGAAAAAAGGAAAACCCGGTAACTCATTTGCCTTTGAAATTGCTTCGCAGATAGGGTTCCCCGATTCAGTTCTTGAAAAAGCAAGGAATATTACCGGCCACAGCCAGCTGAATTTTGAGAAACAGATACAGGACCTGGAAACCGAGAAGGAGGAGATGAGTAAAAAGACCACCGAGCTCAGTGTTGCCGACGACTTCCTGGGTGAGTTGATAAGCAAATATGAAAAGCTTTCTGGAGATCTTGAAAAATCGAAAAAAGAGATCCTGGAAAATGCAAGGCTTGAAGCTCTGAAGATCGTTACTGATGCGAATAAGACTATTGAGCGTACGGTTAAGGAAATCAAAGAGGCCAATGCCGAAAAGGAACGCACAAAATCAGCTCGAACCAATCTTAAGGACCTGAAGCAAAAGCTGGAAACTACCCCATTCAAAGAACCCGAATCCCCTATCACGCATCCTGCATCCCGCATCCCGGATCCTGCATCCAAAATCCCCAATCCCCAATCCCCATCCCCCAAACCCTCTTTCGTCTCACTTTCAAAGCTTCAGCTCAGCGAACCCCTGCCCGCAAAGCACAGGCAGTTTCAGTCATACGTCGACGACCTTCAGCGAAAGCTCAATGATTTCCAGATGACCCTTGACCTCAGGGGAAAAAGGGTGGATGAGGCAGTTTCGATGCTGCAGCATTATATTGATGATGCAGTCATGCTCTCGATCAATGAAGTACGCATCCTTCATGGCAAAGGGAATGGTGTTCTGAGGCAGATCACAAGGGATTACCTGCGTTCTGTAAAAGAAATAAAAACTGCAAAAGACGAACTTGTCGAAAGAGGAGGAAGCGGAATCACGGTCGCAACGTTCAAATAGATCCATTTAGTTTCAACCGGGGTTCATTTAACAATTTTTAACGTTTTTATTTTAACAACTGTTATTACCTTCACAACAGCATAACACCTTGATTTAATTACCTGAATTCCGGTTTTTTATAAGAATGGCCCAGAGTAGCATAATCTTCGATTCCGGGACCGCCCTGACTGAAAACCGGATTTGGAAGTTTTATATCATTCATTTTTCATCTTCATAATCGTACTTTTGCCACCTCTGCGCCAAAAACCAAAATCATGAGTTTAAGAGCTAAGACCAACGAACTTAAGCGAAGGATGAATGAAGCTTTTCAGGGAGGCGGTGAACAAGCCCTTGAGAAACAGAAGGCATCCGGTAAAATGACAGCCCGTGAACGAATCCTGGCATTACTGGATCCGAATTCATTCCATGAATACGATCTGTTTGTGAAGCATGCCGGGCAGGACTTCGACATGGATAAAAAGTATTTGCCGGGTGATGGTGTTATCACCGGCACCGGTTCCATCAATGGTTGGCCTGTTTGCATTTTCGCCCAGGACTTCACTGTAGCAGGTGGTTCGTTAGGATTTATGCATGCCAAGAAGATCACCAAGATCATGGATCATGCCATGAAGATGAAAGTACCCCTGATCGGCATCAACGATTCAGGAGGTGCCCGAATCCAGGAAGGCGTGAATTCCCTTGCCGGTTATGGTGAGATCTTCTACAGGAACACCCTCGCATCGGGAGTAATCCCGCAGATCAGTGTGATCCTGGGCCCATGCGCCGGCGGTGCAGTTTACTCCCCTGCATTAACCGATTTTGTGTTTGTCGTCGACAAGATCTCAAAAATGTTTATCACCGGTCCGGAAGTAATCAAGACCGTTCTGGGTGAGGAGATTTCCATGGAAGACCTGGGAGGTGCCAAGGTACATGCAGAGATCACCGGGAATGCACACTTCTTTGCCGAGAGCGAGGAAGAGTGTTTCACCCAGATCAAACGCCTGGTAAGCTTTATCCCCTGGAACAACGATAAAAAAGCCGAGAATTTTCCGAAGAAAGCGCCCAAAACAAGGCATTATAAGATCGACAGCGTTTTCCCTACCAACCCTATGACTCCATATGATGTAAGGGATGTGATCAAGGCCCTGGTCGATGATTCGGATTTCTTTGAAATTCACCAGATGTGGGCCGCTAACATCGTGATCGGTTTTGCGAGGCTTGACGGACAAACCATTGGATTTGTCGCCAACCAGCCCATGGTTCTTGCCGGTGTTCTTGACGTTGATTCCAGCGATAAGGCTGCAAGGTTCATTCGCTACTGCGACGCATTCAATATACCCCTGGTAACCCTGGTTGACCTTCCCGGCTATCTGCCCGGAATAGACCAGGAACATGCAGGCGTTATCCGCCATGGGGCGAAAGTGTTATATGCATACAGCGAAGCCACCGTGCCCAAACTCACCGTAATCCTGCGCAAAGCTTACGGCGGAGGCTATATCGCCATGTGCTCCCATCATCTGCGTGCCGATTTTGTGCTGGCATGGCCAACTGCTGAGATCGCTGTAATGGGCCCCGAAGGCGCTGCAAACATAATTTTCAGGGCCGAAATAAAATCCTCCGACAATCCTGAAGAAACACGCAAACGGCTTATAGAAGAATACAGGCAGAAATTTGCCAATCCATACGTAGCTGCTGCTTACGGGTATGTTGATGCCGTGATTGAACCTTCGGAAACCAGGAATTTCCTTATTCATTCACTTACCCTCGCACAGAATAAAAATGAGGTCGCCCCGAAGAAAAAACACGGGGTTCCTCCTTTCTGATCGTTCTAAGTAAAAGATCCTGACCGCATGGAAGAAAACGAAAAACCGCAGGCAGAGCCGGAACCTGAGTTCATCTCGTTCCAGATGGAACATATCGCCTATAAAACCCTTGCCAACCGCACCTTCCTGAGCCGTAAACCTTATCAGCCCGAAGATCCAGGGAAGATCACGGCTTTCATCCCGGGTACTATCATGAAAGTGATGGTAAAAGAAAACCAGAAGGTCAAAGAGGGCCAGACCCTTCTTGTGCTGCAGGCAATGAAAATGGACAACCATCTTCTTGCGCCTTTCGACACTTCTGTAAAGAAAATCTATGTGAAGCAGGGAGACAGGGTCCCAAAGAACCAACTCCTGGTTGAGCTTAAGCAAGCATCATCTCATCTATAAGTTCCTTTATTTCATCACTCCCAAGTCCGGTTACAGAAGATGTTGGAATGATCTGGGGAATAAAACCAGGCATAAACGCCTGAAAGCCTTTAGTGTATTTTGCCTGAAGATTTCTCTTCTCATTGCTCGAAAGCTTATCGGTCTTGGTGAACAGGATCACGAACTGCTTCTCCTGTTCTATCATCCATGAAAGGAATTCCATATCCTGCTTCAATGGGTCATGCCTGGCGTCGACCAGGATAAAAGTACATCGCAGAGCCTGGCTTTTTGTAATATAATTCCTTATAACCTGCTCGATCTTCGCCTTCTCATCCTTTGACAGTTTTGCATAGCCGTAACCCGGGAGGTCAACGAGGTAAAACATCCGCTCCTCTTCAAGAAAATGATTGATTGTCCTGGTCTTGCCGGGATGCGACGATATCTTAGCAAGGCTGCGCCTGCCGGCAAGCATATTGATAAGTGAGGATTTACCCACATTCGAGCGGCCGATAAAGGCAAATTCGGGCAAGCCCGTTTGCGGACCATCTTTTGGATGTACAACGCTTGATATAAATTTCAGGTTCATGTTTGCGGATGTGGGAGCGGTTTCTGTTACTTCTTGTTGTTGAGGCTATAAGCTTTCTGCCTGACATATTCTGCCCATTGAAGGTCATTCCTCGATTTATCGAGAGACTCCCAGGAGATCATCTCACCTATCATAATGGTGATCGTATGCCCTCTCTGTTTCATCATTTCATCGGCAAGGTACAACATTTCTATGTTAGCCTTTATGCCCAGTCTTTTTCTCCAGTTCGAGAGGTTATAAAACCAGACGGAATTCCGTCCCGAAATATATACGGGAAGGATGTCGCGATGATATTTCTTCGCTTTTTTGATGAAGGTGCTTTTCCATTCCAGGTCCCTGATCACCCCTCCTTTGAACTTGCGGGAAACCAATCCTGCCGGGAAATACAATATCATCTTCTCACTTGCAAAATTTTCATCGATGATCATTGCATTTTCGGTATTCTTTCCATGCTTGTTGATGGGGATGAACAAGGGCCTTAAGCCAGGGACGTTCATCAGCAGATCGTTAACAGGGAAAACTATATCCGCCCTTGCATTCCCTATCTGGTTCATCAGGGCGAGTCCGTCGAGGCCCCCAAGCGGATGATTGGATGCGATAATCAGCCTGCGGCCCCTGAGCATATCTGCAAGCACCTTCCACCCATCCGCAGAATCCGTACCAGGAATTACTGTATTGACGGTAACCCCGAACTCCTTCAGAATAGCCTCGACGAATGGCAGTCCGAATTTATCCCTGTTCCTGTATATATACCCGTTGACAGCATCCTCGTGGATGATGCGTTTCAGGTATGCCAGGAACCAGCGGGGGATTAGTTTAAGCAGTTTTGGATTTTTCGCTGCAAAAAGCCCTTCAACGTTGATCAGCTTTTCTGGTATTTCTTCAATTTCAGGAGTCATACGGCAAAAATAGGAAATAGGATCATATACTTTATCACCACTGTAAACCGTTTACTGCTTTTAGTACTTTTGTATCAGAGTCTTATTCACGTATCATGGAAACCATCATACCACCCGTTGACAAGCATTTGCTTGATGCTGAGCTGACCGACTCGAAATTTGTGCGCAACACGAATAACGGGCAAAACAAGATTTATATTTTTACTGCCCATGATTCTCCCAACCTGATGAAGGAACTTGGAAGGCTCAGGGAAATAACGTTCAGGGATGCCGGGGGGGGAACGGGAAAGGCTATCGATATCGATGAGTTCGATGTGATGGATGAGCCTTTTCACCAGTTGATCGTGTGGGATCCTTCCGATCATGAAATCGTAGGAGGTTACAGGTTTATCCACGGAAGAGATATTCCATGCCAGTCGGATGGCTGCCTGAAATCAGCCACGGCCGAACTGTTTGATTTTTCACATAAGTTTATACGCGATTATCTGCCTTATTCCATCGAGCTGGGCAGGTCCTTTGTACAGCCTGAATACCAGCCGACTGTAAACCTGAGGAAAGGCATGTTTTCGCTTGATAACCTGTGGGACGGGTTGGGCGCCATGATTGTCGAAAACCCGGATGTGAGATATTTCTTCGGAAAGATGACGATGTATCCTCAGTATAATAAAATTGCAAGGGATGTTGTGTTGTACTACCTGCAGCGGTTTTTCCCCGATAATGAGCACCTGCTTACACCCAAATATCTTCTTGCGACTGAAACACCTTCAGAAACCCTGAATAACATCTTTAACGCCCCCTCGTTCGAAGAAAATTACAAGATCCTGATCCATGAGGTCAGAAGCCATGGAGAACTTGTTCCTCCCCTGGTCAACGCGTATATGAACCTCAGTGCCACAATGCGCACGTTTGGCACTTCAATTAACCTGGGATTCGGGGATGTTGAGGAAACCGGGATCATGATCAAAATAGATGACATCTATCCCAGGAAAAAGGAACGGCATTTAAAAACCTATATTCAGAGGTTATCGTTCAGGGGATTTCGCTGGACGAGGAAAAAAGACAGGAATTAAGAGGAGGCTTTATCAGGCAGTTTTAGCCACATTCGCCTTTTTCATCAGCTTGCTCTTGAGGTTGGCGGCTTTATTCTTATGAATTACCGACTTTTTAGCAAGTTTATCAAGCTGTGAAATGACTTTTGGCAAATCTTTCTTAACCTGCTCTATCTCTTCGGTTTCACGCACTTTTTTCACGGCATTACGTACAGTCTTGCCCTGGTAACGGTTCTCTGTTCTCTTAGTTTTGGTATTCCTGATGCGTTTTTCCGAACTTTTGTGATTGGCCATGGATTGAATTTGTTAATTGATTGTCCTTCTTTTTAAATCAGGGCGCAAAATTACAATAAATATTTGAATTAGGAAATATCAATAACACAATTTCCCGCGTATATAAATGTCAGGCTCTCTAAGCTGAAAGAAATTGCCCGGGTTATAATTCGGCCGGCTTCTCCTCTGCAGGAATTACCGGGGGAGTTTCAGAAACAGGGGACTTGGGTTCAGATTTCAGTATCTGCCTGGGCTTTGATTTAGGGGCAGCTTTTTTCTTTTTAGCGACCGGCTTCGGTTTGGTAACTTTTTTCACAGCAGCCTTCACCGGTTTTGTATCAGTCTCCTTAGCTGGCTGAACAACAGCTTTTTGCTCTGCCTTCTTAACTGATTTTTCCTTCTTCGGTGCGGGTTTTACTTTGACTACCGGTTTCTTTTCCTTTGAAGGTTTTGCTTTCTTAACTGCTTTCACTGCAGCGGCTTTCTTTACTTCAGCTTTCGCAATATCCGTCTTTGATTCCAGGGCTTTTGGCTGGGATTTAACAACAGATTTAACCAGAGCTTTACTGCCCTTCTTTTTAGGCCTGCCCCGCTTTCCTTTTTTCTTTTCCGTGACTTCCTTCTCAGGCTGGGGTAACTTGGTTTCTTTTACTTTAGCCTTTGCCGGACGACCTCTTCCTCTTTTCCCGGTCTTTTCCTGCTTTTCCGAAACTTCATGGTAAACGACCCCAAGTTTTTTGAGGATATTTTTTATCTCTCCGATATACTTTTCGGCTTCAATTAACTCAAGTTCATACTGTCCCACTAGGAATTCCAGTTCAGCTTCTGTAAATTTAATACTTGGCATAAGTTTTCGGTTTAGAAACATTATTTCGGCAAATGTAAGACTGAATTACCTAATTTTCAAAAAAATAATCGCATGGAATTAAGTTTATTCAATCTTAATCAGTTTGTCTGATGCCAGTCTGATAATTTCTGGTAAGTCCATTACCGCCTTTAACGTAAAATTGTTTTGCAGTATTCAATACATTTTGTAATTTTGCACTCCCAAAACAACTTTGGCCCGTTCGTCTAGGGGTTAGGACGTCAGGTTTTCATCCTGGTAACAGGGGTTCGATTCCCCTACGGGCTACAAAAAAGGCTGGTAACAACATTGTTACCGGCCTTTTTCTATTTCAGGAAGATTGTTCAAACCCTGTCAATTCAATGAAGGGATCGTAAATTTTGGCTGGGTCGCTCCATTTGCTGCATAAAGTCCCCAATAAGGGCCAACCCCGAAAGGTTCACCTGTTTTCCAGGGTTCATCAAACATCGAAAACCACAGTGTGTTGTAAGATTGATTGTAAATATTGGTTCCATTGATCCAGGCGAGGGTAGCGGTGAAATTCAGACCTTCATTGGTCGCGTTCTCCATAGTGGGATCGTTACCTTGGCTGGGCCATCCAATTTCCCCGATAACAACATCTAATCCTAAAGCTTCTGCCTGGGCCATGCCATTGTCGTGGGACCACTGCATATTGCCCGCGATATTGGAGGGGGTGTTCTGGTTGTTGTACTTCTGTCCGTAATACGGGTAGATTGTCATGAAAATCACTTTATCCCCTTGGGCATTAAGGCTGGCGCATTTTTGCATGATCTGCGGGCAGCCATGGTTGTTCCCGCTACCACCCGGAAGTCCACCCACCCCTGTTATGCAGGAACTGACTGTGATTCCCGTCAGACCAGCGGCTATCAGTTTCTGACTTGCATAATTCATATATCCCGCAACAGTAGAATCATTAACATAATTCGGACCGTCAATATTCGTCTCATTGCCCACCACAATGGCAGTAACGGTTGAAGGATATGCAGCTGCCCGGCTAACTGCCAGGTTAATGTCGGCCTGTGTGCTTACTGAATCGCCAGGATAACAGTAAACTCCAACCGCGACTTGAATACCGAGTGAAGCCGACTCAGGCACGACCTGGTCCATCCCGTTTGCAACAGTATAAGTACGTATGAAACTGAATGTTGTGCCTATGAGTGCCAAATCTGACTGAATCTGCGAAAGAGGGATCTGGGTTCCGGGATTCTGGTTAGCATAATGAAAGGGTCCGTAATTGACTCCCATATGCACCGCGGCGGAAAATATATCCTGTTTGGGTTCAGCTGGTTGCTGCGTTGGCAGCATGCTGTCGGCGGTTGACTGTTTTTTGGTGCAACCTACTGTGATTGCTATCACTGAAAGGATCGCTGAAAAAGCTATGATATGTTGATTAATTTTCATGTTTCAGGGTTTAGGAAAGTTCTATTAATCAGTTTCTTTTAAATGAATCAGTAATTTTATTCTTACTTAGACCTGTAATATAATGAATATTTTCATCCTCCCGACAAGGAGTGAAAATTATTCACCAGAATATTTAATGGACTGAAGTTGAAAACTGAAGAACTGAAATCTGAAAGCAAAATCAGTTCACCCCCACTCCAACATTACACAAGGATCCTGTTTACCGGAATATCCCACCCGGCTAAACCTATATAAAATATTAAGATGTCCTGTGTTTCAATGTACAACTCTGTTTATAATGTTAATAAACTTGACTCAACGTACCAGGTCTCAACCACTTCTCACTATAGCTCAATTGTGGGAACTCCCGGCGCACAGGAATATATTTTTTGCGGGAACAATAAAACACTGGAATTATATAATAAGGGTTTGTTTATCCGCGCTATCAGCATGCCTTATGGTGGTGCGCAGCTGCAGGTGGATTCAAAAAAACGGATCTACGCATTTTGCGGCACGAGCATTTTCAGATTCTCTCCCGACCTGCTTACCAAGGAAGAATTTCCAATTAAGGGCTCCCTGAAAGGATATGGTCAGTTTGCTCTCGTCATTAAAGAAACCGGGAATTATGTTCAGGCATACAGTTTCGACGGAAAAGACCTCATCGGGATTAAACTGCCGAAGTAGATACTCCTTTAAACTAACTCTGAATGGCTGTTGTGATAAAGGGTATCACAGTATCTTTCACGTCACTTCTTAGCCTGGGTGAAATCAATACTGTTGAGTACGCCGCTGTTCCTTAACTGGAGGTTGAAACTGCAGGCTCCGCAATAACCATGTTCATGATCATGATCACTTTCTCCTCCAGTAAAACACGAAGGCAGTGGAAGCGCAGTTAATCCGGTTGACGAGCTGCCTGTCTCTTGCCTCATTCCCAATGAATTGTTCTTTGTGATGGGGTATTGTTTTCCTTCAAAGACCGTTCCCCATATGGGAATATCTTTAAGCTTTATCGGTTCCACAGCAAAGGGATCCTGTTCAAGGATAGTAAAATTGGCAATTTTGCCGGGCGCAATACTTCCGAGCTCATTTTCTTTTCTCCATGAATAAGCAGATTCTATGGTTATCCCTTTAAGGGCATCCATAACACTAATGCGCTGCTCGGGGGCAGCGACCCGGCCTGATGGAGTAACCCGGTTCACGGCACACCAGGCGAGGAAAAGCGGGTCAGAGGGAGCCATCGGGAGGTCGGAGTGGAATGATAAGGGGATATGGTGTTTTATCACGGAGCCAGAGCGCACCATTGAATTTGCACGTTCAGGACCCAGGCCGAATTTGCTGTATTTATCGGCAAATCCAACGGTGTAATAGGAGTTTGCACTGACCAGGGCTCCCAGCCTGGCAATCCGTTCTACCTGCTCTTCCGAAGAATTGGCAAAGTGAACGATCACTGTACGATGGTTTGCCCTCGGGTTTTCAGCCATCCGCCGTTCAAGAGTATTAAGCAGAACTTCAAGCCCTTCATCGCCGTTAACATGTATATGGATCTGGTAACCCGCATCCCAATAGGCTTTGCTCCGGGTTTCAAGATTTTCCGGTGTTACCATCCATTCTCCGTGGTGGTTGGGGTCAGGCTTTCCGTTTGCATCAAGATAGGGATCTTTCATCTGCATCAGCTGGGAAATTATAGCCCCGTCGGCAAAGAGTTTGATCTGCTTTGGAAAAAATGATACTTTTCCTGTCAAATGGGCATTTACGATCTTTTCTCCATCTGCTATCGCCTCTGAAACCGGGATTCCCTGATCGATATACCCCCTGCCGTCAATGATGAAAAAAGAATACATGGGCGTGGCATCTGCTCCCAGGATCTGCTGGTACATCTCTATCAACCCCGGGGCAAGAAGGGCTCCAGGTTCATTATAAGCGGTAACTCCTTTTGAGTGCAGGTAAGCTATCATTTGCTTCAGGCCGAACTCCAGCCTCTCCCTGGTCACAAAAACCTTCATAAGAGGCCCAATGACAAGATTTGTTCCGACTTCCCACCAATGCCCTTCGGCCCAGTTCATCATCTTGCTGGCATCGCCTTTGCCCTGCATAGACTGCTCTGTTAATCCGAGTGTATTGAGTGCGGCAGTATTCATGTAAAATTCATGACAGGACCGTTGCCAGATCATTATGGGTCGGGTTGAGCTTACCGAATCAAGCAATGCCCGGCTCATTTTCCCATGCCATAGATTATGATATCCCCAGGAGAACAGCCATTCTTTCTTGTCTTTCATAGCTGCCTCGGCTGATTTAAGTCTTGCAAGGTATTCAGCCGGTGTTGAGGCTGCCTTAAACGTTCTTTCAGGCATTACCCAGTCTTCAGGAGCTATGACCTCCGTTGACAGTGTCAGTCCGCCAAGGATGGGATGCAAGTGCTGGTCGATAAAACCCGGCATGATGATTTTTTTCGCAAATGTTTCATCCACGATGAACTTCGAATTTCCCAAGGCAGCTTTCACCTGGTCAAGCGAGCCAACAGCAACGATTCTTTTATCCAAAACTGCAATTGCAGTTGCTTCAGGATTGGACTGCTCCATGGTTATGACTTTCTTTGCAGTGAATATTGTCACCGGAGATGCTTGTTTATCAGCCAGACCATGTGCTATTATTTGATTGGCTTCTCCCTGTGCAAAACACAAAACCGGGCAGAGAAGCATGGACAGTAAAAGATTTTTCATATCAAAAGTTTTTTGTGTTTAATTATACTTAGCAGGCAACAACAATATCAATGAGTTTCCTTCATTTTCCATTCCGGACAACCTCATCCGCCTGAAATCTGAATCCTATGCGTTTCCCTGTACGGATTGACATGGTATCAAGCTGTGACTGCATTTCAACCACGCTCACTTCCTTCAGATTATCAAATGGAGGAGTCAGCAGATCGAAATTTATGGTATACAAAATGCTGGAATGGACTATTGACCGGATGGTTTTTATATCGATAGATGAATGGCCAAAATTATTATAAAGCAGGCCTACTTCGCGCTTACCTTCAACAAAATAATGGAGTTCCCTGTTGATAAAAACTCTTCCGATCAGGTATCCGATGTCATTCGAGCGGTTGTATTTAAAGGAATCGGCGAGAAAATTAAAGATCATGATGCTGCCGCAATAAGACCTTAGCTTGTCATGCTTTATGTAGTCGGTCTTCATTACTTCATGGTCCCTGGGAAACTCGAACACATTGGTATGCATTATGAAAATCAGGATATCAGAACCGAACCGGAGTTCAAACTGGAAGTCCCCTCTTTCCCTGAATTCGAAGAGAAGCGGGTATTTTGATTTAAGAACTTTATCCCGGTTTGAGTGTATAAACTTTTCCGATTCGGCTTTAAACTGCCTGAAAATATCAAGGGTCTTAAAATAGACTTCCTGTTTAAGACTTGATTTCCGGATAAATGAATTCACCAGTGATGCAGGTGTTATCAATTTCTGGTTCATACGAATGGTGTTTGGTCAGGTATTTGCCAATACGGTTTTTATCAGGGGCTTCAGTGATTCATAAGTATGCTGGAAAATGCATGCCAGTGAATTGGTGGGTATCCAGCGTGCAATTATAATACCTTCTGAGACCTGGGGTTTAAGGCTGTCGGAAGTATTACTTTCCATTTTAAACCAACGGGTATGTTTGATGATCCTTCGCTCACCGCTGAAATAAATATGGTAGGTAAAAGGCAGTTCAGAAATAATACTGATCTTTTTCAGCCCGGTCTCCTCCCTGACTTCCCTTAGTGCGGCGATCCTGGCGATCCTGCTGCTCCTGTCAACCTGTTCATCGGTGGGAGGCTTATTCTTTTTCCCGGCTTCATCCTTATCGGCTTTCCGCTTATCCTTACCGTTTACCTTCCCTTTAGGAAGGTCCCATTTCCCGTTCCTGTGAATAAAGAGTATTTCCCCATGCTCATTAAATACAACCCCTCCTGAAGCTTCTATTGTTTCATGCAAATTGAAAAAAGCCTTGACAAGCTGGTTGTATTTATCATCTGACCATATACACAGGACTCCCGGTTCTCCGGCTTTACAAAAATCAAAAACCAGCTGCTGGAGTTCCTTCTTCCCCGAATAAGCGACCTGCACCTCATTATTCAGAGTTGAGACCGGCTTGGAATCCCTTAGCACTATAATACTCTCATTACAATAGATCTCTGTTCTCATATCATTCTCTGCAGTTCCGGTAAAACAAAGATACTAATTTGAAGTGAGGCAGACAGGTTCATTTTTTCCTTAATTTTGAGGCAGGAAAACTTAAATATTATGATATATAAAGAAGATATTGCGTTAATCACCGCCGAACAACTTTTAAAGATAAAGGCCGTGAAATTGAGTCCAAAAGATTTGTTTACCTGGGCCTCTGGCATTAAATCACCCATTTACACCGACAACAGGGTAACGCTTTCGTATCCTGAGATCAGGACTTTCATCAGGCAAAGTTTTGTAGCTGCCATTGAACAGAATAACTGGGAACCCGACCTGATTGTTGGTGTTGCCACAGGGGGAATCCCCCAGGGAGCATTGGTGGCACAGGAACTCGGATTACCTTTTGCCTACGTTCGTTCGTCGAAAAAGGAGCATGGATTAAGTAACCAGATCGAGGGCGAAGTACGTTCGGGTCAGCGTGCTGTTATTGTCGAGGACCTGATCTCGACCGGATCGAGCAGCCTGGGTGCTGTTTCAGCGCTAAAAGCTGCCGGATGCCAGGTAAAAGGGATGCTTGCCATCTTTACATATTCGTTAGGTCTGGCAGAATCCAATTTCCGAAAGGAAGCTTGTCCGCTTGTTACTCTTACCGATTATGAACATCTGATTAAAAAGGCACTCGAAATTGATTATATCACGGAGGAAGACCTACACGTTCTGGAGGAATTCAAACAAGGCCTGGACAAGAAGTAGGTAAAATGAAAAGAGGCTGCTCAGGAAAGAACAGCCTCTTTTTTTTATGTCTTTGGCAGACTACTTGTCGATGATCAGTTTATGATTGCTCACATTTCCGTCAATCACCAGGCGTACAATGTATACACCCTTGCTAAGGTTTGAAATATTGATCTCACGGATGTTATCTCCGCTGCTGAGTTCAAATTCATCCTTAATGTAGGTAGTTCCCAGAAGGTCAATAAGCGCCAGCTGAACCTGAGCAGGTTCATCAACCTTTATTTTCACGTTGACTTTTCCCGAAGCCGGATTGGGATAGATACTGCTGGTGAGCATGCCGTTTTCATCGATGCCTGTTGAAGCGAGTGTTGTAAAGCCCCAGGGAGTGCTCCATCCACTGGTATCAGGGACCTGTGAATCAGAGAAGGCTCTCATCCTCCAGAAATACTGGCTTGAATTATTCAGCTTTTTACTAAGAACATATTGGGTTAGGGTATCAGCAAGTTTCACAATATATGGAGAAGTAAAATTCATATTGTCGGCAACCTGGAGTTCGAATTTAACGATTCCTGTTTGTTTTGTCCATTTAAAAGTTGGCTTAACAGCAATGTTTGTGGCATTGTTTGTAGGGCTGTTCAGTTTAACCAGGTCAATGGTTGTAAAGGCCCAGCGGGCACACCATTTTGTTGTATCAGTAGCATGCCGCATACGTGCTCTCCAGTAATATTTACCTCCGAACCTTGTAAACTCGGAAGCAACGAAGTTGGTATCAACCTCAGATCCGGCTATGAGATATGTGAAGTTGGTATCGAGAGAAAGCTGATATTCATAACCGAGTAATCCCTTGATCGCTTTCCATGTCAGTTTTGCATTCAGCATTTGATCAACAGCATTATTGGCTGGGGCTGTCAGTACGACAGCATTGGTTACGGTAAAATTAAACACCAGGGACCATTGGCTTGTGCTCAGTTCATGACGGGTACGGGCTCTCCAGTAGTATTTATAACCAAACTTGAGATTGGCGACTTTAAAGAAATACTTAACCGATAAAACCGTGCCTGAACGCAACTGGGTAGAATTGAAATTGGGCGAAGTATCTAACTGAACATCGAAATACCTAACACCTGAGATAGTTTTGCCTCCTACAGTATTTAACCATGTCAGTGACTGTGTTGGACCAAGAGTATCTTCTTTTGCGTTGTTCTTTGGAAAGGAGAGTGTGATCTGGCTGAACACGTTGAAAGACCAGACAGGAGACCAGGAAGAAGTCTGCCCGAGATCAATTGCTCTTACCCTCCAGTAATATTTTGTGCCGAATAAAAGTTCATGATTGGTAAAACCCGTCAGCAAGGTAATCGTGGTGTCGGAAAGCTGGGACGAATTGAAATTTAAAGAAGTGTCAACCTGAACTTCATATTGGAGGTTAACGCTGCCTACGATTGCATTCCAACTAATGATAACGTTTGGCATAACGTCAGCTATATTATTTGCCGGGGATTTAAGACTGGGTGCATATACTTCTGTTCCTGCCATGGCAAAAGCGGCAAAGAGTGAAAGCAAGAGGACCGATAAAAATCTTTTCATATATAGAGTTTTATAAATGTTACTTATGATTACTGCTTGACAACTTTGCCTGTTGAATTATTGATTCTGACCAGGTACATTCCTGAAGCCAGCGAGGATAAATCAATTCTTGAGGTTGATTCTCCCTTGGGTTTGATCCCAAGATTACCGCACATGACCAATGTTCCGTACATATCATAGATATAGATCCCGGTGTTGGTTGGCTGGGTCAGGGTAAAGGTAATGTTGGCATAATCCTTCACGGGATTCGGGCTGATCCTGAGATCGTGGTTCAAGTCACCAGATGAAGGGCCCGGGTCAATACCGACCGGTGTAAGGAAGGTTGTATCTCTGTAAAATCCCAGTCCCCAGGTAGCTGCGTAAATAGCTCCATAATTCAGAATTGAATAATTCTGTATGGTTTGCTGTGAAAGTCCGGTAACAGGAACATTTCCCATATTGGCCATATCCGGCACCCAAGTTGGAGATGCACTTGTAAGATTATTGGAGGTGAAAACACCCCATTCGGTGCCGAGTACAGCGTTGTTGGAATTGTGCATTTCAATTATTCCGCTGAGGACAGGAGCTGCAGGAAGGTTACCTGTGACATCCCTCCAGGACGGGTACTGGTCAAGCGCATTATCGGTAATATACACGTAACTGGTATTTCCATAATTGCCAAGGGTAACCATGACCCTGTTGGGATTATTGGGATCAACCGAAATGCTTGAAATCGTTCTGCCATCGAAAGGAAGGTTTGTAAGAGTGTCATTACTTATAATAAAAGTTGGCCTGTCATAATCGGCTGTTGCACTGTCATGGGCTAAAAGAAGGTTACTGGCCCTGTATATATGTCCCTTGGTTGTGCCCATCCAGAGTGTATTCATATCAGACGAAACCTGGAGGATGCTGATGTCGCCATTGGCGGCAGGGGAGATATCCTTGTAAACGAAATACCACTCAGGCAGGTGATCAAACTGAAGGATGAACTTTGTCATGAAAACACCTTTGCGCCCACCTTTTGTTGTAGCCATAAAAAATCTCGAGGTAATCGGGTCAGGGATCATGGCGCTGTCATGGGCAGGGATTGGCTGAGGTAAGGTATAAACAAAGGGGAAGCCTCCGTTTTTACTTTTAACTGTGATGGAAGCTCCGGCCGGAATAACGACGTCGGTTTTGTTGTAATATTTTACACTGTCAAAAGGGTAAGGGTAGTTAAAACTCTCGGCAAGATTAATAGGGACACTGAGGCTGGGCTTTGTTACGATATCGCTACCCAGGGGGTCATTATCATAGTAAAGGTCGATAAGTTCGCGACGGCGGAGAGTCCGGTAAAGCGATGTGTTGGTATCGTTATTTGTGTATATTACAAGGTTCGGATATGTTTTGCTCCATGCGCAGGAACCACCTGTGCGTCCTTCGTCACCGAGATCATTTCCGTCTTTCCAGATCTGAACCCCATTGGTCGGGTAGTTAACCTGGGTGGGATAAAAAGCGCCAACAACGATTGTTCCGCCATGTGAAGCGCCACCCATGGCATAGCCTTTGTTGTAAGTGTTTGCAAGCGTAAAGAAACGTGCAATCTGAAGGTTAAGCGATGAGGTCTGGTAAATAATTTGTCCGGGTCTGATTGTTGCTATAGAAACTCCTCCTTCGGAAGCAATGGCCATTCGGCCGCTGTTCCCTGGCATGAAAAAATACTGGTGATGAAAATTGGGTACGTAATTTTCCTGGTCAGAACTGACTGATCCATCGCTCACAACTTCCCAGTCAAAATAAGTCTGGCCTGTGACTCTGCTTCCCAACCACATTTTTTTGGATCCTATAAAAATCTGGTCCGGATTATTCGGAACCACTGCGATAGCATTACTAGAAATGCCATTAATACCATAAGGTTCAAATGATGAGTTTGCAGGGAAAATAAGGGTCCATGTGGTACCACCGTCGACAGAGCAATAAACACCTTGCATGAAGCCTGAAGGTTGACATAAGGAGGCGTACATCACTTGAGGGTTTGAAGGAGCGATAGCAACCCTTGCCCAGCCAACATTTTTAACGGGAAGTTTAGATGCATCACCCGTGCTGAGGAGAACAAAATTATTAATGTCACCGCCTTTTGCAATATATACTGAATCACCAAGAGCAGCGAGAACCGTTCCATCGCTGCCAACGCAAACGTCATTTGCATACCCCGGCAGGGCTGTTGTCCAGTCGGTGCCATTATCAGAATAATATATCCCACCGATAGTAGCAACATACATACGTTCATTCCTGGGATCTGCTGCGAGTTGTGCAATACCCAGCCAATGGGGGTTGAAAGTAGTTCCGGGGACGATAGAGAAATTCAAACCATCAGTTGAACGGTAAAGCCCGTTCCCAATATTATAAGAATCTTTAAAAACCTGTCCGGTCCCGGCATAAAAAACGCCGCTTTTCGACTGTGCGATACATGACACCCTTGGGATGTTCCCGTCAGGAGAACCAATAGGATGCCAGGTCAGACCTAAAGTTGTGGAGACCCAGAGACCACCGTTGGGGGCGCCGGCATAAACCGTATTACCCGTCGCATCGCGGTTGTCAAAAATCGCTGACCAAACGGGGCCGGCAATATTTGTAGGACCCAGGGGAACCCAGTTAAGGTCAAGTTTCGACGCAGATTTAGTACCTGCCTGCTCTGCCTGTTCCCTTGCTTTAAGCACATCTGCTGCTGAAATAATGCCCGTGGTCTGATTTGCTTTCAGACGAAAGAGGGGATCATCATTTTGTTTGGGTCCCTTGTCAACAGGATTGCCGGCAAAGGTCACAGAAGCAAGGACGAGTAGAAACAATCCGACGAAAGCATTCCGTAATAGAGAGGGTAAATGTCTATTTTTCATAGTTTTAGGTTTGATTATACGGTTTCTCCTTTAAACGAACAAATATAAAGGAAAAAACCTAATCAGCAAAAAAAATTTCAGCTGTAAAAAATAATGAGGGAAGGTACGCTCAGATCTTTTCAAAATTCCCCTGCTCGACCCAGCCTACACTGCCATTGGCAATGCGGACTTCATACCAGTTTCCGATATGATCGAGGAGTTGGATTTTGCATCCTTCATGGATGACGAAAATATCAGTGCTCTTTTCGTCGGGAGAACTTTTAACTGTTACGGTGGGATTGAGGATCACAGCCGACTGATCGGATTTCTGGGAACGGTAGCTTCCCCATGAAAATAAAAGGAAAACAGCGGCAAGAATGAGTGAAGCAAAGCCCGACCAGAAACCTAACTTACGCAGAAGAAGAACCCTTGAAGCAATGAACATTGAGAAGAACAGCAGAGCAAGGATAAGGAAAACGATCCCTCCAGTCGCCCATGCATCGATAGAAAGCAGTTCAGTAAGCGACCTCAACCAGCGTTTTATAAAAAATTCCGGAAGAGGTTCTATCTTATCTGTTATCTTGCTGTTTGCAACACTCAGGTTGAAATTTATATCCTCGCTGCCAGGGTTGATTTTCCTTGCGCGTTCATACCACAGTATGGCATGGGGTATATCATTCAGCTTAAAGTATGCATTCCCAAGGTTGTAATAGAGATCAGGGGATTCAAGACCCTGATCAGCTACCTTCATGTAGGTATCGATAGCTTCCTGGTATTTTCCTGATGAATAGGCCGTATTTCCTTTTGCTATTGTCAATTGATTATCTGAACAATAAGCAACTGAAAGACCAAGGGCCAGCATCAGAAAGATCAAAGCCCGGAGGCATTTGGTGAAATTAAGATCCTGTCTCATCTCAGTTCCCTTTCTATTCTTGAAATCACCGCAAGAGCTTCGTTATAGATCCTTTCCATATTCACCGATTTTTCGCCCGGGGCGAAGCGTGCATATTCGGTATTATTCAGAGTATCGATGAAATTCTGGATAATCTCCTCATTAACTGTCTTGCTAATAAGTGTTTGTCTTACAGTTTCAATGGACAATTCGGCCAGGGGCAGGCTGAATTTATCCCCCAGGTAACCCCAAAGGGCCTGGGAGATTTCGATGTAAAAATCCTGTTGTTTCTGTTCCTTAAGGTAAAGCTCAGCTTTCTTAAGGCGTTTTCGTGCAACTTTTGTCGCCCTAATGTTCTTCATCAGCACAACATCGCTTCTGCGTTCACTGAATTTCCTGAACAGCAGGATGAAGATGAAGAAACCAATTACCGGAAAGACAAGCCAGATATAAAAAGCCAGGGAATCGAAAAAGGTTTCTCCTGAAGGCGACAATTTCATAGCCTGATTTTTAATATGGCGGATATCACTGCCGATATATTTTATCTCTTCATGGTTTGAACCGGAATACGTCACGTTCGCGGCTTCCCCGGTCCCCTTTTCAACATCGATGGTGTATTCGGGGCTGGTGAGGGTAGCATATTTCCCTTTTCTGAGATCATAGTAAGAGAAGGATATAGGTTTGATCGTAAATTTGCCTGGTTTTCGCGGGATAATAAGATACTCAAAGACCTGTGAGCCGCTTACACCTTTATCAGAAGACCTGATATCATTGGTTACTTTTGGGTCATACGTTTCAAAATCAGGAGGGAAAATCACATTGAGTTTATCGATAAGTTGCAGGTTGCCTTCCCCGCTCACAACACACTTAAGATTTATTGCCTCATTGGCTTTGATTTTGGTTTTATCAAGTTCGGTTCTGAATGTAAAGCTCCCAACCGCACCGGCAAAATCATCAGGTACACCATTAGAAGGGAGGGCCTTGACATTTATCACGAGCGCACTTGCACGAAGAGATTTCTCAACCGGTGTATATGAAGTATTAAAGAAGCTGTCGTTGAAAAAATCGTCAAAGAAAGGGTCACCAGTGCGGCTTTTTGTCTGACGTTTTATCTGGGCCTGGCAATCGAGTTCGAGCGGTTCGATAGTAAGTTTCCCGCTTTTGAGGGGAAAAAGAGTGTACTTGCGCAGATCAGCAACAATATATTGCTGACCGTCAATTACCTGTGTATACTGCTGAAGTTTTTCCTTTTCTTTTGTCAGGCTTTGCGACCAGAAACCCGGGAAGGAGGGTTCTTTCGTAAATGCTATCTGGGAAACAGGGACTTTGGTATAAATCTTATATGTAACTGTAATTGCTTCGCCTTGCTGGGGGGATGAATTGCTTACATAAGCTTTCAGCATTACATCATTCGGTCCGGCCTGGGGACTGCTTTGCTGCTGGGTATTGCCGTATTGCTGGCCCTGGCTTGTTCCCTGCTGGCCCGAACCATTTTTCACAACCTTGATTGTTAAGGAGTTCGATGTTATGGTGCGCCGGTCGACTGTAATGGTGGCCGGAGGAATATCGAAACTGCCCTCCCTGTTGGCCTGCAGAATGTACTGGAAAGAATAGCGCACCGACATGGTCGTGCGCCCGTTTACTGACTGAATGCTGGAGGAAGTGGAAGTAAACGGGCCACTGATGATATCGAAGCCGGTTATCCTTGGCCCCCTGAAATCAGCTCCCTGGCTGTTCAGGGTATAAGTGAGGGTGAATGATTCTCCCAGAGAGACAGTCGACTTTGCCGAACCCTGGAATGTAACATCCTGGGCAAAGCCGGCTGCTATCATAAAAAGAAACACCGCCGTCAATAAAAGCCTTCTGAACACCATATATATATTATTGTACAAAAATTAACATTTCAAAGATACAGAAAACGCCTTACCAGTCCTTTTCGATTCCCACCACCTGCACCTTGGCTTTCTCCTTCTTTACTTTCTGCATGGTTTTCTTTTCATCATTCTTCAATGCTTCAAGCATTCTTGCTGCATCTTCCTTACTCAGTTTTTTCTGGTCCTGGGGAGGCTGGTTCTTCTGATCCTGCTTTTGCTGGTCCTTTTTCTGATCCTGCTTGTCTTTCTTCTTATCCTGTTTATCCTTATTCTGCTTGTCCTGGTCCTTTTTCTGCTGCTCCTGTTGTTTTTTCAGCATCATCTTTGCATACTCAAGGTTATATTTGGTATCAATGTCTGAGGGATTATTCATCAGGGCATTCTTATATGCAAGTATGCTCTTGTCGTATTGCTTTGCTTCAAGAAATGAATTCCCCATGTTGTGGTAGATCCCGGCCTGGATGTCCCTGTCCTGGTTCTTTCCTGCCAGGTCACCGTACAATTTAGCCGATTCTTCAAAATTCTTTTCCTGGTAGATGGCTGTACCAAGGTTGAATTTCCCTTTTACAGATTCTTTATTTATTTCAAGTGCTTTACGGTAATCTTTCTCTGCCTCTTTATAGTCCCCTTTATTATACTGCTTGTTCCCCTGCCGCAAAAGCGTATTTTCCTTCTGGGCAAACAAAGAAGAGCTCAGCATGAACAAAAGAAACAATGGGATCAGCTTTGTTTTCATAATTAAATGTCCCTGAACAGTTTAATATTTTTAATCCATCCTGTTTTCTTTTCAAAAACGAAAAGATCGAGTATCAGTATCAGCAGGGCAAGGCCGGCAAAATACTGGAACCTGCTTTCAAAGTCAGAGAACTGCTTGCTTTCAATATCAGATTTCTCGATCTTCTCAAGGTCGTCAAGCACAGTGTTCATTCCGGCATCAGAGTTACTCGCCCTGATATACATGCCCTTTCCCACATTTGCGATCTGTTTCAGGGTGGTTTCATCAAGTTTGCTGATGATGGTATTTCCGTCCCTGTCTTTTTTATACCCGGTTTGTATATCCCCATCAAAAACCGGTATCGGGGCGCCCTCGGGAAGTCCCATCCCGATGACATAAATAGTTATCCCGGCTTTAGCAGTTGCTTCAGACTGTTCAAGCACCTGTCCTTCATGATCTTCCCCATCGGTGATCAGGATGATCGCTTTGTTATGCTTTGTTTCCCCGAAGCTCGAAGTTGCCAGTTTAAGCGCCTCCGCAATAGCTGTACCCTGGGTGGGGACCATCCCTGTGTTTACTGTGCTGACAAAGAGTTTAGCTGCAGCATAGTCTGTTGTTATTGGCAACTGCGTATATGATTTCCCGGCGAAAACGATAAGTCCGATACGGTCGCCCTCAAGTTTGTCGATAAGTTTTGAAATGGCCTGTTTTGCACGTTCCAGTCGGAAGGGCCTGAGGTCCTGGGCCATCATTGAGTTGGAAACATCAAGGCAGATCATAAGGTCTATGCCTTTTCTTTTGACTTTTTCGATTTTAGATCCTGACTGCAGATCAGTCAGTGCCATGATAACGGCCGACAATGCAAGAGAGATCAGGATGAACTTAATAACAGGCTTGGCCATGGAAAAATCCGGGGCAAGGATCCTGAGCAAACTGCTTTCCCCGTATCTTGCCATTGCTTTCTTCCGCCTGATCATGAAAAGGATGAAAACCGCGGTTAAAAGCGGAATCAGGAGAAACGCCAGGAAAAATATACTATGTGCAAACCTGAACATGCTTTAGTTTAAGGTATGGTCTTTAAAATTGTATATCTAACAAATCCTTCGAGAGCAAGGAAAAGGAAAGCGATGAGTACAAGCGGCAGGAATTCCTCTTTCTTTTTCCTGAACTCGGTAACGTCTATCCTGGTTTTCTCCATTTTATCAATCTCACGGTAAATTTCCCTGAGTTTAGTGATGTTCTGGGCTCTGAAATACTTTCCTTCGGTCATCGCTGATATTTTGACAAGCAAAGGCTCATCGATCTCGACCTTCATCTGCTGAAGCTGGATCCCGAATGGGGTTTGAACAGGGTAAGGTGCATATCCCATAGTGCCGATGCCAATGGTATAAATTCTTATGCCATAGAGTTTTGCAATTTCAGCGGCTGAGAGCGGATCAACCGAACCCATATTATTTACCCCGTCGGTAAGCAGGATGATCACCTTACTGACAGCTTTACTGTCTTTAAGCCTGCTTACTGCAAGAGCCATGCCATCTCCAAGTGCAGTTCCATCGTCAATCATTCCGCTCTTGATTTCCTTGAACAGGTTCTTCAGTACAGCATGGTCGGTGGTAATGGGGCATTGGGTAAATGACTCCCCGCTGAACACCACCAGCCCAATCCTGTCGTTTGGCCTGCCATCAATAAATTCCATTGCAACTTCCTTTGCAGCTTCCAGCCTGTCGGGCCTGAAATCCTGGGCCAGCATGGATCCGGAGATGTCGAGGGCAATTACCAGGTCAATTCCTTCGACGTTCACCGACTGCCTGCTGAGGCTGGTCTGTGGCCTTGCAAGGGCGAGGATCAGCAGGCCGATTGCAAGGAGGCGTGTGACATACAATCCATTGTAAACATAATGCCTCCATTGAACATAATCCTTCCTGAACCCTTTGGTTGAACTTACCTGAATTACAGCCTGGTTCATCCTTCTCCTGTAAAAATACCAGACAGCAAGTGCCGGTACTATCAGCAAAAGGAAAAGGAAACCCGGATTTGCAAAGGTCAGTCCGTGCATGGTTTTTATAATTGAGTTGTGCTATTGATCTGCTTCACTGTTTCTTCCAGTGGCACTGCTGCCACAGGCCTGGCTGTATCATTTATGAATTCAATTCCTGTTTTCAGGGCTGCATCATTCTCCTGGGGAAGGGGGATTGATTTTGCAAACTTGACCATATCGGCAGTCTGCAGCAGATGATTTACCTTTTCGAGCACCTGCTTTGAAAATCCCTGACGCGCTTTCATCTGTTCCATGATCTCATAAGTGGTACTCTCAAGAGCAGGAATATTAAATCCCTCTTCGATGTAGTTTCTGAGGATATCAGTAAGTTCGCTGTGGTATTCCTTCACATGCCCTTCCTGCCATAATTTTTTTACCCTTAGTTTCTCAAGCCCCTGTAAAGCTTTTTCGTAAGGCTGAAGCCTGACTTTAGGCCGTAACGTGATCAAAGGTTCGTTCTTTTTCCTCTTCTTCAGGTACCAGACCAGGGCCAGCACTATTGCAATAACAGCAAGGCCTATAAGGAGGTAAGGCAGGATCTCCCTGAAAGTCAGGGGTATCCCGATTGGCCCTTTGATGGGTTTAATCGCGATGGTAGTATCGACCTTCAGTGTATGCACCATCAGCATACTTAGTCCTGTGGATGTTGTTTTTACTGACGTATCGGGAAGAAGCCTGTACCTGAAAGGGATCTGTGGAAGTGTGTAAAAGCCTGAGTCAAAACAGGTAATATTGAGCTCCTGTTTCAGGGTTAGGGTTTTCTTATCGGGAGTAAAACTGCTGTCGATCTTTGACCGGCCAATAATTATAATATTACCAAGTATCGTATCATTGAATACAGGCCATTCCACCCTGACCCCGGCAGGGCCGTTGAACTGCAGCCTGAGCCCGACATGGTCGCCGATCAGCATCGCTGCGGTATCAAATTTCGCGCTAACGCTGACATCCTGGGCAAATGAGGGGGAGCCGGTCATAAGCAAAAAAACGATACAGATGATACCGATGTTACGCATGAAGCTTATTGATTTCTGAATGATCAATTTCAATTTATTTTATTACCAATTACCTGCGGGCGCTTCTTCGTTTGAAAAGATTCAACAAGGGTTTTACATAATCCTGGTCAGTACGTATCTTTACCCAGTCGACCCCGCTTCTCAAAAAAGTATCATTTAGAAAAGCCTGCTGATCTTCGTGCCATTTCCTGAAGTATGCCCTTTGGCGAAAATCTGATGAATCGACCCATTGTTCAGAACCGGTTTCGGCATCTTTTACCCTGATCAGTCCAACATCAGGCAAAATCGTTTCACGTTCATCAAAGATCTGCACACCGATGAGGTCATGTTTTTTATTCGCAATTTTCAGGGCATCAACAAAGCCATGGTCCTGGAAGTCGGAGATCACGAAAGCCGTACACCTCTTTTTTATTGCATTTGTCAGAAAACGCAGGGGTTCTGTGAGATTAGTAGCCTTATTTTCAGGTTTAAAATCAACCAGCTCCCTGATGATCCTGAGGATATGTGAGGGGCCTTTCTTGGGAGGAATGAATTTCTCAATCCTGTTGGTGAAAAATATCACCCCTACCTTGTCATTATTATGAATGGCGCTGAAAGCGAGGACAGCTGCCAGTTCGGTGATAACTTCTTCTTTAAGGGTTTTTTGCGTCCCGAAGTGGTTCGATGCACTAACGTCGATCAGCAGCATGACTGTAAGTTCTCTTTCCTCATCAAAGACCTTGATATAAGGGTGGTTGAAACGAGCTGTCACATTCCAGTCGATGTTCCTGATATCATCGCCGAACTGATATTCCCTCACTTCGCTGAAGGCCATACCTCTCCCTTTGAAGACCGAGTGGTACTGTCCGGAGAAAATGTGGTTAGACAGACCTCTCGTCTTTATTTCGATCTTACGGACTTTTTTAAAGAGTTCGGAGGATTCCATTGTTTGGGGGTTGGGGGTTGGGGGCTGGGGTCTGGGGGTTGGGGGTTGGTTTCAAATCCCTAATCCCTAATCCCTAATCCCTAACCCCTAATCCCTACTACGGTACTTCTACAGTATTAAGGATTTCATTAATAATATCTTCTGACGTGATATTCTCGGCTTCAGCTTCGTATGTGAGTCCGATGCGGTGGCGGAGCACATCGTGAGCCACGGCGCGGATATCCTCGGGGATTACATAGCCTCTGCGTTTGATGAATGCATAGGCTTTAGCTGCAAGTGCAAGATATATGCTTGCCCTGGGAGATCCACCGTAGCTGATCAGCCCTTCAAATTTCTTCAGTTTATAATCAGCAGGGAAACGGGAAGCAAAAACAATGTCGGTGATATAATTCTCAATTTTCTCATCGAGGTAAACCTCTCTTGCGACAGCTCTGGCCCTGAGGACGTCTTCAGTTTTAACAATGGTGCTTGAAGCGGCAGCTTCATTCCCGATGTTCTGGCGGATTATGAGTTTTTCTTCTTTCTTATCAGGATAGCTGATAACTACTTTAAGCATGAAACGGTCGACCTGGGCTTCGGGAAGAGGATATGTACCCTCCTGTTCGATGGGGTTTTCGGTAGCCAGTACCAGGAAGGGTTCAGGTAAGGCAAAGGTCTGGTCACCGATAGTCACCTGCCTTTCCTGCATTGCTTCGAGGAGCGCACTCTGAACCTTGGCGGGGGAACGGTTAATTTCATCCGCCAGGATAAAATTAGCAAAAAGAGGTCCTTTCCTGACCTGGAATTCCTCACGTTTCTGGCTGTAGACCAGGGTTCCCACGAGGTCGGCAGGAAGCAGGTCGGGGGTGAACTGTATCCTGCTGAATTTCGCTTCGATGATGTTGGCCAGGGTTTTGATGGCCAGGGTCTTTGCCAGGCCGGGCACACCCTCAAGGAGAATATGTCCGTTGGCCAGAAGGCCTATCAGGAGCCGTTCGATCATATGTTTCTGGCCAATGATCACTTTATGCATTTCCATTGTGACCATGTCAACGAAGGCACTTTCCTTCTGGATCCGTTCATTCAGGGCTTTAATATCCGTCTCAACCATATATGTTAAAATTTTGGTGCTGCAAATGTATAAAAGCTATGCGAGCTGTTAAAGCGATCGTTGTTAATTTTTGTTAACCATTTAGTTAAAAAAATGTTAATGGAAGCCTTGTGTATGGCTTCATTCGTGATGGTAGGCCTCGTTCCTGAGTATTGTGAATGCCCGGTACAGCTGCTCGGCAAAGATCAGCCTCACCATCTGGTGAGAGAAAGTAAGCTTCGAAAGGGAGATCAGTTCAACGTCGGGATTTTTCATGGAAGGGTCGAAACCAAATGGTCCGCCAACGACAAATACCAGTGATTTGATCCCCGAAACCATTTTCCGGTTCAGGAAGCCAGCCAGTTCAGCCGACTTCATCTGTTTTCCATGTTCATCGAGCAACACGATGTGTTCGCCTGACTGAATATGTTTCAGGACCAGTTCCCTTTCACGGGTTTTCTGTTCGGGCATACTTAGTGAAGATGCGTTTTTCAGGGCCGGCAGCTCAAGGTATTCAAACGAGATGTAATGCCTGAGCCTGGCAAGGTACAGGTTGATCCCGGTACGGAGATATTCCTCTTCGGTTTTGCCAATTACGATAAACCTGATCTTCATAAAGTGTTGCTTTTCGGGTATGCAAATATCGTAATAAATAAGCAGGTATTCCCACCAGGGCAGAGCCCTGTACCCGGGTTCCGCCACCAGGGGCGGGGAATTTGCCGGGAGTGATTAAAAGTAGTACTTTTGGAAAAAATACTGACATGTTCAGGTTGTTTGGACTACTTTGCATTTCCTGCATTTTGCTTTCTTTAACTTCCTTCATTCAGACCTCACCAGTTACGGAGGTCACCGAAGCTATCCGAAAAGGTGATGCCGAAAGCCTCGGGAAATATTTCAACGATATGGTCGACCTGAACATCCCGGGGTTCAAAGACACTTACAGCAAATCCCAGGGATCAAGGATCATCAAGGATTTTTTCAGCAGCAGGCCTGTCAGCAATGTCGTTGTAAACAAGGATGGGACCTCTCCCGATGGTTCAAAGTTCGTCATGGGGAACATCACTGCAGGAGGCAAAAAATACAGCCTGTATTTCCTGATGAGAAAAAGCCAGGGGGAATTCAGGATCTATTTATTTCAATTACAAACAGAATAAAGGATGAACCTCGACGAGATCATTACCAAGGCACTAGCCGAAGATATCGGGGATGGCGACCATACGACCCGGTCGACCATACCGGTTTCGGCCACCGGTCGTGCAAGGCTGATAGTAAAGGAAAATGGCATATTATGTGGAATGAATGTTGCCGAAAAGGTATTCGCATACATTGACCAGAAGCTGGTCATGAAGCCTGATATAAATGACGGTGAAGCGGTGAAGTCAGGTGATATTGCCTTTGAAGTCTCCGGCAGTATCTCGTCAATTCTTCAATCGGAGAGGCTGGTGCTGAATTTCATGCAAAGGCTGAGCGGTATTGCCACAGCCACAAACAGGCTTGTTCGTTTGCTTGAAGGGATGCATGCGAAAATCCTTGACACAAGGAAAACTACTCCCCTGCTGCGGGAGCTTGAGAAGTATGCAGTGCGTAAGGGTGGAGGCATGAACCACAGGATTGGCCTGTATGATATGATCCTGATCAAGGATAACCATGTGGATTACTCTGGTGGGATCGTCAAGGCGATTGAATCGGTGCAGGCCTACCTGAAGTCCAGCGGAAAAGATCTGAAAACCGAGATAGAGGTAAGGAATTTCGATGAACTTCAGCAGGTGCTTGAACAGGGAGGCATTGACCGCATCATGCTTGATAATTTCACCCCTGCCGATCTTAAAAAAGCTGTAGTATTGATTGGCGGAAGATTTGAGAGCGAAGCCTCAGGCGGGATCAACGAAGCAAATATCAGGGAGTATGCCCTGAGTGGTGTTGATTTCATTTCTGTGGGGGCTCTTACCCATCATATCCGCAGTCTTGACATGAGCCTGAAAGCTATACCAGACTGATACATCTACTGAGGCCTTCTTCAAGGGAGGTAAGTGGTTTCCATCCGAGCGAACGATGGATCTTTTCTATCCCTGCATACAGGTCAAAAATCTCATTCTGCCTTTCCTTGCCTTTTGCTTTATAAGGCTTGCGGATGCCGGTGAGTCGCATCACAGTCAGGATAAGATCCTCCACGCTTACCGACTGCCCGCTGCCGACATTGTAAATTCCGGCTTCTCCGTCAATGGTCCTGAAAATGCCATCCACAAGGTCATCAATAAACACATAATCCCTTTTTGGCCTGAGGTCCATGACCCTGACTTCCTGAACTGACGGATCAGTAACCATATCGATGATCTCGGGTATCAGAAAGTGGGAAGGCTGGGAAGGGCCATAAGCATTAAATGGCCTGAGGATGCTTACTTTCATCCCGAAATTCGAGGCATAGAACTGGCAGGTGTTATCGGCAAGAAGTTTACTATGGCTGTATGGATTGTATGATTTGACCGGGTGATTTTCGTCGACCGGAAGGTATTCGGGCGATCCATAGAGATAAGAGCTGATGTACGTGAGGCCTGTTGCTTTTTTGCGGCAGAACTCGAGGACATTCACGGTGCCCATCAGGTTAATATTATAAAAGTCGCCTGGATCTTTCCAGCTGTCAGGCACGAAGGTTTTCCCGGCCAGGTGGATCACATGATCGATTTTTTTTGAATCAAACTGGTCAAGGGATGCGGGGTCGGTAATGTTTCCCTGCGGAAGGTCAAAAGGGGTTACATCAAACCCTTGACGCAGCAGGCGTTTTACCACCGCCCTGCCAATGAACCCATCTGCCCCGGTGACAAGAATGGTTTTCAAAGAATGTCAGAAAGCTTTACGAGATCTTCGTTGGCTTTTTCATAATCATCGGGCCTGCCTATGTCGAGCCAGTATCCCGAATAAGGAAACACGTTCACCGGAATCTGTTTTTCGAGCAGCAGAAGCATAAGGTTATCATAGCCGAATGGCTTTTTATGAGGGACATATTCGAGGACTTTGCGGTTCATGGCGTAAACGCCCATGCTGACGTTAAATGAATATTCAGGTTTTTCGCGGAAACCGGTTACTTTATTATCGGCCGGATCCAGTTCAAGAACCCCGAAATCGATTTTTGTCGTCCGGTGGTAGGTCGAAACGGTTAGCAGGGCCTGTTGTTCAACATGGCGTGCGAAAAGCTGCCTGAAATCAAGATCAGTCAGCAGGTCTCCGTTCATCACGAGGAAATTTTCGGGGAGGCCGGGGATCAGTTTGATCGGGGCAACAGTACCCAGGGGTTCATCCTCTATAGAATAGTTGATTTTTATCCCGTACCTGGAACCATCGCCCAGGAAAGCCATGATGATCTCGGCAAAGTGGTTCAGACAGATGGTCACTTCATCGACCCCGCATTTGACAAGCCTTGAGATCAGGATGTCGATGATGGCTCTTTCGCCCACCGGGACAAGCGGTTTAGGGATGACAGTTGTGTAAGGTTTAAGCCTTGTGCCTTTGCCGCCAGCGAGAATTACAGCCTTCATACGTTAAATTGTGTAAAGATCGGGTTTATAAAACTGCATATTGCCGGGAGCGCTGAACCAGTTTATGGTTTCGGCCAGGCCTTGCTCAAGGCTGTATTCCGGTGCCCAATTGAGCAGGGTTTTTGCTTTGCGGTTATCGGCCCAAAGGCGTTCAACTTCAGATTTCTCAGGGCGCAGCCGTTCTGTCACGCTTTGAACTTCTATACTCGCCCCCATCAGTAATGCAATTTTTTTCACAAGGTCAGCGATGGATATCTCGAAATTACTGCCAAGGTTAACCACCTCCCCCAGGGCTGTTTCACTTTCGGCAGCCTGGATAAATCCGCGGGCGGTATCCTTTACGAAATTCAGGTCACGCGTGGGTATAACGGAACCCAGTGAGAGTTTCGTTTTCCCGCTGAGGATCTGGGTAATGATGGTAGGGATTATGGCCCTGGCCGACTGACGCGGGCCATAGGTATTAAAAGGCCTGACTACTACAACAGGAGTCTGGAATGAACGGTAGAATGTGAGTGCCAGGAAATCGGCTCCCGCCTTTGATGCAGCATAAGGAGACTGGGGGTTTACAGGGTGTTCCTCGGTAATTGGGACAAACTGTGCAGTTCCATACACTTCGGATGTCGAAGTATGGATGATCTTTTTAACTTCAAGCTGCCGTGCTGCCTGTAAAACATTGAGGGTCCCTTTGATATTGGTATCAATATACACGTCAGGTGAGTGGTATGAGTAAGGTATGCCAATGAGGGCCGCCAGGTGAAACACTACCTCACATCCCTTCATTGCTTCACGAACTCCGTTCGGATCCCTGATGTCGCCGCTGAAAACATTGACATTTTTCTTTACTTCATCAGGGAAATAATCAATCCAGCCCCAGCGGTTAAACGAGTTGTAATGTACAATTGCCGTGACTTCACAATTCCTCCTGACCAATTCCTCAACAAGATGGCTTGGGATGAACCCACCCCCGCCGGTCACGAGTACTTTTGTATTTCTGATCACCATAAACTTATGAATTCCCGGCAAAATTAAGAATAAAGACCGGAAAACTGCAAGAAGGCAGAATTTTCTAACTTTGCCTGTTAATCAATCTTCAGTTGACGTATACATGAATTCGGAGAAACTTACCGGCCAGAACTTTTGGGAATCTTATTGGAAATCGGGAAACGAGAAAAAGAATATCAGTCGTCCAAACCTCAGTGTTTTGGAGCTCCTGGCGACATTCGACCGGCATCTTCCAGCAGTAAAAGGACTTACTGCCCTCGAAATCGGAGGGGGCAGGGGCGAATACCTGCTTTATATGGCCAGGCGGTTCGGTTATGAGGCATATTCCCTCGACTATTCAAGTGCAGGAAACGAGCAAACAAAAGAAACCTTTTCAAAGGCAGGAATTGATGTGCAATTGTATGAACGGGACCTGTTTGCCGACAATTCAGATCTTCCCTTGTTCGACATTGTTTTTTCGCTTGGGTTCCTTGAGCATTTTGATGACCCGATTCCGGTTATAGACAGCCACCTTAAACTTCTCAAAACGGGAGGTATTTTATTAATTGGTGTTCCTAATTATTCAGGTGTTTATCATTGGGTTCTGAAACGTTTGGCTCCTTCGATGTTCACGACACATAACCTTGGGATAATGAATATCAACAGCTGGAGCGGCTTCGAAAAAAGATTTGGGCTGCAACCGATTTTCAGGCGGTATATTGGGGGGTTTGAGCCATTAAATATGAAAAAGATCGAGCGAAAAACATTGTTCAACCGCTTGATATATTTCAATATTCAGATACTTACTGTATTATTGTCTTTCAATTTCAGGGGACTCAGAACCTTCAACTCAGCAAATATCAGCAACTACTTAATCGGAATATACAGAAAAACAGAATAATTTCCCTCCGTATGGGAGTTTCAAGGTTTTATACTCTAATCCTCTTCTTCTGTTTTGCAGGTAAGCTATTGTTTGCTACCGAAGACAAGCAGGAACTCCCAACATTCATCAGGCAGATCGACTCCCTGAACAACCTGGCGGCCGCTAATATGTCGGCCGATGCCTGGCTTTCAAAAACACTTGCAAGCCAGAGTTATAATCTTGCTAAAAGCTGTCATTACCAAGCAGGAGAGGCCCTCGCACTATATCAGCTTGCAGTAGCGAATATGATTCTCGAAAACTACCCGGGCGCTCTTGATTTTATGTTTAAAAGCCTCGATGTTTACCAGGCTTTAAAGGATGCAGATCATGAGATCCTGCTTAACCAAAGTATCGTGGGCTTTTTCCTGCAACTGAAGGATCCCGACCGTGCTGAACCCTACCTTAATAATGCATACGGCCTTCTTGATAAATCAACAAATATTGAAACCCCGGCACTTCTGTACCTTGGAAAAGGGTCCGTTGCAATGGCCAGGAAAAATTATCCTGAAGCCGTTGATTATTATTACCGCAGCCTCGGATACTGCTACAGTACCAAGAACATTATCGGCGTTGGCAGAGCCTATAAAATGATCGGAGATGCATGTATCCAGCTGAAACAGCTTCACAGAGCTATTTTTTTATATCGTAAGGCAAATGATATTTTTTCACAGGTTGAGGATCTGAAGGAGGTAAGTATCCTGAACACCAGGATCGCCCATGCGTATTCTGTTTTGGGAATAAAGGCGAAGGCATTGGAATATAATAAGAAAGCGTATAATGAAAGGATACTTGTTGGCTCAAAAAACCTGATTACTTCCTCGATCATCAATCTCGGCGGGTCATTTATGGAGCTCAGCGAATACGATTCGGCTCTTTACTGCCTGCGCCTCGGCCTCGACCGTGCTGTTGAGGAAAACCGCAGCAACCTGATTGAAGAGGCAAATTCACTGCTGGCCGACTGTTACGAACTTCAGAAAAATTACCGCTTAAGTTTAAAGTATTACCAGGAATATTATAATTATCATCTGCGGACGATTGAGGACAGGAACAGATCTGCAACGCAAACTCTTGAGGCAGAGCACCTTGTTCATGACATCGAAAACACACATAAGCTACTGGTGCATCAGAATGAAACCCAGCAGCTTGATCTGCGGAACCACAGGCTTCAGTTGATCTTTATCGTGATCATTCTGTTCCTCGTCGTAATTGTGGGAATGGTCGTTCATGTGCTAACCCGAAGAACCCAGAGAGCCGAAAAAGAACTTCAGGTATTGAACTTCAAGCTTGAAAATGAGATCAGGGAACATCTTGAAGCTGAAAGGCGTTTACAAGTGAGTGAAAATCTATACCGTTTCCTTGCCGAAAACTCACCCGACGTGATATCTCTCTTCAATTCCGGTCTGAAACGGACATTTTCTTCGCCCAGCTGTTTCAGCATGTACGGCTTTACTGAAGAAGAGCTTGTCACCCGCCCTGATTCATTCGAAGTGGTGGATCTCACGTTTCGCAAGCAGGTCAGGTCCTCTTTGGAGTCGATCTTGCAGAGGAAGAGTCCGCAGACCCTGGTTTACAAGGCAAGAAGAAAAGACGGCTCTTCATTTTGGGTCGAAAATCACATAAATCCGATGTTTGACCCCGTCTCGGGTGAGGTCAATGAACTTGTAACTGTTGTAAGGGATATCACCGACCGTATGCAATTCGAAGAGCAGCTGGCCGAAAACGAGAGGCAGAAAGAAATGCTTTTATATGAGATACATCACAGGGTTAAAAACAACTTCGCCATTCTGATAAGCCTTATGGAGCTTCAGAAACAATTCCCCACCGGTGATAAGCTCGACATGCCGCTCATCGACCTTCAGCTCAGGGTCAGGACCATGTCACTGGTACATGAGCAACTATATCATAATCAAAGCATAGATGCAATTCCACTCGGCTCTTACCTCGACCGGCTCACAAGTATTATTATCAGTGCATTCAGCAAGCCAAACATCAAAATCCACACCAACGTTCAGGAATGTGCTGCCCGGATCGAAATCGCCCTGCCTTTGGGACTAATTGTGAATGAACTGCTCACCAACGCATTCAAGTATGCATTTCCCGACAACACCAACGGGGATGTATGGATTGATCTCCACCTCGATAAAATGAACCAGGATGGTGAAAGCGGGTTGGAGTCACTTTCATATATCTTAAACATCAGGGATAATGGAATTGGATTGCCCGAGCATTTTTCATTTGAAAAAAACACATCAACCGGTTCACAGATCGTACAAATATTGATAGAGCAACTCGAGGCGGAGTATCAGATCATACATCAGCCCGGAGCATCATTTACTTTGCGGTTTGCCGCCTTTCCAAAAGAATATAACTGACAATACTGAATGAAAGCGAGGAAAAAGATATCTGTAATCGGAGCGGGAACCATCGGCACTGCTCTTGGGAACATCTTAAGTGAAAATGAAGCAGGAGAGGTCATCCTGTTTTCAATTGAAGAGAAGGTCGTCAGATCTGTGAATGAAGACCATGTCAATTCAAGATATTTTCCCGGCTATCATCTTCATCCAGACCTGAAAGCTGCCACCGATGTAAGCAGGCTGAACGGTTCCGCAGTGATTTTTCTTGCCATTCCTTCGGTGGTACTGCTTGATTACCTGAGATCGATACAGGCAAACATACCCAAAACCGCGATCCTTGTTAACCTTGCCAAGGGGTTCGGTTATAAGGATGAAACGGTTGTTGACTGTCTGCGGAAGCTTTTTCCCAACCCGGTATGTACCCTGAAAGGCCCGAGCTTTGCAAAGGAGATCATAAATCGCATACCAACCGGGTTCACTCTCGGGTATTCAGGGGCAGAGGTTGCTGCTGAGTTATCCCTGCTGTTTAAGGGATCCACAGTTTTTCTTGATTTCAGCGAAGATATAAGGGGCGTTGAAGTCCTTAGTATTTTGAAGAACATCTACGCTATTGTTTTAGGTATAGTCGATGCACAATTCAATTCCCCTAACCTCAGGTTCCTGATACTGACCAGGGCCTTCAGGGAAATGATGAATATCATGATATATTTTGGCGGAAAGGAAGAAACCATTTTCAATTATTGCGGATATGGAGACTTTACCCTCACCGCCCTGAATGACCTCAGCCGTAACCGAACTCTCGGTCTTCTTATTGGCAAAGGATTTTTTACTGAACATGTTTCGCATGAGCTCGTTCTTGAAGGCAAGACAGCTGCTACTGTGTTTCATGAGAAACTCAGCCGCGAAACCAATGTTGAAGAGCGGTTCCCGATCATTAACGAACTGTACAGGATCTTTACAGAGAAATATGATATCTCCAGCTTTGTAAGTAAAGTGCTGGAGATGGGGGTTAGGGATTAGGGGTTGGGGATTGGGGTAACAATTTTAAACTAATCCCTAACCCCTAGCCCCCAATCCCTAAATTTCGTATCTTTGCACTCCTCATTGACCTGGGGAAAAACGGGGTTGACCGGTTTTGACAGCAGGGAAGTGGGATTGTAAGCATGCCGGGAGTTCGTGGATCAGTCCCGCAAATACGAATCTGCAACAACAATAAACGGCGATAACTTCGCTTACAGACTGGCTGCCTAATCTTAGAGATTAGTCAACAGTTGTCTCCCGGGAAGCCCCTCCTGCCGGCGTTCCGAATGAGGCATCAGAAATGACAGGATAGGTTGTTCAAGGTTCCGGTGAACATCCGAAATAAAGGTAACTACGGTTTTGGCCGGCCTGCCTCGGGCCATCCTTCTCCCGACAATCAACCGATGGCTACGCATGTAGAAAGCAGTTTTGCTGCCTGTTTGGACGAGGGTTCGAATCCCTCCAGCTCCACAAGAAGAAACCTCTGAAAAAGCTTGTAATCAAGCTTCTTCAGAGGTTTCTTCGTATACATAAATTAAGGGATCAACGGTCTGAAACACTTTTATACAAATTCAGGGAACTGCTGTTCAATGCCTGCATCATCGATTGCATTCCTGCTGTCTGCGACTTCAATGACGAATTCATAGCATTAAATTGAAGAACTGCCGAAACGATCTGATCATCAGCATTGACCGTTGTTGCATATCTTGAAAGCCTGCTCAGGGTGCTGGTTTGTCCAAGCATCGCTGCCGTCATCATGTTTGCAACTATCAACTGGTCTCGGAACTGCTGCAAAGGTTTTGTATCTTCATTGGTTTTCTTCTTCTTTCTTGCTTTATCAATATAATTGTCAATATCCAGGGCAGCAATCTCAAGTACCGAATCCCTTACAACAAGCTGTTGTACAAACATCCCGAAATCACGCAGGTTCTGCTCAATGTCGACACTCTGGTCAGCTAAATCCTTATTAGTATAGAATGACTCAAGCAGCCTCTGCGTTGAGGCTATATTTGAATTCTGGTTCGAGAGAAAAGCCGTGAAATCCTTTAGTGCAAACATCGGCCTGTTATACGCCTGGTCGGTCAGAATGGGGTGATTCTGAAATGAAAGCAGGGAGGAATCGATCTGCCTGCAGGTCTTTATATTGAACTTCTGGAAGGTTGCGAGCCCTGTGATCATCCGCTTCAGAACAACCGTGTCTTTCACAAATTCACTTCTTAACTGAACATCGTTGGCCGACATCGCCGTGTTGTGATATTTGTCGGCTTTGCCGAAGCTGCCACTTGTTAAATCCTTACCTGCCTTGGGAAGCAGAAGGGAAACTACCAGGATGGCAAGTACAAGCACTGCGACTGCAGCCAGGATGAGCTTTGTTTGCTTTTTCATACTCTTTTAAGGTTTTCAGGATGATTAGTTGCGGTTCAAGTTAGAAAAAAATTGTCAATCGTGTACATTATATATTACAAATACAATCCCTGGCAGGAAAAGTTGGGAAAAAATACAAAAAACATCATGAGGATTTTCTGGATTGTCATCATCGGCTTCGTATCTTTACATCTCACACGAAGCAATAATCGACGAATCTCCATATGCCGGCAGGTATCAGAAATTTGAAACCAGTAGCTTTCCTTATCCGGCTCTCCCAAAAGATTGTTCTGCCTGGATTTGACGGGCTTCCCCTGTATAACGTGCTTGTTTTTTTCCGGAGAGGGATGAAAGGAGGATTTATTGCAACACGGGCATCGGCGATATCATTCACTTTTTTCCTGGCCATTTTTCCATTCCTGATTTTCCTGTTTTCCATCATTCCATTCATCCCGATTGCTAACTTCCAGCAGACTTTACTGAACCTCATCAAGGATTTCATCCCGGATATGGCCTGGGTCTCGGTAAATGACACTATCATCGATGTAATCACAAGGCCCAGAAAGGGTGTTCTTTTCCTTAACTTTTTCCTGGCCCTTTACTTTTCCACAAAAGGTATAAAAAACCTCATCGACGCGTTTAATAATACCTATCATGATATTGAATCCCGCACCACATTCAAACAATACGTGGTCTCGCTTTTCCTTGTAATCATCATTTCTTTTCTGCTGATCATTGCAATTTCCCTGATGACCTTCGGTTTCAGCCTGCTAAAAATAATCCTGCCCGATATAATTGTCGAGACCCGTGGATTCCTCCTCCTGATCCAGGTACTCAGATGGATCATCATCCTCAGCGCCCTGTTCTGTGCAATTTCCTCTCTTTACTTCCTCGCCCCATCGCGTGTTGACCGGTTCAGGTTTGTTTCGGCAGGTTCAACCATATCGACCCTGCTTATAATAATTACCACCCAGGGCTTTAATTTTTATGTGGACAACTTTTCCCGGTATAACGTCCTATACGGTTCGATAGGCACACTGATGGTGGTCATGTTATGGATATACGCCAATTCATTTGTCCTGCTTACAGGATTTGAACTGAATGCCAGCATAAAGGTGGCGGGATATGATACCAGGGATGAAGAGTGTATTGAATGAATCTCAATTCTCCTATGTCGTCCTGAAGGGCAGAAGAACCTTTACAAGCTCCTTTTTGTAAGTAAAAAAAACCATCGCAGCGGTAAGTGCAAATTGTATGCAACCGGGTATGATCCCTGTCCTGTCGGGAAGGAAACAATACAAGGCGATTCCAGTCACAATTACCACGAAAGGCATATAGATCAGTTTCCAGAGATTGAGGCGGTATGTAAAGAACTTACGGCTCTCGAAGTAAAGGAAGAATGCCTGGATCGGTTTTATCAGGAAATTTGAAAATACCGCCCCCATCAGTCCAAACTTCCACACAAGCAAACTGCTCATCACCACCTGGATAACAGCCGAATATAAAAAGACCCTGGGGAGGACTTTGGTCTTCTTGAAATAAAAAACAGGTGCGAGAAACAGGTAGAACGCCGGACTTGTCGCATAACCCAGTGTTAGTATGCCTATGAATGCAAAGGCCTGGTAGTATATATGATTTTTTATTACAAGGGGGACAAGGAGCGGAATCGCAATCGTGACCAAAGGTAAAACCAGTAATGTAATTGCTGTAAAACCGTTGTAATACCTGTTGATTTCGGTGGTGCTTTCACTGAGATTAGAATTCTTCCAGATATTGAATACTTTCGGCTGTATCGTGTTGACCAGTCCGGTATGCAACAGCCCTATCCCCATGGTCAGTTTAACCGCAAAATCGAAAATCCCGACATAGGTGGGATCTATCATAAAATATTTAATCACGTAGCGGTCGATATAATTCACCACCCATATCATGATACCGTAAACGATCATGGGAGCGCAGAATGCAAGCATGCCATCGAGGTGCTTACGGCTGAAATTGAATCCGTATTCCGAAGTAATCATTACCACCGAAGCGAGGCAGGAGACTGCTGCAGGTATCAGTCGGCCGATGATGGGCCCGTTAAGAGTGTATGGATAAGCGTAAAGAATGCCAAGTGAGGCAGTAAGTATTATGAGGAAGTTCGTAATGTTAAGCCAGAAGAAGCGTTCGGGCCTTTGCTGGTTTACCAGGAGGTTCGAATATGTTTTGAAAAATCCGTTGAATATTGCAGTGAACACCGTGATCATCCCGAAAGGAAAGAAGCTGAAAGCCTGGTCACCCCTGAAGATGACGCTGAACATAAAGCTTCCGCCGGCAAGCATAATAAAAAATACCGCAGTGCCCAGAGTTATCAGGATGATCAGCACGGTACCTATGAATTCCCTGAGCTTACGCGGATCATCTTTTTGCTGGAAATAATTCACTCCTATATACGTATCGAGACCGGCCGAAGAAATCAGCTGCACAAAATACATCAGGGTGAAGTAAATAGCATTGATCCCAAACTGTTCGGGCGTTAGCTTTGCAGTAAAAAACGGGATAAGGATCACACCCGTGGTATAAGGTAGTGCACCGATAAGCGAATAGATCATTGAAGACTTAAAAAATTGTCGTGATATCATCGGCGCTTTCTTACTAATTTATGACTGCGGATGTCAGTGTAGTATTTGTTCAAACAAGGAGAGCAGTTTCTCCCTGTGCATGGGCATTGAAAAATTTTCGAGCACACGATTCCGGGCCAAAGCCCCGGTTTCAAGTTTCAATGCCTTCCTGATCGCTTCCTCAAGGGCTTCAGGTGAACGTTTCTTAACGATAATGCCTGTATCCCCTATCGCATCGGGAATGCCGTTTACATTGGAACCTACAGGGATACATTCGCAGAGCATGGCTTCGTTCAGGGTGAATGGCATACCTTCGGTGATCGATGCCTGTACGAATACTTTCGCCCTGTTGTAATTCAGATTCAGGATATCGTCGGGACAAAAGAACAAAATCGTTTCAAGGTTGGCGATCTGGCTTACCATGTAATTCTCCTCTATCCATGGCATGAACTCCCTGCGGAACCCGATAAGTGTAAATTTTAATTCGGGCATGCGTCTGGCCATTTCGATGAACAGGTCAAAGCCTTTGTTAAAAAAATCGTTGGTACCACCCATCGTACCAACCGTAAGTATCCGGTCATTCTCTTTCGCAATGGATAAATCCCTTGAAAAACGCTTCAGGTCAACCCCGTTCGCAATAATGGTCATAGGAGTCTTGATATCGGGTATGTAATATTTTATCCCGTCCTTTTTACCATCATCGGAATAATAAAAATTCTCATGCCAGATCAGTGACTTATGGTTTAGAATAATGTGGCTCGCCTTCCGCAGTGCATACTTCACGCAAATCCCCCTGAATTTTTTATAATACACTCCTTTCTTCAGTTCAGGGTAGCAGATGGCTTCCTGGCCGCCTGCAAAAATAATCGCCTTCTTCCCGCACAGCCTGGCAAGGAATACGATCACGGCCGCATGGTAATCGGCAAACCAGGTCACGAAAGCGGAAGAATTCCGGCAATTCCCCAAGATGAAAAAAACCAGGGAGAACATGCTTTGAATGAACTTCAGTCCTTTCTGGTGTTTAGGCAGGAGAAAAGGTATTAGTTCGTACCTCTCTTCCATGATCGCCTGGTCGATGGCATAAAACGTACTGTTCCCACTTTTAATATAAAGAATCTTCTCCATCAGTACAATGGGTTGGCGTAACGCCGGATATCATCGCTGCAGACTTTGCCATCGCAGAGGATCACAAGCCGTTCAGCCACATTCTTCAGTTCACGGATGTTGCCGGTCCACTTCATCTGCTTCAGTTCTTCCATTGCGGCTTCATCCACTTCGAGCATTGGTTTTCCCTGCTGGTTGCAATACTGTGCAATAAAATGCTGCACAAGCGAAGGGATGTCGTCGACCCGTTTGGACAAGGCAGGTACATCAATAATAATGACAGTCAAGCGGTGGTAAAGGTCTTCCCTGAAATTTTTGTTCAGGACCTCCTCTTTAAGATTTTTATTGGTAGCGGCAATCACCCTCACATCGACAGGGATCTCCTTTTCTCCTCCCACCCGGGTGATCTTGTTTTCCTGCAATGCCCTGAGCACCTTCGACTGGGCAGAAAGACTCATATCGCCTATCTCGTCGAGAAAAACAGTTCCTCCATCAGCCTGCTCAAAATCACCTTTATGTTGTTTGACTGCGGATGTGAATGATCCTTTTTCATGGCCAAAAAGGTTACTCTCAATCAGTTCCGATGGGATCGCCGCGCAGTTCACTTCGATGAACGGTCCGTCAGACCTGTTGCTCAGGGCATGGATGTGCCGTGCAACAAGCTCCTTGCCTGTGCCGTTCTCACCCGTGATGAGCACCCTGGCGTCGGTAGGAGCCACCTTGCGGATCATCTCCCAGATCTCTTTCATGGACTCCGACTCCCCTACCATTTCGTAATTCATTCCAACCTTTTTCCGGAGCTGTTTTGTTTCGTCGACCAGCCTGCCTTTGTCCATAGCATTTCGCAACGTCACAAGCAGGCGGTTCAGGTCGAGGGGCTTGGCGATATAATCATAAGCCCCCTTGCGGATGGCCTCCACCGCAGTTTCTATCGTTCCGTGGCCCGAGATCATGATCACCGGTGTCTCGGTAAAACTCAGCAGTTGATTCAGGACCTCCATGCCGTCGACCCTGGGCATCTTGATATCACAAAGAATGGCATCGAAATGATGCTCACGGGCTAGTTTCAGTCCTTCGGCCCCATCCATCGCCTCATCAACCCTGATCTTCTCATATTCAAGGATCTCTCGAAGGGTGCTGCGTATGCTTTGTTCGTCGTCGATGACAAGAATTCTCGGCATTCTGAAGATTTGCGAACAAAAGTAGTTAATTCCTCGCTAATTTTGTCAAAGCAACCGGCAGCGCGAAATCCGCATACAATAATGAAAAAATTCATCCCACATCTTGCATCCTGCATCCTGCATCCTGCATCCCGCATCCCGCATCCTGCATCCCGCATCCTGCATCCCGCATCCCGCATCCTGCATCTCGCATCCTGCATCCTGCATCCCGCATCCCGCATCCTGCATCTCGCATCCTGCATCCTTCTATCCTGCATCCAACTGGTACACGGTCAAATATCATCCCCGGATGCCATGCGCTACACCTGGGCCGGTGGACTGAATTCCTGCCAGTTTTGTGCAGTGGACCTGAACCTCGACGGCATCAATGACCTGATCTTATTTGACCGTATGGGCAACCGTGTGCTTACGTTCATCAACCAGGGCCTGAGCCACCAGGTCAGTTACAGGTATGCCCCTGAATATGCGAACCAGTTGCCGCCCCTGCACGACTGGGTGATCACTGCCGATTACAACTGTGACGGGAAGATGGATATCTTCACCTATGGGAACGGGGGTGTGAGGGTCTTCAGGAATACTTCTTCAGGCAGCCTGAGCTTTCACCTGCAGACCGACCTTCTGAAGTCATGGTACTACAGCGGGTATGTGGGGATCCTCGTCACCCTGGCCGATTACCCTGCTTTCAGCGATATCGACGGGGACGGCGACCTTGATATGCTGACGTTTTTCGGTCTTGGCTCTTATGTCGAGTACCATAAAAACCTGTCGATGGAGAAATTCGGGAACTGTGACAGCCTTGATTTCAGGCTCACCGACCATTGCTGGGGAAAGTTCAAAGAGAGCGAGGGCGGGAACAAGATCATCCTGAATGCCGTTTGTCCGTATAAATTATCCAATGATCTTGTGACTGCGGATGGCATGGTCCCTCCCAAGCATACCGGTTCCACGTTGCTTGCAAATGACCTGAACGGAGACGGGCTCACCGACCTTGTCATTGGCGATGTGGATTTTCCGAATATTGTTTCGCTCACCAACGGCGGAACCCGGGATTCGGCCCTGATGGTCGGCATGGATACGCTCTTTCCATCAAGCGATAAAAGTATCAGGCTCTTCGATTTTCCGGCCCTCTCATATCTTGACATTGATAATGACGGCTTAAAGGACCTGCTGGCTTCTCCCTTTGACCCGGCTTACTATCATGCTGAAAACAAACGGAGCTGCTGGTATTACAAGAACCAGGGGAGCAATAATAATCCGGATTTTGTTTACCAGGCAAACGATTTCCTGCAGTCAGAGATGTTTGATTTCGGCACGGCTTCGTCACCTGTTTCTTACGACCCCAATGGAGACGGCATCAGTGATATCGTTTGCGGGAATTACGGATACTATGATTCCTCAACATACTACCAGGGAAGTCTCAAATCATACTTCACATCCTCCCTGGCATGGATTAAAAACACAGGCACAGCCCAGGCGCCTCGTTTTGAACTGATAACCGAAGACCTGGCAGGGGCCTCAAAGCTTGGAGCTCTCGCCTTGTATCCTTCCTTTGCCGATCTGAACAATGATGGTGTTCCTGACCTGATTTGCGGAAGGGAGGATGGCAGCCTGGTGTATTTCGAAGGAAAGGGCGACAGCGCAGGAATACCGGTATTCGGCCATCCGCAGACAAACTACCAGCAGATAAAAACAGGGGCTTACAGCGCTCCCCAGCTTTTCGACCTGGACCGTGATGGTCTCGACGACCTAATCATCGGTCAGCAGAACGGTACGATGAAATATTTCAGGAACATTGGGAGCCCCGGTAATCCTGTTTTTACTCTCACCATCGATACCCTCGGGCAGGTTGATGTGACGAACCATGAATTGTCGTATTATGGTTACTGCAGCCCGTTTTTCTTCAGGAAGAACAACCGCACCTACCTGATGGCCGGGTCGGAAGAAGGCAAGCTCCATCTTTATTCAGGCATAGACGGTAACCTTTCGGGAAAATTCAAAGCTATTGATTCCCTGAATTATCTTGTCGGGATTCCAAACGACAGCCTCCGTATAGGCTGGAGGGCAAGCGGTTTCCTGGCACACCTTAGCGACCCTCTGTATTATGACCTGGTTTGCGGAAATTTCAGCGGCGGATTGAATTATTTTACCCGCGGCAAGGTACCCGGAGTGGATGAAAGGGAAGCCACCCTCCCGTCAATCAGCCTGAAAATTTATCCCAACCCGGCTACTTCTGAGATCAGACTTGAATTTCGCGAACATCATGAGTACATAAGCCGTAAAGGCGAAACGTACCTTCTGCGGATATGTTCGGTTTTTGGCGGAGACGTCTTTTATGGTCAGTACATCCCCGGTACCACTATTGACATCAGCGCTCTTGCCGCTGGAGTTTATGTGGCTGAACTTTCACTTCCCACTCAGTCTATGGTCATCCGCAGTAAGTTTCTTATACGCAGGTAAGGCGCTGGATTACTGGGTAACAGGGTGACATGGTAACAAGGTAACAAGATTTGTACATCGTAAATCGAGTAGTTCTCTCGCACTCTTGCCAAGACTGCTACGGTCTAAGTGAGCTCACCATTGCGGTCGCACGTTCACACCGCCTACGGTCTAAGTGAGCTCACCATTTCGGGAGCATCTTTGCACCGCCGCTACGGTTGCTGCGTCGCTTACTTTTGTATTCCCCTGGTATTTAACAGAGAGTTTGTTCGCTCCTTGAATCCTAATGCGGCTTATGCAAAATGCTCCCTACACCTAATGGGCCTTCTGCAGCTTCTGTGAAGTGCTCCCTTCGAACATATCCATCATCCTGCATCTTGCATCCCGCATCTTGCATCCCGCATCCTGCATCTTGCATCCCGCATCCTGCATCT
>JBAXLI010000031.1:0-46554 GCA_037134895.1 Bacteroidota bacterium
TCAAATCAAGCATTTGAAAGAAAAGTTATACCTTTAATGAATTGATCAGGATAATTAGAATCTGTTTTATAGTGATTTTGCGTAGCTGCATCCTCAACAAAGAAACGCAACGCTGCTTTGGCATCACTCATGGCTCTTACCATTCCTTCAGCAACTACCGTCGAGTCAACTACCGGGACGTCTATCAGGCGGTAGTTAATAGATGCTGTAACGAATCCCTTAAGGGCAAAAAGAATACAAATAGACCTCATGTCCTTTTTGTCACCCGATATGAATCCCCCTCCGTGAATAAATATAATCAAGGGTCTTTTAATCACGGTGTCTGCTTTTGGTAGAAAAATATCCATTTTCAGGTTCTGAAAGACGTTGTTCATGGTATAATTCTTCCCGTACTGAACATTGATGATTGAATCAGCACTTCCGAAAACATAATTTTTGTAGCGATTGCCATCGCAGGAGGGAATTTGGGCTATTGCTTGCGAAACTTCTGCCAGAAAAAGAAGGATAAAAAATAAATTTTTCATAGTTTGCTGTTCATTGTCTGTTCAGTTTTTTATATGAGAATCCGATCCATTGATTTTCGGTCAGGGAGCTGATGTGCCCCCAATGAAATATATTGCAGGATTTTAGATGGATTAACCGTCGTAGACTGATTATTCAGCGGATGAAACTTCAACAGCAGGATAAAGCCAAAGGAAAAAAGCCCGGCTTTCATTCAAATGATATTTAGAACATAAAGATACAATAAATACCTTCCGGGTGTAAAAAAACATGAAAAAGAATATTTCAGCCCGTTTTATCTGACCGGTAAGGTAAAATGAATGGAGGTTCCCTTGCCTTCTTCACTTTCGACCGAAATGGTTCCGCCGTGTTTTTCAACGAACTCTCTGGAAAGTACCAGGCCCAGGCCTGTACTAGGCTCACCTTCGGTTCCTGAACGGCTGATTCTCTCGTCGATCCGGAACAGCTTTTCAACAATAGCCTGCTTCATACCGATACCGGTATCCCTTACCGTGATCTCGACAAGCTTGCCGGCCGCCTTTTTTGCAACAATATCTATCTTTCCGCCCCGATGAGTGAATTTAATGGCGTTAAACAGCAGGTTCCGCATGAGGCTCTGCAACATTTTCCTGTCGGCAGATACTTCTAATCCGGCAGGTATGTTGCTATTGATTGAGATCCCTTTATTCACTGATGCTTCAGAAACAAGGTGAATGCTGCTTTCAACTTCGGAACGCAGGGATGTCTGCACGGGATTAAAATTAGTCATCCCTCTTTGCAAGCATGACCATTCGAGAAGGTTCTCAAGAAGATCGAAAAGTTTGGTGGCTGAATTCCTCATGTTCACAGCCATCTTTTGTCCGTCTTCAGCCGAAAGAGAAGATAATTCATCGACCATAAGGTGGGCAAAACCAAGCAGGCTGCTGAAGGGACTCCTCAGATCGTGAGCAATGATGGAAAAAAATCTGTCTTTCTCGGCATTCAAACGCAAAAGTTCTTCGTTTTTGCGCTGAATTTCAGCTTCTGATTTTTTCAATTCAGTAATATCCGTAACAACGGTATACCGAAGCTTCGAATCCTGGATAAACATATTGGTCGCAGTAAGAAGTACATGCTTTACCTGTCCGTCTTTTGCATGCAGATCGGCATAAACCTCCTTCACGTTTCCAAACTGATCAGCTTTGCTTAAAACCAGATCTCTCATTTCGGGGGATAAAATACCAAGATCGATGGGCGATTTTCCCAGTACCTCATGTTTTTTATATCCCAGCAAAGTGCAGAATGCATCATTGACTTCTGTATAAACATGATTCTCCATATCACTCAGGCCGCAGGCGGCAGGGTTGATATCAAACAATTTCGAAAATTTCTCTTCCGATAATTTGAGTTTTGAGATATCTTTAGTAACCCCGAAAAGTACAGGCTTACCATCCCAAAAGCCTCTTGTAACCCTGGTTTCAACCGGGATTTGCAATCCCGATTTGGTCATAAGCGGCACAGGGCAGAACTTCGCTTTCCCCTCAAGCATCTCCCCCACTATACGGCCTGCTTCTTCACGGCGTTCGGGTGGATGAACAAACAGCACCGATTGTCCGAGAAGTTCCTCAGGTCTGTAACCCAGCCGGTTGATCACTGTGAAGTTCATGTATAGGATCTTACCGCCGTTCTCAAGAACAAACAGAAAATCATCGATGGCATTGAAAAAAGTCTCGTAGTTGATTCTCGGCTGCCCTGCTAATTCGTTCGCCATAGTTTTAAAAACGTAATGTAATTCTCTATAAGAAGATTAAAGCTCAGGCAATCATCCGCATAACAAGTGCTACCAAACGCGGGACCATGCCGTTCCTGAAATAACCGAGGTTGTCAAGTATGAATTGTTCAAGTGTAAGAGGATTCCTTCCCGTAAGCATTTTTACAGTATCTGTGACCAGGTCGGCTTTACCGTTTTTCCAGGCTCGCAGATGGCACATTACTTCCAGCTCAAGCCGTTCATCTGTGAAGGATTTATCATTTTTCTGCAGCATCTTCGACAGTGCTTCTTCACTGAGGTCAAAATAGTCGACACGTTTCAGCATCACCCCGCTGAAAATATCAGCCACTTCAAACATGTTTAGTGAATCTGGTCCGGTAAGCTCATAGTTTTTCTGATGGTGGCCGTCGGAAGACAGAACTACAGAAGAAACTTCCGCCACATCCTTCAGGGCAACCAGGCCTATCCTTGCTTTGCCGGAGATCCCATAGATGGCATTCATGTATTTTATCGAGGGCTGATATCCGAACAGGGATGTCTCCATCACCGAATTCGGAGATACGAGCGTCCATTCCAGTGAGGAGGCTTTTAAATAATCCAGTACTGCAACATGCAAAGAACCAAGTGCATCTTCATGCTTCACTGCTCCATGGATCTTGACGATGCGTTTCACTCCTTGCTCTTTTGCGGCTTTGATGATGGCGATCTCACGTTCGGTGATCCTGTCATCCATGGGAGAAGAAAGAAAAACCGAATGAATCCCCTCCATCAGCGGTACCAGGGTTTCGGGTTTATCCATATCCCCCTGCACAATCTCAGCATTGGGATCAGAAATGGAGCATTTTGAAAGATCCCGCACCATCAGCCTGCAAGGAATTCCATTTACCAGGAGATCGTTTGCGACAGCTTTCCCGAACATTCCGTTGGCAGTTGTTACAAGTACTCTATTCATAAGCCTTACAATAATTCAGATTCCGAAACTCATCCGCATTATCCGCAGAAAACACAACATGTATCAAAGCTTCACAGCAAACACAGCATTAATCGACATGATATAATCGTTGGTTTTGCCAAAATGAAAAATCCGGGCTTCACCTCCAACTATAAGATGCTTGCTCAGGGGATAGAGATATGAGGCACATCCTTCAAAATTAGACATTGAATATTGTGTGCTGCTGATTTTTTCCCCTATCCCGCTGATCTGCGAAAACTGCACTGCAAGCCCCGGAGCCACAGAAAGATAAAAATGATCTACAATTCTCATCCGTATCACAAGCAGAAGCGGGACGACATACATTTTTGCATCCAGCGTATATTCTGATGTCAGTGTTGAATCCACCCTGAAAATACGGTACAAACCTGTTTCAAGCCCCAGGCTGAGCCTGTATTCAGGTTCCCACATGAACCGGAACGAAGCCCCGATAAAATCCTTTTTCACATTCCTGGCAGGTACCAGGTCCATATTTGCGAAATAATGGGACCAGCCCACGCCGATGGCGAGGGTGTAATGGGATGCGGGACCCTTGGTGCGGGATCCGGGATCCGGGATCCGGGATGTAGTGTCAGTGGTTAGGGATTGGGGGTTAGGGGTTGGGGGTTGGGGGTTGGGGGTTGGGGATTGGGGATTAGTGAATCGAAAGTCTTCAATCTTGTATCCCGCATCCTGCATCCTGTATCCCGCATCCTGCATCCTGTATCCTGCATCCTGCATCCTGTATCCTGCATCCTGCATCCTGCATCCTGTATCCTGCATCCTGCATCTTGTATCCTGCATCTTGTATCCTGCATCCTGCATCCTGTATCCTGCATCCTGCATCCTTTCACTAATCTGGCCCTGCGCGATCAACGCCGCCAGGAAAAAAACCGGGAATAATATCAACGTTTTCTTCATATCTAATTCTCCCTCATATAATGATAATACCCTACAATAAATGGATAGTTGGTGAGGATTCCGTCGAACTGTCCGTTGTTTATGAACTCCTGTATCCATCTTACATCATCAAGCGTCCAGGTCCAGGCCAGCCGGCCCTGAGAGTGCATCTGGGCAACCGATGCATCCTGGGTTCCCTGGGTCCACCGGGGCGCCCATACCCTGGAATTCAGTTTCACCACGTCATCGGTAGTCAATTCACAAAGAGAAGGAATATCAGTGTATCCCGGTTGGTTCATGAAATCGTCCATCCCATCCTGGCTTGGTATCCCAATGTAAATATTCAGCTCCCTGCCTTTATCTTTAGCTCTTTGCAGCATCTCTTTCTGTATGGGGATAACCGCGCTCATGGTCGGGACCTTTTCCTTCATATCAAGGTATACATCGGTAAGAAGGGTGCTGTCAACAGTAAACAACAGCGCTTCTCTCAGGGTAGGAATACGCTCCCCGTGTATAAGGCGCACCAGGTAATACAGCTGGATATATGTGAAATCCTTGATCGGTCCTGAGATCGGACCTTTCTGAGTAAGGCGGATGTTGAGATCGGCATCATGGTATAACACCGGGATGCCGTCTTTCGTAAGTTGAACGTCAACCTCAATCCCTGTGGATCCAAGCCCTTCGGTGAAATTGATCATGGCGATGCTGTTCTCAGATACCGGCAGATGGTCAGAAGTTCTTCCTCCAGACCTGTGCGCGAGTATTGAAAAATGCTTGTTCAGGACTGCGGATGATATTGGTCTCTGGAAAGAAAACTGAAAGGATTTGTCAAGTTCATTTCCTTTTGAGCCGTAACCTCCCTGGATAATGATTGTTTGAGGATTAGGAGTACCTTTCATAATATCCCGGCCTCCTTTATCCCTTGCGATATATGCGCTCACCAAGCCGGTATTATCATTATAACAATACCTCCAGTATCCCTGTAACATGATCACCGAATCGAGCTGGCCAAGGGTAATTACACAGTAATGCCCGTCGGAGCACATGACGGTCATGTTTTTCCTCGCAAATTTGATCACCACCTGATCGCCGAACAGTTCGTTCCCTGAATTTACTGAATAAACACCATCAATAAGGTGTTTTGAAGCATCGGGCAAGGGGTAGGCCTGATTAAGGAGCGAATTTGGGCCGGCCGAGGGCACCGCCAGGTCTTTTGACTTATTGCAGCCTGCCATCAGCAAGACAATGCAAATAAGATTTACCAGTTGTCGTCTCATAACACCCATAATAAATGAAGTTCAGGAATATGATAATAACGGTCGAAAGTTGAAAAGACCATCCATGCAGGCCAGTAGTATTTCAGGTAATTATCTTTAATGCCTATAACAAGGACTTTCTTCCTGAAGATCCGCTGCTCCATATAAATAGCAGCAGTAAATCCATCAAAGAAATTCGTATTCCGCGTTAAAAGATCCTCCCCTGTTTTCATTTGTCCCCAGGCAATTACGACTGCTTCAGATTTAAAAGTGAATGCGAGGGTTTTAGTTTTAAAACCTATCGAAAGGTTCGGATAATGGATCAAGCTCATTCCTGTGTTCTTAAACCCTGCAATGTTCATTATCCCAAGCTGATATCCAAGATCATATCCAAGATTGAACGAAAAATTCCTGTGAATGTAATTCCATTTTGCCCCCAGTGTCAGCTGGTTTGAAACCACGACAGTATTGACACTGCCTGCAAGCGAGAAACCGGCCGGGAGACCGAATGTAAGCTGAAGGTCGATCAGGGGAGCCTCCAGTGCATTCTCAACCCAGTCATACGGAAGTTTGGTAAAATAAAAGCCCAGGCCTGTCTGAAGTTTGTATTTCTGATAATGGTGGGGAAAGTACATGCTTTCCTTCCCAATATCGATCGGTGGAGATTCCTTCTGGGCTGTCAGAAGCAAGGGGAGCCAGAGGATTCCTGCGATCAGTGCGAAACGGTGGATCATTGACATGATTTTCTCTTTTGATTAAACAATAAATTTCTTCTATTGATCTCTCCAGTTTGATATTTCGTCAATCCTGAGGGAACCGTTGCTAAGGATTGCCCTGTAAAAAGAACCTGACAAGGAATTCGGCAGACGAAGAATGAACATGATGCGGTCTTCTCCGTTGATGAAAACCGTAGGATCGAGGCGGTTGAATTCCTGTCCAAGCCTGGTCTTCAGGTCAGCAAAAGCTGCGGGGTCGGTGAGCAATTGACGCACATCGGTAAAAGTAACTGTATATTTCATATATACGTTATGGTCCCATACTTCCCGGTATGGTTTCTGGTCCCTCGAATTGATATATTTCATGTAATCGAGGTTCTCGGGGGTCACTACCCCCGGGGTAATGGCATTGAGAGCTCCAACCAGGTTCTCGTCGAGGAAGATGAGGTCCTGGGAGGTTTCATAATACCTGGAAGCCGTTTTATTCAGCTGAAGGTCCTGCATCACGGCAGCAGTAGTCATATAAACAACCTGGAATGGCATTGCCGTTTTGGCAGGATTCTGGGAATAAAGATTTGAGCTGATGATAGAAAGCAGGATCAAAAAGAGCAACTTAGGTTTCATATTGACGGCATATTGGAAATTAATCATTTTTCCTGGTCAAGGATGGTTTTTGCCGACTGCAGCGACTGTTTCTGTTCTTCGTTCAGTTTTGGATATTCAGGACGCATTTCTTTTAGCTTATCTGCAACGATTTCTCCGATTGCGATACGCGAAAACCATTTGTTATCTGCCGGGATGATGTACCATGGTGCATATTTCGTTGAAGTATGTTCCATCATTTTAAAATATACTTTCATATAGTCATTCCAGTACTGCCGTTCCTTCACGTCGTTGGGCGAAAGCTTCCAGTTTTTCACAGGATTTTCAATGCGTTCCATAAAACGACGTTTTTGTTCGTCCTTTGAGATATTCAGGAAGAACTTCAGTACCTGCATCCCGTTGCGCTCCAGATGCAGCTCAAAATTGTTGATGTCGTCGTACCGGTCTTCCCAAATGCGTCCCTGCTCAATTTTCTCTTTCAGATCAGGAATTTTCTGATTTTTCAGGATATTCTGATGGACTCTTACAACCAGGACTTCCTCGTAATAGGAACGATTGAATATCCCGATCTTTCCCCTGGGAGGAATTTCCCAATGTGCTCTCCATAGAAAATCATGGTCAAGTTCATAAACCGAAGGGGCCTTGAATGACGAGACACGGCAGCCCTGGGGATTAATCCCCGACATCACATGTTTGATCGCACCGTCTTTCCCTGCAGCATCGAGTGCCTGGAGTATAATGAGCAGCGATTGCTTGCCTTCGGCATACAGCTTGTCCTGAAATTTTTCCATTTTTTTCAGGTTCTTCTGCAGATCCTCTTCAGCTTCCTTATGATGTTTGTACTTTCCTGTATATGCAGGGTCAAAGTCTTCCATCTTTCGGGCCTTTTTATTGGCCGTGAATAACAGTTCTTCGTACTTCATATTTATCCTTTTTACATGAACTTAGGAAATGCGCCGGCAATACCGTTAATGATAAACTGTATGCCAAGTGCAAGAGTGATCAGTCCGAAAATTTTCGTAAGCACATCAAGGCCGGTTGCACCGAGATAATGCACGATCCTGGGAGCGTAATAAAATGTAACATAAATGATCCCAGTCATCACAGCTATTGCCCCCATCAGTGAAAAATGCAGGTAGGGCTGGTTATGGGCGCTTTCGGCAAACAGGATGATGGTCGACATGGTGCCGGCGCCAGTAGTTATCGGGATGGCGATCGGGATGATGGCGGTGGAAATAATTTTAGAGAGTGATTGTTCGCTGAGTTCTATGGATTTTTTAACTGAGTTCATCATTCCAAAACCGGTATTGAGTAAAAGCAGTCCGCCCGCAATGCGGAACGCTGGAATACTGATCTGAAAAAAGTTCAATACTGCAAGCCCGGCAAATAAGGAAGTGATCATAGTAATAAAGGACGCCAGGGTAGCTGTGAAACAGATCTTATGCTGCTCCTTGTCGGTCCTTCCCTGTATGATGCTTATATAAAGCGGAATGGCGGCTACGTTGTTAGCCACTGCAAACAGCCCGAGGAGGTAATGCTGAAATGACATTTCGTCCATACGCAACAATTTTGATGTAGTAAATGTAATAAATATTTGGATGCGGGATATGGAATGCAGGATGCAGGATGAAGGATACAGGATGAAGGATACAGGATGCAGGATGCAGGATAGTGGATAGCTGGGTTACTGGGATGTATTCATCCATTTTAAATCGTAATTCGTAACTCGTAACTCGTAATTTATTTATCCTGCCTTCTCCCCTTCGCCTGCCCTTTGAGTTCCACTTCGGGCTGGAGCTGGTCGAAATCCTTTTGAGTGATCCAGCCTTTTGCAAGCATCTTTTCCGAAACAAGCCTGTAGAATTCAGCCATGCTGAACCTGATGTGGTTCTTCTCATCAAAGGTAAACCTGTAAGCTTTGGGCCGGGGAATGACCGAAGCCATGAATATCGCTTCGGCGAGCGTCAGATCCGAGGCGTCCTTATTAAAATAGAAACGGGAGGCTTCATTAGCTCCATATATCATGGGCCCCCACTCTATGATGTTCAGATATACCTCAAACATCCTGTCTTTGCTGCATAGCTGCTGGTTTTCGATAAGCCAGACGATCAGGGCTTCCTCAAGCTTCCGGGTGATGGTTTTTTTCCTGCTCAGGAAGACATTCTTTACCAGCTGCATGCTGATGGTGCTGCCACCTCTGACAAACTTACCTTCCTGGATGTTCGTGGCGATGGATTCCCTGAAGGCATCCGGCAGGAAACCCCGGTGCTGATAAAATCCCCCGTCTTCGGAAGTCATCACGGCATACTGCAGATATGGCGAGATCTGGCTGAGTTTCCTGAAATCCGGGTTTCCAGGTCCCACTTCAAAGCTCCGAACTGGCTTGTCATCCTCATAAGCAGTATATAAGAATGAGCTGTCGAGCTTCAGCAAGGCTCCGTTACCGTATGATAGGACCCGGAACTGAAGGCGTTTCAGGTCCATTTCAAATGTAAGGTCAGTGGGAGCCGCCACATCCACAAAGAAATCAAGATCAAACGAAAGTTCACCCGAGGTCCTGATGCCCTGGAGGTTACTGAAAAGACCTTCTGGAAGTGAGGAAAACAGCTGCTGGGCTGGAAACGCCGGTTTATGCAAAGAGATCGTAAGCTGAGCAGAAGGGGCCGGACGGTACTTTACATACGGATGGAATTCAAGATCGTTGAACGTCACCAGTGTCGACTCATCGAGCTCGATGGCATCGGGCAGGAAGTTGATGCCATATTCCATCCCCAGCCGGTTTATACTGATAGTGTCCAGGGCAATCCGCTTATGGTAAACCTGAAGTCCCTTGAATGCAAACACACCTCTCAGTCCGGCATCACCCTTGCCATAACTTCCGGCCGAAAGACTGAATTTCAGGGTATCAAAGCTGAGTCCGGCATTCCATTTAAATCCAATATAAGGAAATTTTATTTTATTCTTGTCGGCGGATGAGAGGGTGGCTTCAACAAACCGCCTGCTGTTATCGATTATTCCATCGACCTTCCAGTGCGAAACCGTGGAATCTTCGGTAATCCAGAGGTTCGTTGAAAAAGCACGGTCCCTTACTGCAAGGCGGTCGAGCTGTGCCGATACAACATGCAAATCAGTCTTGCTCCTGATATCGATATCGCGGATATCAGTTTCCCAGGGAATCCGGTCAAACACCCATCTGAAGATGTTTTTCGCAGTTTCAGAATAATCTACTCTTGATTTTTTATCCTCTGCTTCCTTTTTCCTGCTTACGGATTCCGGATCCCGCATCCTGGATCCTGCATCCCGGAACCCCGATCCCGGCCTGATCAGGAAATCATAATTGGTCGAGCTGTCATGCCTGTTCACATTGAGAAAAAGCCTGTGCATGACGATCGATGTAATATTGAGCCGCCCTGCGAAAAGCTTCCATGCATTGACAGACACAATAAGAGTGTCTATCCTGAGAAGGGAGTCCCCGTTGACAGGCATAAGGGTGAAACCCTTCAGAAATATGGTCGAAACACCCTGAAACCTCGCCTGGGAGATTTTGAGATCGGCATTATATGAAGCATTGAAGGAGTTTACTTTCATATTGATGACCTCCCTCAGCATGGGGTTTCTGAAGACCATGCCCAGCATGAAAATACCCAACAACAGGGCTGCAAGCCAAAGAACCGGTTTCCTCAACGCTTCTATCATTATTATATAAAAAAATGCCGGGGTGAGCAATCCCCGGCAAAGTTAGTGATAGAAAATGCCTCCGGCAAGCTTAATCGGAAGGCATTCCAATTGAGTTACTGAGCCTTTTTGAATGTCCCTTTATCTGTTTCAACGATATTGCCGTCAAGAAAATCCACTTCTGAATATTCAAGAGTGTTTTTATCCTTGAAAACCAGGTCAATCATCTCCTTAAAAGATTTTCCGTCACGAATCCCGTTGAACTCAGCGTAGAAATGATCGGCTGACTTCCAGGTACAGGCATGGTCATGAGCAACTCCCTTATTCGTCACTGCATAAAAATGCAGCTTTTTTTCATATACATCATACCCCATAAGATAAGAACCCCTGTATTTGCCCAGTTTGGCGTCATCAAATGAATCGGTACAGTAAACGCCGCCGCCGTCGGCAACAGGTTTGAAATCCAAATGTCCGATAATGGTAAAGGATTGCTTCTTGTCATCCGTAGTGGTAACGTTTGCTGACCACTTGCCGACAAACTTCTGAAGCCACGCCTGATCGTTCGAAACTGCTGTTTTCTTATCCTGTGCCTTTGCGATCATCCCTGCTCCAAACAACAGTGTCAATAAAAGTGCTATTTGTAATCTCCCTGATTTCATAACCTTCGTTTTTATAAATGTGAATAATCCCAACAAAGTTAATTTTAATTTAGACTGTTTCCAATTTTAAATGTAAATAGTTTATAAAGATTAGGCAATAGGCAATAGGCACTAGGAATTAGGGGTTAGGGGTTAGGGGTTAGGGGTTAAGGGTTAAGGAACACTTAAAATCTATTGCCTAGTGCCTAATGCCTAGTGCCTAAAACATATGCCCTATCCCGACATACAGTCCGCTGCTGCCATCCTGGGGGTTCAGGGCGAAACCGTAATCGACTGTTAGCATGAAATTTTCGTTGAGTGCTGCACGGAGGCCGAGTCCTGAGGAGAAGTGCATCCCGTCGGAGGCTGCATTGAAGTAAAACGACTGAAGGTTTGCAGGGACAAGGTCTTTATAAACTTTCCTGTTCTGCACCACCATCCCGCCATCCAGGAACCCGACAAGTCCAAAATAAAGGTTTTGTTTCAGGAAATGAGTTCTCCAGAATTTCCAGCGGAGTTCGATGTTGCCCAGCGCCACACCGTCACCAACCACCCTGTCGCGCAGCACTCCCCTGAGGGTCCGGGCACCGCCCAGTCCGTCGGGTTTGGTCGACAAAGACCAGGAGGAAAACATATAGGGGTCGATATAGTAAGGTGAGGTCCCCCCGATAGTCCCCTGGTAATTCAGGCGGTAAGCAAATACAAGATATTTTTTTACAATTGAAATGAACTGCCGGTGAGTGATTGCGAGTTTCACGAACGCATACGGACTGTTTCCAAGAAAGGTCGGCGCAAGCATCACGAGGACTTCCGACCAGATCCCTCTGTTCGGGGCCGCCTCATTATCGCGGGTATCATAGATCAGTCCGAGTTTGAGAAAGGTGAGGGAACCTCCGTTCACCTCTGCAGGATTCAGCAATCCGTATTTTACGTAATTATCCCATAGCAGGGAGGTATCGGGAAGCTGGTTGCTTTCACTCTTGCCGGCATTGATCTTGCTGATATCCACCGTAGCCATCCTTACATCGAAAAAATTCACCCCGGCCAGCCATCGGAATTTCTGGGTGAACAGGGGCCCCTGGAAGTCGGCCAATATCCTGAACAGCCTTCTCTGGCAGCGGTAATAGACCCTCGAGATATAATCAGGATCATTCTTGTTTTGCACCGATGAGACGTAATTGGCCTCATACCCGTTGAAACCGTAAAAGTCGAGAGCCCTCTCGGGCATATAGGTGATATCTCCTGTAAAGCGGATATGGCCCGGGATCAGGTATTTTGAATCGTAAAACACCTGGAATACCGCGCTTCCCCTGGTAAAGAAAGAGACCTCGGCATAAATGGTATGCCTGTAATCGGGATAGATCGATCCATCGCCGTAATCGAACAACTGGCCCAATGCGCCCAGCTGAAGCCCCTGGTCAGCATCATATGCAATCACTGGCAAAGCCCCGAAAGTCCAGCCTTTTTTCCGTTTTTCCTTTTTATGGAGAGTCGTATCAGTCTGGGAGGATGCCATCCGCGAAGCGAAAAGGAAAACAACCAGCGTGATCAGGGTAAACCACCTCTTCATGAGACCTTCTTTTGGGGAAGCAAATTAACAAAAAACAAGGTCAGGGCCGAAACTACGATGGAAAGAATGGTGAGGTCGGCATTGTCTTTGAAGAACTCTTTCGGATTGCCCTGGAAGAGAGCAACCACAATGAGCACAAACACATACGTAATTCCGCTGACAAAGCTTGAGAGGGCAGCCCGGCTCGAGATCTTCCAGTGGAAGGAAGCGACGGATGCAGGGATGATGGTGAAGCCTATCCCGGTGATGAAAATGATCACGGCAACGAGGTCGCGCAGGAAAAACGCGCCCAGGCAGCTGAGTGCAGTAAATCCAATGATCCCCAGGCGGGTGATCAGCATGCGGCGCTTGTCGTCAGATCTGCGGCCCGAGAGTTTGTCGTACCAGTCTACAGCGACGGAGGAAGCCAGAACGAATATCTGGGTGTCGGCAGCGCTCATGATCGCCGCAAACACCATGATGAGCGAGGCTCCCAGAAGTTTCCTCGGCAGCAGAAGTGTGAGCCCTTTGGCAAAGGCATCTTTGGCTTCAATGCCTTCAAGATGGCTGTGTGCAGCAAGCCCCACCATGGTGATGGCTATTCCCGTGATGACTGTGAATATAGCCGAAAGTATGAACCCGTTGCGGACGATGCGGTCGGAGCCGGCCCCGTAAACTCGTTGCCAGTATTCGGCGCTCTGAAATATGATGAACACCCCGAAAGCAGTAAAGGCGATGGTCATGCCCAGGTTCATCCGCGAAAAATCGACCAGCTCCATTGCAAAGTCGCGTTTATCCTGGAAGATGACCGATGCGATGAGAATGATGATGACCAGCAGAACGAAATACTGGAATATATCGGTGCGGATGACGGAGCGGAATCCGCCTGCGAGCAGGTATGTAACAATGAGTGCCGCGCTCAGCAGAAGTCCGGTTTCATAGGACCATCCGCTGATCTGGGCCAGCAGACTGCTACCGGCGATGAACTGGTTCAGCAGCATGCCTGAATAGACCAGCAGGAGTATGATGGCCGAGAACAGTCCGGTCGCTTTGTTGAACTTGAAATAAAACCAATCGGAAAGGGTGAAGAATTGTTTCTCTCCGCTGAATTTTCGAAGCTTGATCCCATAGGGGATGAAAACCAGGAAGCCGATGGCAGTGCCGATGAACACTGCGAAAGCCGAGATGCCAAAACGATAAACGTAGGCAGAATAAGCAACAAGCGCTGCGCCTCCGATGTAACTTGCAACCACCGAAGTGACGAAACCCACGATACCGATCTTCCTCCCTGCAATCATGAAATCCGAATCGGTTTTACGGCGTGAAGCATACAATCCGATTCCCAGTCCTGTAGCGGCATACAGAGCAAGCAGGAAAATATCGAAAGGGCAAAGATTGCTGCCCGGAAGCTGTTCGAAAATGCTGTTCATAAAACAAATATAACATGATATGCAGATATGTATGTACATGAACACTATAAAATTCTCCTTCAGGAATATGTTTGTCGAAGTTCAGCTTATGTTTGTCGAAAAAATTTCGTTTGACAGACCACGCCGTCTCATCTTTGCATCAAAATAACAATAAGCCATGAAAACAAAACTGATAATACTGATCGCAATGATCGCAATCACCCTGAGCAGCTGCCTGGTGAAATCTCTGCATCCTTTTTATAATGACAAGGATGTTATTTTCAAATCCGAACTTATCGGCAACTGGTGGGGCAACGACTCTACAAGCTGGGAAATTAAGCAGCACAAGGCCTTTGCAGGCCTGTTCAAAGACGAAAAGGCAATGAACAGCTACGACATTGTTTACACTGATAAAAAAGGCATTTCGAAGTTCCTTGCGCATCTGTTCAAGGTAAATAACCATCTGTATCTTGACTTTTACCTGCCTGATGTTGAAGGCTCCGACCTTGCTGCGATGCACCTGGTGCCGGCACATACACTTGCCAGGGTTGAACTGGCAAAAGACCAGATCAGCATCAAATGGTATAATGAGGAATGGCTGATGAAACTCTTTAAGGAAAACAGGATACGAATCGCACATGAAAAGATCCCTTATGACCTTGACAAAAATGACCCTGACAACTTCCAGGTCATACTTACCGCTCCCACTGCCGATCTGCAGAAATTTATCGAAAAATACGGGAATGACCCTGCAGCGTTTAAGGAAGACAAGAATGATTATACCTTTGTGTTGAAAAGAAGGTCGTAAGAGAAGATCGTGAGGAAGATCGTGAGGAAGATCGTGAGGAAAAACGTGATGAAGAACGTGATGAAAAACGTGATAAAGAACCGCTGGGTGCAGCATATTTCCTTCTGGCTGATGGGGTTTTACGTCCTGCTCAGGATCTTTGCACCGGCAGCCGGAATTCAGAAAATAGACATAATCTATGCCTTGATTTTTATTGCCACTTTACTTCCGTGTATTTACCTCAACCTCCTCGTTCTCATCCCCCGTTTCCTCAGCCGGCAGTGGTATATCATTTACTCCCTGTCATTGTTGCTGCTTATCATGGCAACCGCAGAACTTAACATCCTTACTTTCTCAAAACTCACCGATGTCATATTGCCTGGCTACTACTTCATCTCCTATTACGAATTCAGCGACCTTATAAAATTTGCTCTGGTCTTTACAGGGATCACAACACTGCTGAAACTTTCCAAAGGCTGGTTCATGCTGATGGAAACCCGGAACGAACTGGCAAAACTCGAAAAGGAAAACGCCGAAACCCGTCTCGAAGCCCTTAAAAACCAGGTCAACCCGCACTTTCTCTTCAACAGCCTCGCGGGTATTTATTCACTGGTGCTTCAGAACTCCTCGAGGGCACCCGAAGTCGTGCTCAGGCTGAGTGACTTTCTGAGGTATGTCCTCTACGAAACCTCAGCGCCCCTTGCCGATCTTTCGAACGAACTCTCAGCCATGAACGACTATGTGGAACTTCAGAAACTCCGTTCGGGCAAAGAGGCCGAGATCGAAATCAGCCTGCCCGAAAACACAGCAAACCTGCAGGTAGCTCCCCTCCTTTTTCTCTCTCTCATCGAGAACTGCTTCAAGCACGGCATAAAAGGATCCACCGGTATGGTATACACCAGAATCCATTTCAGAATTTCAGGCCATACTTTGCAGGCCTGTTTTGAAAATAATATTGGAACGACTGCGGATGAGGGAGCCCGCAAGGGCCGGGGAATAGGTCTTGTAAACCTTCGCAACCGCCTTGAACTGCTGTACCCCGGTACCCATACTCTGAAAATTTCAAGAGAAAATGATCGATTTATTGTAAACCTCGAAGTCCCCCTTCATGAAAAAACTGCTCTGCCTGGTCATTGAAGATGAACCCCTTTCGCAGGATGTACTGTCAAAATATATCGGCAGTACTCCCGAGCTTGAACTTGCAGGGATCTGCGGTGAAGCTCTAACAGCTTCCTCCCTTCTCAGAACCAGCCCTATCGACCTGATCTTTCTTGACATCAACCTGCCTGTGATATCGGGTTTAAGCTTTCTGAAATCACTCAGCCATCCGCCCATGGTGATCTTCACGACAGCCTACCCCGAATTTGCAGCGGAAGGCTTCGAAGCTGATGCTGTCGATTACCTTGTCAAGCCTTTTTCATTCGAACGTTTCCTGAAGGCCGTGAATAAAGCCTTCGACCGGATGAATGTCATACTGTCCAAAACCTCCCCTCAACCGGCAATCCAGCAGGAATCACCTGGCTTCATCATCCTCCGAGCCGATAAAAAAGTGTATAAAGTAAATTTTCCTGATATCCATTACTTCGAAGCAACGGGTGATTATATCAAAGTGTTTACCACCGATAAATGCCTTGTGGTTCATGAAACGGTTAAAAATATTATCGAACAACTGCCTCCTGAACTCTTCATCAGGGTTCATAAATCATTCATCGTCCCGATAAGGAAGATCAGGTTCATTGAAGGGAACAGGGTAAGCATAGAAGGGAAAATGATTCCGGTGGGGCTTGTATTCAGAGATGGATTTATGAAAGCCTTGCAGAATGCCCCCGAAAAAGAGTAATTTATTTACTCACAACAATGCAAGCGCATATTACCTTCCTCAGTAAATAAATCTGTATTATCCCCGGGGCAGAGCCCTGGACCCGCGCTCCGCCCCAGAGGGGCGGGGAATTTACCGGGAGTGATTAAGGGTATTTCAACTCGTAAACTGCAGCCGGTTCGTTATCGTCTGACCCGATCTGAACAACTTTTGTGGCAAAGCCGGGGTACTTGAACTGGATGTAATCGAAGAACCGTTCGACAGTATTATTGGTATAGCCGTTCTTTTCCTTCGCATCGGCCCTCAGGCTGGCCCTGATCACATGGGTCACACCGGCTTTCCTGAGAAAACCGACCAGGGAATCGGGATATATGATACTGATCACCGAAACGGGGTTTTTAATCCATGTTTTCACTGTATCCGGATGTTCGGTTCCCGGTATCCCAAGGCGCCTCATCTCTGCGAACACCCTGGCTTTTGCCGTATCGGGAATCTTTATCATATAGAACGGTATGGTAAGGTAATTGTTCTCGTTGATCATCCCGTAGCCGGCCAGTCCCGATTTAAAGGTATTGAAAAGGTAATCTGGCAATGTCTTGTTTTCGATGGAGGCCGGATTGATGAAAAGGTAACGGTTCTTTTGCTGCATTTCAATTGTGAGCATTTCATTCCCGGGGGAAACAGGTATACGGGTGATCCCGAAGTAGCGCTTTCCGTCCCCATAAATAAAAGAGATTGAAGGCTTACGACAGGCAACACAGCTGCCAGCCGGGAGATTGACGGCTGTCCATTCACTCGCCCTGCAATAGTTCTCCCAGTCGGGGGTCAGTCCGTAATACTTGCTGCTGATCTTCCTGGCTTCCTGAATATTTACAAATGAAACCTTCAGGGTAAACCCAAGCAATATGATCACAAGCAGGGGAAATACAAACTGGAAGCCTTTTAGTTGCCTGAGGCTGAGAATGTAGTAAACAAGCGAAAATATCATGAGCACGATCATCGGGTAGATGGCGACAATTAATCGGCTTTGCCTCCATACCGTCTGGGTGAGCAGGAAGGTGGCGAAAACAAGTATGAGCAGGTAAATGCCAGTAAACAACAGGTACTTGTTTTTCCTGAATGAAAACACGGTGGCTGCAATCAGCATCAACCATATAATTACAGCAAGCAAGGGGTAAAGGGTATTGTATTCGCCAACCGCACGCAATCCGAAAATAGTATACAGGCAATCAGAAAAATAGTAGTTCGAATTCTCGATGAGACGGTTCACAAAGCCTGCAAAATCCTCCCTTCCCCCTGCCAGGTTATAGTAATTCTTCGCAACCATATTTTCAAACTGCCCCGTAAAATGAACTTCCCCGCTTCCCCAGAGCATCATCTTAACTCCCTGGAAGGCCATGAAAACAACAATAAAACTGCCTGTAAGGAATAATATATTTTTCCACTGCCCCTTCAATGCAAAATATACTATGAAGGCCAGAGCAGCCGTAAACCCAATGGTCCTGCTGAGTCCGAGAACCAGCACACAAACAGCTAAAAGCAGGTTTCTCTGCAGCAGTGGCTTGAAGGAGCTGCTTTCTTCCCGGTCGACAAAAAATGTAAAGAACACAAGGGCAACCAAAGCCTGCAGGAACAGGAAAAAGCCTTCGCTGTATGTCTGGCTTGCAAAATACAACATAAAGGAGTTTACCGAAAGTAATGCAAGCACCGACGTCAGCAGCAGGGCAGGGATCCTGTTCCGGTATGCCCTGAAAAGAAAATATATGCATCCGAGTATAAACAGTAAAGACAGGCTTTTCAGAGGGATCGCATGAATCCCGAACAGGCCCACCAAAGGACTAAGGACAATGGGATACAGCGGGCCGCTGAACCCGGGGTAAGTGAAGTGTTTGATGAAATCGTACGCCCTTTCAACATAACTCGAATCATCCCCTGCAATGGAAAACCTGATGTCGAACAGCAGCAGGCTGAAAAGCAGCGTCAAACAGAGGCTTGTAAGAAGGACCTTATTCAGCCTGGGCGAAAGGTAGGTTTCAGCTTTTTCGAAAAAAGTCTCCGTCTTTACACCGGCTTTCTTTAGGGAACCCCCGGCCTTGCCTTTCGGAGCCTCCTTCGCGATCTTTTTCGGGTCTTTCTTATGTATTGTTGTTTGCTGATTGGATTTCTTCGTAACCATGGCTTTAACGGCTGGTTAAAAAACGGGTTTGCGGCGGTAGATCATGAACATGCACGATATTGAGACCAGCAGGCTCAGGATAATGAAGAAAGCATTGCTTGTGTTTCCGAAATCCTGGTACTTCTGGCTGATCAGGCCGAGGTTGGCCAGGTATGATATGATCACAGCCGCGCTGTTGTTGACGAAATGGGCGAATACCGGCAGCCAGATCGAGCCGCTCCAGTAAAACAGGTATCCGAAGATCATACCGAGAAGCATCCTGGGAAGTATGCCATAAAACTGCATATGCATTGCACCAAAGAGGAAGCCGGTAAAGATGATGGCAATATGTGCATTTTTAAAAATGCCGCTGAACAATTTCTGTAGCAACCCCCTGAACATGAATTCCTCCCCTACTGCAGGAAGGACGGCGATCATAAAGAGGTTGAAGAGGAAATTCGTGAATGACCTGCCGGCAAGGAAAGTCTCAGTAAGCTTATTTGCCTGTTCCTCGGCGCTCATCATCCAGTCCTCGACTCCCTTCATGAATGCAGGGAGTTTCATCATTTGGTTCAGGTCTATTATCCAGTTGATGAAGGGAAGTGAAACAAACATCAGCAGGAGCACCACAAGGTAAAGCCCGGTGTTTCCGGTATGTTTCGCGCAGAGGTAAGTCCAGGCGCTACGTTCATATAAAAAGCCTATCAGCAAAGGCGGGATGATGAAAAGCCCGATTGACTGGGTCACCTGGAAATACCTGAGAAGGTTGAGGGCTTTGGGGTTTCCGCTCTGGGAGAGCAATGCAAGGATACCGGCCATGTCGAGGTGAAACATGGGCATGGCAACCAGCAGGGCCAGGAAGAATACGATGATGAAACATGAGAAGGTGAGGGTTATGGCAAAGACCAGCCTGCTGAATGGAGTAAGGGTACCTAAAAAAGCTTGTTTCATCAGATGTTCCTGAATTGCTAATTTTGCGCTAAAATAAGGAATTTTGATCAGGATAGGCAAGATTGAGGTCGGGGAATTTCCTGTGATCCTGGCTCCCATGGAAGATGTGACGGATTCGCCGTTTCGTTCTATCTGCCGGGATATGGGGGCGGATGTGCTGGTTACCGAGTTCGTGGCAGCTGAAGGGCTGATACGCGATGCCTGGAAAAGCCGGATAAAGATGCAGTTCGAACCCGGCGAACGGCCCATCGGAATACAGATCTTCGGAGCCGGTATTGAATCGATGATGAAGGCTGCTGAAGCCGCTGAACAGGCCAATCCTGATTTCATCGATCTGAATTTCGGTTGTCCTGTGCGAAAGATCGTCATGAAAGGGGGAGGCGCTGCCTTGCTCCAGGACATCCCGAAGATGATTGCCATGGCCGGGGCAGTTGTGAAATCGACCAGCCTGCCGGTGACAGCCAAGACCCGCCTGGGATGGGATGAAAAACATCTTGAGATTGTTGATATTGCCGAGCGCCTCCAGGATGCAGGGATACAGGCGATCAGTATACATGGCCGCACCAGGGTTCAGCTTTACGGCGGACAGGCTGACTGGACACTGATCGGCGAAGTGAAAAACAATCAGCGGATGAAGATCCCGGTTTTCGGGAACGGGGATATCACATCCGCAGTCGTTGCAAAAGAGATGAAAGATCGTTACGGTGTCGACGGCATCCTTATAGGGAGGGCTGCAGTAGGAAATCCCTGGATATTCAGTGAAGTGAAGTATTACCTTGAGCATGCAGAGGTACCATCTCCCCCATCCGTTAGCGAAAGGTTGAAAATAGTACGCCTGCACCTTGAAAAATCATTTTTATACAAAGGTGAACGTGCCACGGTATTTGAAATGCGCCGAAGCTACAGCGGATATTTTAAGGGAATTGCCGGGTTTAAGCCTTACCGCACACGCCTTGTGACTGCAGGGTCCTTAGAGGAAATTTATGCTATTCTGAAAGAAATTGAGTATCTTTGAGTAATTGAACCCGTTTTGAACCGTAAACCCAGCATTGTATGAAAGATTTTAAAAAATATTATCATATCCCCGCCCCGCCCCATGAAGTGTTTGCCGCACTCACCAATCCGGTTACCCTTCAGCTCTGGACAGGCGAGCCGGCCGAAATGTCAACGGAACCTGGTTCTGAATTTTCACTTTGGGACGGAAGCATAGTGGGAAAAAATCTTGAATTCGAACAGGATAAAAAGATCATTCAGCAGTGGTATTTTGACGGGCAGGACGAAGAGTCGGTTGTAACCATCATCCTTCATCCCGAGGGTAAAGGCACATCCGCAGAACTGAGGCATGTTAACATTCCCGATGCCGATTACGCTGACTTTGCCGACGGCTGGGATGAATATTATTTTGGCGCTCTGAACACTTTCTATAAAGAATAATATCAACCTTTAATAATCGATACCCATGAAAAAGATCAGATTTTCTTCCGGCATTCTCAGTATGCTTGCACTGGTTCTGCTGTTTGCCTGCGCTTCGCCAATCAGTCTTACCACATGGCATGACCCCAACGATCACTCAAAGATCACCAGGGTTGTTATTGTGCCTATGTTTGCCAAGCTTGAATATGTAAAGCCTTTTGAACAGTCTATGAGTTCATACTTCAACCAGATGGGCTTGAAAAGCCTGGGTTCGCTTGATTTTCTTAACCCGAATAAAACCTACACCATTGACCAGGTGCGGGCCAAGATTGACAGCCTGGGAGCCGACGCCGTTCTTATTTTCAAATATACCGGTACGAATAAAGAACTCGATTATACTCCGCCTACCTATTACGGCGGGTATGCCGGAGGCTGGGGATGGGGAGGAGGATTTTACGGTGGCTATACCGGGGGTTACTGGACCACTACCTCTACAGTCAACCTGAAAGCCCTTCTGTACAATGTTAAAAACACCACAGGGCCCATATGGAATGCCGATGTAAGCGTAACTGACCCGAATTATGTTGACCAGAGTGCACTTCAGCTTGCCCAGAAAATTTATGCCGACTGGCTTAGCTATGGGCTTGTGAACACCCCGGCAAAGAAATAATTTCCCTGGTTAAAATAAACAGGTATTGACCCCAGGGCAGAGCCCTGGACCCGGGTTCGGCCCCAGAGGGGCGGAGAATTGACCGGGAGAGATTAAAACTTATGGGTTTTGTGAAGGTGGAAGGCTCAGAAACGGTTTTCCACCTTTTCTTTTATTTTCCTGAAAGCCGGAAGAGAAGAGTTCCAGTTATACCTCCGCCTGAGGAGGTCAAGGTATTCCTGGGCCTGGGGAAGAGTTTTGAAACCTCCCAGGGTTTCAATGCTTTCGTTGTATTCACGCAGGTTGCCATCGAACAACTCGTTGATGAACATAAACTTATCGTTGATCCCGATGGATGCCTTGAAGCTTTCATGGCCAGAGAGTTTGGGGCCAAGGCTTTTTTCCCTTGCTTCTTTAAGTCTTATGTTGAACACAGGCTCTTCTGCAGCAAAGAGTTCCAGTTCACCTGTCACTGGTTTCGGTTTTACCTCGGGTTCTCTTTTTACAGGAGGTTTAAGCGGGATTATGGGCCGTGATTCCTTTACAGGGGTTGATGTATCAGCTGAAACAAACGGTTTTGGGGGTACAGGAGGTTCAGGAAAGGGTTCACTCAAGATTTCAGGAACAGGTTCACGCAAGCTTTCAGGAACAAGTTCATGCAAAATTTCAGGAACAGGTTCACGCAAGCTTTCAGGAACGGGTTCAGGAACCAGTTTCCGCAAGGGTTCAGTCCCCGATTCAGGCAGAGGGCTCGGTTTTCGTATTTCCTTTGGGCCGGCTAACTTTTTTTCGACGAAAAGCAGGGGATCATTCAACCTTTGAAGCCGGTGAAAAGTCTCGTAGAGCTTGCGCACATTTTCCATGATCATGTCGAATTCGATCTGCGGAATAAAGTTTTCGTATTCCTTTATGATCTCATACTGCTCATTGATGGCTTCAAGCAGGATCTGAAGTTCCCGGGTGATAATACTTTTATCCATAAACAGGAATCAAATGGCATGAACCCCGGGGCCAAGCCCCGGTACCCGGTTTCCCATGCCAGGGGCAGGGAATTAACCAGGAGAGATTAAAGATACTGTAATTAATAAGCATGGGGAATAAATTGTGGATAATTTCTGAGAAAAAAATTCTTAAATTTGCCGTCGTATTTCAAACAAACTACTCATGAAAAGGATAGTATTATTAGTTTTAGCAAGTATTCTTGCTTTTAGTTTTTCAACCCAGTCTCAAACCAAAACAACCCCCAAAGTGGTAAAATTCGTAATTCATACCGATTATGGTGATATGAAGGGTTTTCTGTATAATGAAACACCCAAGCACCGCGACAATTTTGTAAAACTTGTGAAGGCAGGTTTTTATGACGGAACATTGTTTCACAGGGTGATCCCTCAGTTCATGATCCAGGGCGGTGACCCTGATTCGAAAAATGCAAAGCCCTTACAGCAGCTTGGCTCAGGTGATGCAGGATATACGGTTCCTGCCGAATTCAATCCTGCTTTTATTCATAAAAAAGGCGCTCTTGCAGCCGCACGCCAGGGTGATAATGTGAACCCTGCCAAGGCTTCTTCGGGCTGCCAGTTCTATATTGTTGAAGGCAAGAAATACCCTGCTGCTTCGCTTCCCGCAAAATATACTGCAGATCAGAAAAAGATCTATGAGACCATCGGTGGCACTCCTTTCCTTGATGGTGGATATACAGTTTACGGTGAGATCACCGATGGGCTGGATATCATCGACAAAATAGCAAACGTTGACCGCGATCAGAATGACAGGCCGAGGAAAGACCTGAAAATGACCATAAAGATTGTTGAATAGGTAACAAGGTAACAAAGTAACAAAGTGATGAAGTAACGAGGTAATGTGGTAATGATGTCATCACTTCATTACTTCATTACTTCATCACTTCATTACCTCATCACCCCATCACCCCCATGTTCGACCGCATAAAGCAACTTACCGAAGAGATCAGTTCCCTCAAGGCCGAAATGCCTGATGAGGTGGAACAGCTCAGGCTTAAGTACCTCAGCAAAAAGGGACTGGTTTCGGTATTGTTTGAGGAGTTCAGGAATGTTCCTGCCGAACATAAAAAAGAGATAGGTCAGCTTCTTAACTATCTGAAGATCTCTGCCCAGGAAAAGATTGAGAACCTGAAAGCCTCATTCAGCGGCAAAGAGGAACCGACCGGCAAGGGCTTGGATTTGAGCCGTCCGGTTGCACATATGGAACCCGGGACACGCCATCCGCTGTCAATAGTAAGAAATGAGATTACAAGGATCTTTGCGCAGATTGGGTATACAGTTGCCGAAGGTCCTGAAATCGAGGATGACTGGCATAATTTCAGCGCTCTGAATTTCGCGCCTGATCATCCAGCCAGGGATATGCAGGATACTTTTTTTATCGCCCGTAGCCCCGAGATTCTTTTGCGCACACATACTTCATCGGTCCAGATCAGGACCATGGAAACCCAGCAACCCCCGATCAGGAAGATCTTCCCGGGGAGGGTGTTCAGGAACGAAGCTATTTCGGCCAGGGCGCATTGTATCTTTCACCAGGTTGAAGGTTTGTATGTCGACAGGAATGTCTCGTTCATGGACCTAAAGCAGACCCTGCTTTATTTTGCCCGTGAGATGTTCGGCGAGCAAACCCAGATCAGGTTGAGGCCATCGTATTTCCCGTTTACCGAACCATCGGGCGAACTCGATGTTTCGTGCAATATCTGCGGGGGCAAAGGATGTAATATCTGCAAATATACCGGCTGGGTCGAGATCCTGGGTTGCGGCATGGTTGATCCCGCAGTGCTTGACAACTGCGGCATCGACAGCAAGGTGTATACTGGGTTTGCTTTCGGGATGGGGATCGAACGAATTACACTGTTAAAGTACCAGGTAAAAGACCTGCGGTTGTTTTTCGAGAATGATCTTCGCTTCCTCAAACAGTTTACCTCAACCATTTGATGGAAAAGATGAATAATCGAATAATAGAGTACTCGAATTTTGAATTCTAAATGATCGGTAATACAAAATCATTCGTAATTCTTAATTCGATTATTCGAATATTCTCTATTCATTTAATAAATAAATTCAAAATTTGTTCTTCCGCAGCAGCTTTACCAGCAACCAGAAGCCAAAGATCCCGGCAAGCGAAAATACGGCAGTGCCTATCCAGCGCACCTGCTCCCACTGAGAAAGTATTGAAGCGCCTATGATCAGGGCGGCAAGCACGATTGCGATTGCAAGCCTGTTTCCCAGGGTGTCCATGTGCTCGATAAGAGGCTCGAACCCTTTGAGTTCGATCTGGGTCTTGAACCGGCCTTCCTTGATCTTACTGATGATCTCGTTCAGATCGGCGGGCATTTCGGTAACAAGCCTGTAATACTCTTTGAGGGAATCGAACACCTCCCTGGCTATGATCCTCGGGTCAAACTGCCTTGATATCAGCTCCGTTGCATAGGGCTTCATTTCATTTGCAAAATCGATGCCGGGGTTCAGCACAACAGCTACTCTCTCGATAGCCATCAAGGCCTTTGCAAGCAGGTAGATGCCCGGGGGTATGCTCAGGCCATAACGCACAAGAATGTCAACCGACTCATTCATGATCTTCCCAAAATCCATTTCTTCAATGGAAAGGTACTTGTAATGAGCGAGCAGGTCATTGATCTGGTGTTCAAGTTCACGGGACTTTGCAAAATGTCTCTTGCCTGAAACAAGCAGGAGGGCTTCGGTCATGAAATGTGCATCCCTTTCGAGGTAACCAAGGGTATATTTCCCCAGAAAGTTAAGGTGCTCCTCCCTCAGGGATCCCATCATCCCGAAGTCGATAAAGGAAATGACATTACCCGGCAAAACGAAAATATTACCAGGATGAGGGTCGGCATGGAAAAATCCATGCTTGAAAAGCTGGTCAAACATCAGTCTAACTGCAATTTTCGAAAGTTGCAGGGTATCGGCCCCCGAGGCATTCAGGGCGGCGGTATCACTTACCTTGATCCCGTCGACATACTCTTCAACCAGGATTCGCTGAGCTGTAAACTGGGTGTAGATTCGCGGGACAAATATATCGGGATCAGTTTCAAAATTATGCCTGAATCGAATCACACTCGCAGCCTCATGCCTGAAATCAAGCTCTATTTTTATAGTTTTCCCGAATTCCCTTACGATTCCGGCAACGTTGATGGCTTCCATTTCCGGATTATTTTTCTGCATCCTTGCAGCAAAATAATTCATCAGGTGCAGGTCAAGGCCAATCTTTTTGTCGATTCCCGGTCTCTGGATCTTTACACAAACCTCTTCCCCGTTCAGCAGGGTGGCCCTGTATGTTTGTGCCATGGAAGCGGAGGCAAGCCGGTTCGTGTCAAACTTTTTAAAAACCTCTGAGATCTTGCAGTTCAGATTTTTTTCTATCGCTTCAATTGCAATCTCGTCTGGCATTGGATCAGCTTCATCCTGCAGCTTTTTCAGCTCAGCCCTGAGGTCCTCGTCGAGGATATCGGGACGGTCGGCAAGGATCTGTCCGAACTTGATAAAGGTCGGGCCAAGTTCCTCCACGGCCATCCTTATACGCTCCCACTGGTTATACTTCTCAATGCGGGCCAGGCGTTTCCTGGTCACCAGGTACTTGCCAAGCCCGTTTTTGCTTACCCAGTCCTGGAAGCCGTATTTGATTAAAATACCTAAAATTTCCCTGGCTCTGCCGATCTCGTGCATGGCCAGGCCGATTTGGGAGAGACGCATCTGTTGGGGGGTTATGAAAAAGTGATGCAGGATGCGGGATACAGGATATCTTGCATCCTGCATCTTGCATCTTGTATCCTAAAATATCAGGCTTTCTTTATCACTTTCGGCTTGGCTTTCACTACCGGTTTCTTAGAAACTTCAAGTTTCTTAATCCTGTCTTCAAGCTTTTTGATCTCATCCTTGGTAGGAACATTCATCTTATGAAGTGTGGTTTTGACAAGCTCCTGGAAATTATCTTCCAGGGTCTTTTTCGTTTCTTCCGATTTCTGTACAAGATGATCGAGCAGCTTTTTTGCCTCTTCCTTGGTGAGATTGTTTTCCTTTGCCATTTCTTTGGCTGCCTTGGTAAGTTTGTCGGTGGTCATAAAAGCATAATCAAGGCCTTTATCGATCGATTTTTTCAGTTCTTCAAACATAAATACCTCCTATTTTTTGGTATGGGTTGAATGGGATTTATTGTCCTTTTTAATGTTCATGAAATGAATTTCAAGATCTGAGAGGAAACCGGGAAAATTTTTCAGGGTTCCCATCTGAATATCAAACGATGTTAACACATTGGGTATTGTGCGGATGGCTCTGAGGAGTTTGTCGAGCTGTGCCTTCTTGAACGGACCCTCGACCAGGAGCAGGAAATCGGTTTGTTTCAGTTCAGGAAAGAGGACCTTTTCCTCGTTCCGGTTACTGATGAGGTAGTAGGTGTTACGACATTCCTCATCCGTATAAAAATAAAGACTGTAATCACCCGGCATGTCGTCCATCTTTTTAAGATCTGCATGCAACTTCTGGTTCAGAAGAAACGACAGGCGGTAATCTTTCAGGTGGCAGGATATCCCGGCAAGAGTGAAGTAGGAAGCTTCGGAGCGTGATTCAAGCATGATTTTTTTTGCCATGACCGCAGGATTGATCATAACAAATATAGTCAAATACGAGGTGTTTTACAAGGGTTCCCCGTTAATTTTATGCCAGGCTTTCTGGGAAGCGCCCTGTTCAGCACCTTTGATCGAATAATCCTGTCCTCTTGAGAGAGACTCCCCTTCGACAACCAGCTCGACCAGGTACTGTTTTTTATACCCGCTGCCTATCTCTTCAAGCACATTGAAGACCATCTGTTTCTTTTCCTTCTGGGCCCATTCGATGATCTTGCTCTTGAAGTTCACTTCCTGGTTCACAAGGTCGTCCATATCAAAATAATGACCAATGACACGTTTGAGGATAACCTTGCGGGTGAAGTTAAATCCTTTGTCGAGATAGATGGCCCCGATCAGGGCTTCGAATGCATCTCCTTTAAAAGACCGGAAAAATCCCGAGGAGGAGTTTTCGAGCATGATCAGGTTGTCGATCCCCATTTTCTGGGAAAGTTTATTCAGCTGGGCACGGCTTACAAGTCTTGACCTCATCTCGGTGAGGAAGCCTTCATCCTTCGCGGGGAAGGTTCTGAACAGGAAATCGGCGGCAACTGCATCGAGGATGGCATCGCCCAGGAATTCAAGACGTTCGTTATTGATCCTGAGGTTTTTTATGGTTTCCTGGCTGGCCGATTTATGGGTAAACGCCAGGCGATATAAAAAAACATTTCCGGGCCGGAACCCGAAAATGTTTTTTATCGCATGCCTGAGGTGCTTATCGGTATGGGTGTCAGAGTGGACCGTGTTTAATGTCCTGAACCTCAAAGCGGGCTGCTTAGTATTTCTTTACAATAATGGTGGCGTTGTGCCCGCCAAATCCAAATGTATTGCTTAATGCAATATTAACAACTCTTTCCTGGGCCTTGTTGAATGTAAAATTCAATTTCGGGTCCAGTTCCGGATCGTCGGTAAAATGGTTAATGGTCGGGGGAACGATGTTATTCCTCACGGCCATGACCGATGCGATGGCTTCAATAGCACCGGCAGCACCCAGCAGATGCCCGGTCATAGATTTTGTAGAATTGATGTTGATCTTGTATGCATGCTCCCCGAATAAACCGAGGATAGCCTTAGGTTCAGCAATATCCCCAACCGGGGTCGAAGTACCGTGGGTATTGATGTGATCAATATCGGCAACGGTAATTCCTGCATCTTTGAGCGCATTTCCCATCGACAGTATGGCACCCAGTCCTTCAGGATGGGGTGCAGTCATATGATGCGCATCAGCCGAAACACCACCACCTGCAACTTCTGCATAGATTTTTGCACCCCTGGCTTTGGCATGTTCAAGTTCTTCAAAAACCAGTCCGCCGGCTCCTTCTCCCATCACAAAGCCGTCGCGGTCTTTATCGAAAGGCCTTGAAGCAGTGGAAGGGTCGTCGTTGCGGGTCGAAAGGGCATGCATTGCATTAAATCCGCCGATACCGGCCGGATTTATCGCAGCCTCGGAACCACCTGCAATAAACACATCGGCCAGGCCGTTGCGGATATAAAGCATGGCATCGAAGAGCGAATTTGCCGATGAAGCACAGGCCGAGACAATTGCGAAATTAGGACCGCGGAAACCATACTTTATCGAAATATGGCCTGCAGCTATGTCGGCAATCATCTTGGGAATGAAAAAAGGATTGAAGCGGGGAGTACCGTCACCCTGTGTAAACGCTGAAACCTCCTGATAGAAAGTATCCAGTCCGCCTATACCCGAGGACCAGATAACCCCAATCCTGTCCTTGTTGACCTTCTCAAGATCCATCCCGGAGTCGGCTATCGCCTGATCGGCACAAACCATCCCGAAATGAGCATAACGGTCATACTTACGGACCTCCTTGCGGTCAAAATAATCCTCAGGGTTGAAGTTTTTGACCTCACAGGCAAAACGGGTCTTGAATTTTGAGGCATCAAAGCGGGTGATCAGCCCAGCGCCACTTACTCCTTTAACCAGGTTGCTCCAATACTCCTCGACAGTATTACCTATGGGCGTAATAGCACCCAGGCCAGTTATAACAACTCGTCTCAAAGCGTTCTAATTAATGGTTAAATTTACATTTGTAAAAGGAGAACCCCCTGTAATAGAGGTAGTAGTCTTCATAAAAATGAAAAGGGTAGAATTACTTACTTGGTATTGTTTTCAATGTAAGCAATAGCTTCACCTACTGTGCTGATCTTTTCAGCCTGATCGTCGGGGATTGCGATATCGAATTCCTTCTCAAATTCCATGATCAGCTCAACAGTGTCCAGGGAGTCAGCACCCAGGTCATTTGTGAAACTTGCTTCAGGTGTAACTTCACTTTCATCAACACCAAGCTTATCAACAATGATAGCTTTAACTTTTGCTGCAATGTCAGACATGTTTTATAAATTTTTTGGTTAAAAGGAGTGCAAAGGAAATAATTTTCGGAAAGCCGCCAAAGGATTTTAAGATTTTTTAACATTTGAAAAAGTCAAACGCTTGACAATCAGCATAATTTGGATAATGTTAGGTTTGGTTATATTTTAACATTCAGTAACTTATCAGAAATTGGTTAGGTGAAATTGGGATTAAAGCGATTTTGTACATTTGTATCAGAAATGAATGTCATGGCAAATATAGCAATTCTGGCATCAGGCAGCGGCAGCAATGCCCAAAGGATATCCGAGTATTTTACAGGCCATCCCTCGGTCAGAGTTAAACTTATCCTTAGTAATAACCCTGGTGCGTATGTTCTGACCCGGGCACACAGCCTTGGAATTCCTTCAGAAGTTTTTAACCGGGATTCATTTTACAATTCGGATGACATCCTCAGAATACTGAAACAATATGACATCTCTTTTATCGTCCTGGCTGGTTTTCTCTGGCTCATTCCCTCTAGCATTCTCGAAGCCTATCCTGGCAGGATCGTGAATATCCATCCCGCCCTTCTTCCGAAATACGGGGGCAAAGGCATGTACGGACAAAAAGTCCACGAAGCGGTGATCAAGGCCGGAGAGCTGGAATCGGGCATCAGCATACATTATGTTAATGCGCATTACGACGAAGGGGATATCATATTCCAGGCGAGGTGCCCGGTGTTGCCAGGTGACAATGCCGAAAGACTGGCCGGCAGGATTCATGAGCTTGAGTATGAGCACTACCCTAGAGTGATAGAGGAAGTCGTGGGGGGGTGGTGATTGTTGATCGGTCGCACATTCACACCGCCGCTACGGTCTAAATGAGCTCACCGGTTCGTGGCATCTTTGCATCGCCGCTACGGTTGCTGCGTCGCTCGCTTATTTATTGCCCAGGTGTTTAAAACAGAGTTTGTTCGCTCCTTGAATCCTAATGCGGCTTATGCAAAATGCTCCCTCTGGATATAACCATCATCCTGTATCCTGCATCCGTCATCAATCATCCGTCATCAATCAACTTTCATCCAATTTCTATTATACGAGATTAAAATCCAACAAATAATTGTTTAGCTTTGTCTTGTTAAGATCTTAACAGTAACTCAAATCCAAACAGTATGAAAAAACGATTTACACTTTTCTCTTTCCTGATGCTTGCCGGGTTGTTCATGTACGGACAAACCCTGATATGGGAAGATTTTTCGGCCGGGCAGGTCCCTCCCACCGGCTGGACTATTAACGGCCTGATCCCGCAGTGGTCATGCAGCAACACGAACAATGCCGGGGGTATTGCCCCGGAGGCTATGTTCACCTATACAAACGGAACCACTACCACACAGTTGATCAGCCCAATGCTGAACACGACCGGATTAACAACCATCAGGCTTTCGTTCAAGCATATGTACGACTTTTATTCCTCTCCCGCTCCAAAGGCCGGAGTTGCCACACGTTCACATAGCGGGACATGGAATACTGTGTGGGAAATAACTCCCACCGCTAGCGTTCCCGGGCAACAGATCGATATCACAATAAATAACAGTGATGTGGGGCAATCTGAATTCCAGATCTGTTTTTACCTGAACGGCAATATGTACAATATGAACTACTGGTACCTGGATAATATTTTACTGTTCAATCCGCTGAATAAAGATGGTTTCCTGTATTCACTGGGTGCCACATCTCCCTTCTTTGCAGGGCCCACCGATGTGAAAGGTAGTGTAATGAATGTCGGGCTTACTGCGATCACAAGCTTGGATATTGACTGGCAGATCGATGCAGGGCCGGTATTCTCTTCATCTTTTACCGGGTTATCCATTCCTACCCAGGGATCCTATGATTTTACCTGTACCGACCCGATGAATCCGCCGGTTGGTCCGCATAATCTGACTGTCTGGATTAAGAATGTGAACGGTTCGCCGGATGACAATCAATCGAATGACACCCTGACAAAAGGTGTCGGAAGAGTTTGTTACTCGAATACCAGGGTTCCCTTGTTTGAAGAGTTCACAAGTTCAACCTGCAACCCCTGTGCAAGTTTCAACCTGGGATTCGTTCCATGGTGCACCCTGCATGCAGATTCTATTACCCTATTAAAATACCAGATGAACTGGCCCGGCACAGGGGATCCTTATTATACTGCCGAAGGCGGCGTTCGAAGAGATTTCTATGGTGTAACCTGGGTTCCATGGCTACAGGTGGGTGGCTCCTTCGTAAATACAACTGTTTCTGATGTACAGACAGCTTTTGATAATTCAAAGAGCCTTCTCGGAATGTTCGACATTGCCTCGACGCATTCGTTCACAGGCCATGTGGTGAATTTTTGCACAAACATACTTCCATTCTATAACTTCCCTGCTGCAAAGGCCTATATTTCTGTTTATGAAAAGGTCACCCATAACAATGCGAGCACGAACGGTGAAACCACCTTTGAACATGTCATGATGAAGATGGTTCCTGGTGCCTTTGGTGCGGAATTGCCTTTTGTAGACCGTCAGCCGGTTACCTTCTGCGACACACTTGACCTTACCGGGACTAATGTTGAAGAATGGAACGACCTGATGGTGGTTGTTTGGGTACAGGATACTATCACAAAGGAAATTTTGCAATCGGCATACTCTGTCGAAAACGGCACATATGCCACCGAAGACCGTCTGTCGAGTATTACCGTTAACGGTACACCTGTCCCCTCTTTCGATCCGAACACATTATCGTACAATGTTGTTCTTCCCAGCGGCACAACCACAGTTCCGACTGTTGTAGGAATCCCGATTGATCTCCTTGCAACAGTGATCCCGGTTCCGCCTCTGACCCTGCCTGGCACGGCAACCATAGATGTATTCGCCGAGAATAACATCAACCATAAGCTTTACACCCTCAATTACAGTTTCCCGGTGGGACAGGATGAAAAGAAAGCTGATCTCGTGAGCCTGCATCCAAACCCGACTTCGGGCATCGTTTATATTTCGGGAGCCTACCATGCCAGGATCAGCGTTTGCTCGTTGAAAGGTAATGTGCTTAAAACGGTTGAGGATTTCACCTCGACCAGCCTGAACCTTGGTGACCTGAACAAAGGAATCTATATTGTGAAAATTGAACGTACCGACGGGAGTATCGTGAATTCAAAGATTGTTCTCCTTTAAATGCAGGTGAACCTTTTATACGATGAGGGGCGGGTCAAATGACCCGCCCCTCATCGTATAAAAAAACCCCGAAGCGACTCCGGGGCTTTAATCAATAAACAAAACGTTGTCTCACTTAATTTGCACACATTACTGCTGCATCAAAGGTATCTTGCTCTTATCAGCCCAGCAATTATGCAACAAAGATACATCCGCCGATACTACATAAATGTTAAGGATTATTAATATACGTTAAAAAGTGTTAAAACCAAAAACCAGCTTTTTCGCTACATTTGTCCTATGAACCGCAGGTTTATCATCCTTACAATAGTTGCTATAACCATTGCCCTTGCCGGACTTATGGGCATCCAGATCTACTGGATAAGGAATGCCTCTGCGGTAAAGGAAGCCAATTTCAGGCGCTCTGTCAATGAAGCCATAACCAAAGTGGTCTCAAAGATCGAGTTGCTTGAAAAGCGCCGCTCGATCGAAAAATCAAGACCAGAAGGACTGCTTAACATCAGCGCACACCTGCCTTATGATGAATTTATTACGAAGAGCCTCCTCGACTCAATTATTTCACGCGAGCTCAATATCAGGGGAATCGACACCCGTTTTGAATTCGGCATTTACAAACCCGAGAACGAGACTTACCTGGTCGAAAAATCCCCGAATTACCGCAAGGAACTTTTTGACAGGGGATATGCTTTCCCCCTCTTCCAGAGCGACATCTTCACACCTCCCGAATACCTCCTTATTGCCTTTCCCAACGAGCAAAGGTTTCTTCTGACTGAGCTCTGGGGGATGCTCCTGATCTCCCTTGTACTGATCATCGTGATCGTGTATTCTTTCACCTATACCATCTCGATCATCTTCAGGCAAAAGAGGCTATCGGAGATGAAAAACGATTTCATCAACAATATGACCCATGAGTTCAGGACCCCGATAGCAACCATTTCCCTGGCCTGTGAAGCCATGAGTGACAAAGACATCCAGCGTTCACCCGAACTTTCGTCGAGTTATGTCAGCATGATCCAGGAGGAGAACAAACGGCTCGCAGGCATGGCCGAGAAAATCCTCCAGACTGCCGTGATCGATTCAGGCGAGCTGAAAATCAAGAAGGAAATGATCAACATCCACGACATTATTCATGATGTGGTCAAGAACATCCGCATACAGGTCGAAATAAAAGACGGGGTGATCATTAAAAGCTTTTATGCTTCTGATCCTAGGATCAACGGCGATAAAGTTCACGTGACAAACCTGATATACAACCTGCTCGACAATGCAAACAAATATTCTCCACGTAAGCCCATGATCAGGATCAGTACCGAAAATACGAACAACGGTGTACAGATCACTATTGAGGATAATGGAATCGGCATCAGTAAATCGGAGCAGAAAAAGATTTTCGATAAATTATACCGGGTCCCGACAGGGAATATTCACGATGTAAGAGGCTTCGGGCTTGGGTTAAGCTATGTTAAGGCAATTGTTGAAGAGCATCATGGAAAGATCAGTCTTGAAAGTGAAGTTAACAAAGGAAGCAAGTTTAAGGTGTTTCTCCCGTTTGTATATAAAGACTAAAAGTGAAGGGTATGGACAAAGGAACTATCAATGTTTTACTGGCCGAGGATGACCGCAACCTGGGGAATATCCTGAAGAACTATCTTGATGCCAAAGGATATAATACCACCTTATGTGTTAACGGGCAGGAAGCTGTTGATGCATTCGGCAAAAAGGAGATTGACTTCGTGATCCTGGATATTATGATGCCAGTGAAAGACGGGTTTGCCGCTGCCAGGGAAATACGGGCTATCAGCAGGAAAGTTCCGGTTTTGTTCCTTACAGCCAAGGCTCTGCAGGAGGATAAGCTGAAAGGGTTTGAGGCCGGGGCTGATGATTATATCACAAAGCCTTTCAGTATGGAAGAACTGCTGATGAGGATGCAGGCCATTCTCAGGCGGACCGATGAGGGTGTAAAGGCCGGAATGAGCGAAAATGTGTTTGATGTCGGAAAATATACCTTTGATTTCAACCATCAGATCCTGAAGATAGGCTTAAAGGAACAGAAGCTTACCTCAAAGGAGGCCGGACTGCTGCGGCTGTTGTGCATGAATTCCAACGAGGTGCTTGACCGGTCGGTCGCCCTCACCCAGATATGGAATGACGATAGTTATTTCAATGCCCGGAGTATGGATGTATATATTGTTAAACTGCGGAAGTACCTGAAAGATGACCCGGGCGTGGAACTGATCAATGTGCACGGGGTGGGATTCAAGTTAGTAGTGAAATCGTGAGATGGTGAAATTGTGAGTATGCCTGGAAAATTATTCATAGTCCCGACCCCCATCGGCAACCTGGAAGATATGACTTACAGGGCTGTGAGGATACTGAAAGAGGTTGACCTGATCCTGGCCGAGGATACACGAACAAGTTCGGTACTGCTCAGGCATTATGGCATTGGAAAGCCATTACAGTCACATCACCAGTTCAATGAACATCGCTCGACCGAAAGAATCATTGAAAAGTTGCAGGGAGGATCTGTGATTGCCGTGATCAGCGATGCGGGCACGCCTGGTATAAGTGATCCGGGATACTTTCTCGTAAGGGAATGCCTGAAGGCAGGCATCCCCGTTGAATGCCTGCCCGGACCAACAGCCTTCGTCCCGGCCCTGGTCAACAGCGGGATCCCATCAGACCACTTCGTGTTCGAAGGCTTCCTCCCCCACAAAAAAGGCCGCATGACCAGGCTACAGGAACTCGCATTGGAAGAAAAAACCATGGTGTTTTACGAAAGCCCTTTCAGGCTCGTAAAAACACTGACCCAGCTTTCGGAATATCTGGGGCCTGCACGACTTGCCTGCGTATCAAGGGAACTCACGAAAATCCATGAAGAAAACGCCAGGGGAAGCCTGGAGGAACTCATCGCGCATTTCAGTTCTAAAACGGTGAAGGGGGAGATTGTAATCATCGTTGCCGGGCGATTCTGAATCCTGTATCCAAGATGCAAGATGCAGGATGCAGGATAGCTGGTACCAAAACTTAAACAGATTCCCCGCTTCCTGAACTACCTTCCCCGGCAGGGATTGAAACCTGCCTGCGGTGGGAATGATGCCGGTGCCGCTTCGTAATGCCTTTCGATTCATGGTCGCGATGCCTGAAATATCGTTTCATCCTTGGATACATGAACGAAAGGCTGAGTGCGATCACTCCCACGGTGAACATTACTACAGTGCGGGTCGTCCCGCTGAGAACCCTCACATCAAGATACAGCATCTTGACTGTTGTTCCCAGTAAAAACACAAGTCCGGCCGCCCTCAGAAGACGGTTGCGCATAACCAGTCCGACTGCCAGTATAAGTCCCGAATAAGCAAGCAGTAACACCGTATATGGAAGAACCCTGTTGGCCAGAGTGATCTCTTCAATCGTTATACCCTTCCTCAGGCCGGTCCATACCGCATAATGATCATATTCGGAAAGCAGGATAAACAAACCCATCCCCAGGATGTAAAAGGTGAAAAATCTCAACAGAAACTGCTGCTTCAAAAAGGTCTTTTTCAGATAAAACTGCAGGAGCAGGAGTTCAGCAACAAACGCTATAACAACCGGGTAATGAAACCAGAAAACCAGGCGGGAAATATGTTCGTGCATTAATAATTCGTTCCTCAGGTTCAGGTTGGTAACATGAAGGAGGGTTGGATAAGCAAGAGTGAAAAACAGGGCAAAACCTATTGCCGCCTCAACGAGTTTCGATTTCTGCAAATCCATTACAGGAATTACAATAATAAAGAACAGGCAGGTATACCCGAACCATATCAGGTAATTCAGGTCAGGATTGCGTGACCAGGCCAGGATGATGTAATTCACGATGAGAAATCCCGAAAGGTACAGCACCACCAGGTTCATCCCCCTGAAAATATGCTGGTAGGTCCTCCGGCTGAACCATTCCTTCGAGAACCCCACATGAAGTTTCCTCATGAGCCGGCCGTTAATGATCATGACTGGAAAAATAACCATTCCAGCCACAAAGCCTTTCAACATTAGTATGGGATTATCCAGCACATTTCCAAAAAAGGTCGCAGGCAGATACTGGAACACCCAGTCTTTGAGGTAAACCATCAGCATCAGCAGAATAGAGCCTAACGCAGTGAGCACGGCAATCCTGTCTCCGCTGTATATTGAATAAAAAAGTAAAAGAACCGAAAGAACAGCCAGGAAAAGAAGCATGGCATTGGCCTGGAAAACCAAAGGGAAGATCAGGCTTATCATGATCACCGCCGGGAAAACATACGGACCCGGCTCAAGCCTTTTACCGGCCTTTTCAGCTATAACCAACATCCCGATATTCACCGAAGCCGTCAGCAGGCAAACCATCCAGGCATTGTCGACATGCCTGAATTTTATCAGGCTTATAATCATCATGAGAAAAAACAAGGCTGTATTGAACAGGACCAGGGCAATCTCCAGGTATTCCGAAAACTTATGATGTCCTTGGAAGGATCCGTAAGCCCCCATGAAAAGGAACATAAAATAAAGCAATGAACCATAAAAGAAGAAGGCAGGAAGCAGGGAAATATCCTTCCCAAGAATAACTTTAGACACCCACCATATCAGGAAAAATCCCCAGCAAACAACCATATTCCACTTTATGGCAACGTTTGAATGCAGCTTTATCCCGGCATAAAAATTTATTGCAGAATACGTCACTACCATGGGAAACAGCACATGGATCTGCCAGCCGTATTTCCTGGCAAGGATAAAGGCAAGAGCATAAAACACCACTCCTGAGATCCTGGGAATCTCCTTTCTCCTGATCCGGGTAGAGAACAAAAGCAGGGCGGCAAAAAATACAGTAATAAGAACGCCTAACAATATCATAGTCCCAACATCTTCATGATTATAAGAACCTGATGCTGCCGGTGTAAGCGGGAATCCTCCCGTGACAATGGCAGTACCGGCGGGGGCAGGCTGCTGCATTACTTTCTCCTGGTACGAAAGTTGTTTCACAATCCCCCTGAGCTTATCAAGAGAAGTCACCGAATACCCTGCCACGGCAAGAATGAAGATGAGCCCGACTACCTTGAGCAACTGCTTTGAAATAAGCCCTTCTATCCCGCTGTATGGATTCTGTTTGCCCGAATGCTGAGAATTGCGGCGCTTGCGATGCTGAGTGCGTGATGTGCCGGGCCGGACTTTTTCCATAGGATTTTTGGGTTAAGCCATCAAAAATAGAAAAAATTGCGAATTTAACCTTAAATTTACATGACGTTAAATATGGCTGCCATGTGCGGAAGATATTCCTTTGCGGTTGTTGACGAGCTCATCGAAGAACGCTTCGGGGTGAGGGTGCGCACTGCGATTTACAAAGCGAGGTATAACTGTGCTCCTTCACAGGACCTGGCCGTGATCACTAACCAGGCTCCTCTTGAACTCAGTTTCTTTCACTGGGGACTGATCCCTTCCTGGGCAAAGGAAAAAGCCATCGGCTACAAGATGATCAATGCCAAATCGGAAACCATCCTCGAAAAACCATCTTATAAGAATGCTTTCAGGAGCAGACGCTGCCTGGTGCCGGCCGACAGCTTTTTCGAATGGAAGCAGGACAAGGACAAGGATCCTTACCGCATCCTGATGAAAGATGAAAAACCCTTTTCCATGGCAGGGATCTGGGACCACTGGACCAGTCCCGAAGGCGATATCATCCATTCCTTTTCAATAATGACCACCTCCCCCAACGAACTGATGAGCGGGATCCACCACAGGATGCCTGTTATCCTTGAGCAAGCCGATGAAAAACAATGGCTGGAAGCAACATCAGAATCGGAACTTTTAAGACTGCTTAAACCTTACCCGGCAGGTAAAATGAAAGCTTATAAAATTTCGAAACTTGTGAACTCGCCTAAAAACGATTCCGCTGAAATACTTATTCCTGCATCATGAGGGAACATCCTCTCATCTCACTTGCGTCAAACCTCCCCAGCACCTCGAAACTTCCGTCTTCATAAGCCCTGCCCAGGTCCTGGGTTGCAATGAAACTGCATGAATAAAGGTTCGCCAGGTCGATGGTGCTGATCCCCCCGCTCCGTCCGGGCCTGCAAAATGCGAACGGGTCGTTCACCTCACGTATCTGGACTTTCATCCAGGGCGGGGTCCTGAACAAGCCTCCCGACCGGGACCAAGCCTGCGAAAGCAGTTCAGTCATCCCGTATTCAGAATGAATGACTGCGGATGAGAATGCGTCGGTCAGCCTGCGATGAAGTTCGGGGCGTGTGATCTCTGCTTTTCTCCCCTTCATCCCGCCGGTTTCTGCAACCATGAGCCCCGGATAATCCCCGGGAAACATCTCAGCGAAATCCAGCAGTGCATAAGTCAGTCCTATCAGCATCGTCTTACCCCCCCCTTGAACCGAAGCAGACAGGCTTTCCTTCAACGCTTCAAAGTCATCAAGGAAAAATCCATGACGCCTCCCAGGGTTCTGCTCCATCAGCTTCGAGATCATGTAAATCAGCGATGATCCTGGTTTTTCTTCGGGAGTGGGCGTCAGCGCAAAAAAGGTAAACTTCGAAGGATCCCCGTAGAATTTTGAAAACCCGTTCAGAAGGGAGATATCATAAATGCCGGTATCGCCAAGCAGGTGACGGCTGGGCACCGAACCGGTGGTGCCGCTGCTCCTGAACTCCCTCGCCACCTTCATGCCTGAACAAAGTATCTCATGCGTTTTAAAAAACTCAACAGGGATAAAGGGGATTTCTTCAATCGTCCTTATATTTCCCGGATGGCGGTTCAATGCCATTGCAAACTCACGGTACACTGGCACATTCTCATACTGGAAACGGAACACCTCCATCGCCAGGGCCTTGAAATCCTGATCATTTGCCAGTTCAAATATCCTTTTCCTTAAGTCGGTCATTGGGGTTTGGGGATTGGGGATTGGGGATTGGGGATTAGGGATTAGGGATTGGCACTTGGTGATTGGGGATTGGCACTTGGCGCTTGGTAATTGGTAATTGGTAATTGGTAATTGGTAATTGGCGATGAAATCAACAACTAATAACCAACCACCAACAACCAACAACCAACCACCAATCACCAATCACCTTTTTTCATACCTTTGCACCGCTCAAAGTTATTAAAAATCAGTCCGCCCATGGGAGCAAAAGCGTATCTCGGAAAAGCCCTTTACCTTATTCTTTCTGCCGCAGCTTTCACAGCATTTCTTTCATCCTGCATGAAAAAGGACAACTATCCTGATATACCGTACATCACATACGCCGGCTACTACAACGTTTTCGACAGCACGAATATTGCAAAAAGCGGAGTGCTTACCATCACGTTCCAGGACGGTGATGGTGACATAGGACTGAACTCCTGGGATGTTTACCCCCCTTATGACAGCACCAGCATCTATTTCTATAATTATTACATCGATGTATATTCAAAAAGGAATGGAGTATTTGTCAAAGACACTCTCCAGACTCCTCTGAGATACCGCATCCCCAATCTTACCCCCGACGATCCTAATAAATCGATCAAGGGAATCATTGAAAATATTCTTCCTCTTAACCCGCATCCCATTTATGATACGATAAGGTTTACCTGCTATATCTATGACCGGGCCCTTCACCAGAGTAATATAGTAACCACCCCGGAGTTTGTGGTGAGGAGGCCTTAACAGGAAATGGAAAGGGCGCTGGCTTACCGGAGACTGATCATCATAGGGATTTTCCTTGCCGTCGGGCTGATTTTCATAGCGCGTCTTTTTTATGTGCAGATCCTTGTCGATAAATACATCCTCTCGGCTAACAATAATGTGCTCAGGTATATCACACAGTATCCTGCACGCGGACTGATCTTCGACCGCAACGGGAAATTACTGGTATATAATGAAGCGGCATACGACCTCATGGTGATCCCCCGGCAGGCGAAGAATGTCGACACCATGGAGCTTTGCCATCTTATCGGGATCGACAAAACGGAATATATCAGGCGGCTGACCAAGGCCCGCAATTACTCGCCTTACAGGCAATCGGTCTTCGAAGCCCAGATCACCCGTGAGAATTACGGCTACCTTGAAGAAAAACTCTTCCGCTTCCCGGGCTTCTTTGTACAGTCGCGTACCTTAAGAAAATACACCTACCCTATCGCCGCTCATACTTTCGGTTATATCGGCGAAGCCGGCCCCGATGTCATCGACAATAACGATTATTATAAATCGGGTGACTACATTGGCATAAACGGCATTGAGAAATCGTATGAAGAGATGCTCCGCGGACAAAAAGGCATGAAGATCCGGGTGGTCGATGTACTCAACCGTGACAAAGGCAGCTTCCAGGGAGGAAAATACGATACCCTAGCCTACGCAGGCACCAATCTCTATTCCAGCCTCGACGAAGAACTGCAGGAATACGGTGAAAAGCTCATGGCCAACAAGAAAGGCAGCATTGTCGCTATTGAACCATCTACCGGCGAGGTCCTCTGCCTGGTCACCAGCCCCTCCTATGACCCAAACCTGCTCGTCGGCAACATCCGCAGGAAAAACTACAGGACCCTGGTACTCGACACGATATATATGCCTTTGTTCAACCGTGCCCTGATGGCCATGTACCCGCCGGGTTCCACCTTCAAGCTTGTTGATGCCCTCGTCGGACAACAGGAAGGGGTTCTGTTCCCAACCACAACATACGGCTGTCCGGGCGGGTTCAGCATCGGAAACGGCAAAATGGTGGGCTGCCATGCCCATCCTTCTCCCCTGAATCTCATCGGTGCCATCCAGATATCCTGCAACACCTATTTCTGCCGGGTTTTTAAATCGATCATCGATAACAAAGTCTATGTCAGCACCCGGCAGGCATACGAGAAATGGAGAAAGGAAGTGATGAGCTTCGGCCTCGGGAAAAAGCTCGGACTGGATGTACCCGGCGAGCTCAACGGCAATATCCCCACACCGGCATACTATGACAGGTACCACGGCAAGGACCGCTGGAGGTCAATGACCATCATTTCGCTCGGGATCGGGCAGGGAGAGATCGGCATCACACCCCTTCAGATGGCAAACCTGGCGGCTACTATCAGCAACCGGGGCTGGTTCTATGTTCCTCATGTCATCCGCGCAATAGGAAAAAAAGATTCGATCAACCCGGGTTTCAGGGAGAAAAGGAATACGATGGTCGACCCGGCCTATTACGATATTGTTATTGACGGCATGGCGGATGTGGTCACGTCGGGGACCGCCCGTGCTTCAAAGATCGACAGCATCGACTTCTGCGGAAAGACAGGCACAGCCCAGAACCCCCAGGGCAAGAACCATTCGATCTTTATTGCATTTGCACCTAAAAATAATACGAAGATCGCCATTTCGGTGGTGGTCGAAAATGCAGGGTTCGGAGCAGAATGGGCAGCGCCTGTCGCCAGCCTGATGATCGAAAAATACCTGAGGCGGAAAGTGAAGCGAAAAGATATCGAAGACCGTATCATGAATGCGGATCTGATTCATGGAATAAATGTATCGCATGAAGGCGGAAAAGGGGGTTTTTTACCGGATTGACTGGGTGATGGTTGTGCTTTACCTGGCCCTTGTAATTATGGGCTGGCTTAACATTTATGCGGCTGTGTATAACGACAGCCACCAGGCTATCACCGATATGCACCAGAAATACGGGAAGCAGATGGTCTTTATTCTTGCGGCCCTGGTCCTTGCCATTATCACGATCATTCTTGACCCGAAATTCTTCTCGCAGTTCGCATTTTTCTTTTACGGGTTTTTCCTGCTCACCCTGGTGATAGTGATCTTTGCCGGCCGTGAGGTTTCAGGATCCAAGTCATGGTTCCAGATTGGCGGACTGGGCATACAGCCAGCAGAATTCGCGAAGATGGCGACTGCACTGGCACTCGCGAAATTCCTTTCGTCACTCGACAGGAGCATTAAAAATCCACGACAGCTGTTCATTGCGGTAATGATTTTTGTTATCCCCGCTCTCCTGATCATGCTACAGCATGATACAGGTTCGGCCCTGGTGTTCATCTGTTTCGTGCTGGTGCTGTACCGTGCAGGCCTTACCGGGTATGTTCTGCTGGCCCTGATTGCCTTGCCGATCCTGGGTGTGCTTACCCTGCTGGTCAATAAATTCGTACTCTCGGCAGCGATATTGGTACTTTCGGTGCTCATGTATTTACGCTCCCGCCGTACAATGAGGCATATGCTCATTATTGCCGCCGTATTCCTGGCCTCAGTCGGTTTCATCTTCAGCGTCAACTATACCGTTAACCATATCCTCGAACCCCACCAAAGGCAGCGCATCAATGTTCTTCTTGGAAACAATACCGACCTGAAAGGCGCAGGTTATAATGTAAACCAGTCCCTCATTGCCATCGGCTCGGGGAGGATGTTTGGAAAAGGATTTTTACAGGGGACCCAAACCAAGTATAATTTTGTGCCGGAACAAAGCACCGATTTTATTTTCTGCACAGTGGGTGAAGAACATGGTTTTGTTGGGTCTTTCGTCGTGATTGCTGTTTTCATTGCCCTGATGATCAGGATAGTCCTTAACGCCGAAAGGCAGAGGTCGAAATTCAGCAAGCTTTACGGTTACGGTGTCGCTTCGCTGTTCTTCATCCATTTCGCAATCAACATCGGGATGGCGCTTGGCATCCTGCCTGTGATCGGCATCCCTCTCCCCTTCTTCAGCTACGGAGGGTCTTCCCTTTGGGCATTCACCATTCTCCTGTTCATCTTTATAAAACAGGATGCCCTGAGATACGAGCTGGTTTGAGTGTAAGAAGTTAAAACCCGCCGCCTCCGGGCATTCCACCACCCGTCGGACTTTTCTGGCCTCCCGGTGGCCGTTGCTGATGCATTGGCTGGTTACGGTTTTCGTCCATCTGTTTTTTCATCTCGGCCAGGATCAGGAGATATTGGTCAAATTTCTTATCGTCGCGCAGAATTTTTTTGACTTTATCATCACGCGACTTTACAAGTAATTCAATAACCTTTGGATTATCCTGGGCGTTGTATTTCTGAACGTCGTCGATAAACTGCAGGTATGCATTTGAAACCGAATCCTTTTGCCCTTTCGTCATTGGGATTTTCTTACTGATGTGGTCAACAATCCCGCGCACTCTCTCTTCGGGAGAAACCTCTTTTGGTTTGCCTTCCTGGGCTTTGCAAACGAAAAAACCGGAAACGATGAGCAGAATAAATAACAGTTTTCTTTTCATATTGGAACTCTTAAAATACCTCCTGTGTCTGAACATATAAACCCTTTGACATATTCCCTATGCCAAAGTCAATAGCAATATTGGTGCGGTCATGCTTACCAACCATGATCCTTAAACCCGCTCCTATCGCGGGCTGAAAATACCCGAAGAGGGGGATCTGCATATCATGGTTCGAAGCCGTGGTCACATTTGTAAAAATGACCCCGCCAAGGATATGGGAATGCGGCGAGATCGGGAAACGATATTCCATTTCACCGTAAACAAAATCCTCCCCCCTGTACCTTCCCTGGGCATAGCCCCGGCCCGAAGAATTCATCTGGTCATAGCTGATACTCATCAGGTCAAGAAATGGCAGGTAACCACTAACCTGGAAAGAACCGAAATACCAGAAAGCCAGGAGGTGTCTTGGGCAGCGTTTCGAAAGAGGAATATACGCCCGGAATTCGGTCCATAAGGTCGAGCTGTTCTGGCTGCTGCCCAGCCAGGTCGCATTATACCTGTAATTGACATTTACAAATACGCCCTTATAGGCATTCACCTGGTTGTCCCTGGTATCGAAAACGAAATTGGCGCTTATGCCTGAAGTAATGTAGTGATCGGTATTAAACCCATGCAGTGTGCTGTATGCATAATGCGGGGTGTTATACAAGGTGTCGCCTGTAATCAGAAGGTTGTCGTCCTGGATATTATAATGGAAGTCGATATGATACCCTATGCCAATGTTGACTGATTTCGTCAGCCGCCTCGACAGGATGTTGTAAAACCTGATCCAGTTATAATCCATGGGATATTGACCGTTCATGGCAGGGTCGATGATCTCGGTTCCGAAACCCGGAACTTCAGGAATTGCAACCTGGTTGTTGGTTCCCAGTGAATAAGTTGGCAGGTTGAACATGTAAAACCTCCAGTCGCACTGCAAAAACCATTTGTTATGAGGGAAATAAATATTGCCTTTGTATTGTATAAAAAATTGCTGGTTCAAGGTGTAAAGTATTGAAGCCACACCGGCCGAAAGTTTGGTATCGGCTGCCTTTCCAAGCTGAAGGGAGAAGGAACCTCCAACTCCGAACTGAAGGCTGGTTGCCGGGTCAAATGCGACCAGGGGGATGGCAAAAAACCTGAAGCGCTTTTCCTTGCTGGTATAGAAAGGGTTCTTCCCTTTGAAGAATAAGTCGATAAGGTCTTTCTGCGGACAGCATGTATCGCATTTCAAAGATTTGGTTGGGTTTTGCGCAGGCCTTGCATTTGCTGAGGCAACTGAGTCCTGGGAAAAGCCATCCGCCGACATTAGAAAAATAATGAGAAAGCAGGATACGGTGATAAGCACTGAGTTTTTCACGGAACGATAGACGAAATCCCGAATGGAAGCTGGGATTCGAGGAAATAGATATTCGTTTCATCTATCTGCCGGTATTCCCTGTACATCCCGTCGGAAGTAGTTACGCTTGCCAAAGGCGTAAACCCGTCGAGCATTCCTGCCCGTTTAAGGAAGGTCATTTTATCGCTTACTGAGGTGAAGCTGATCCTGGCAAAGATGACGTCCCGGTCAAACGGCAGTATGACCACGAACATGATGTTCCTGACCATGCTGAAGAGGTCCTGCCAGGGGACAGGTGTATGCTGAACTCCGATGACTCCTTTGGTACACCAGGGATCCTGACCGAAGCGGCGGATCGGGTTTTGCAGAAAGATGCCCGGCATCTTGAACAAACTGTCGGGGTTGTTTCCCATGAATTTACGCGCGATCAGTGAAAACATGGATTTATCGGCATTCGTTGGCGTTTCACTTTTTATTCTGAGGTAGAACCTGCCGTAGGCGGCCTGGTACATGCCCGGTGAGAAACAGTCAAAAGAGGTGAGGCTGTCCCTGGTATTGCCGAAAGGAACGTTCACTGAATACACTCCGTAAGCCGAAGTCGGATCAGTCATCTCGAAAGCTTCAAGGATGATATGCTCGCTGTTCCAGCGGATATCCTGCACCAGCAGGCTCCTGAAGCCGTATTCGAGGTACATCTCACCGCTTCCTTTCATATGATCCCTGAAGTCCTGTCCGGTGAGGACGGCCGTGCTCGAAATCAACGCCTGGGGGATGTCAGTGTCCTGCAAAGGCATGACCTGGGAGAACAGTTGAATCGGGATAAGCAGAAGGAAATAAAAAAAAGTTTTCATACAAACCAGCTGATTTGATTAGCGAAGGTAGTGAAAATCTGATTCCGGATGCAGGATGCAGGATGCAGGATGCGGGATGCAGGATGCGGGATGCAGGATGCGGGATGCAGGATGCGGGATGCGGGATGCAGGATGCGGGATGCAGGATGCAGGATGTCCAATTACCATGTTACCATGTTACTATGTCACTATGTCACTATGTTACTATGTTACTATGTTACTATGTTACTATGTTACTATGTTACTATGTTACTATGTTACCATGTTACCATGTTACCATGTTACCATGTTACCATGTTACCATGTTAC
>JBAXLI010000032.1:0-44078 GCA_037134895.1 Bacteroidota bacterium
TAAGTGGTAAACTTTTCAACGAGAAGGTGGTAAACTTTTCAATTAATAGATACAGATACATAAGGCTTACAGTCATATTTGTAAATCTTGTAAACGATTTATGACAAATTTGAATTTTCATTTTTTGAATTATAGAACGTTCGAGTGATTGTGTATGGCTTACCAATACAACTATCTTTTCTAATAATAGATTGCTGTATCGTTCCATTTTCAATCCATTCCTGATCCATCATAGGATGATCAAATCTTTGGTTTCCTCCTGGCACGAGACGCCAGTTTTCTTTCAAGATATGTTCTATTTCGCTTCGCAGGCTGTTATATGATTTTAGGTTTTGTTGGATTTGATTTGCTAGTTTTACCGGAACAACTTTGATTTCTTCCCATTCCACTTCATGATCAAAAATGCTTTCCATCCAAAATATCATTTCTTTTTCAACCTTAGAGCGGGTATTCATAACGATCTTCTTTAATGCTGCTGTTTCATAATCTTTTGGTTCAAACCATAAGCGCGTTTTTCGCAGATGGAATAACTTACGCTGCTGCAGATAATGAAGAAAAGCCGGAATTTCATTTTCCAGCTTTGTTTCAATATCCGGATCCTTATTTTCAATAACAGGGACTTTACAAACAAAGAAGCGATTGTCTTCATCCTCCATCTGAATAAAATTGGTTTCTTTATTACTGAGTAGAATAAACTTGCCGTTAAAATCTACTTTGACCTGGTCACGTCCTTTCGCCTCCATATTGATGGATGGATCTGTTACCATGCGTTTGATCTTTTCTTTAATCAGGTTTCGGTCAATAAATGATTCGTCAATGCCAATTACAAGCTTTCCGACATAATGTGAGTTAAATTTGTTAGAGAAATCCTCATTGCCAAGGATAATGCCGTTCCCATCAAAGATTGTGCATAACCAGCGAAGAAAGGTTGTTTTACCGGTTTCCTGTTCCTTGGAAATAAGGCATATTACAGGCAACTTCTGAACCGGTTGCTCATATAATATTTTCAAGTAATCCAGTATGAATTCAAGTTTATCCCGGAATATATGCGTTAAAAACAGTTTGGTGGTCTCAATGGAACCGGTGACGGGAAAATATTTTGGTTTGGTGTAGAGGTTAAAATAATTATTGCCTTCTTCAGAGAATTCTGTTTTATAATTCGAAGTATTATCCGGGACGTTAACAAAGGAGTCATATTTTCTTATCAGCTTAATTATATCCCTGCCCCAATCCTCCGTTATTGTTCCCTTTTTCCAATAAAACAAGGCTGGCGCTTTATCCTTTTTCGATGTGAGGGTAAAGCTTACTTTATAGTAATCAGTGCGAACCCTCACAAATTTCTTGGATTCCTTCTCCAAAAGCTCCTTGAATCCAATTTCAGATTCAGCCTTCTCAGTTTTGCCCTTGGTTTTCTCAACAGATGAGTGATCTGTTTTCTTAGCAGTAACCGGTTTTACGGATTCTTCAGGCGGAAAGTATGTTTTTAAAATTCGATTGATCTGATAGGGCTTTATCTGAAGCTTGGATTTTGTAAGTTCCTTGAATGAGACTTCTAGTTTTTCCATATCATCAAACGACTTTTCTAAAATCGTTGAAAACAAATTGTAGGACTCACCATTGCCGTTATACTCATCAATGATAAATTTACCAACATGAACCTTTTCTTGCAGGGCTAATGGAAAATCTTTTAGCTTTTCGATCTGGGAGAGTAGCTGCTTATTCATTATATTTGCACTTAGATTATTATTTGTTAGGCATCAATCCAACACGTATGTTTTCATTCTCTTACCCGGCTCCTCATGGACCGGGTTTTTTAATTCCTGGTTAATTCCATTGCCTTTGCGATCTCATGCATGTGGTTTAACATATCCTGAAGACATACAACGTTGTTCAGCATGATGGCCCCGGCATGCTTAAAGCCATGAGAGTATAAAAGGATAAGGTTTTCTTTCCAGCTGGGATCCAGCGAAGTGAGGTAGTCGTTATCGTCTGTATCAAACTTTTGGACGACAGTAACAAACTGGGAAACCAAGACCAGGAATGAATTGAAATTTTGATGAAGGCTGTCCAATTCTGTTAAAGATTCTTTGATGTCGTTTACGGGTATCATAATCTTGTTTTTGTTAGGTAATAAAGATAAAGGCCCCCGTATGGAGGCCTTTGAATCAGTTTAAATCACGAAATGTTTCTTGTTTTTTGACGTAATCTTCGAGATCCCGGAATTGCTCCGAAATAAGGTTTGCAAAAACTGAAAGCAGTATTTTTTTATCGGTAATGAACCAGCCGGTCATCGACATTTCTTTTAAACTTTTCGGTTTAAATGCTGAATCATCGTCTTGGTCTTCATTGCTTTCATCAGACGCGGCAAGTAGTCCAACTACAAGGCATTTTACAGCTTCAAGTTTTTCTGAAATTTCTGCAGCAGTTTGTACTGAGATTTTGGCTTGAGTACTCATTTTTGGCCTCCTTTCTGATTTTCATGATAACTGATACATGCCTTTAACAAATTATTGTTGCTCTGAAAAAAGCTAACAATCTCTTTGTCATAGTAAGCATCCAGATTACCTGTAGCCAGGTTAAGAAAGCTGAAATGTAATTCGTCGAAGGTGTTTTTCGTTTGCGAAGGTACTGCCAGGAATTCGCAGATTTCGGTAAAGACTGTCCGATCCAATAGCATACACAGGTTGTCAACGTCCATCTCACAAGATGGATCGAGCTTTTCTATAGCATTAGCTACTTGTGTTGGAAGCTCAATAGTTCTGGTTGTTGACTTATCCTCATTGGTTTTGTATATTTGCACTGTCATTAATTTTCCTCCCTAGGTTAAAGCGTGAATAAAAGGCACCCGGTTTGCGTCGGGTGCCTGTTTTTTAATTATGTCAATAGTGTAATTGTGTGAGCGCCGCTTGCATCGAAATCGGCGCGGAAAAGAAACCCGCTGCCGAATTCAATGTCTTCGGGCGATGTTTCGCGTTCTTCAATTACGATCAAAGATTCAGCGTCGGAGAGAAAATAGCGGGGGTCGGTTCTCTGGGAAACGGGTAAGGTTGCAACGTAGCTTTCAACTAAGTTTTTTCCTGCAAATGCATTGTTTTTCATGGTTTTGAATTTTTAAGGGTTATAAATAAGTGAATTAAAAAGACATTGTGACTGATCATTCAGATTTGGTTTGACTTTCGGCCGTATGATTTTCAAAAAAAGGAATGTGTAGACTTGGATTTTTTTTCTTAGCAGCAGCATAATCTAACATGAGCTGTTTCATCCGTTGTATATTCGCCTCTACTTGTTCCAATATTTCTTGTTTTTCTTCTTCTGCAGTTTTCTTTGTTTCCATAAGATTAGATTTAAGGGTTAAGACTAAATGACTTGGTGTAAACAATTTCCCGGCAATCCTGTAGGAATTGGAGGGATTGGAAATTGTGGCCCGGGTAAGCTGGGTTCTTGGTCGTCGCCTGGATCGGACGGAGGGTCGCCCAGGAAAGGCGCAAAAATTCGCTGTGGTTTCATAATTTTGGATTTTGTGAATGGATATAGAAAATTCGTAATTGCGTTCTTTAAAAGGGTTCCCGATGAGTTTGGCGTTAATTACCTTGCAAATACTCTTCGATCGCACTTTCTTCGATAAGCCCTGATTTGGTTGTTCTAATTGTCCCTGAAAGACATAGTTTTTTAATTGTTAAATGATTTTTATGCAGTCTGCGTGCAACTTCGTTAATTGTCAGGAGTTTAACGTCCTCTAAACGCTTACGCTTTGCTTCGAAGGCTTCAAGTCCATTAATGACTGCCTTTTTTAGGATCTCTTCTGCCTGATCAGCTGGTAAGAAAATCATATCTGCCATAAGTATTGGTTTTAATTATTCCTTTTTGTTTATCTTTGGTATCCATATACGGATATACAGTTCACAAATGTAGACATAAAATAACAAATAATAGACATTAAGTTAATAAATATTTACTAACAATATAATTCCTTGAATTTTAATAAGATAAAAGAATATTGTGATCAAAATGGATTGAGTATCCCGGAATTGGCGGAAAAAATTGGTATTTCAAAACCTGGGCTTTATAGATCCATTCAAGAAGAAACAATGAAAGTAGAGACTTTAGAAAAAATTGCTAATACCTTAAAAGTCCCTATTTGGCATTTTTTCGATCTGGACCCGGAAACTCCTTACATTAACGATATTGAGCAACAAAAATCATTGAACAAGATTAATGAAACTTCAATGGCTCAAATGGAGAGTATTATTAACGATCTCAAAAGAAAATTAGATAACATCAAAACTGTAACATACATGTTTATTTTCGGAAGAGAATTACATGTATATGGCAGGATTACGAACCCGACTTATGAAACTTTGGTAAATCTGCTGATCGATTTTCTTGAAAGCAATCATGATGATAATGCAAGCGAAAAATTTATGAATGTAATAAGATCACTTGTTCACACACCTGATGAAAACGACACAATTATCGTTGCAAAAGACAGCAAGCCCACATAAGGCGTTTATCCAAAAATGAGATGAGGCCTTAAAACCGCTTCTTGGATGCTTCGCATGTAACAAACTCAATATATCCGGAAACCAGCATTAACAATGGGAAGATGAAAAAGGGTGTGAGAACCCTATACTCCACGAAAATCTTCACCTGCTTCATGAATACGTTAGATGAATTGTTCAGTTCAATTGATAAAGAGCTCAGGAGAGGGAAAAAACTTAAGGACCTTGGGCCTGTTTTGTCAAGTTACAGTGGAGATGACTGGAGAAAGTTTGAACGTTACAATTCTGCGCATTATTCCCGTAACCTTGTAAAGATCAATGATCAGATCGAGATGCTTGTCCTGTGCTGGGATATCAGCCAGGGTTGCCCTGTGCATGATCATCCCGTAAATGGCTGCCTGGTCAGGATCATGCAAAACGAGGTCACCGAAAACGTATATGAATTTACCGATAAACCTGAATTGATTAGCAGCAGCATACTCCCTGAGGGCGGCATTGCCTTTAAGGAAGGCAGGGTAATTCTGCACGAAATCTTCAATCATTCGGGCAAGAGGGCAGCCTCAATCCATATTTACAGCCCTCCCCAGTACAGCCCGAACTACTACTTCGCCGATAAGGTGTAAGAAAAGAGTAAGATATTTTCCTATTTTCTTTCATGGGGCCTGATCATACATGGGCATGGGCCGTTTAAAGGCTGGTACTTGCCTGCCTTCATCGGCATTCCGTCCTTTTCCCAATCGGTTATTCCCCCGCTCAGGCTTGCAATTTCTGAATAGCCTTTATCCAGCATTTTTTCAGCCGCCTCCCTGCTGTGCAGTCCTACGGCATCGGCAAAAATAACAGGCTTGTCAAGAGGAAGAGTTTCCCATTTTTCATCCAGTTCATAATACGGGAGGTAAACCAGATTTTCGAGACCGAATGCCTTGATTTCGGTCTCAAGTTCGGTTCGGATGTCGACAAGAACCGCTCCTTGCCCGAGCAATTCGGGAACTTCTGAAGGAAGGACAAAAGATATCCGCCCTGATTTAAGTTTACATGCCCCGAATATACTGTCCATCTTTCTGTCTTAATAAGAAAAAACTGTAATCGAATTGTAGTGTAAAGGTAGAAAAGAAAAAGACACAGGATCTTAGTATAAAAGAACGTCGTGTATTAACCAAAAACCAACAGATCCCGTGTCTTTAAATTTTTATATTATTTCTGCTTCAGCTTCACGGCTGAATTTTCTCATAGCAATCCTGTTTGAGATTACAGCTATGATAAAATAGCCGATCAATTGTACTGTCAGAATGATCCATTCCCTGGAAACCGCATGAAGACCGCCTCCCATAAGTCTGATTTTGATGAATGCCGGTATCATAGGAGTAGTAGGAAAAACATATGCAAAAATTCTTAGTGCAGGCGGCAAAGCTTCTACAGGCCAGGCCACACCTGTAAGGAAAAAGACCATAGGTGAAAAAAACACAATGAACATCAGGGCGTGCACTCTTTTCCTGAACCAGGAGGAAATCGCGATGCCCATGAACGAAACAGCAAAGAGATATGGCACAAGAACGATATAAACCCGGACGAAAATTCCCCTTTCAGGAAAGCCAAGCCAGTGATAAAGCAGTAAAAGAGTAATCAGGGTTGTTACGAGGTAAAGAGATACATATGCAGCAGCTTTTCCTAAGACAAGGTCAAGGCTTTGTGTGCGGGACTGAACGGTTTCAGCAATTACAGTGAATTTCCTTTTCTCATTGTTTTTCCCGAAGAGCAGCCCGATCCCAACGAGCAATGATTGCTGGATGACAATGATAAGGATTCCGGGAACAATGAAGGTACAATATCCTGAGGAAGGGTTATAGACATCAAAAAACTGTGCATTCAAACCCTGGGTATGATTAAGTGCATCGTCCCAGGATCTCCCCTGCGACAGCATGGCTTTGATCTCCACCCCGGCGTTCAGTGTTGCAGTTGCATAAGTAGCTCCTGTAAAAACCTGTTTGTATACCAGGAATTTACCTGCGTCACAATATATGCTTACATCAGCCTGTCGCCGGCTGAATATTTCTTTTTCAAAGTTTTCGGGTATCAGGATAATACCATGGATCTTTCCCTGGTAAAACAGCTCTTCAGCCTCTTTCATACTACCGGCCCTGTATAAAAGATCAAGCTGGTCGGTTGCATCAAGCATCCTTAAATACTGACGGCTGAGTGATGAATTGTCATTGTCAATAACTGCCACGGGAATTTCGTTGATGGTCTGGTTGATGTACCCTATGGAATACAATACCGGGTAAAGTATCACGGCAACAATGAAGATCAGCACAGTTCCGGCATCCGATAAGGATTCCCTGAGCTCTGAAATATAAATTCCAGGCAAATTCCTGAGACTTCTGTTTATAATAACTTTCATGGCCATCAGATCTTTCCCTGGTATTTGCCTGTTGTTACTATATATTTTAACCTGGGCGCGAACAACATGCCAGCTACGATGAAGATTGAAATAAACAACATTTTTACCAGGGCATTTCCCGCCGGCTCCCCCCTTAATGTTTGTCCGGCAAACAGCTCCAGCCAGTATGAAAACGGAAATATCCTGCTGAAGGCTTTTGCGATAGCCGGCATTCCGAATACGGGAAAGGTAAGGCCCGCGTATGTCACTGCAAGCATGGTATATGCACTGGCAATTGAAAGGGCAAGCCTCATATTTTTCATGACAGAAACGAAAATAATGGCTATAAACTGGTAAGCCAGGATCAGGATCAGTTCTGAGAGCATGATAAGGGTGAGGTGCCCGTGCAAAGGCAGGCCCAGAATCCCGAAAAAGACCATATTCATGATCAGGGTCTGGATGTAAAATATGATGGTATGCGGAAGAAATTTCCCGGTAATTGCTGCAAGGATATTATCGCCAGAAGCTGCAAGCCATTCCGGCCCGGTGGCGTACTGAAGTTCGCTGCCTACTGCATAAATGGTTAGGAAAAGCACAAAGACTGTCAATAAGACCGGTAAAAGCAACAAGGTTAAATAGTATTCGTAGCTGGTGTAGGGGTTAAAGAGCAAAACCGGTCTTAATCGAACAGCCATTATTTTTGAAACCGCCTGGGTCTCGTTATCTCCCGACATCATCAATGTCCTTACTTTGATACCCGCCGAAAGGCTTGCAAGCGCTTTCTGGATCCCGCTTTTCAGCAAGCCGGCTTTGATCAGGTATGCATTGTTGAGGTAAACTGCCACATTTGAACTTTGTCCTCGGAGAATATTTCTTTCAGTATGTTCAGGAACACAAATGATCCCTTCGACTTTTCCTGTAATCATGGCGTCCCTGGCAGAACTCAAATCAGTGTAATTTTTATCAACAGAGACGATAGATGTTGCATCTGCCAACCTCGAGACCTGCCTTGATAGGCTTGTATGGTCAAGGTCAACAATGGCGATCGGAAGCTTGCGGGGCACATCGGCCGAAAAGATCCAGGTGATCAGTCCGAAACCTATGGCCGGGGCAATTATCCCCATAAATAGATACACTTTATCGGAAAAGATTCTTTTAAGTTCTCTCCCTGTTGTTTCAATAAACCGGTTTTTACCAGGTTTTATCATCTGCCTGCTGTTTCCTGAACATTTTTCCAGTCGACAAGCACACTCATCCCCGGTCGCAGTCCGTCGACCTGACCCTCGGGTTTAGCATGGACTTCGAAGGTTTTCATATCAAAGTCACCTGATGTTTTTGTTGCATTCCAGGTAGCAAAATTCCCCATGGGATGCATGTATGTTACTTTCAGGCGGATTTCCTTATTCCCAAGGGCCGGGATTTTTCCGCTGAATACGCTTCCCATCCTGATGGAGGACAGGAGGTCTTCGCGAAGGTTGAATGTCACCCAGCAATCCTTAAGATTTATGATTGTTACAACAGGGTATCCTGCAGAAACCAGTTCCCCTGATTCGGCTATAATATCTGACACTTCGCCGTCGATTGGCGATGTTATACTTGTTTCACTCAGGTAACTTTCCACTTCTGATTTGGCCCCGAATGCTTTGGAAACCATCGCCCTGGCCGCCTCACGGTCTTCGATACGGGTGCCTTTTTTGGCTTTGTTCCATGTCTCCCTTGCTGCATTGGCTGTTTCAATCGCCGCTTTCAGCTGGGTTTCTGCTTCATCTTTTTTCTGGGCAGGAACTACCCCGTCTTTGTAAAGATTGTTGATGCGGTCAAAAGTTTTCTGGGCAAGGTCGGATGCTGCGACTGCCTTCAGGTACATATTCCGTGCGGCTTCTATATCTTCAGACTCCGCACCTGTTGTAGCTTTGTCGTTAAGAGCTACTGCTCCCTGCAAAGCAGCGTTTGCCTGTTGCAGCCTTGCTTCAATCTCAGGACTTTTCAGGATGAATAACAGATCGCCTTTTTTTACTGCATCACCTTTATGAACCGGCAGGCTATCGAGCCGCCCCACAATTTTTGAGGCCACCCTCACCTGGGTTGCATCCACTTCTCCCTGTACTTCAACAGGCCTGGGCCGGTTTATAACAATTACTGAATAGACCAGCAGGAGTACTAATAACCCTATTCCCACTGAAGCAAGAACCAATCCTTTTTTATTCATGGCTGTGTATTTTAAGTCTTCAATCTGTTATCAATTATAGCTTTCTGATTTTGCATTTTTCCGAGACGTATAGGACGGGAACTCTGCCGGTATGCCCGAATATTCAAGCAATTTCGCCAGGGTAAGATCATAATAATACATTGCCTCTAATCGTTCTGTCCTGACTTGGGCGAGAGCAAGCCTGGCATCGATCACCTGGGTTGAATTGCTCATCTCCTGGGCAAACTCTTTTTCCCTGGCCCTCAGGTATTCTTCCGCAAACTGCATCGCGGTTTCCAGTTCGGAGAGCTGTTCCCGGTACATATTCAGCTCATGGTAAAGTTTATTGACCATGGTAGCTACGTCCCCCTGGGCTTTAATCCCGTATTCTTCGACCTGCCTGGTTTGCATTGAGGCAGCCTTGACTTTCCCAAACCTCGATGCCCCGTCGAAGATGGTCCATTTAAGCCCCACCCCTACTTCCCAGTCTGGAATATACGGCGAGAGATCCTTGTTCACAAGGTCGTAGGCGCCCTGGACTGCGATAGAGGGAAAAAATTCAGCTTTTTCTGCTTTATACTTCTGAACCGAAAGTTGCTTTTTTGTTTCAATCTGGTTTAGCAGGGGATTCCTCGTACGGGAGAGAGATATGAAATATTCCTCCGGCTCTATTGAATCAAGATAGAACAAACCCGAGAGAGTTTCGATGTTTGTACTGTCATCCACAGCCATTGTGTTTCTCAGAGCCTGGTTCACGATATCGGAATTCTGTTTTGCCTTGCTTAATTCCCGCTTAGCCTGGGCATGATACACCCTGGCATGGAGGACATCCGCAGCCGAGATCATTCCCTGTTTTTCGAGCTTCAGGGCATCATTCAGGTGCTTCTGCAAACCTTCATATACGTCACCTCTTACCCTGACCACAGCAGAGGCCATACAAAGCCCGTAATACCGCTCCACCAATTCACTCATCAATTCCCCTTCCTTTTGCCTTGAAACGTCTTTGACGTCACGTTTCTGGATTTCAGCCGCTTTATTGGCTATCAGTATCTTCCCCCCGGTAAATACAGGCCATTGCAGGTTTGCAGCAACCACTGCGAACTGTTTCTCCTGGATCACCTGGTTCCAGTTCTCATTCTGTATCTGGCTCAGGCCCGCATTAAGCTTTTGCCTTATCATCTGGGTAGCGACATCATCGGGCAGACCCGGGACATCCCCGAATTTACCATAACTGCCCAGTGTTTTATAAAGAGGTGTGATGGCATTCTTAACGGGGTTAAGGTCAAGTTCAATCGGACTGGATAACATCACTGCACTGGCTGTGACCCCAATCGTGGGGAAATACAATCCCCTCGCGGCATTTCGTTCCTGGTCTTTCTGTTTCTGCAGGTAACTTACCTGTTTCAGAACATGGCTGTTGCGGAAAGTAACTTCCAGAGCCTGGTCAAATGTCATTTTCCTGACGGCACCCGTACTTAAGGCGAGCGTGATGTTCTCCCTGGATGTTAGCAACACCAGGGTTAATGCCATCATCAAATATTTCCTTTTCATAACCTGTGAAATTTGGAGAGAATAGCTATCGGGTCAGAATGCCATAGAACAATACATCAATAAGGCGGTCAAGCCTTTGCTCAAGACTATTGTCTCCGGCTTTCATGCCTACAACCAGGGGAATCTCCATTCCTTTGAGAGCTGTTACAATGGCAATGGATGTCAGATAAGTATCTTCAAGTTGGAACATGCCGTCGTTAACGCCTTCGTCAAGGATGTTTTTGACAATCTTTATTTCTTCCTCATCGGTTTTCATCCTGATCTTGTCGGTAAATTCCCTCTGTGAGATAAATTCGGTGCGCAGTACATTATAAAGATTTACCAGGTTTCTCAGGCCCTGCATCCTTTGAATGACATATGATTTTAGTTTTTCTTTCGGTCCGTCTGAGCTTGACAGACACGACATGATCTTCATCCTGAGTGCTTCCAGCTCTTTTTCCACCACCGCCCTGAAGATATCATCCTTGCTGCTGAAGTAATAATAGATGGAGCTTTTACCTTTTCCCATTGCCCTGGCGATATCGTCCATGGTTGTTTTGTGATACCCATATCTTGAGAATATTTCCTGGGAAACGTTCAGAACCGATTCCCTGACCTCGTCCTTATTTATCATATTTTTAAGGTGTTAGAAATAAATTCGACCAATAGACTAAAACGGTCCAAAATTAAAACAATTTTGAATCAGTAATACAAAACCCTGAAAAATTTATTTATTTATAGCAGAAAAGAAGACCGAATTCTGACAGGAACTAACAAAATGATCCTTTGGAATTTCGAAATTCCCATTAATTTTGCGGCTTAGTTGTTAATTGGTTAACAAAATCAGGATACGATGAAGCCAAGTCATATAGAGCATATCGGAATTGCAGTGAAGAATCTTGACGAGAGCATTCTTTTTTATGAAACAATCCTTGGAAGCCCCTGTTATTCAGTTGAAGAGGTTAGGGACCAGAAGGTAAGGACTGCTTTTTTCAAGATTGGTCAGACTAAGATCGAGCTGTTGGAATCAACTGATCCTGAAGGACCTATCGGGAAGTTCCTGGAGAAAAAGGGAGAAGGCATCCATCATATTGCATTTGCGGTTGAAAATGCTGATGCTGCCCTGAACGAAGCTAAGGAAGCCGGTATTGAGCTTATCGACAAGCAATCGCGGAAAGGGGCTGAAGGGCTGAACATTGGCTTTTTACATCCCAGGTCGACGAAGGGAGTGTTAATGGAATTATGCAGTAAGTAAGAGTATTCCAGGCCAGCTGCAGGTTCAGCGATTAACCTCATCCGCCCAAATTGTAGAGCAAAAATTACGATATTAGCATAAAATTTAGCCGAGATATGGAAACAAATAAAGCTATTGATATCCTGAAAATGGCCATCCTCATGGAGAAGAGGGGTTTTGCATTTTACACGAAAGTTGCTGAAAATACACCCGATCCGGAAATAAAGCACATTTTCCTTGTCATGGCAGAGGAAGAGACCAAGCATGTGAAATTTCTGGCTGATCAGTTTATGCATTATGGTGCTGAGCACAAATTTGCGTATAACAACCTGCCCGATCTGGAGCATGAAGCCTTCACCACGCTTATTCTGACTGAAGAGTTGAAGCAGAAGATTTCTGCTGCCGGGTTCGAAGCTGCAGCTATTTCGGCTGCAATAGATTTCGAAAAGAAGGCGATCGAAGTTTACTCGAACCAGGCGAAAGTCACCGCCGATCCTAATGAGAAGGCGCTATACAACTGGCTTGCCGACTGGGAAAAAGGCCATCTGAAGATCCTGAATGATATTGATAATGAGCTGAAGGAAAAGATCTGGAATGACAACCAGTTCTGGCCTTTCTGAGGATCTTACATGCTTGTACGCATGGCTTCAACCGGATCGAGCCGGGAAGCCGAAAATGCGGGAATGATACCGGAAATTAGTCCTATGAGGGCCGAAACTCCTACGCCGAGAAAGATATTCCCCTGTGTAAGTATCAGGTGAAAGCTTGTGGTATTTGAGATGATCAGGGTCATTGCCAGAATGATCAGCAGGCCTACTATCCCCCCTATTATTGAAAGGAAGACTGCTTCAAAAAGGAACTGCAGCATGATAAAGTAGTTTTTTGCCCCCAATGCTTTCTGGATCCCGATGATGCTTGTGCGTTCCTTCACCGAAACGAACATGATGTTGGCAATACCGAATCCACCAACAAGAAGCGAAAAACCTCCTATGATCCAGCCTACCATCGCGATCACCCCGAAAAGACTGTCGAATCCCTTGGCAATGATATCGGTTTCATTGATTGCAAAGTTATCTTCGGCCGAAGGTTTGATTTTCCTGATCGAGCGCATAATACCTGTAAGTTCATCTTTAAGTTCCGCGTTTGAAACCAGGGGTTTGGCTTTCACGGCAATGGTGGTCCCCATCTCCTTGAGATTTACAAGGGTCTTGAAGTAGTTAACAGGAACATAAACCGCTTTGTCGTTGCTGTTGCCGAAAAAGTCTTCACCTTCTTTTTTAATAACGCCCACGACTTCAATATTCCTTCCGAAGATTTTTATTTTCTGGCCGATGGCATCCTGGCCGGGGAAAAGTCCGGTGGCAATATCCGCCCCTATAATGGTGATAGGTCGCCCGCTTGCAGCCTCATTAGGAGAGAAATATCTGCCATTGTCGATTTCAAATTTCCAGACTTTATCAAAATCTAACGAAACACCCATGATACCGACATTTTCAACATAATTGCTCCGGTATTTAACAGTCTTGTTAACCTGGGCGAAAAATGCAGTGTTTTCGGCCAGGCTGCTTCTCTTTTCGATTTCACGAAGGTCTTCAAGAGTGGCTTCGGGCCTCTGGTAGTATTTCCACCAGGGGTAATCGGAACCCATTGACCAGGGCCATTTTTGGATATACATTACATTGCTTCCGAGCGAAGCAATGCTTTTTCGGATGGCTGCCTCCATAGAGTCAAAAACCGTAAAAACAGAGATCACACAGAAAATACCTATGGTAATACCAAGCAGCGAAAGTATCGTCCTGACCTTATTGACCACGATGGCCTGTATGGCAAAAAGATAACTTTCCCTGAAAAGCCTCAGAAAAATAATATAAGCCTGAATTTGTTTCACAGCGAGTAAAGTTAGGTAATTCCTTAAAAACTAAGCTCTGTTTATTGCAAAATCCCCCGATTATTAATAACATTGCAGGAAATTGAGCGTGAAATTTTAGACGAAAAAACACAGTCTGAGTTACAAATAAAACCATGATTGATCAAATAAAAATTACCTCGGCCCTTATATCGGTCTATTCTAAAGACGGTATTGAAGAAATTGCAAAGACACTTTTATCACATAACGTACACCTTTATTCAACCGGAGGCACTTATGATTTTCTAAAAAGCAAAGGCCTGCCGGCAACCTCCATCGAGGAAATAACGACCTATCCTTCGATTCTGGGCGGGCGGGTTAAGACCCTGCACCCTAAGGTATTCGGTGGAATTCTCTGGAGAAGGGACCAGCTTTCCGACGTAAAGGATGTCGAACATTACGATATCCCATCCTTTGACCTGGTGATCGTTGACCTGTATCCTTTTGAGAAAACCGTTGCCGCAACCGACGATGAAGACGAGATCATTGAGAAGATCGACATCGGGGGAATTTCTCTGATCAGGGCGGCCGCCAAGAATTACAGGCATGTGCTGGTGATCCCTTCGGCTGATCAGTATGAGCTTTTATCAAAGCTTCTTGCTGAAAAAAACGGCTTTACAAACCTTGCCGAAAGAAGGCACTTTGCCGCCCAGGCATTCAACGTTTCGTCTCATTATGACACACAGATCTTTAATTATTTCAATCGCGGGGAGAATATCAGTGCCTTCAGGCAGAGCCAGGTGAGTTCAACACCAATGAGATATGGTGAAAATCCCCACCAGAAAGGTAATTTTTACGGACCGCTGAACGCTAATTTCAATCAACTTCACGGGAAGGAAATTTCATATAATAACCTTGTCGACATCGATGCTGCAATAACCCTGATCGCTGAATTCTCTGAACCTACGGTCGCAATCATCAAACATACCAATCCTTGCGGAATTGCCAGCAGGGAAACCATTAAAAATGCTTACCTTGACGCCCTGGCCTGCGACAACCAGTCTGCTTATGGTGGAATAGTGATTGCGAACCGCAAAATTGATACGGAAACAGCGAATGAACTGAACAAATTGTTTTTTGAAATACTTCTTGCTCCCGAATACGAAAAGAATGCCCTGGAAACCTTAAAATCAAAGAAAAATAGAATAATTTTGCGGCAAAATCCGTTAGTTTTCAGTTCCAAGCAGTTTAAATCGGTTCTCAACGGAATTCTTGAGCAGGACAAAGACCTTAAAGTGGAGGCTGAATCCGATTTTCAGTTCGTTACCAAAAAAAGGCCCTCCACTACTGAAACGTCGGAATTGTTATTTGCCAATAAAATTGTAAAACACCTGAAATCCAATACTATTGTTATTTCAAAGAACAGGCAGCTGATCGGATGCGGAATGGGACAAACTTCGAGGATTGACGCAATGAAACAGGCCATACTGAAAGCCAGGACCTTTGGTTTTGATACGGAAGGTGCGGTGATGGCCTCTGATGCTTATTTCCCGTTTTCCGATTCCGTGGAAATTGGATATGAAGCTGGAATTACAGCGGTAATTCAGCCGGGAGGTTCGATACGCGATGCCGATTCGGTGAAATTCTGTGATGATCATGACATGGCTATGGTATTTACGGGTATTCGTCACTTTAAACATTAGAAACAATGGGATTATTCACCAAGGAAATCGCTATAGATCTCGGTACAGCTAATACAGTTATTATTTACAACGACAAGGTGGTAGTTGATGAACCCTCTATTGTCGCCATAGAAAGAAGCTCGGGAAAGATCATCGCTGTTGGTAAAAAGGCACAGATGATGCATGGAAAAACCCATGAGAACATCAAAACAATCAGGCCTCTCAGGGGAGGGGTAATTGCCGATTTCCAGGCAGCTGAGCATATGATCAGGGAAATGATCAAGATGATCGAGATCGGCAAATCCTGGTTCCCCCCTGCGATGAAAATGGTTATCTGTATTCCTTCAGGCATCACCGAAGTTGAAGAGAGGGCTGTTAAAGACTCTGCGGAACAGGCTGGAGCTAAGGAAGTAAGGCTTATTCATGAGCCTATGGCTGCCGCTATCGGTATCGGCATAGATGTGCTTGAGCCCATAGGCAACATGGTTATTGATATCGGCGGTGGAACCAGTGAGATCGCAGTTATCGCCTTAGGTGGTATAGTGAACAGCAAGTCGATCAGGATCGCCGGGGATGAGTTTAATTCCGACATAGAGGAGTACTTGCGCAAACAGCATAATATCAACATCGGGGAACGAACCGCTGAAAGGATAAAGATTGAAGTCGGGGCAGCCCTGGTTGATATTGACAATCCGCCTCCCGATTATGCAGTTCACGGTCGGGACCTGCTTACGGGGATACCAAAGGAAGTTATAGTAAACCATGCCGAGATCGCTCACTGCCTCGATAAATCGGTCGCAAAGATCGAAGCTGCTGTTCTCAATGCCCTTGAAATGACCCCACCCGAGCTGGCTTCGGATATATTTGAAACCGGCATCTATCTTACCGGAGGGGGCGCGCTCCTCAGAGGCCTTGATAAACGGCTGCACCTGAAAACCAAACTGAAGGTCCATGTTGCTGAAGATCCTCTCAGGGCCGTTGCCAGGGGAACGGGTATCGCTCTGAAGAATTTCGATAAATTCACCTTCCTGATCAAGTAAATCCGTGATATGCGGAACTTATTGGTATTTCTCCGCACGAATTATTTTATTTTATTATTCCTGTTGACGGAAACAGTATCCCTGGTCCTGTTTTTCAATTTCAACGATTTTCAGAATACCGCCATTTACGGGGTTTCCAGTACGATCACAGGCTCGGTGAACAGTACTTTCAGGAATATTTCCGAGTATTTTTCACTGCGGAAGACAAACCAGACCCTGGTCGAGGAAATGGCCAGACTTCATTCCCGCCTCCCCGATGCCTTTTACAAGTCTGACGCCCATTCATTTTACAGGAACGATACCATTTATCAGCTGCAATACAGATACATCAGCGCGAAAGTGATCAGTAATACAACCAGCAACCGGAATAATTTCCTGATGATCAGCAAAGGTAGTCTTCAGGGCGTGAGGAACCATATGGGAGTGATTATCGGGAACCGGATCGTAGGCCAGGTTGTCAGCGTTTCTCCCCATTTCAGCTGGATCATGTCGATGCTGAACAAAGACAGCCGGATTTCCGGCAAATTCAAAAAGAACAACCAGCTGGTAAATATTGAGTGGCCGGGGGGGAATTACAGGTACGGTAGTGTCAAGGAGATACCCAAGCATGTTGAGATCAGGAAGGGAGATACAATAATAACCAGCGGAAATTCTGATATCTTTCCAGAGGGCATACTTATCGGCACCATCAGTGATTATAGCGTTGCCAGCGACGAGAACTTCAATTTTGGGTCAATCCTCTTTTCAACCGATTTCAATAGTCTTGGCTATGTCGAAATCGTCCTGGACCTGATGAGAAAGGAAAAAGAAGATCTCAAAGCATCATTTAAAAGTGAATAAATCAGGATCATGACGACATCAAAAGTGGTTTTCTTTAACGTCTTGAGGTTCTTTCTCCTGATCCTTTTACAGGTGCTGATCCTTAACAATGTTTTCCTGGGGGGATTCATCAATCCGTACTTCTATATTTATTTTATTCTGCTGCTGCCTTTCGAAATACCTGGCGGATTGCTGCTTCTGCTTTCTTTTGCGCTCGGGGCAGGTGTTGATATATTTACAAATACCCTGGGGTTGAACATCTCGGCCTGCCTGGCCATGGCTTATGCACGCCCCCATGTCATCCGCTGGATCTCATCCGGGCCCGATTCCCTGATCGGGGACAGCCCTTCATTAAAAAACCAGGGGATGAAATGGTTCCTTTACTATTCAATAAGCCTTATCCTTGTGCATCATTTCGTGCTCTTTTACCTGGAAGCATTCAGGTTCTCTGAATTCTTCAGGACCTTCTTCAGGATGGTCATGAGCAGCATTTTCACCTTGTTCCTTGTGATGATAAGTGAATACCTTTTCAATCCGAGAGAGAAATAAAAAAGGCTGAACCTTTAGCGGAACAGCCTTTTCTTCCTGAGGTATCGAGCGGAGTCGAACCGCTGTACGAGGTTTTGCAGACCTCTGCCTAGCCACTCGGCCACGATACCCTGTCAATTGGGGAGGGCAAAGGTAATAAAGATTTACGAATTACGAAGTCAGAATTACGAATTCATTCAAAATTGACGATTGCCGAATTACGATTAACTTATTAAATCGTAATTCTGACTTCGTAAATTGTAAATAGTTCATTCCCCTTTGCACCATTTTGTCTCGAAAGAGATCTGCTTCATCTTCCCTCCTACCGGCGGGTTCAACTTTGAGACCTTTAGTTCCAGGAAGGTGATTTCGGAGAACTTTTCTTTGATCGATGCAAGAATCCTCCCTGCCAGATGTTCGAGGAGGTGGGATTTTTGATCCATTTCAGTTTTAACAACTTGATATAGACTTACATAGTTCAATGTATCATGCAGGTTGTCACTTTTTTCAGCCGCCCCTGTATCTGTTTCAACTGTGAGATCGACAATGAATTTAGTTCCTATCAGCTGTTCTTCCTTAAAACAACCGTGATAAGCAAAGAATTCCATTCCTTCAAGTAAGATCTTTCCCATGATTTTTTATTGTTTCCACCCCTTTTTGCCGGGTTTGAGAATGCCTGCGAAATTATCAAAATCCTATCAATTCTTCAGGGTTTTCTAATTTTCTGTAGCTTTGCAGCCCGGTTCAAAGAAACCGGAGAATAATTGCCCGAAAGAATGGAAGAGAACAAAACGAAAGAAGAAGTTACAGGAAGATCACTGAATTTTATAGAGGAAATAATCGAAGAAGATCTTCGCAGCGGTAAAAACGGCAGCAGGGTGCATACGCGCTTTCCGCCTGAACCGAACGGCTATCTTCATATTGGACATGCCAAATCGATCTGCCTGAATTTCGGGCTTGGCAAAAAATACAATGGAAAGACCAACCTTCGATTCGACGACACAAACCCGGTGAAAGAGGATGTGGAATATGTTGATTCTATCAAGGAAGATGTGCACTGGCTGGGTTTTGACTGGGAGGACAGGGAGTTTTATGCCTCTGACTATTTTGAACAACTTTACGGGTATGCCCTGGTGCTGATCAGGAAAGGCAAAGCCTATGTTTGCGACATGACGGCCGAGGAAATGAGTGAAACCCGCGGCACCCCTACCCGTCCGGGAAAGGAAAGCCCTTTCAGATCCCGGACCATTGAGGAGAATATTGATCTCTTCACAAGAATGCGTGCCGGGGAATTCTCTGACGGAGCCAGGGTTCTCAGGGCCAAAATTGATATGGCATCGCCCAATATGCAAATGCGCGACCCTGTGATTTACAGGATCCTCCATACATCTCATCACCGTACCGGTAACGCCTGGTGCATATACCCTATGTATGATTTCGCTCACGGACAATCCGATTCTATTGAGAATATCACCCATTCCATCTGCACACTCGAATTTGAGGTGCACCGTCCTTTATATGACTGGCTGATCCAGGAGATCGGGATCTATGCCCCCCGCCAGATCGAATTCGCCCGCCTCAACCTCAGTTATACTATAATGAGTAAAAGGAAGCTATTAGAGCTTGTACAGGAAAAGAAAGTCAGCGGATGGGACGATCCCCGCATGCCGACCATTTGCGGCCTCAGGAGGCGGGGATATACCCCTGAAGCTATACGGAATTTTGCAGACACCATAGGCGTAGCAAAACGAGATAATATTATCGACATAGGACTTCTTGAATTTTGCATCCGTGAAGACCTTAACCGTAAGGCATCAAGGCTGATGGCCGTTCTTAATCCGCTGAAAATCATACTTGATAATTATCCTGATGATCTTACCGAGGAAATGGATGCCGTAAATAATCCAGAAGACCCGGCAGCAGGGATGAGAAAAGTGCCTTTTTCGAAAGAATTATTTATCGAAAGGGAGGATTTTATGGTAGACCCTCCCAATAAATTTTTCAGGCTTGCCCCCGGCAGGGAGGTCAGGCTGCGTTCGGCATACATCATAAAATGCGAATCTGTAATCAAAGACCCTGTGAGCGGGGAGATCACCGAGGTTCATTGTACTTATGACCCGGCAACCAGAAGCGGCATGCCCGACAGCAACCGCAAGGTCAAAGGTACTCTGCACTGGGTTTCGGTAAAGCATGCCGTCAGGGCCGAGATCAGGATGTACGACCGCCTGTTCACAGTTGAAAATCCCGACATTTCAGAGGAAGGGAAAACGTATAAAGATTATCTCAATCCTCATTCCCTTCAGATTAAGCCAGGTTATATCGAGCCGTCGGTAAAGAATTCCCAGCCCTTACAAAAATACCAGTTTGAGCGCCTCGGATATTACAGTGTCGATTTCGATTCAAGTGCGGGTAATCTTGTTTTTAACTGCGTGGTTCCTTTAAAAGATAGCTGGGTAAAAAAAGAAAATGCTAAATAAATTTGAATTTTTGCTGCAAGAGTAGTAATTTTGCCGCCGCATTGTCCGATGGTGTAATTGGCAACACGTCTGCCTCTGGAGCAGAAGAGTCTAGGTTCGATTCCTAGTCGGACAACAATGTAAAAACCCAACTAACAAAATATCAGTTAGTTGGGTTTTTTATTTATTTTTTAGAGGGAGTAATACTTAGACTGCTGCATTCCTGACGATCGATATTCGAAGGATGCAGAGGGTCAAACAATACCCTGATCACCTGATCATATCCCTGGCAGTTCACAAGGTCGGTGAGGCCGGTTCTGTAAAATGAGAAGGAATCCCTGCTCAGCCAGGGCAGCAGATTGCTCAAAGAAGGGGCTAATTGCGGAAGCTGCATGAAGGTCGTTGTATCCGGACCGTATATTGTCCAATCAATTATTCCCTGGTAAGGACGAAACAACTCCCAGGTAGCTGAAACAGCATCAAGCTCTCCCGAGGCCCTCAATTGAAGACTTGTATTAGTTGGAACCATTGAGTTTAAACTTGCAGATATCTTCCTGAAAGCAGCAGGGATTGGTCCGTCAACATGATAATACCATGTCTGCTGAGATGAATAATCTTCGATAGCCTGTATTTCGGTATGGTATCCCTGGAATTCAGAGGGCGGATAATATACATCGAAATTGCTCACAACACTTCCGCTTCCAAGGATCTCATCCATCATATGGGGAATTGGAGAGTTATAACCGGCATCTTTGAAACCCTGTATCCTGCATTCATAGTACTGCACCGGCCCGGGAAATGTTATCGTATTCTTTCCGGGGACCCGAAGTGAGGAAAGGTCGAAGGTATCGGTAGTATTTGCAAGGACCCCGCTGAAGATCTTGTATCTCATGCCATCCGCAGTCGGGATAAGAAAATAAATATCATCGGGGCTCTTATATAGTGGAAAAGGTATAGTCCCGGGGTTGAAGGTGAGGTTTGAATATCCCGAGGATGAGATAAGCATAGCATCGGTATGTGCCGGAACATTCTGATACACCGGGTTTACTTTGCCCACCGAATCTGCCCTGTACCCTTTAAGGGTCCATGCCGAAGGACGAATATAAGTGTAGGTTTCAATGGAGATGTTAAAACTGTGAAAGTAAGGCTCAGGTTTTACCGTTGTAACTTCAACGAAGGAGGGGGCAGAAGTTCCGGGCTTCCCGTAAAAGTAATAGGTTCCGTCAGACAAACACAAAGTATCGGCCAGGGTCCTGCCCTGCATGTCGGAGATGAAAATGACGCCTCCAAGGATGGGATGAAAATAACTTCCGCTCACGTTTATAGTCATGAGAAGAGGCCTGGAAACATCAGCATCACTTTTCTTTTTACAGGAATAAGAAATGACAACGGTTATCAGTAGCAAAAAAACCAGGAATTTTCTCATTTCGGAAGAGTTTCGATATCAACTTTGGGTTTCTTGCGGTTAAGGTCAAAATCATGTGAAACGCTTACGGCAAACGAGTATTTTGGTGTGAGCTGTTTCCCGTTGTAGAATTTATAAACAGGAATGTCGTAAAGTACCGAAACATTCCATTTTCCTGCAATTGAATAACTCAGCTGGGGTGAAAGGATAAGAATGTAATTCCCGGAATTCGGGCGTGTGCTGCTTCCGTCATAAATATCATTATAATCATTGTCATGCATCCTGTATTCCCCGCGTACCTGCAGAATACCAAAAAAGTACGGTATGATCTTTTTGGAAAAGAATACTGAATTCAGCAGTACGCTGCCGTACTGATACTTCTGCTTATCGGCGAAGTTATACTCAAAACGGTTCAATGTGAAAAGCCTGATTCCCACCGAAGGCCAGCCTTTATTGAAAAACAGCATACAGTTAACAGCAAAAGCGTTGGTTGAAGGCTGAACATCCCTGGCCAGCTGGACCCCGTCGATCTCCTGAGGCTTGGTTGTGAAAGGATACCTGAACCCGGCACCCGCTGTTAGTTCAATCTGGCGTGAAGGTTTGATAAATATCCCGTATTTGACACCCACTCCCCCATTGGTAAACCCATAACCGGTTTCTTTATAGTCAATGTATTTGAACTCCTGTGTTTTATTAAAAAAATATCCGAAATCCACCTCTACGGTTAATCGTTTCGTTATGCCGTAACTTAAAGCCAATCCGGCAAAATTGTAATACGAGAACTTCAGGGGAACATTTTCGTCGGTTTTACTGTCGCCCTGGTAATAAGTGTTCGAATAACTGTTCCTGAAATAGGTGACAACCCTCAGGTTATTCTTTGCCAGGACTCCTACATATACTGTTGCTCCAACCGGACTACCGGTAGAACAGCACTGAGCAGAAACAAATTTAATCGGGAGAAGGGAAATAAGCAGGAACAGCGCAATTTTCCTATTCATGCACGTAAATGATACGTTGTTTGCTCACAGTGTTTCCGTTTGCATCACTGATATCACATTTTACAATGAATTTGTCGGCATGGCAAACCGTGTAATTCACTGATTGTCCGCCACCGATAATGCTGCCGTAAGAAGCTGCCCAATGATAGCTTAATCCTTCACCACTGGCGGTGGCCGTTAATGTGATCAGACCATTGACTACCATGGTGGTATCGGAAGCATTAAGACTGGTAAACACAAGAGGAGCGCCTGTACCGCCCGAATCACTTTTTTTGGAGCAGGCAAGCAACAGTATCATAAACACGCTTAACAAGAGTATAGAATATTTCTTCATTTGTTAGGGTTTTGAATAATTCAGACTATTGTGAACTTGAATACTTATTTTTTACAAAAATACAAAATATATTCTTATTGATGAACAGGTTAAATATTTTTTATTCCCTTAGATAATCTTTCGAGAAATTCTTCCTTACCTAACAACACGGCAATATCCATCATTCCCGGACCCTGGTTTGAACCGACCACCAGCAAACGAAGTGGATTCATAAGCTGTCCGGTTTTAATGTTCTGTGCAGCTGTAAATTCCGTAACAACTTTATGAAGGTTCTCGTTATCAAAAACTTCTACACCTTCGACGACCCGGACAAATTCACTGATAAGGAGTGCGGTGTTTTCATTCCAGATCTTTTGTTTCACTGCAGGGTCATATGTTTCTGGGGCCCTGAAGAAAATAACAGCATTCTTCCAGATATCGGGCAGTAGTTCAACTCTCTCCCTGATCAGGGCGATGACTTTCATAACATAATCAGGATGAGCAGTGATATGGTTTGACCGGAGATCCGGCTCCAGGAAGGTAAATAACTCGCTATCTGTTTTTTGCTGTATATATTTATGGTTAAACCAGCGCGCTTTTGCAGGGTCATATTTCGCTCCTGATTTATTGATCCTGTCAATCGAGAAAGCCTCTGCCAGTTCCGGAATGGTGAATATTTCCTGTTCCGTTCCGGGGTTCCATCCCAGGAGGGCAAGCATATTAATAAAGGCTTCTGGAAGATACCCGTCTTCACGATATCCACGGTATATTTCCGATGTTGCAGGGTCTATCCATGCAATCGGAAAAACAGGGAACCCGAGACGATCCCCGTCGCGCTTGCTTAGTTTGCCGTTGCCATCGGGTTTTAGTATAAGGGGTAAGTGAGCAAACTTAGGCATATTCTCTTCCCAGCCGAAAAACCTGTACAAAAGAAGATGCATGGGAGCCGAAGGCAGCCATTCTTCTCCCCTGATTACGTGTGAGATTTTCATCAGGTAATCATCAACCACATTAGCCAGGTGGTAGGTAGGCAGCCCGTCGGATTTGAAAAGGACTTTATCATCGAGCATCTCTGTATTCACTTTCACTTCTCCCCTGACAAGATCATGAAAATGAACGGTCTGATTTTCGGGTATAAGTATGCGGATCACATAGCGGTCTCCCCTGTCGATCCTCGATTTAACCTCATCCGCCGACAGGGAAAGGCTATTTTTCATCTGAAGCCTGGTTTTGATACCATACTGGAATTGTTCATGGGTGTTTGAGATCTTCGTTCTTGCATCCTCAAGTTCTTCGGCGGTATCAAAAGCAATATATGCATGGCCGTTGTCGAGGAGGAGTTTAACGTACTCTTTGTAGATTGCCGAACGGTCCGACTGACGGTAAGGGGCATACTTTCCGCCTTTGATCACATCTTCATCAAATTCGATGCCGCACCATTTAAGAGATTTAATAATATATTCCTCGGCACCGGGGACAAACCGGTTCTGATCGGTATCTTCAATCCTGAGGATAAAACTGCCGTTATGCTTTTTCGCAAAAAGGTAGTTGTACAATGCAGTTCTTACACCTCCCAGGTGCAGGGGACCTGTAGGGCTTGGGGCAAAACGAACGCGGATTCCTTTTGTTTCCATAGGATGTGCAGGTATTTGGATTGCAAAGTTAAGGTTATATACTGTAAGGCAAGCAATTTAGTAACTTTGCAAAACCGGAAATAAAAGAGGGTGATTGATCGTTTGAACCTGATGAAATATCAATTGCCAGGCTGGTAAGAGCACGGAGGGGTATTTACTTCATGAACCAGGAGAACATTCTGATCAGTAAACTTAATGAGTTTACTGGTAAATATTATAAGAACAAAGTTGTCAGAGGAATTCTGATCAGTGTTGGCGTACTTCTCAGCCTGTTCCTGATCGAGATACTTCTGGAGTATTTTAGTTATTTCCCTCCTCTGGCAAGGGTTATAATGTTTTATTTTTATATAGCCGGGAGCTTTTACTGCCTTGGATTTTTCATTATAAATCCGCTGCTTAAATACCTGAGGATTGGTAGAACTCTCAGTCATGAGCAAGCAGCTACTATTATTGGTAAACACTTTGCTGACATCGGGGATAAACTGCTGAATACTTTACAGCTTATTGAACAGAAGAGTCTGGGAGACGAGAATATTGATCTTTTAATTGCCAGTATTGAACAAAGGATAAGAGCTATCAGGCCTGTTCCGTTTGCTGATGTCATTAATCTCAGGAAGAATGTAAAGTATTTGAAGTATGCGCTTCCGCCTCTCTTGATCCTGTTGGTATTACTAATGATAGCGCCTTCTATTGTTTCGGAGCCCGCAAGGAGGCTGATTCACTACAGGAACCGTTTTTCGCCCCCCTCTCCTTTCAGGCTGTTGATTCTTAATAAAGAGCTAAAAGCCATGCAACAGGATGACTTTACTCTGAGAGTCGAAGTCGCAGGAAGTGAGATTCCTGAAGAAGTTTTTATCAGGACATCAGGATCAGAAATGGGTTTAAAGCGTGAGAGTAAATTCAGGTTCAATTATACCTTTAAATCACTACAGAAAGAAACGAAGTTCACACTGGTTGCTGATGACAGGGAAACGAGCGTATATACCATTGAGGTTTACCCAAAACCCATCGTTTTGAATTTCAGTGCATCTCTGGAATATCCTTTATATACCGGAAAGCAGAATGAGGCTCTTGAAAATGTGGGTGATTTTCTGATACCTGAGGGAACAAAAATTTCCTGGTCGGTTTTTACCCGGGACGTTACGGATATCAAATTCAGGTTCTCTGACGGTGATATCATGTTAAGCCATAATAACAGCAATGTTTTCAGGTATACCCGAAAATTTTTAGCTCAAACGGATTATTCGATAATTCAAAATAATAATTATACAACCATAAGGGATTCGCTATACTATACGATCAGGGTGATAAAAGATGCTTTTCCTGAAATAAGCCTGAGCGAAACGAAGGACTCTGCAGGAAACCCGAGGTTATTTTTTCAGGGTATCATTAAGGATGACTATGGTTTCAGCAAACTGATGTTCCATATGTCGTCAAAATCGTTTAATGATAGTGTTTTTAAGCCGTTGTTTAACGAGATCATCCGAATTGATACAAAAAACCCTTCCCAGGTATACTTTTATGCACTGAAGCTGGATACGCTCAGGATGGCGCCCGGGGATCAGTATGGCTGTTATTTTGAAGTGTGGGATAACGACGGAATTAACGGCTCAAAGTCAACGCGCTCACAACTGTTTAAATATGAAATACCGACTCTTGAGCAAATCACCCGTGCTATGAATAGCAGCTCTGAAAATGTTAAAAAGGAGCTGAATAAGAGCCTTTCCGATTCAAAGGAGATTAAAAAGGACCTTGAGGAATTATCCAGAAGAATGGTTGAGCAGTCTGATGTTTCATGGAAGGAAAAGAAGAAGATCGAGGATGTAATCAAATCCAATGAGAACATTCAGGAGCAGGTTGAAGGTATTAGGAAAAAGAATGAAGAAAATATTCGAAATGAAGAACTTTATCTTAATACAAGCGAACGAATAATTAACAAGCAAAAGGCCCTGAATGAACTTGCAAATCAGTTGCTTACCGAGGAAATGAAGAAGATGGTCCAGGAGATGAAGAACATGCTTAACCAACTGGATAAGAATAAAATAAATGACCTTTTACCTAAAGTAAAAGAGATGAATGAAAACCTGGAAAAGGAACTTGATAGAAATCTTCAGTTGTTTAAACAGATTGATTTTGAAAGAAAACTGGAACAGACTACGAACGAAATAAAGAAATTGGCCGAGGAACAGAGAAAACTTTCACAGGAGAACGCTGAAAAGAGCAAAGAACCGGCTAAGGTCGGAGAGGAGCAGAATATGATCCAACAAAAGTATGACAGTTTGAACAAGTCACTTGAAAATCTCGCTAAGATTGAAAAGGACCTTGAAAGTCAACCTGACATTAACAGCACAAAGGAAGAAAGGGAGGATATTAATAATGATATGAAAAATTCTGAGGAGATGATTAAAAGCGGCAAAATGAAGGATGCCGCAAAGAACCAGAAATCGACTTCTGAGAAAATGAAAGATCTTGCCCAAAAGCTTGATAAGATGCAGGAGTCTTCGGATGAGGAAACACAGGAGGAAGACGCCGGAGCCCTTAAAAGACTGCTGCAGAGCCTGAACAAATTGTCTTTTCAGCAGGAGAATCTGATTTACCGTGCAATGAATATTAATCGTAATGACCCAAAATACCTTGACCTGGTTGAAGATCAGAAGCTGGTAAAGGATAAGTTTAAACCTATTGAGGACACTCTGACGAGAATAGCGAGAAGAGAAGTTATGATGAAGAGTGTTATAATGAAAGAAGTAGCGTCTGTAAATGAAAACCTTGTAGCTTCCCAGAAGTCGCTTTCCGAACGAATTTTGCCCACTGCTATGGCACGTCAGCAGTTTACTATGACAAGCATGAACAATCTTGCTGTTTTACTTGACGAAGCCCTGAAGCAGATGAACGAAAATATTGATAATGCAAAGATGTCGAGCGGACAGAAAGCATGCAAAAAACCTGGAAAACCGGGGGGAAAGAAAAGCATGAACTCTATGAGACAGATGCAGGAGCAGATGAGTAAAAGTCTGGAAATGTTGAAACAGGGACAAGGCAAGTCAAAGGACGGGAAGCCCCGGACACGAAGTGAAGAAGAGGGAAACAGCAGGGAAATTGCTAAAATGGTGGCTGAGCAGGAGGCCATCAGGCAGGCGATGCAGGAATATGAGAATGCCTTAAAAGAAAAAGGTTTGAAAGATAATGGAGGGTTGAATTCTGTAATTGAAGAGATGGAAAAGAATGAGCGTGACGTTCTTAACCGGAAGATTTCTCAGGAAACTTTAAACCGGCAACAACGTATACTTACACGAATGCTTGAATCTGAAAAGGCCGAAGAACAAAGAGAGAAGGAAGAGAGACGAGAATCGACGGAAGCGAAAAATACCCTTTTAAGTAACCCTAAGACAAATTTTGAGTATAAGAAGAACAACAGGGCTGGAAGAGATTTTATTAATTTTACCCCTGTGCCAATGAATTACTATTACAAAACTAAGGCATCAGAATATATTTTGAAAATAGGAAAATAGTATGAAAAAAGATTACAGGGAACTTTCATTAGTCGGGAAAGCTGAGATGTTCAAACTCGAAAGGTTTATCGAGGAGATTTGTGATTATCACAATATAAATAATGAATATTTTGGAAATATCCTGCTGGCTTCAACAGAAGCGGCAAATATTCTTCTCTCATTATCAGGTGAGAAGAAAGAGACTTTCCTTGTTGTTTCTTTCGAAAAGACAATAAAAGGTTTTACGTTTAAACTTAAGTTTAATGGTAAGGATTTTTCAAATGATGAGGAGAATTTCCTGGAACATGAGATAAGAAAGCATAAACTGTCAAAGGAAATTTTTATTGTCAAAGCTCTTGCCGACGAAGTTATGATTTCAGTAAAAGGAGAAAGTATAACGTTGACATTTTATGTGTCGAGTATGAATTATGAAAAGTCACTTGGCAGGATAAATCAATTAAAAGAATACTGGGTAAAGAAAACAACGGCTATAAATAAAGGTAATGAATAGGAATATTCATTTTTTTACAGAAGGGATTAAATTCAGAATTAATGACAGATCCAGGCTTAAGACCTGGTTTGTTTCAGCAATCAGCCGGTATGGAAAGATAAATGGCGAGATAAATATTATTTTTACTTCCGATAAGAAACTTAGAGAAATTAATTTAAAATATTTAAATACTGACACTTATACAGACATTATAACGTTCAACCTTTCAGAGGAGGACCTTGTAATAAGCGGCGATATTTATATAAGCATTGAAAGAATTGAGGAGAACGCTGGAATATTTGAAGTAGGAATAGAAACGGAGCTTCACAGGGTTTTAATACACGGAATTCTGCATTTATTAGGATTTGATGACAGAACAACTAAGGAAAGAGCAAAAATGAGAAAGCTGGAAGATATGTTCCTCGCTAATTTTTAGTTCGTGGATAACCTTTTAAAGTTGATCGCGTTGAAATACCTTGTAGATCAACGCGATTTTGTGTTTATTTATGTATAATTGATTTTGCTTGTTGTATTGTTTCACGTGAAACAATGTGTTTGAATAAGTATCCCAGGATGAGCAGGAAAATAGAAGTTGATACTGCAATAATGAATTACGACGTGATAGTTGTAGGAGGAGGACATGCCGGATGTGAAGCAGCAGCTGCTGCAGCTTCGATGGGCTCCAGGACACTTCTTATAACTATGAACATGGCAACTCTGGCCATGATGTCTTGTAACCCTTCGATTGGAGGTGTTGCAAAAGGACAGATAGTGAGAGAAATTGACGCTTTAGGCGGTTATACCGGCATTGTGGCTGACAATACGATGATACAATTCAGGATGCTCAACCTGTCAAAAGGACCGGCAATGTGGAGTCCGAGATCCCAAAATGACCGGGTTTTATATACCATTGAATGGAGAAGGATTTTAGAAGGAATCAAAAATCTTGATTTTTGGCAGGATACGGTAACGGAAGTTATTGTGAAGGACCAGAAAGCCGTTGGAGTGAAAACACAGTTAGGACTTAGCCTGAATTCTGAAACAGTTATTCTAACAAATGGTACTTTTCTAAATGGTATTATTCATGTTGGCAAAAGACAATTGTCGGGTGGCAGAATGGGTGAGAGACCAGCAAGGGATCTAACAGGGAATCTTAATTCTTTGGGGATTCAATCTGACAGAATGAAAACCGGGACTCCAGTAAGAGTTGATGGGAGATCTCTGGATTTTTCACTAATGGCAGAACAAAAGGGTGATGAGAATCCTGCAAAATTTTCTTTTTTATCCACCAGGAAGTTAAAGAACCAACGAAGTTGTTACCTTACTTATACAAATATTGAAGCTCATGATATTCTTAAAGAGGGTTTCGCTGATTCTCCTTTATTTAATGGAAGGATTAAGGGCAGAGGACCAAGATACTGCCCTTCTATAGAAGACAAAATCGAACGATTTGCTTCAAAGGATAAGCATCAGCTTTTTATTGAGCCGGAGGGATGGACCACTGTGGAGTATTATGTAAATGGTTTTTCATCATCTCTGCCGGAGGATATTCAATTCAGGGCTTTGCGGAAAGTGGATGGATTTAAACATGCGAAGTTTTTTCGCCCGGGGTATGCGATAGAATATGATTATTTTCCGCCTTCACAATTAACGTTTAATCTTGAAACAAGGATGGTTGCAAATCTGTTCTTTGCAGGACAAATTAATGGAACAACTGGTTATGAGGAGGCAGCGGCTCAGGGGCTAATGGCGGGAATTAATGCTGCACTAAGAGTAAGAGGTGAAAGAGAATTTGTACTGAAGAGATCAGAGGCATATATAGGTGTCCTTATCGACGACCTTATAACAAAAGGCACAGAGGAGCCCTACAGGATGTTTACTTCAAGAGCTGAATACCGGATACTGCTGAGACAGGATAATGCTGATCTGAGGCTGACCGAAAAATCATATAATCTGGGTTTAGCTAAAAAATCCAGGTATTCCCGGATGCAATTAAAGTACAGGAAGGTTAATCAGATTGGGAAAGTATTGCAAAAGGAATCTGTTACACCTTCAGAGATCAATCCTTTTTTATATGACAGAGGGTTAAACGGGATAAGGCAAAAAGGGAGAATTACAACAATCATTCAAAGGCCCGAAGTAAAGTTGCTGGAACTTAATACTTCCGTAAACAGGATAAGAGATCTCTTTGACAAGATTGGAAAACTGACGAGTGAAGAAATTAGCGAAGCCGAGATACTGATTAAATACAAGACATATATTGAGAAAGAAAAAGAAATAGCCGAGAAGCTTTCGAAATTTGAGGATTACAGAATCCCTGAGAACCTTGATTATAATTCAATAAAATCAATTACCCTGGAAGCAAGAGAAAAATTATCAAAGCAAAAACCAGAAACAATTGGACAGGCGTCAAGGATCAGTGGAGTAAATCCTTCTGATATTTCTGTTCTCATAATATTCTTGGGAAAATAGATTTTGTTTCACGTGGAACCTCGATTATGGAATTGTTAAAAAATTGTCCGGCCTGCGAATCCGAATCCCTTAACACTTTGTTTACTGCAAAGGATTACTTCCTTACGAAGGAGGAATTTTCGGTTGTCGAATGCGATAAGTGTAAGCTAAGGATTACCAATCCAAGACCGGGTTTTAATGAAATTCTGAAGTATTACGATTCAAGTGAATATATCTCGCATGATACTTCACGTAAAAGCATTCTTACCATAATTTATACAATTGCACGAAATTTCATGCTGAAAAAAAAATATTCCATCGTCAGAAAATATTCTGAAGGTGAAAATATTTTGGATATGGGCTGCGGAAGTGGTGAGTTTTTGAATTATTGCAAGAGTAAAGGTTCGAATAGTTTTGGGGTGGAGTTAAATGATAAGCCAAGAGAGTTTGCAAGAAAATCATATGGCCTCGAAATCCGGGAGAAACTGAGTGATTTTCCTGAGACGGAATTTACTTTTGACTGTATAACACTTTGGCATGTACTCGAACATATCCATGACCTGAATGAAACGATGAACTTGTTGCAGGTACGATTAAATCCTGGTGGTTTACTGGTCGTTGCTTTACCGAATTTTGCCTCCTGGGATGCTGAACATTTTCATCGGTTCTGGGCGGCGTACGACCTTCCAAGACATCTTTACCATTTTAATGCAGATGCATTTAAAAATTTTGCATCAAAGCATAATTATAAAATCTTGAAAATTGTTCCCCAGAAGCTTGACTCATTTTATATCTCCCTCATCAGCGAAAAATATATGCATGGAAAAAGCAATCTGCTGAAGGCTTTTATCCAGGGAGCTTACTCAAACTTTGCAGCCAGAAAACAGGGTAGGGGACATTCTAGCTTGATCTATATACTTTCAAAGGATTCAGCTTAAAATTAAGCCCCTGGATGAACGATCACCCCTGGCCGGCACCTAGCCCCGAAAAAGGAACGATAACGTGTTATAAATAAGCTAATGATACCAAGGGCACACAGCAGTAAATCAGTTAATTATGCTTCAAGAGCTGTTGTTCTGGGCGTTCTTTTACTATTTTCCCTGATTTCTGCCGATTTTATACTTAAAAAAAGAAACAGTCCTGAAGATATTACACAAAGAGTGCAAAACACACTTCAGCAAAAAGAAATAGCAGCAAAAGAAACATTAAATAAATTTGAATATAATTTTTTCAGGACAAATGTAAGAGAACAACCCGGTGAAGGAAACAGGTTATCACCAACAATAGCAAAAAACGGATTGGCTGTTCAATATTATATCAATGACAGCCTTGTGTCCTGGTCCGATAATACTGTTGAAGAATTAAATATTTCACGGCTGAATAAAACCAGCAGTCTGCAAAAGCTGCGGAACGGCTGGTACGAAGTTATCCTTGATAAAACCGGGAATTCGGCTTCTGTTTGCCTTATACTTATTAAACATGAATATTCTTTCGAAAATGAATATCTTGAAAATTCATTCCAGAAGGATTTTGGAATTGAAGGAAATATCAGTATCTCAAACAGGAATTCAGGATCAACGGTCAGAAATGTTAATGGAAACCTTTTGTTTTCACTTGATTTCTCGGCATACACTCCCTCATATGATAAGTTTTCTTTCATCCTCACTCTTTTTCTTATTTTATTCTTCCTTGCTTTTTTTCTTGCCTGGTACTTCAGCTTATCGGTAATCCCAGGGCTTGCTAAAAGGCCATGTTTATTTCTGGCTCTCCTCGTTGTGGTTACTATTTTGATGCGCCTTGTGCAGTCATTGTGCAGATTCCCATCTGTACTTTATTCAACATCCTTCTTTTCCCCCCTTTACTATTCTTCTTCAGTAATTCTTCCTTCGGCAGGAGATTATTTGCTGAACAGCCTCATTCTTGCAGGCATTTCATACCTGGCACTATACAAACTAACCGCCGGTATAAGGCCGGGAATATCAAAATCGGGGGGAATTTTAATACCAGGAATTTCAATTATATTTATATTAATAATATATTTATTAGTGAGCCTGGGGCTGGATGACCTTGTAAGGAACTCATCCTTTTCACTTGATTTGAAAGATATTTCGAAAATCGGGGATCAAAGTGTTATTGGGCTCCTCATCTTATTTTCGCAGTTATTATCATTTTACTTTCTTTCAAGGATCGCCGGAGAGTATATCTCTGAATGCAGGCCTGGTTTGAAAACAGCTTTTCTGGTAATCTCAGGAATCCTGGTTTTCATCATCATTTTACTATATAAAGATTTACCGACAGCGTTAATACTATCTATTCTCTTATTGGCATACCTCGCCAGAATTTTGTTTTTTTCAACCAGAAGTTCTTCTGTTAAACCTTTCCCTGGCTTCATTTTCAACGTAACATGGATGGCCATATTTGCAGCAACTGTTCTGAATTTTTCAGTGTCGGCAAGAGAGAAGGAAGAACGAAAACTAATTGCTGTCAGGCTTGCTACTGAAAAAAATCCAATCACCGAGGTCCTTTACAGCAAACTGGAACGCAGACTTATAACCGATTCAGTGATCCTCGGGCTGGTGAGGAAATTTACTCCCGACAAGGAAGAAGTTCTGGTGAAGAGAATAAAATCAGAATTCATAAAAGACTACTGGAACAGGTTCACAGCCCAGATCACCATATGTACACCCGGGAAGATGCTGAGGATTCAGCCCCGGGGATATGTTTTTGAATGTACACAGTATTTTAAACAGGTTTGTGATAGGATGGGAGAAGCATCGGCGAATCCGAACCTGTATCACCTTGATTACGGAACGGGTATTGAAACCTATCTGGCTGTCATTCAGCCTGAAGAATTTAAAACTGAATTTGATAACGGTGAAGTAAAAATCTACATGGAATTCACAGCAAAAACCCCGGCAAAGGATCTTGGTTATCCTGAATTGCTTATCGATCGAAGGATCATGAATATTCCCGACCTGGGGAATTATTCATATGCCTTATACCAGGGGAACTCATTGGTATACAAATCCGGGAAATTCACCTATCCAGTCAGTATTAAGGAGCTTTTATCAGGAAAAGCAGATTCAGGATTTTTCGAGTCACCAGGGATGAACCACTACAGATACCAGCTGGATAAAACCAGAAGCCTTATTCTAAGCAAAAAGGATGACAGCTTTCTCGGCCTTATCTCACCTGCATCTTATTTATTTATTATTTTTTCAATACTTGCTTTTGCGCTCAACCTGGCATTCCAGCCAGAAATTCTCAGGGAATTTTCATTTATTACACTGAAAAACAGGTTCCAGATCTCCAATGTCGGGATCATCGTGGTTTCGTTCCTGATCCTGGGTTGTCTTCTACTGTATTTCCTGATCAGGCTGAATAATCTGAAAAATATGGATTCCTTTAGTGAGCGAACGATGTCGGTGATGAACGAAATGCAGGAAAGATATGGGGATAAGGAGAATTTCAGGAAATCCGACCTCCCTGTTCTTGAAGAAGAGCTGCAGAGACTGTCGGGTATGTTTTATACTGATGTTAATGTATATTATCCTTACGGCAAACTTATGCTTTCTAGCCGGCCACAGGTTTTTGAAGAAGGACTGATCTCCGACAGGATGAACCCCAGGGCGTTTCTCGATCTGATAAAGAACCGGCAATCAGCATTTTTTCAGGATGAAACAATAGGCCGGTACAACTATACATCTGCCTATTTTCCTTTGTATAACGATAAAAACGAACTGCTGGCTTATATCAACCTCCCGTTTTTTTCACACCAGGAGGATTTGAAAAGAGAAATCAATGACTTTCTTGTTGCTTTCATGAATTTATATATAATTTTCATCCTTCTGAGTGTATTTGTTTCCCTCGCTATTTCGCGATATCTCTCAGCCCCGCTTGGAATACTGGTAAGCAGGATGGAAGGATTCCAGTTAGGCAAAAGAAACGAAAAGATCATTTGGAACCACAAGGATGAAATAGGCCGGCTGGTCAATGAATACAATCGGCTGATCGATGAACTCGCATTCAGCGCCGACCAGCTGGCAAAGTCTGAACGGGAAAGTGCATGGAGGGAAATGGCAAAGCAGGTTGCACACGAGATCAAAAATCCGCTTACACCAATGAAACTCAGTGTTCAGCATCTTATGAGAACATGGGAAGACAATGCTGGTGATTTTAGTACCAGGCTTCAAAGGTTTACGAGGATCATGACAGAGCAGATTGACTCGCTTTCGGCAATTGCCACTGAATTCTCGGATTTCGCAAAAATGCCTTTGCCTATGAATGAAGAACTTGACCTTGCAGAGATAATGACATTTGTAATTGAACTGTATTCAGGCATTGAGAATATTCAGATCAGTTTCGAAAAACCAGGATTCCAAACGCGTATAACCGGCGACAGGAAACAACTTGTCAGGGTGTTTACCAATCTTTTAAACAATGCTGCACAGGCTGTCAGCAGCAAGGAGAACGGAAGGATTATATTCAGTATCAGGGAATCCGGGATGTTTTATAAAATTGACATTGAAGATAACGGGAATGGAATTCCGGATGAACTTGCTGAAAAGATCTTTCTTCCCAATTTTACAACAAAAACGGGCGGGGCTGGTTTAGGCCTTGCAATTGTAAGGGGAATCATCAGGAGCATGGGAGGAGAAGTCGAATTTTCATCCGCAAAAAACCGCACTGTTTTCACAGTAAATATTCCGAAACATTATGATAAAATTTAAAATCAAATCACTGATAATCATATTTACCGCATTTCTTTCAGCCTTGGTTCTGATGTATTCGTGCAGCCGGGAAAAACCCATGGAAAAGCGGATCATTTTTCCCGGCGAATCCTGGTCAAGGTTCAATATCCTGAAATTTGAATTTCCGGTAACGGAATCAGGAAAATCATATGATTTTATTCTTGTTCTGAGAATTAAAAAATCTTTTCCCTATGAAGGGCTTCCCCTGAACATGGTCCTGAACTCTCCTTCGGGAGAAGAAAGGATCAAAGAATACCTGTTTCAGGTAAAGGATAAGAATGGCTCATTCAAAGGGACAGCAAATGGGGATACCTGTATTATTGAACTTGTTCTGAAACGGGGGCTTAATTGCAGCAGTAAAGGGATGATGAAAGTCGAAATAGAGAATCTCAATCCCAGGCTTGCTACCGAAGGAGTGTTTTCAACCAGCCTTCTGCTTGTTAAGCATTGACAACAAACGCCTGGCCTTTTCTTTATCAAGGCGGATCTGATTTCCCAGCTCATCAAGGGTACTGAATTTTTTCTCCTTCCTTATGGATTTCAGGATTGTAACGGATATTTCCTTCCCGTAGATATCTTCCGAAAAATCAAGAATATTGACTTCGGTGATCAGTTGGGTTCCTCCTATGGTTGGCCTTAAACCGATGTTGCAGACTCCCTGTAAAATCCTGTCATCTAGCAGTACATTCACAAGAAAAACACCGTGAGGGAATACCTTTTTTTCTTTATCGGCTGGTTGGATATTTGCTGTTGGGAAACCAATGGTTCTCCCCAGGTGATTCCCATGAACCACTATGCCATTGATTGTAAAACCACTGACTGAAAGGATCCCTTTACTTACAGAGGCATGGCTGGCAGATGATTTAACGGGCTTTTTTTGCATAGCCCAAAACTACAAAAATTGCCGGATCTCAGAGCAAAGGTTTATCTTTCTTGCTTGCAGCTTTGATCATGTATAATTCCCAGACTGCATATACATAATGCGCCCAGACCCCCGCAAGCATGATGATCAGGGTTATAATCATCCACAAAGGAGCAATTGGAGTCCAGAGTTCACGTGAAGGGACTTCGGCCTTGTAATACTGTTTTGGAACACCCCAGTTGATGTTGTTTGTGCCCTGTACAAACCCGTATTTTTCGTTCTCCTCGATTTTAGCAATGATTTTGAGATTGCCGAGAGTATCACCCACAATGTCATTCGGGAATTCAAAACTTGCCTTTCCCTGGTCGTCCAGTGCCACCTCGCCTATTTTCAGCAGGCTGAAAAGACGTGGTACGTACAATATAACCGTTTCCTTGGTAAGGGCAACTTCCTGGTCTTTTGCATCCATGCGGGTGGCAGTAATATTCAGATAGCGAAGAGAATCCTGCACATTGAAAGAAATTTTCAGCTTGGCAGGTTCAGCACTGAAGTTTGATGAAACTTCAGTGTATTTGGGTGTGCCGGCGAATTTTACAAGATAAGTGATCATGCCATCTTTATCAGGATGGAGTTTGCTGATCACAACATTAAGCACGGCTGTACCATCCTGGTTTGTAACAGCAGTCCCCAGCGGGATAGGCTTGTTATCCTGTGTGCAGAAAAATTCGATGGTTGCGTTCATCAGTCCGTAAGGATCACCATTCTCTTTTTTGACAAAAAGGTTGGCCGAAAGGCTCACCGAATCGTTGGAGGTACAAAGATAATTGAAGGTGATCTTCGACTCCTGTGCAACCTTACTGCTGTCGGTTTTTTCCTGGGCTGATCCAATCGATGGAATAAGCATTGCCGATAAAACGGCCAGGAGTATGATGCTGTATAAATTACTTTTCATAATCTTTCTGATGAAATGATTTATACTAAAACGTCTTCTTGTTTTGCTTCCTGTATGCTGCCTGAAACTGTGACAATCGGGATGAATTTCGAAGCCACGGTAAAAAGCAGGCAGAACATTGCGATCCCGGCAGCAGTGAGGCTCCATTCAACCCAGGTTGCCGAGTAGATGCTCCATTCGATACGGGAGTCCTGTATTGGCAGATAGGGAGACTGAAGGGTTGGAACAACGATCAGGTAGCGGTTGAGCCAGAGTGCAATAACCACAACAACCGCAGTGATAGTGATGTTTGGAATAGTACGGAATTTTGCGATACCCACTACCAGGAGAGGAAGCAGCACACCGATATAGTTCGAAATGATGAACGGCCAGTAGAATTCGTGGAAAAGCAGCTGTATAAGAAGTTCATCATTCTTTTCGGACCCATACCATTTGGTAAGGTAATCGCTGAAGGTAAAATAACCGAAAAATGCCGCGAGGACCAGCATTATCAGTCCAACCGATACAAAATGTTTTTTGGTGATATAATCTTCAAGGTGGTACACTTTCCTGAAAAACCACATTGCCAGGATAAGAACTGCACTTCCTGAATAAACGGCTGCAATAACGAAATACGGGCCGAAGATCGTGCTATGCCAGCCTGGCTGCAGGGTTACGCTGAAGATCCAGGCCAACACCGAATACACGATGATTGCGATCGCAATGACCATGGTCGCCATGATATTTGTTGCTCTCTCAAGTCTTTTCTTCTGTTCTTCTGTGCCTGTGTACCCCAGTGCAAGAACTTTATAGAGTTTTTTTCTCCACCTGGGGAGCTGGAGTTCTTCATAATCCCTCATGTTAGCAAGATCTCGAAGCAAGGCCAGGTAAAGGAAGATAAAGCAGCCGAAGATATCGGTTGAGATCGCGATAACGTCCCAGGTGATGGGTGACTGGATACGGCCAAAGAGGACAAGATAATGAAGCTTATCCAGCCTTCCGATACAAAGAAGGATATAGCAGGGACCGATCAGAAGGGAAATAATGGTTATGAACTCCGCCATCCTGATGATGGGTTTTCTCCAGGCTGTCCTGAAGAGATGAAGAGTGCCCGAAATTAAAGCGCCGGCGTAGCTTACGCCCATGAAAAAGATGAAATTGACAATATATACTCCCCATACCACATTATCGCGCATGCCGGTCACTTCATGCCCCTTAGTCACCTGCTGGATAAAAGCATAAAATCCCAGGCCGATGACAGCTACAAGGAACATGATCCATGCATAGCCCTGAATGCCCGTTCTTTCAATCTGAGGGGCAAATTCTTTTAATAAGGTTTTCTCATTATTTTCCATGGCTACAGCTTATTTTTTTTTGCGTAAGGTGTATTCAGATATCTGTTTTTCACACTCTCATCGAGATCGTTAAACCCGCGATCGACAGGAAACTGCCGGTCAACAGGAGGCAGGTAATACACACAGGGCCTGGTGCCTAGAACTTCAAGGTAACGGTAACCTGCACGGTCACGGATCAGTTCACTGAACTGATATGTTTCGGTTCCGTTTGTTACAGTATCCTCATCCACATCTCCGAAATAAATGACTCCCATCGGGCATGCAGAAACACAGTAAGGCACTTTGCCCACCCGGATCAAATCGGGGCAGAAATCACATTTTGAAACTGTCCCTTCCTTGCCCGGACTGCTGGCTTCAGGTGAATACGGTTCTTTATCTTCATCGAATTCGGGGTAATGTTTCCATGCGAAAACCCTCGTTGAATAAGGACATCCGGTCATGCAGAACTTGCATCCGATACAACGGTTATTATCAATCAGGACGATACCATCGGTTCTCTTAAACGTTGCGCCAACCGGACAAACGCTGACGCACAATGGATTATCACAATGAAAACAGGGCTTTGGGAACCAGTAGGGGGATGTTTTCTCAGAATCCTGGAGCAGGTAAACTTTCATGAACTCCTGGCTTTTCGGCAGATGGTGCCCTCTCTGGCACGCTTCAACACATTTTCTTGCGTTTTTGCATTTGCCAAGATCAATAACCATTACAAACTTCTTGCCCGGAATCCCTTTATGAGATTCTGCAGTTGAAACCCTGGGAAGTTTAAGCAATGCTTTATCAACTTCCATGATCTCACCGTTTGTGGTCATTACCTTAACTTTTTCCCCGCTTTCACCTGCGGTCTTTTCGGAATAAGCGTTAAGAACACCGCCGCCAACGGCTATCCCGGCCCCGGCAATCAAGCCTTTCTTTAGGAACTGCCGCCTGGAATTCTGTTTGTTTGTCTGTTCTTCTTCCACGATCAATGAAAATTATGATGGATTAATGATACCCGTTAATAATGCTTTTAAAATTACTCAGGGTTGTTTTCCCGAAAGTGCAGAAATATATATGGATGCACATGAAAATTGAAACAAAGAAGCCACCTGTAAGATGGAGCAGATCGGTATAATCAAGTCCGCTTATGCCGATTAAACTGTTTACGGTGATCTCAGGATATAACAGGCCTATTCCTGATAGTATGACAAGAGGAAGAACTGTGTACATTATCGCAACATAGGAAAACTGCTGAAGAGGATTAAATTTTGATTCCATAGTCACAGGGAACGGAGCTTTTTCCTTTTTGAAAACACCTATTGTATAGTGGTGAAACTGTTCTTTCAACCGGGAAAAGAATCCCCTGACCTCAATGACGTAATAACCCCCGTTTTTTGTGAAGAGGTTCCCGAGAAAAAAGAGGGCATAGTTGATCGACAGCAAGACCCCGGCAACATTGTGAATAGCAACAGCAGCACTGAATTTCACCGTGATCGTCGGATTGGAAAACTGAATGCTGAGCCCGGTAACGATCAGGATCAGGCAAAGCAGGGCATTGAGTATATGCCATAGCCGGATCCAGACCGGATAGAGGTATAATGGTTCGTGATTATTTTCCATGGTTAGTGAGATTTTTGGATTCGTATAACAGCATGTATCAGGATTACAAGTACCGTGAGGCTGAAAAGCACAAAGCTGATAATATTGAGGGTATTGTTCTGGTCGGGACCTATGGTGGATGTTTCTCTCAGGAACAAGCCTTTGAACCATCCTTCTTTCTGTATGGTCTCCTGTATCTGGTATTTGAAAAGTGATGCATAAAGAATCGAATTCTTTGCATGGCAGGATTCACACTTTTTAACAGCCATTGACTTTGGGGCAATAAAGTGTGCAACGATCAGGGTGTCTTTATTCTGGGCGTGACATTCAATACAACGAACATGGGTGAAATGGGAAGCCTGGTTGGGAAGCCATTCATGTTTAACAAGGATGTTGGGCTTCTTCTTATCGGTCAGCAGTTCATACTTGGTAATATCGCTATGGCAGCTGAGGCAAATCAGGTTATCATAAGTGATGGTTTCCTGAAGGTTCTCATTCGTTCTTGCATTAATTTTATAGGTATGCGGATTATGGCACATCCAGCAGGTAAAATCCTCACTGTGTTTCTGCGAATGAACACTTGCCATAAAATTGGAGTCGATTTTTTCAAACTGGAATTTTGCATATTTTTCGTCTCCTCCATGGCAATCAATACAATTGGCCTTGGATTCCATCCTCAGGTTTCCCGGGTGAGGGAAAGTCGAATAATCTTCAGAATGGCAGTCGGTGCATTTAAAGCCTTTGTGGTTTGAAACATAGAATTCATCACGTTTGATGATCAGCTCGGAGTACATTCTCTTGTGAACTGTTTTCTTGTTTTCGGCATTTTCATAAGCATATTTTGACTGGCCGTGGCACCTGAGACATTGTTCATTAGTTTCACTGTTTTTAAATTTTTTAATGTCCAGTTTTTCAACAGGGGAGGTGGTCTCCTGGTTTTTTGCTGAAAATCCGGACTCTGATCTTTTTGCCAGGGCGAATGCAATGGCGAACAACAGTAAAAGAACAAGTACAACCCATGCAGGACGGATATTTGCTCTGTATTTCATAGCAGGGAATAGTTGAATAAGGATATAGGAATCGGAGAATTAAAATAAATGGGTGTTTGCAGAACGTTACCGCAAACACCCATTTATATCATAACATCATTGCACAATACTTACTTTTTCATTGTACGCATGAAAGCAACCAAACCCCAACGGTCGTTGGCTTCGGGAACCTTCTTCTCATAAGCCGGCATTTCATCGCGTCCTTTGCTTGTCTGGAAGAAAAGTTCTCCATCGGTCTGTCCCTGGAAAGCTGCACTTGAAAAATCACCAGGATTGGTTTTCAGTGATGCTGCTTTTGGTCCGTCGCCAAGGCCTTTGCTTCCGTGGCAGGATTTGCAATGTTTTGCCCAAAGTTCTTTACCATTGGCAATTACACTTGCATCTTTAAGGTTAACAGTGGCTTTTGCATTCTTGTCCTTGTCGGGAATGTTCCAGGGCTTTTTAGCCTGTGCAAACGTATTTCCGGTAATGAAAAATACTGCAATCACCATGGTGATCACTACTGTAAGGATTTTCTGTGTTGTTTTCATAGTTGTATTTGTTTGATTAAAGGTTTAATATGTTAATTATTCAGATTTTAATTGCCCCCCCCCTGAAAAAATTGAAAGGCAAAAGGAGCTGTCGCAAAATCGTTAGAAACTCCACAAACGGGTCAGGTTAAAGCCAAAAAGTATGAATCCGTTCCAGAAATTATTCGTATTCCCGGCCGTAACATACTGGGGAACTATGCCTTGAGCAGCTGCCATGAAGATCTGGAAGGTATGTGTAGAGGTAGAGATCTCCCAGCCCAGGCTGATGTTCTGATACGGTTTAGTCCCGGACTGAACCGTCATAAATTTGTTGGGATACCTTACAACAAATGCGGGATCGTAATTAAGTACAATCGGCTGTTCGAAGGCAAGAATAATTGATGACTGCGGACTCACTTTGAGCCTTCCCAGCAGGGAGAAGGAAGCAACATCGTTCATGGAGGTTGAATCAACCTTGTTAAAATGTGAGTAGGCAAGGCCTAACTGCATGGAAAACATTTTACAGAAGCGGCGGGCGAACAAAAATTGATGATACCATGAAAACCTGTCAACAAATTTATATTCGAGCCCGAAAGCCTTCCTGTCTCTTGCATCAAGACCAAGGTTTCCGTAATAAGCAATTGTCAAAGGGAATCCGCCTTTACGCTGGTGTGCGAAAGTGTATTTTACCTGTAAGTCCTGGACCATGTAATTCTTTGTCGTTCCAAGTCCGATGAGAAGGTTCTTGGTGACACTGAAATTCAGGCCCAGCCTGATATTTGAGGCGCCCCATAATCCGAAGATATCTGTCCATTTCTGCTGAATGGTTCCAAAGCGATGCTGCAGGATGAACTCAAGGGTATGGGCAGGAGGAATTGACACAGTTTGGTAATCCATGAAGATACCGCTTTCAAAAGGGGTTTTTTCCAAAGGTTTTTTTGCAGGTGCAGCTGCCGAATCAGTAGCGGCATCCTGGGCAAAAGCAATAACCAGTCCGGAGAAAAAGAATAATATACTGAGGGTAAACTTTTTGATTGTCATAGTCATTATGTTATTCAAGTTAATACAATTAATTGTCTAATGCACCCTGGTTGATCCAGTTCTTTACCAGACCGTTGTTTGTCGGATCTGAAAAACCCGACATGGATCCGGTAGAAATCTTCTGGTAAAGGATGCTGTTATCGGCATTGCCGGCAACTACCAGATTGTTTGTCATCAGGCTTTGATACGAATTTGCTGCAGAGAGATCCGGTTTGGGTCCGCCGGATTTATGACAACTCACGCATTTGTCATTAAAGAAGGGCTGAATCTGTGTCTTATAATAAACAGGCACATTTGGCGATGGAACATCCGGCACAATTGTAGCGTATTCGCAGGATATAAAGGCGGATATCACCAGTAATAAGGATAAAAAATTGATAACCTTTTTCATTTTTCTGATTTTGTTGTTAATTATTTGCTTGCGTTCAATAACTATTTTATTAAAAAAGGCCTCAGGATTGTTGATCCTGAAGCCTTTTCTCAATTAGCATGCAAGACTATTGAGCACTCATATAATCAATGCCGGATTTCAGCATATCATATGTATACTTATAGTTGTGTACACCAAAACTGCGGTCTGCATCAATCATACAGAAGTTCCAGTAAACTGACAGAGTGATCTGTATGAATTTTTTGGGTTTTGTAGCGGACATGGGTCCTTTCAGGAGCATGGTGTTGGTGTCAAGAATGTTCTTGGCAGCAAGTAACACCTTTAACTGCTGGTACATGCCAGCGATTTCGGTCTGTTTTCCGCCGAGGTCGAATGTGCTGCCGATAGAAGAATGGCAGGTTTTGCAAGGAGCAACGTTATCGCCAACTTCATCGTTTTCCATCCAGAGTGTATGACCACCAACGAGGTCGCCCTGAGCCTGACCCTGATGGCAGGTTCCGCAGGAAGCTTTGGTAACGTGACCGGTTGTGCCGTATGCACTTGTTCCCATTTCAAAAGCGCCTTTACCTGCAAGGATAAGAGCCTGTGGTCCGTGGTGCGGTCCCCAGCGTGTGCTGGTAACTGCGAGTG
>JBAXLI010000033.1:0-43948 GCA_037134895.1 Bacteroidota bacterium
GAAAGCAGGCGTAAACCAGTGGAATACACGTAACAACCCTGCAACCGACGATTACCAGATCTTCGAATTGGGAGGTGGCGGTGAAAGGTTCAGGATCGATAACGGAACCGGAACCGTTAACATAGGCGGGAACCTGAATGTAGGTGGCACCCTTACCAAAGGCGCCGGTGCATTCAAGATCGACCATCCCCTGGATCCCGAGAACAAATACCTCATCCACAGTTTTGTTGAGAGTCCCGACATGATGAACATATATAACGGCAACGTCGTTACCGACGGCAACGGCAAAGCCACGGTTCAGCTCCCCGACTATTTCGAGGCCCTGAATATGGATTTCCGTTACCAGCTTACCGTGATCGGCACATTTGCCCAGGCTATCATCAGCAGGGAAGTCAGCAACAACAACTTTGAAATTGCCACAAACCAGCCAAACGTAAAAGTAAGCTGGCAGGTGACCGGTATCCGTCACGATGCCTATGCCGAGAAGAACCGCTTACCCAATTCGGTCGAAAAGGAAGCTGCAAACAAAGGCAAATACCTGCATCCCGAAGCCTTCAACCAGCCGAAGTCAAAAGGTATCTTCTATTCAGATCCCAGGGAAGAAAATTCTTCACTTTCCGACGTGAAACCTTCTCCGGCCAAGGCGACTCCCGCATCAACCGGCGGCAGCCTGGATCCGATGCCGGTGCAGAAAGCCGTTACCAAAGCTGTTGAAACCACCGGCAGCATTGTCGACACTCCAGCTGCTCCTGCAAAGAAGGTCAGCCCTGCGGCCACAACCGGAGGAAGTCTTGACCCTGTAAAACTTCCCCCGGCAAAAGCAAAACCTGCCGACAACAGTGGCAGCGTCGCCGATGCCCCGGCAAGTGCAGCAAAAGCAATCAATACAACCCCGGTAAAAAAGAGCGATGAGAAATAAGCTTTAATTTACCTCAGGCTAAGCAGGCAAAGGGCATGGATCACTCTATGCCCTTTGCCTTTTTATATGCCCCGCGATCATCTCCCCCAGTTTTCCCTGTCGAGGGAGCGATAGGTTATCGCCTCGGCCAGGAATTCCGGACGTATCTCATCGGCATTGCCCAGGTCGGCGATGGTACGTGACACCTTCAATATGCGGTCATAGGCACGGGCCGAAAGTCCGAGTTTATCCATCGCGTTCTTCAGCATCTGGTGACAGGCCTCATCCAGTCTGCAGAACTGTCTCATTTGCCCAGGTGTAAGCTGTGAATTACAAAATATCCCCCTGGAACCCTTCAGCCTTTCCTCCTGACGTTTCCTTGCCTCAACAACCCTTTTTCTCATCTCACTGCTTCCTTCTGCGGATGGCTGGTCCCTGAGGTCGCGGTAAGGAACAGGAACAATCTCAAGTTGTATATCGATCCTGTCGAAAAGGGGTCCGGATATTTTATGAAGGTATTTCTGTATAATCCCTGAATTACACTGGCAGGGCGTTTGCGGATGGTTATAATACCCGCACGGACAAGGGTTCATCGCTGCCACCAGCATAAAGCCGGCAGGGTATGTTGCAGAGACTTTTGCCCTGGAGACGGTTACTACCCGGTCTTCCATAGGCTGCCTGAGTACTTCCAGAACCTGCCTGCCAAATTCGGGAAGTTCATCGAGGAACAGCACCCCGTGATGCGCAAGTGAAACTTCCCCTGGTCTGGGTATGCTTCCTCCCCCCGTAAGGGCTACAGGCGAAATCGTATGATGAGGAGAACGGAAAGGCCTGCTGGTTATAATAGGGCCGGAACCGTTAAGCCTGCCTGAAACAGAATGGATCTTGGTGGTTTCAAGCGCCTCCTGCAGAAGAAGGGGAGGCAGGATTGACGGAAGCCGCCTTGCCATCATCGTCTTTCCCGCTCCCGGCGGTCCGATCAGAAGAACATTATGCCCGCCCGCCGCTGCTATCTCCAATGCTCTTTTGATGTTTTCCTGCCCCCTTACATCTGCGTAGTCCAGGACCGTGTTACCCGCCGCAGCCCCGAATTCTGCCCGAATATCAACCATGCTTTGCTGCAGGCTGCTTTCCTTGTTGAAAAAATCAATGACCTCCTTTATGTTACGCGCCCCGTAGACCTTCATATTCTCTACCACAGCCGCCTCCCTTGCGTTGCCCTGGGGGAGTATCAGCCCTTTGAAACCAAGCTTTTTCGCTTCCAGGGAGATCGGCAAGGCACCTTTTACCGGGAGCAGGCTGCCGTCGAGAGAAAGCTCTCCCATGATCATGTAATCACCCAACTCATCAGCTTTTATCATCTCAGAAGCGGCAAGAATAGCAACGGCAATGGGAAGGTCATATGAAGAGCCTTCCTTGCGGATGTCGGCCGGAGCCATATTGATCACGATCTTTTTCCCGGGGATCTTATACCCATTGTGTTTCAGGGCCGATTCAATCCTCTGGTGACTCTCCCTTACAGCATTGTCGGGCAGCCCGACCAAAAAAAACTGTATCCCCTGGTCGATGCTTACTTCGATAGTGATCAAGAGAGCCTGTATTCCGAGTATGGCACATCCGTATGTTTTTACCAGCATGGCGGAGGATTTTACTACTTAATCCGCCATCATCGAAAAAGTGATACAAAAAAATGGAAATTATTTTCCGGGCTTGTATTTCGATCCTGCAAGGATCTTCTGGGAATCCTTTTCTTTAAGCAGCTCTTCCAGGTTTACACCGGGATTCCTCTGCATATACTGCTTCACTATCTGCCAGCCGATCCAGCTTCCAAGCAGGGGGGGTGAAGCCTTTGAGAATTCAGCTGTAAACGGTCCGTCGGAAGTGAACACCCTGATGACGCGCCCGTCATTTGAATACAACATCCGGTTTTCGATGATCGCCGCCCAAACCTGGTGTTCGTTTTTCGTGATCCAGTCAATCTGCTCAGGCGTATAACCAATTTTGATCCTGTCAGGAGTTCCGGGAAGGATCGCATCCTTCAAATACAAGCGCTTGCCTGCCTCAACCATTATATCGAGCAAACTTGTACCACCTGTCTCAACAGGAAATATCGAGTTCGCCAATAAACCAACACAGTCTGGAACCACGAACTCCTCTTCCATCCTTTGCAGGCGGTAAAGCGAGACCCCGTCGGCACGGTAGGGTTGATAATCCTTTCCAAGGTAATTGTCAAGGCCGATCAGCAAGACCGAATCGGAGTACTGAACCGGGTATTCATAGTCGCCACCAGAGATATAGGCATAGACCCCGGGAATTGCAAACCCCGGGAAATAATATTTGAAATGTTTGAATGCTTCGGTAAGGCTGGCTTCAATTTTACCCACATCGGGATATTTCATCCTTACAGCCCTGATGAAATCCTGGTTACGGGGGTTATCAAGATAGTCTTTTAATGTGGATAACTTTGAGGGGTCGTCGAGGCTGTCGCCCAGGAACAGGCGGTAGGCAGGTTGCAGTTTTTTTATTTCAGTCCCGAAACCGGCTTTGTTCGCATTGAAGAGATCCAGGTCATACCGCCTGATTTTTACAGGCTCACAGCTGATCTTCGAAACATCCACGTCGGAGCCGCTCCTGCCGGTACATCCGCAGACAAATAAAACAAGAAGTAACAGAACCGGGTTTTGCCTCATAAATTAACAAACGCTTTTTATGGTTGATTATTTTTTGATAAAATTATGGAAAATGCCAAAGGGGGCCATGCCTTAATCTTTAAATTTGTTACTTTAGGCATAAACCAAACCTATCATGAGAAGACACTTACTTCTGCTTGCTGCAATCTGCCTGTTTTCATCCCAGGCGGCGCTGGCTCAGAAAAAACCGGAAATCAAACTCGGGCTTAAATTTGCCCCGAATCTCAGCTTCATCATCCCAACAACACCCGATTACAGTTATAATGGTGTTAAATTCGGAGGCGTTCTCGGTTTTGTCAGCGACATTTATTTCGCTCCTCATTACGCCTTCTCTACAGGCTTCAATTTTGCTTTTCTCGGAGGTAAAATCAGCTATCCAGACCGTACCAGCCAGGTCACAACCCTCGAAGGGACAACCCGTGCCAACATGAGTTTCATTTATATGGAGATCCCGCTGATGATCAAAATGTTTACGAAAGCCTTCGGGAAGTTCTCTTTTTTCGGACAGGTAGGTTTCGGCACCAGCTTCAGGCTTAATGCCCGTTCCAGTTACATCTTTGAAAGCACCCTGGGTACGACCAATACCGAAAAGACCGATATCACGAACCAGACTACTGTCATCAAGGAATCAGTGCTGATAGGAATAGGCACCGAAGTCCATCTTGACCAGTCTACCCGCCTGGTCATAGGGCTTGGTTACAGCAACAGCCTGAATAATATCCTTCACGGCTCCGATGCCTACGATGCAAACCGGAAAGCTTACCTGAACTATGCCGAGCTCAATCTCGGCGTAATGTTTTAATCATGAAAATAGCCCTTGCGCAACTGAATTATACGATCGGCGACTTTGACGCGAATGTGGCCGGTATCCTCAACGGGATTCAAAAGGCTAAAGATGCCGGGGCCGACCTGGTTATTTTTGCCGAATTATGTGTTTGCGGATATCCGCCCCGTGATTTCCTGGAGTTTGAAGATTTCATTGCAAATTCTTACCGCTCGGTGTTAAGGATCGCCGAAGACTGCGACGGCATTGCGGCGATCGTGGGAAGTCCGTCGGTGAATCCTGCCGATAAAGGGAAGCCGTTGTATAATACAGCCTATTTCCTGGCTGACGGCAGGATACATTCCCTCTCGCATAAGACCCTGCTTCCGAATTATGATGTATTCGATGAATACCGGTATTTTGAACCCAACCGTTTGCCGTATGAGGTTATAGAATATAATGGTCTGCGGATTGCACTCACCATTTGCGAGGACCTGTGGAATGTGGGCGATGACCCCTTGTATGTGCGAAACCCAATGGATGAACTTTCAAAACAGAATCCCGACATACTGATCAATATTGCGGCATCCCCTTTTCATTATTCCCAGCCCGAAACCCGGCTTGAGGTATTAAAGAGAAATGCGGAAGTTTACAATCTTCCTGTTTTCTATGTTAATCATGTGGGCGGACAAACCGAGCTATTGTTTGATGGGGGATCGATGGTTGTTGGGCCAGACGGGACCCTGCTTGGACAGCTTCATCGATTCAGAGAGGATTTTCTGTTGGTCGATGTTGGATACGGGATGCAGGATGCGGGATGTGAGAATATCGAATATCGAATATCGAATGTTGAATGTCGAATTATTAACAACACCAATCCCCAATCCCCAACCCCCAACCCCCAATCCCCAATAGCACTCATCCACGCCGCCCTGGTCATGGGAATAAAAGACTACTTCGGCAAGATGGGTTTTTCGAAGGCCATACTTGGGCTTTCAGGGGGGATAGATTCGGCCGTTACCCTGGTACTGGCTGCTGAAGCTCTCGGGAATGAGAATGTAAAGGCTGTATTATTGCCTTCCAGATTCTCATCTGAACATAGTGTTAAAGATGCCGTAGACCTGGCAGTAAACCTGGGGGCCGCTTACGATATCATTTCCATTGAAGAATCATATAAAGCCCTTGAAGGAAGCCTGGAGCCGATGTTCCGCAACCTGCCATTCAATATTACCGAAGAAAACATGCAGGCCAGGCTGCGGGCTGTAATCCTGATGGCCCTGTCGAATAAGTTCGGGTATATCCTGCTGAACACTTCCAACAAAAGCGAAGCGGCCGTCGGGTATGGAACATTATACGGGGATATGTGCGGAGGCTTGTCGGTGCTGGGAGATGTTTATAAGACCCAGGTATATGAACTCGCCCAATATATAAACCGTGACAGGGAGATCATTCCGGCAAACACCATCACCAAACCACCATCGGCAGAGCTAAGGCCAGGACAGAAAGATTCAGACTCCCTCCCCGCTTATGATATCCTTGACCGGATATTATACCAGTATATCGAGGAAAGAAAAGGCCCGAAGGAATTGATTGAAGCAGGCTTCGATGAAGCAGTGGTGAAACGTATACTGAAACTTGTAAATACCAGCGAATATAAACGTTACCAAACACCCCCAATACTCAGGGTATCTCCCAAAGCATTCGGAACGGGAAGGCGTATGCCTATTGTAGGAAAATACCTTTCGTGATTATACCGACTGTACCGATTCCACGCTTTTTATTTCGGGTATGGCGCGGATCACAGCGGCTTCGATGCCGTTTTTCAGGGTCATCTGTGAGTGCGGACAGTTTCCGCACATCCCGAGGAGCCTGAGGTTTACAACCTTATCATCAGTCATGTCAACATATTCCACATCTCCACCATCGGCCTGAAGGTAAGGACGGATCTGTTCTATAACGTTTTTTACTTTCTTTTCGAGTTCAATGTCTATCATGGTCATACATGGTTTGAGGATGCAAAGGTAGGGAATTGGGGGTTAGGGATTGGGGGTTAGGGGTTAGTTTTTTTTCCAATCCCCAAAACCTAATCCCTAATCCCCAACCCCTCTTTTATAGCATTCGTCACCGCAACCTGCTGTGCCACGGATTCGGCAAGGCGGGTGAAGGCCTGGCTGGTCGGACTGTCGTCGCCTGCCGTAACCGGCTTCCCTGCATCCCCCGAATCGGCGATGGAAGGTTCAATCGGTATCTGTCCAAGGATCGGGATGTGTAACTCATCGGCAAACTTCTGGCAGCCGCTGTTGCCAAAGATGAAATACTTTTTATAAGGCATATCGGGAGGAACGAAATAAGCCATGTTCTCGACAAGTCCGAGTATAGGGATCCTGATCTGATCGTTCCTGAACATGTCGGCCGCCTTACGCACATCGGCGATCGCAACTTCCTGGGGCGTGCTCACCACAATAGCACCGGTAAGCGGGAAACTCTGGACCAGCGTCAGGGGAATATCGCCTGTGCCCGGGGGCAGGTCGATGACCATATAATCAAGAGCTCCCCACTCAATGTCGGTAAACAGCTGCTTCAGTGCAGTTGAAGCCATCGGACCTCTCCAGACCAGGGCTTTTGACTGGTCGACGAAGAAACCGATCGAGATCATCTTGATACCGAACTTTTCGAAAGGATACACATAGGTCTTCCCGTCCTTGTCATACCCCCTGGCTTTTTCGTTAACAAGCCCCAGCATCAGAGGGATCGAAGGGCCGTAAATATCGGCATCGAGAAGTCCGACCGCAGCGCCCGTCTTTGCCAGGGCAATGGCGAGGTTTACTGCGACCGTCGATTTCCCCACTCCTCCTTTCCCCGATCCGACAGCTATAATATTCTTGACATTCTTAAGCAGCTCATCAGATTCGTTCCGCCTGGTGGTTACCCTCGATGTCACATCGATCTCAATGTCAATATCCTTGTTTACATGTTCGTGAATAGCATTCACGCAGGATTGTTTGAGGTAATCTTTCAGCGGACAGGCAGGGGTCGTCAGAACCAGCCTGAACTTTACTTTCCCCTCAGTGATCTCTACATCCTCAATCATGTTCAAGGTAACCAGGTCCTTCTTGAAATCAGGATCGATCACGTGTTTGAGAGCCTCGAGTATATTTTCTTTTGTGACTTTTTTCATAAGTATGGTTTATTTATTTGAATATCGAATATCGAATAACGAATGTTGAATATTGAATTTGCTTAATATCTCTTTATTTCGACATTCAATGTTCAATATTCAATATTCATTATTCATTTCCTTCTTCGGATCCCAAAACACTTTTTCAAAATCCATAATTTTATCGTTTTTCACCCGTATTCCTTCGCTTTTCAGCAGCTGCTCCATGACTTTCGGCCCGCCAAAATGATGTTTCCCTGTAAGAAGCCCGTCCCTGTTGACGACCCGGTGAGCCGGAACATTCCGTGTCCCTCTGTGGGATGCGTTCATGGCCCAGCCCACCATTCTCGCCGAACCTCGAATGGCAAGATATTCAGCAATAGCCCCGTACGAAGTTACCCTCCCGAAAGGTATCATGCCGACAACTTCATAAACATCATCGAAAAACGAATCCTTGAGTGGCATGGCTGGCTTATAATTCCTTTTTCAGTTCGAGGAGAAATCCCTTAACCTGGTTCAGGGTGTCGATGACCTGAACAGTATTTACGACATCCTCCCGGTTCTGCCTGAGCTTTTCCCTTGCTCCCTGGAGAGTAAAACCCTTCTCTTTTACAAGGTAATAAATAAGTTTCAGGTTCTCAATATCCGGTTTTGTGAACAATCGGTTACCTTTTTTGTTTTTCTGCGGTTTCAGGATGTCGAATTCCTTTTCCCAGAACCTGATAAGCGACTGATTCACATCAAACAGATCAGCCACCTCGCTTATGCTATAGTAGATCTTCTCAATTTTATGCGGGGCCTTTAACATATTCCTGCTGTTAATCCATGGTTTGTGACGGCTGTTGCGACAATTCGAGCATCATCTGGAACTGCTCCGGAGAAATGTCATTAAAGAAGAAGTAGACCGGGTTCATGGGGATATAGTTTTTGCGAACCTCATAATGCAGGTGGGGTGCGGTCGATTTACCTGTATTTCCAACATAACCAATGATCTGTCCCCTGAGGATCTTCTGTCCGGGTTTCACGAAAATCCTCGACAAATGTGCATAAACAGTGCGATAGGTATAGCCGTGATCAATGATGATCTCGTTGCCGTAGCCACCGGTACCATCTCTCGCTGCAAACTCGATCGTTCCGTTACCCGTAGCATAGACCTCGGTTCCAACGGCGGCAGTGAAATCCATGCCTTCGTGAAATTTCCTGACTTTATAAAAAGGATCCATCCTGGTACCGAAATAGGAACCGATCCTTCTTAAATCCTTATTATTAACGGGCTGTATGGCCGGGATACTGGCAAGCATCTGCTCCTTCTTCTTAGCCATGCCAAAGACCTCATCGAAAGATTTCGACTGAACATATAGCTGTCCGAGGATCTTGTCCATCTTTTTCGAGGTTTCCACCATCAGGTCCTCATTGGAATATCCCTTGAGATTCTCATAGCGGTCGATGCCTCCGATCCCGGCTTCCCTTACTGAGCCAGGAATAGGCTCCGCTTCAAAGATCACCCTGTAAATGTTATCGTCCCTGTCCTGCAGGTCCCTGATCACTTTCGTAACCCGGTTAAGCTGGTCATTGAGCATACGGTACTGGAATTTCATCTCCTCGATTTCCCTTTTCTGGGCTTTCATCTTGGGTGTATCAACAAAGTTATATGCAAGAAGAAGAACCGCAACGGCAAATACGAGACCCGTCGACAAATGAGTAAAAAAGTATAGCATCCTCTTCCGGAATGTGGTTTGCACCCGGTCGAAGGTCAGGGATTTTTTATTGAATTTATACTTTACCTTGCTCACTCGCAGGAGAATAAATAAACACTACTATCTGCAAAGATATAACTAAATAAATAACGGGTTTTTGGTGAGGAATAGTACGTGAAGAAAAACGTGAGGAAAAATCGTGAAGGAAGTTCGTGAAGGAAGTTCGTGAAAGAGGATTGCTGCGTCCACTGCAGTGATTTCCCGGGCAGCCCGGAAATCATTAACTTTGCGGCCGTTTTCGTAACAAAAAGATCACAGTAACAATAACAAATTGTCAATATTTTCCAGATGAATTCAGCTTCAGTACGCCAGGCTTTTCTTGATTTCTTCAGGACGAAAGGGCACCAGATCGTGCCATCCGCCCCCATGGTCATCAAAAATGACCCCACCTTGATGTTCACCAATGCAGGCATGAACCAGTTTAAAGATTACTTCCTGGGCAATAAGGAAGCCGCTTTCAAACGAGTAGCCGACACCCAGAAATGCCTCAGGGTATCGGGCAAGCATAACGATCTTGAGGAAGTGGGGATCGACACTTACCATCATACCATGTTCGAGATGCTCGGCAACTGGTCGTTCGGTGATTATTTCAAAAAGGAAGCTATTCAATGGAGTTGGGAGTTTCTCAACGGGGTTTTGAAGATCCAGGATGACAGGATGTATGTTACCGTGTTTGAGGGAGATCCCAGGGAAGGGCTTGAAAAAGACAAGGAAGCTTATGATTACTGGAAGGCTCTTATCCCTGCCGACCGTATATTGCTGGGTTCGAAAAAAGACAATTTCTGGGAAATGGGCGATACCGGTCCATGTGGACCATGCTCTGAGATCCATGTTGACCTCCGCGACGACAGCGAACGTAGTAAGGTACCCGGCGCATCTCTCGTCAATACCGGGAATCCCCTTGTGATCGAGATCTGGAACCTGGTTTTTATACAGTACAACCGGCAGTCGAACGGACAACTCAATCCGCTGCCTGCAAGGCATGTAGACACAGGTATGGGATTCGAACGTTTATGTATGGTACTTCAGGGCAAAAAATCCAATTATGATACCGACGTTTTCCAGCCCCTGATTTCCCATATTGCACTGGCGGCAGGTAAAGAATATGGTAAGGAACTTAAGGCGGACGTTGCCATGAGAGTGATTGCCGACCATATTCGTGCTATTTCTTTCGCGATTGCCGACGGACAGCTGCCTTCGAATGTCAAAGCGGGCTACGTCATCCGCAGAATTTTGAGAAGAGCAGTACGATACGGATATACTTTCCTGAACTTCAAAGAACCCTTCCTGTTCTCGCTGGTCCCGGTGATGACAGATCAGATGGGAAGCGTTTTCCCCGAGCTGGCCGCTCAAAAGGACCTTATCATGAATGTGATGAAAGAAGAGGAGGCCGCGTTTTTAAGGACACTGGCGACGGGGATTCAGCGGTTTAATTCTTATATTGAATATCGAATATCGAATATCGAATATCGAATGTCGAATGCAAAATTGCTGATCGATGGCGGATTTGCTTTCGAACTGTTTGACACGTACGGTTTTCCGATCGACCTGACGCAGCTGATGGCTCGGGAAGCGGGATGGGAGGTGGATATGGAAGGCTTCAGTAAAGGGCTTGAGGAGCAAAAGACACGTTCGAGGCAGGCTGGGAGCGTACAAACTTCCGATTGGGTCGTTTTGGTTGAAGATGCCGGGATGCCTGAATTCATTGGTTATGAAAGCCTGAAAACAGAAACCTCGATTACAAAATACCGAAAAATCAATGCCAAAGGACTGGAGCTTTACCATATCGTACTTGAGCGGACGCCGTTCTATGCCGAGTCAGGTGGACAGGCAGGCGATAAAGGCTGGATCATTAGCGAAGGTGCAAAAATGGAAGTCGTAAATACGCTGAAAGAAAACGACCTTATCATTCACATCTGCAGCTCGCTTCCTTCAAAGCCTGAATTGCCTGTGACTGCGGAAGTCGATACGTTGAAACGCAGGCTGACCGCGAACAATCATTCAGCCACCCACCTGATGCATGCGGCCCTCAGGCAAGTCCTCGGGACCCATGTAGAACAAAAGGGTTCGCTGGTCGATGATGAGCACCTGCGTTTCGACTTCACCCACTTTGCCAAACTGAGTAAGGAAGAGATCGAAACGGTAGAAAAACTGGTCAATTCAAAGATCAGGGAAAATATTCTTTTGCATGAAGAAAGGGCAATGCCCATTGAGGAAGCGAAGAAATCAGGAGCCATGGCCCTGTTCGGAGAAAAATACGGAGACTTCGTAAGGGTAATAACATTCGATCCGGCTTTCTCGGTTGAACTCTGCGGGGGTACACATGTTGCTGCAACCGGACAAATCGGCTTGTTCAAGATCACTTCCGAAAGCGCCATCGCCGCCGGAGTAAGAAGAATCGAAGCCATCACAGCCGGTGCAGCCGAAACCTGGTTTTATGAAAAGCTGCACCTGCTTGACGAGGTATCCGAAGCTCTGAAAAATCCAAAGGATATTTTAAGAGGCTTGAAAAACCTTGTTGACGAGAACCAGACATTGAAAAAAGATTCCTCAGAACTTGCAAAGATCAAAGGCTCGCAGGTTAAGGAAACCCTGCTGAAAAATGCGGAGATCGTTGGCGGGATCAGCTATATCTCGGCAAAGCTCGAACTCGATACCGAGGCCGTTAAAAACCTGGCTTTCGAATTAAGGTCATCAGCTGACAAGGTATTTGTAGTACTGGCCAATGAAGCTGAGGGCAAAGCAGGGCTCACTGTAGCCATTTCGGATTCCCTTGTTAAAGAAAGCAAGTTGAATGCCGGAACCATTATCCGCGAGATAGCCAAAGAAATCCAGGGCGGCGGGGGCGGACAGCCTCACATCGCTACCGCGGGAGGGAAGAACCCGGCGGGGATAGCCGCAGCGCTTCAGAAAGCAAGGGAAATCGTGACACGTGGTGCGTGATATTCAAGGATTTTTCCTGTTCGTGCTGACGAAAATCAGCTAAAATGCCCAGCATTATCTTTTTTGTTCTGTGTTTAGAGCCGCAGATTTTCTAAGGCACTCACATGAAAAAATCCCCCAATATAAATACCCCAGCTATCCCGCATCCTGCATCTTACATCCTGCATCCCGCATCCTGCATCCCACATCCTGCATCCTGCATCCTGTATCCCGCATCCTGCATCCTCAAAACCCCAGGTCCTTCGTATACCTGTTCGTTTTAAGCGAATCCTTGGTGATATTACTGAACCACAAAGAATCGAAGGTCACAGTATGCCTCGATGCAAATAATCCAATACCATTGACAATATTGGTGAAAGGGATCCGTGTTTGAACCACGGTATTCGAAACCGGGCTGACCATCATATAGCTGTCGAGATTATCAGACCCCACAAGGAAACTGTATTTGCAGGTACCTACAGACCTTGCTATATCAGGGTTTGCGACAAGGTTGAGCGACAGAAATTTGTAAAAATCCTCCCCGGCGATGCCATAGCTCATATTTTGTCCGCCTTTGTCGGTGAGCGATTTTACCTCTTTAAATATGACCCAGTCGAGGTAGTGAAAAGTCTTGGCCGAATCCCCGTGAAGCAGTTCTGAATATTGTATTGTAATTGTCAGCTGGTAGCGTTTACCTCCTAACGGGGACACCCATTGCACAATGCCAGGTTTGCCAGGAACAAAAGACACACCATAGAAATAATCAGGTTTCGACATGGTAAAATCACTGATCAGGCGGGTGTCAGACTCAAGCTGTTTGCCTGTATGTGTATTCACTATCCGCAGTTTATATGAATTTGCGGGGTTCAGCTGCGATCTGGTATAATACACTTTCTGATCAGGAAAATAAAACAATCCGCTGTCTTTGTCGGTAATCACCGTATCCTTTAAAGCAAGAGACCTGAGCATCTGGGTTCCCGAATATTCATTCAGGCTTACCTGGAGCGGAGGCCTGTAATTGCTTGAATCGGCGATTTTTGCATAATCCAGGGCATTTCCAGGGCCCAGGAATGCCTTGGTGATCTTAACATAATGGATGGTGTCGCTTTGATTGAGGATTCCGTAAACAATAGTAATCTCCTGCCATGGAGCGTTCACATCCAGTGATTTTTTGCAGGAAAATGATCCTGTCAGGATTAATACAATAAACAAAAGTTTAATACACCCACGCATGATTCCCAGGCATTAATGGAAAACCGTCCACCGGCAAACAGCCGACGCTCCCCCATCCGCAGTCAAAGTTATAACATCCTTTGGAAATCGGATCTGACAATTTTGTTTTATATTTTCCAGATTCACTTTGCAAAATATATGTTTTTTTGCAAAACAGAAACGACAAAATGGCTTTTGCAGGCATATTTGTAAGCAAATTGGGATCCCTCCGATAAATTAGATTTCGAATTATTGCGCTTTCTCAAAGATTCTTAGTAATTTTACTCTGCACATTGAGTAAATCGCTAAACATGTTCCAAAGATCTTTATTTCAATCAATTAAAAAGAGGATGATTGAGCCAAGAAGGTTCATTCAGGTCGTTGCCGGGCCAAGGCAGGTTGGAAAAACGACCCTGGTCAAGGCGGCTTAAATTGATTTATATCGGTCATTGGTCTTTTCGTGAAATGAATGCAGCCTTTGGAATTACCCCGGAACAATTTGCATGGTTTGGTGGATATCCCAGGTCCGCAGGTATTATGGAAGAAGAATCCCGCTGGAAGCAATATATCTCCGATTCGATAATAGAGACAAGCATTTCCAAAGATATACTTATGCTAACCCGGATTGAGAAACCGGCTTTGCTCAGAAGGCTGTCTGATTTTGGATGTGCCTACTCAGGACAAATTCTTTCCTATACTAAAATCCTTGGCCAGTTCAACCTGTCAGGCAACACAACTACCTTGTCGCATTACATTGAGCTGCTTTCACAGGCTGGATTACTGGCAGGAGTTGAGAAGTTCTCGCCAAACATGGTGAGAAGACGGTCATCAAGCCCTAAGTTTTTAGTATACAATACCGCCCTGATTTCAGCCCGGCGGCATGAAACATTTCAAGCTGTAAGGGAGACTCCAGACATATGGGGAAGGCTTATTGAATCCACTGTCGGAGCTCAACTGCTTAATCATGCTTCATCCCAAGGATACAGCGTATATTATTGGCGGGACCATAATGATGAAATCGATTTTGTAATTGAAAAACATGGTAGGGTTGTTGCAATTGAAGTCAGCGTTGGAACTTCTCATAAACGATCAGGTATGAATGCGTTCCAATCAAAATTCAATCCAAAGAGCTTGCTTCTGGTCGGGAAACAAGGTTTGCCATGGGAAGAGTTTTTTAGCCTGAACCCCGGAGAGCTTTTTTAACTGTAAAAAACATTGTATCACAATGATCTCAACAAAAAAAATTATCAGCGACACCGATGCCTTTTGCAAGGCCAATGCTGACCCGGAAATTGTAAAAAAGTATTCCAAGTACTTCAAGGAAGGTTTCGACGCATATGGCGTGGGGCTTGGAAAGATCAATGAAAGAGTTGACGAGATCCTCGCTATTCCGGGGATGACCAATGATAAGACCCATGAAATCTGCGTTTTGCTGGTCAGTTCACCAAAGTACGAGATGACTTCGATTGCTTCGGTTTTACTGCGGATGATTAAAAAGCAATGGGACGCCGATACCGTTCTGACCCTCGAAAAGATGTTCGGAGCAGGCATCAACAACTGGGCGCATACCGACTGGATCTGCGGGGAACTGATCCCCGAGATGTTCAAAAAGAAGCTGATGAATATGAACACCCTGAAACCCTGGAGAAAGGCTTCAAATAAATTCCAGCGCAGGGCGGCGGTTGTAGGTTTGATTAAACCCATGAAAAAATCAACAGATTTCAAACCGTATTTTGATTTTATTGATCCCATGATGGCGGATGGCGAAAGGGTGGTTCACCAGGGTTTGGGATGGTTTCTGAGGGAGGCATGGAAAAAACAGCCTGAGCCTGTCGAGAAGTTTTTGCTGAAGTGGAAGGATACGGCAGCCCGGCTGATATTTCAGTATGCATGCGAGAAGATGACCACCGAACAAAAGCTCAGGTTCAGGAAAGAAAAACCTGTGAAAAATTAAGTCAAAGTTCCGGGCCGGGTAGTAAGCCAACGGATTTCGAAACTGATAAGAAGTTAATGAATTTCCATTATCAGGCAGGAATGGTCCTGGCCGGCCCCGGCCTTTTACATCAGCAAACGGGCTTCGTCTTTGATGAAATTAAGAGCGGCTGTGGTTGCCGCAGTTTCATTCTGAAGGCTGATCTCGAAAATGATACGAGCCAGGTCTGAAGCCGTAGAATCAGGTGTTACTTGTCCGGATGCCCGATTAATCACTGCCATTGATTCTTCTCGGGCATTTTTGATCATTTCCCAGGATGTTGCAGACATATATACCTGCTGGCTGAGATTATAATCAAATTCTTCCCTGATGGTCCTCAGTAACAAAAGATGAAGTTCAGCGGCGCTCATATCGGTTTTCTGCACCCGCATCACCAGGTTTGCCGGCTGGATGCGTTCCAAAAAAAGAACAATTCGTTCATAAGCCTGCAGCCTCAGGGGCAGGGTGATGCGTTTGGAATCGCTGATGTCGCTGCTTACAGGCTTTTCAGCTTTCCTGAATTTGCTTTTCAGTCTGAAATAATAAGCGATCAGCAGCCATGCTGCCAGTGAGCCAAGCCCGATGATCATAAATGCGTGAATGACATCGGTGATCAGGGTAGTCCAGAAGAAATTGTCCATGGGATAGGGTTTGTGCAAAGGTATAGAAATAAAACGGGATGCAGGATGCAGGATGCAGGATGCGGGATGCAGGATGCAGGATTCGGGATGCGGGATGCAGGATTCGGGATGCGGGATGCAGGATGCAGGATGCAGGATGTCTTGCATCCTGGATCTTGCATCGGTGCGAAGCACTATCATCTTGCATCCTGGATCTTGCATCGGTGCGAAGCACTATTATCTTGCATCCTGGATCTTGCATCGGTGCGAAGCACTATCATCTTGCATCCTGGATCTTGCATCGGTGCGAAGCACTATCATCTTGCATCCTGAATATTTTTACTATTTTTGTTGATTACAAACTTTTTCAACTACTCGTTTATGACAACACTTGCTAACCGAATTACTTACCTGGCCGAGTCGGAAACCCTGGCCATGTCGCGCAAAAGCCGTGAACTTCGTGCCGAAGGGCATGACGTTATCAACCTCAGCCTCGGGGAACCCGATTTCAACACTCCCGATTACATCAAAAATGCCGCCAAGGAGGCCATCGACAAGAATTTCACCTTCTATCCCCCAGTACCCGGCTATGAAGATCTGCGTAAAGCCATCTGCACAAAACTCAAAAGGGATAACAACCTGACCTACGACTGCCAGCAGATCGTGGTCAGCACAGGAGCAAAACAATCCATTGCGAATGTTGTGCTCAGCCTGGTAAATCCCGGTGATGAAGTCCTTATTCCCTCCCCTTACTGGGTTTCGTACAAGGAGATAATCAAGGTTGCCGAAGGAAAAGCCGTGTTCATCCCGGCCCGTATCGAAACTGAATTTAAAGTAAAGCCCGAACAGATCGAAGCAGCTATCACACCCAAATCTAAACTCCTGATTTTCAGCTCGCCCTGCAACCCTACAGGTTCAGTGTATACGAAAGATGAACTCGAAGGTATTGCAAAAGTTCTTGCAAAACATCCCGGCATTTTCATTATTGCGGATGAGATTTATGAGCATATAAACTTCGTGGGAAAACACGAAAGCATTGCCCAGTTCGACTATATCAGGGACCGGGTGATCATCGTAAATGGGGTTTCAAAAGCATTTGCCATGACCGGATGGCGTATAGGGTATATTGCCGCTCCTGTAGAAATTGCAAAAGCCTGTGACAAACTCCAGGGCCAGTTCACTTCAGGCGCATGTTCCATCGCCCAGAAGGCAGCCCTGATGGCCGAGATCACTCCGCCCGACACGCCCGAGATACGCGAGATGCAGAAAGCCTTCCGCGAACGCCGTGACCTCATGCTGAAAATGCTTGCCGAAATTCCCGGAATGATACTGAACCATCCCGATGGCGCATTCTATATCTTCCCCGATATTTCTTACTATTTCGGCAAGACCAATGGAACCACAAAGATCAATAACGCCAACGACCTCTGCATGTACCTTTTGAACACAGTGTTTGTTGCACTGGTTCCGGGCGATGCATTCGGAGATCCGAACTGTATTAGATTTAGTTATGCAACCTCCAAAGAAAATCTTACGGAGGCTGTTAGAAGAATAAAAGAAGCGCTCGCAGCGTTAAAGTAGCGGGCATTTTTATAAACCGCATCTGCACAAGGAGCGAAGGAAGCACTTCACATAAGCTGCATCAGGGCTAAGTGAGCGAACAGAGATTTGGGTTATGATTAAGGGAAGAGAAATGGTGAGCTCATTTAGACCGTAGCAGCGATGTGAAAGTGCTCATGAGCTGCGACGCAGCGATGTGAAAGTGCTCATGAGCTGCGACGCAGCGATGTGAAAGTGCTCATGAGCCGCGACGCAATGACCTTAGCAGCGATGTGAAAGTGCTCATGAGCCGCGACGCAGCAACCATAGCGGCGATGTGAAGGTGCGACCAGCAGCAACGCTGCAACCTTAGTGGCAGTGGAAAGATGTGAGTGAAAAGTTTAAAGTGAAACCAAAAAAAAGCGATATGACAACGAACAGCAAATTAAATAAATGGGTTGAAAACTGGAAAGCAATCTGCCAGCCCGATAAAGTATACTGGTGCGATGGCTCCGAAGAAGAAAACCAGAGGCTTCTCGACCAGATGGTAGCATCTGGAATGGCTGTAAAACTGGATGAAAAGAAAAGGCCCGCATCCTATTATTTCCAGAGCGACCCCAGCGACGTGGCCAGGGTTGAAAACCGTACCTTCATCTGTTCTGCAAAGCAGGAAGATGCAGGCCCCACGAACAACTGGATGGCCCCGGCCGAAATGAAAACCCTGCTTACCGGGATGTTCAGCGGATGTATGCGCGGCCGCACCATGTATGTGATCCCGTTCAGCATGGGTCCGCTGGGATCAAAGATCGCCCATATCGGGATACAGATCACCGATTCCCCCTATGTTGTCGTAAACATGCGTACCATGACCCGCATGGGTAAAGCCGTGCTGGACGTCCTTGGCGACGGGGACTTCGTGCCTTGTCTGCATTCGGTAGGTGCACCTCTTGAGCCCGGACAACAAGACGTGAAGTGGCCCTGCGCCCCGATCGAGAAGAAATACATCTCCCATTTCCCCGACACCAATGAGATCTGGTCATTCGGCAGCGGATATGGCGGAAATGCCCTGCTTGGCAAAAAATGCTTCGCCCTCCGCATTGCCACCAACATGGCAAGAAGGCAGGGATGGCTGGCCGAACATATGCTCATCCTCGGCATCACCAATCCCAAAGGAGTCAAGAAATATATTGCAGCTGCTTTCCCCAGCGCCTGCGGCAAAACCAATCTCGCCATGCTTATCCCTACCATTCCAGGCTGGAAAGTCGAGACTGTGGGTGACGATATCGCCTGGATGAAATTCGGCGAAGACGGGAAATTGTATGCCATCAATCCCGAAGCAGGATTCTTCGGAGTTGCTCCCTTCACATCCATGGAAACCAATCCGAATGCCATGCTTTCATGCGCATCCAACACCATTTTTACCAACACCGGACTCACCCCCGACGGAGACATCTGGTGGGAAGGCATTGGAACTGACATACCTGCCGGTACTATCACCTGGGAAAATAAGATATATGATGCCGCCTCCGGAAAGCCTGCAGCCCATCCGAATGCACGCTTCACCGCACCGGCAAAGCAATGCCCTGCCATCGATCCCGACTGGGAAAATCCAAAGGGCGTTCCCATTTCGGCTTTCCTTTTCGGCGGAAGGCGTCCGGGTACTGTACCCCTCGTTTACCAGAGTTTCGACTGGAACCATGGAGTATTCCTCGGGTCTATCGTGGGTTCTGAAGTGACTGCCGCTGCCATCGGCCTCAAAGCCGGCGTTCGCCGCGATCCGTTTGCCATGCTGCCTTTCTGCGGATATCATATGGGAGATTATTTCGGACATTGGGTCAGCATAGGCCGTAATGCCCCTGTCCCAGCCAACCTGCCGAAGATCTTCAACGTGAACTGGTTCCGCAAGGGCGCCGACGGCAAATTCCTTTGGCCGGGCTATGGCGACAACGTGAGAGTTCTGAAGTGGATCTTTGAAACCCTCGAAGGTACAGCCGAAAAGGTCGAAACCCCTATCGGTTATGTTCCGGGCAAAACCGCTATCGATATCAGCGGACTTCCCGCACTGGCCGAAAAGATGGAACAGGTTCTGAAGGTCGACAAACAGGAATGGCTTGCCGAATGCGACCTCATCGCCGAGCACCAGGCTATTTTCGGAGACCGTCTGCCTAAAGAAATGGCAGAAGAATACCAGAAACTCAAGGCAAGGCTGCAGAAATCCGTTTAACCAACTTTATCCTGAATGCCAGGCGAATTCAAGATCTACACCAAAGGAGGAGATAAGGGAGAGACTTCCCTGCTCGGCGGTACCCGTGTGTCGAAAGACCACGAAAGGGTAGAAGCTTACGGGAACCTCGATGAATTGAACAGCTTCGTCGGACTGATACGTGACCAGGATATCAATCCGCATTACAAAGATATTCTTGGCCGCATCCAGGAAGTCCTCTTCATTGCCGAAGCCCAGGTTGCAAGGGATCCCGACAAGGAAACCCGCAACCTGCCTGTCTTTGGCGACGATGACATCCTCATACTCGAAAACGAAATAGATTCCATGAACGAAGAGCTTCCCGGGCTGAAAAATTTCATTCTCCCGGGAGGCCATACCGTTTCTTCATACTGCCATATTGCAAGAACCGTATGCCGGAGAGCAGAACGCTCCCTCATCCGCCTTCAGAAAATAAGCCAGGTCGACGAAATAATAATACGGTTTGTTAATCGTTTATCGGATTACCTGTTCGTCCTGGCCCGGAAAACCGCTAAAGACATGGGCGCTGAAGAAAGACTCTGGAACGCAAACAGGTAAAAAAAAATAGTTCTTGTTTTTCTTGTTTTATTTTTTTTACTTTTGCAGCTATTTTCAAAACGCTTTATAAATGTATTGGACACTTGAACTGGCCTCAAAACTGGAAGACGCTCCCTGGCCCGCAACAAAGGATGAGCTGATCGACTGGGCTATTCGCTCCGGTGCCCCCCAGGAAGTAGTCGAAAATCTCAGGGAGATTGAAGACGAGGGAGAAACCTATGAGCGTATCGAAGATATCTGGCCGGATTATCCTACCAAAGACGATTTTTTCTTCCACGAAGACGAGTATTAAAAGCGAAAAGCGAAAAGCGAAATAGCGAAAATTTCGCTTTTATTCACGAATTGCTTATTTCTAAGGTGTACATTACGGCTCCGCCGAACGCTATTTCGCTTTTCGCTTTTCGCTATTTTTCATTTTTCCGATCTACGGAAAAATGAAAAATTCACTTCTCCGTATTTGCGGTGCTGTTCGAAGCCGGATTCTTTGCTGAAGTCATATTTTTTCGGGTGCTCGAGGATGAAGAGTCCGCCAGGTGCAAGCAGGTTGCCGCTGAGCACTAGCCCTGGCAGTGAGGGCAGCTGGGGAAGGTCGTAAGGCGGATCGGCGAAGACCAGGTCGAAGGAATCGAGGCTCTGCTTTACATAGGTCAGCACGTTTGCTTTCTGCGGATAGAGGTTTCCCATCTTTAATTCCAGGGCGGTATTGTGGATGTAACTCACGCAGCGGGGATGGTTGTCGATGGCGGTAACCCGTTTGCAACCCCTTGAAATAAATTCATAGGATATCGCACCCGTGCCAGAGAAAAGATCCAATACCGTAGTGTTCTCATAATCGAGTACATTATTCAGCACATTGAACAGGGCTTCTTTGGCGAAATCGGTAGTGGGCCTTACAGGAAGGTTTCCCGGTGGATGAAGCCTGCGTCCTTTGTATGTGCCGCTTACGATCCGCATGAATTGAAATTGAAAAGGGGGTAATACGACTGGGGAGCCACAATATCGAACACATGGCTATATTTGAAGTATTCGTTCCGGCGGCCGAATTCCATGTTTTTTACATAACGATGGATGAGTTCAAACAGGTTCGAACCCCTGTCGATGTTTCCCAGCAGGACCACCGATGCCTGTTCGGGGTTGAGCCCAAGCTGTTCCAGCACGAAGATCAGGAAATACGCCACATCCTCGGCCACCATCCAGTTGAAGGTATTGAAATACTTTACCTGCTTGCCATCGTAGATCAGGATATCAAAGGATTTATCCTTGATGTGCATGAAAATGCGGTTGGCATTGATCCTGGTTTTAAAGTTCATCCATACGGTCTGGAGCAGGATTGATGAGAGGTTCGAGATCCTTGCCGAAGGAAACAGCTTTTTCACTGAATCCTCGAGTCCTTTAGGGATGGCGTATACGTTGTAATTGTCGAACTGCTGAATGTGATCCGCCAGCACATGATCATCAGGAGCCAACTGGTAGTTGAGCTTTAGAAAATTCTCGGCTTCCTGCGAATCGAAAAGCGGTCCGGGGATGAGGGTGCTCTTTTTCCCTTCATAAGCGATGCGCAGGGTTTTGAAAGGGTTCTTGAGCCAGGGATTCGCGGTAAGGACACTCCGGAGGAAATCATCGAACGACAATTTAAACCCTGGTTTTGCCTTGGGAATGAAATCATTGCGGCGGTAATCCTGCAGCATGATATATTTATTCAGCCTGTGATCGATCAAGCACCAGGCGATATGGCTGTCGTTGAACTGCAGTGAAAGCCCGTAGTTGCGGGTTTCATGAGTCAGAAAAGCAGCATCGGTGCGGTTTACAACAACGGTATAGAAATCGGGCATAGCTCAGGCGATAGGCGCAAACAGAATATTAATGCAATAATAATTATAAATCCCGAAACTGTTCATGGAGTTCAGCGTAGGCAGGAAATTTTTCGAGGAAACTGTAGCTCCCTTTCTCAGGCTCCATCCGGCAAATATAATTCTGCATGCCGTTGGTAAGAACCAGGTATGAAACCCCCAGGGTGAAGTTATACATCGCAAGCTGGTCGAAGACTTTCTGCGTGATCTCCACCGAAGGGGCCTTGCATTCAACAGCCATCAGAGGTTTCCCGTTCCGGCCGTAAACCACTATATCACTTCGTTTAGTCAGGTGGTTATAGGTAAGTTTCCCCTCGACCTGGAGCAATGACAGAGGATAATCGTGATGGCTCACGAAGAAATTAATGAAATGCTGACGCACCCATTCTTCAGGGGTCAGCCTTACGAACTTCCGCCTCACAACATCATAAATTTCCTCTTTACCGTCCTTGCTGAGGCGGGTTCGGGGCTGGTATTCAGGAAGGTTGAGCCGGGGCATCATATTATGACAAAAGTACTTAAAAAGATCATAAATCCTTATCTTTGTAAAGCGGACAGATCAATGATATCCTCGTAAATCATGGCAAAAGAGAGCGGTTTTTCGAACATACTGTCAGACCTGAAGAACAAGATCTACCACCCGGTATATCTTCTCTTCGGGGAAGAACCGTATTTTATCGACCTGGTTTCAGATTACATAGAAGAGAACGTTCTCAGCGAGCAGGAGAAGGAGTTCAACCAGACGATAGTTTACGGCAAGGATGCGGATGCTGCAACCGTGATGAGTTATGCCAGGCGGTATCCAATGATGTCAAATTACCAGGTGCTTATTGTAAAGGAAGCACAGGCCCTGGATGACATTGAAGCGTTTCTGCCCTATGTTCAGGCTCCCGTTCCTTCAACCATACTCGTTTTATGTTATAAATACGGGAAAGTCGACAAACGCAAAAGCCTTTATAAAGCCATTGAAAAAGCTGGTGTGGTCATGGAGTCGGCTTACATTTATGACAACAAGATCCCCGACTGGATAAACAGCTACGTTGCCGAGAAGGGCTATGCAGTCTCGCCAAAAGCGGCTGTACTGCTCGGAGAATTTGTTGGCAACGAGCTTTCAAAGATCGTAAATGAACTTTCAAAGCTATTCATCAGCATGAAGCCAGGTGAGGAGATCACCGAGGAACTCATTGAGAGGAACATTGGCATCAGCAAGGATTTTAACGTGTTCGAACTTCAGAAAGCCCTGGCAAAGAAAGATGTGTTTAAAGCCAATATGATCATCCGGTATTTTGCTTCCAACCCCAGAGAAAACCCCTTGGTCAAGATCATCCCCAGTTTGTATTCATACTTCACCAAGATCCTGATCTATCATTACCTTCCCGACAAATCTAAGAACAACGCAGCTGCCGCCCTGGGCGTGAATCCTTTTTTCATACAGGATTACGTGACCGCCGCAAAGAACTATCCCGTGAACCGCTGTGTCGCCATCGTTTCAATCCTCAGGGAATACGACCTCAAAGCCAAAGGGCTGGATAATGCATCGGCAAACGACGGGGAGTTGATGAAGGAGATGGTGTTCAGGATGCTTCACGGGTGACTGGGTGACTGGGCGATTCGTCAATTATTACCAGAGGATTTTTCCTGTTCGTGCTGACGAAAATCAGCTGAAACTATCATGTATCTCGCATCCTGCATCCTTGGATCCCGCATCTTGCATCCCGCATCCTGCATCCTGCATCCTGCATCCCGCATCATTCGCCGTCCACCCGATAATCGTACTCCCTCGACCTGTAAGTATCCTCGATGATCTTCGCGTATTTTTCAAGGATGAATTTTCGCCTGAGTTTCAGGGTGGGTGAGAGTTCACCTGACTCGATACTCCATTCAAACGGGAGCAGCCTGAATTTCTTTATCTTCTCGGTCTTTCCGAGTTCACTGTTGATCTTTTCAACTTCTTCACGGAAACGTCTCATGATTTTCGAATTCCTGACTGCCTTTTCTGGGCTTGAGAAAGGGATCTCCTTCACCCGGCACCAGCCCCTGAGATGCTCCATATTTGGCACTATGAGCGCAGCCGTGTATTTGCGGTTCTCCCCAATCACCATGATATGCTCGATAAACGATGACTCCCTGAACTTCTGCTCTATGACCTGGGGTGCAACATACTTCCCGGTGGAGGTCTTGAAGATCTCCTTTTTCCGGTCGGTGATCCTCAGGAACTTCCCGTCTTCGAGAACACCCAGGTCGCCGGTATGGAACCATCCGTCGTTGTCGATCACTTCGGCAGTGCGCTCGGGACGATTGTAATACCCCAACATCACGTTGGGGCCCCTGCAGATAATCTCATTGTCCTGGGCGATCCTGACTTCCACTCCCGGGAGCACAGGCCCCACGGTCCCGAACTTCATCCCTCCTTTTTCAAAGGTCGAAACAGCTATTACCGGCGAGGTCTCGGTAAGTCCGTACCCTTCCATCACCGGGATGCCTGCAGCCCAGAAAACCCTCGAGAGCCTGGGATGCAAGGCAGCGCCTCCCGAAACAATGAGCCTCACTTTTCCCCCCAGTGCCTGTTTCCACCGGTTAAACACAAGAAGCCTTGCAATGAAAAGTTTAATATCGTAGTAAAAACCCCGGCTGTGGTCAAGTTCGAACTTATGTCCCTGCCTCAGCGCCCAGAAAAACAGGGTCTTCCTGAAACCCTTGAAATTCCTTCCCCTCAGAACGGCACGATTGTACATCTTCTCCAGAACCCTGGGCACTGCGGCAAAGGTATCGGGCTTCACATCCCTGATAAACTCCCCTACCCTTTCAATGTTTTCGCAATAATAAATACTCATCCCCATACTCTGGTAGAGGTAATTGAGCATCCGCTCATATACATGACATAATGGAAGAAAGCTCAGCGCCTTATCCGCCGAAGTAAAATCAGGAATCCTTCCGCAGGCAGTGAAATTACTGATGAAGTTCCTGTGAGAGAGCATCACGCCCTTCGGACGGCCGGTTGTTCCTGAAGTATAAATAATGGTAGCCAGGTCGTCGGTAAGAATGCCGGCTTTGATGCGGTCAAGTTCAGCTGGTGAATGATAATTCAAACCCATCTCCAGCAGTTCCTTCCAATGCCTCAGTCCCTTGACTTTCTCAATGCTGAAAATGCCCTTCAGGTTTGATGCAGCCTGGCATATATTCCTGATCCTCTGCCAGATCTCATTATTTGCAACAACCAGGTACTCGGCCTGGCAATCATTCAGGATATAACAGTAATTATCATCACTAACCGTAGGATAAATTGGAACCTGCACCGCCCCCGCCTGCATGATCCCCATATCGAAAAAATTCACTTCAGGACTGTTCACCAGAACCGTCGCGATCTTAACCCCTTTACCAACGCCAAGCGCAAGCAGGCCCAGGCTGATTGTCCTTGAATAATTAATATAGTCTGCGGATGAGTATGCGTACCACTTCCCGGCCTTCTTCTTCAGCAAGGCTTCGCTCTTGGATGCATAACTCCCGGCATACACATCCAGCAGGTCGAAAAGTCTTGTCACCGCTTGCGTGTTCATGTTCAGGAGGGTTGCCTATTTAAACAAACGGTCGATCTGCTCCTTGTATTTTGCATGAAGGAATTTCCGCTTCAGTTTCAGGGTCGGCGTGATCTCCCCCGATTCCTGGTTCCATTCATGATCGAGAAGATCCCAGGATTTCACCTGCTCGGTCTCGCCGAAAAGTTTATTGTACTTTTTGACCTCTGCCTGGAAACGCTTCCTGATCCTGGGATTTTCAATCACATCGGTATTCGTGGTGAATTCAATTTCCTTGCGGATGCAATATTCCTTCAGGAAAGCAAAATCAGGGACGATCAGGGCCCCTGCAAATTTCTGGTTCTCGCCTACGACCATCATCTGGTCGATGAAAATCGATTCCTTGAACTTGTCTTCGATGGGCTGAGGACTTACATACTTCCCGAAGGAAGTCTTGAACAACTCCTTTTTCCTGCCGGTTATCCTGAGCTGGCCTTCGGGCTCAATATGACCCAGGTCGCCGGTATGGAACCATCCTTCACTGTCAACAGCCTCCTTTGTCATTTGGGGTTCCTTATAATAACCAAGCATGACCCCGGGGCCTTTTACGCAGATCTCTCCATCCTCGGCAATCTTTACTTTACTGTTTTTAACCACAGGGCCCACGGTGCCGAATTTGATCCCGTGCTCACCAAAATCGCTTACTGCGATAACCGGAGAAGTCTCGGTGAGTCCGTAACCTTCGAGAATATGAATCCCTGCACAGCTGAACAGCCTGCCCAGCCTGGGCTGCAATGCGGCACCTCCCGAGACGATGATGTTGATCTCGCTTCCCATGGCTTCCCTCCATTTGACGTAAACCAGCTTGTCGTACAACCTCCGCTTGAGCTCATAAAACCATCCGTTGGCACCTTTGACCTCGTACCGTAATGCCAGGTGAAATGCCCACCAGAATATCCAGCTTTTAAATCCTGTCAGCTTTCGCCCCGTTGAAACCAGTCGGTCGTAAATCTTCTCAAGCAGGCGGGGAACGGTGGTGAGTATCTGCGGACGCACTTCTTTCATATTATCGGTGATGGTGCCTATGCTTTCAGCATAATACACCGAGATCCCGTCGTACTGGTAAAGGTAATTCATCATCCGCTCATAAACATGGCAGAGAGGCAGGTAAGAGATAGCCCTTGATTCCTCTCCGAAGGGAGGAATATAGGCGCAGGTTGTGAAATTCGAGATGATGTTTTTATGCGAAAGCATGACTCCTTTGGGGTTGCCAGTCGTGCCGGAGGTGTAGATGATCGTGGCAATATCGTCAGGTTTAACGGCAGCTTTGCATGTATCGAGAAGTTCGGGAGCCGGGTTGGCTTTCCCGTATTCGACAAGTTCACTGAGATGTTTCAGTTCACAATTGTCTTTGTATGTATAGATCCCTTTCAGTGAGGGGACCTCAGGAAGGATATGCTGAATTTTCCGCAGAAGCTCAGCCCCTGAAACAAAAACATACTTTACTTCGGCATGATTCAGGATATACTCATAGTCAGATTCGCTGATGGTGGGATAGATCGGCACATGTACCGCGCCAACCTGCAGAATGGCCATGTCGACGATATTCCATTCGACCCTGTTTGCGCTGATCTGGGCGATCTTGTCGCCGGGCTTGATGCCCAGAGCAAGGAAGCCGTAGCTGATCTGGTCGGCTGTGTCGCGGTATTGCCTGATGCTTAATTTGACCCATTGCCCGTTTTCCTTGGATGCGATGACATCATCCTTCGGCTTGTATTTCTGCTCATAATAAGGCAGAAGGTCAAAAATGCGGATTACTTCCATTTTTTAAATTCTTATATATGAGAATCCTGGTTTTGAATTGCAATGTTAATGAAAAAAAAAGAAACAGGACTCTTTCCGCTTCCCGGGAGGCAGAATAGAATTATTATTATAACTTTATGGTACTATAGCTGAACAAAATGACCCGTAAAATATATTCCTTCAGATGCCGGGTATTTTTCATAATCGCCCTGATTATGATCCTGTTCACTTACACTATAGAAGCACAGAGTCCCGAAGACCTTGTGAGAATTTACCGCTATACCAACCGTAAGAAACTCAGCGAAATGGGCAACCAGCTTTCTGCTCAGGCGGAAGTCTCCCGAAGGCTGGCCTTCAAAACAGCAAAGGAAAAAGGATGGTTCAGCAGGAAAGAATCTGATGATGGAAGAATCATTGAATTAAAAGGGCTTGACCGTTCGGGGAAACCAGTATATTTCTCTACGGCAAATCTAAACGCCGCTATTACCGTTTCCGCCGATAAAACATGGGCAGGAGGCAGCCTGGGGTTGAATCTTAGTGGGAACGGGGTCATTCTGCGCGAATGGGATGCCGGGGAGGTTCGTCCAACGCATGTGGAACTGGTCAACCGGACAGTTATGGGTGACGGGGCAACGAACCTTGCCGATCATTCCACGCATATTGCAGGCACCATGCTTGCAACAGGTATCGTCGCAAATGCACATGGTATGTCAAACCAGGCTACACTGAGAGCCTTTGACTGGTATAACGATTATGCTGAGATGACCACCGAGGCCGCAAACGGGGCATTGCTCTCAAACCACTCCTATATTTATCAGACCGGGTGGTTATATTACGGCTCTTCCTGGTACTGGTATGGAGACCCAACGATCAGCGAGACAACCGATTATCTGTATGGATTTTACATGAGTGATGCCGCGACTGTGGACCAGATTGCATATAATGCCCCCTATTACCTGGTTTGCAAGGCCGTAGGGAACGACCGTCTGGGCGGACCAGCATCTCAGCCAGTGCCCAATTATGCATGGATAAATAATGCATGGGTACTCACCAATACCGTGAGGGACCTCAACGGAGGGCCCGATGGCTGGGACTGTATTTCTTCGGGATTCGGAGTGAGCAAGAACATCATGTCGGTAGGTGCTGTTTATTCTATTCCCGGCGGGTATACGAATCCTGCGGATGTGGTTTTCGCTTCCTTCAGTGGCACCGGTCCCACCGACGATGGCCGCATTAAACCCGATATCGTAGCCGATGGCATTGGCCTGTATTCAACCCTTTCGGGTGGAAACACCTCCTACGGTTCCATGAGCGGCACTTCCATGGCCACGCCAAATGTCACCGGGTCGCTGGGACTGCTTCAGGAACATTACCACAACCTGCACGGAACCTATATGTTCTCCTCAACGCTGAGAGGACTTGCGATCCACACAGCTAATGAAGCCGGGCCTAGCCCGGGGCCGGATTATAAATTCGGCTGGGGACTGCTGAATATTGCAGGTGCAGCCAGCGCCTTATCCCAACTTTGCAACACCCTGGTGCTTGAAGATACTCTCATCAATGGCAGCACTCTTTCATTCAGTTTAAATGCGAAAGGCACGGAGCCCCTTGTCGCCACGCTTTGCTGGACCGATCCACCCGGAACACCTCCCCCGCCATCGCTGAACCCTCCAACCCTCATGCTGGTCAACGACCTGGACATGCGCATCGACGGCAGCGCCTATAAGCCTTACGTACTCGATCCGGCGAACGTCACGGCTGCTGCAACCACAGGTGACAACTTCCGCGACAATGTAGAGAAGATCTACATCCCAAATCCGCCCACGGGAAACCACATACTCACGATAACCCATAAAAATACACTGACAAACGGGATGCAGGCATTTTCCCTTATCATCACCGGGTTGAATACCAGTTTAATTGCAGGCAGCGTTGGGAGCAACCAAACCATTTGTGCAAACGGCTCTCCTCTTCAGCTTTCCGGCATCCCTCCCTCAGGAGCAATCAGACCTTACATCTACCAGTGGCAAAGTTCAACTGACAACCTGAATTTTGTAAACATGCCAGGAGCCAATAACCTGAATTATCAGCCAGGGCCCCTCACTTCAACCACTTATTATCGCATGACCCAGGCCTCATCAGGCGGTTGCGGAAGCGTGTTCACGAATACGATAGCAATTACTGTCCTTCCGCTTCCCATACCTGCCATAAGCGGTCCTGCAACTTCCTGCCTGAACTCAACAACAAACGTATATGAGACTCAGGCAGGCATGACCGGCTATACCTGGGTCGTTTCTGCCGGCGGTTCAATCACCTCAGGTGCAGGCACCAACTCGGTAACAGTGACCTGGCATACAGTGGGAGCCCGTACCATCAGTGTCAGCTATACCAATGCCAACGGATGCACCGCTTCATCAGCTACAGTGTACAATGTGACGGTGAATCCTCTGCCAGTACCTGCCATCACTGGTCCTGCAACTTCCTGCCTGAACTCAACAACAAACGTGTATACGACTCAAGCAGGCATGACCGGCTATACCTGGGTCGTTTCTGCCGGTGGTATCATCACCTCAGGAGCAGGCACCAACTCGGTAACAGTGACCTGGAATACGGCAGGAATACATACTGTAAGTGTCAACTATGTCAATGCTTACGGATGCACCGCTTCAGCAGCTGTAGTGTACAATGTAATGGTGAATCCACTGCCGGTGCCTGCTATCACAGGTCCTTCAACTTGCTGCCTGAACTCAACAACAAACGTGTATACGACTCTTACGGGCATGACCGGATATACCTGGGTCGTTTCTGCCGGCGGTACAATCACGTCAGGTGCCGGCACTAACTCGGTAACGGTGACCTGGAATACCCTGGGAGCCGCTACCATCAGTGTCAACTATACCAATGCCAACGGATGCACCGCTTCAGCAGCTGCAGTGTATAATGTGACCGTGAATTCTTTGCCTGCAGCCGACTTCTCGGCAAACAACCTCACTCCTGCTCTCAATACCACGGTGACCTTCACCGACCTGAGTACAGGAGGAGCCACAACATGGAGCTGGGTCTTCACACCATCCACTGTGACTTTTGTTGGCGGCACAACAGCCAGCTCACAGAACCCGCAGGTACAGTTTACTGCAGGCGGACTTTACACGGTTGCTCTTACAGTTACCACGGCAACTTGTCCGAATACCATGACCAAAACAGGATATATACGGGCAGGGACGCCAGGCACCTGGACAGGTCTTACTTCGACTGACTGGGCCACCGGTTCCAACTGGCAGGATTACCTCGTTCCCACTCCGCTAATCAACATCACCATCCCGCCCGGTGTGCCTAACTGGCCTACGGCGACAGGCAACCTGTCGATTGGCGGTTCCCTGGGCCTTACTGCGGCTTCCTGTAACCTCACCGTTACCGGCAACCTCACACTGCTCAGCGGATCATCGGTGAACAACCTGGGTACAATCTCCCTGCAGGGAAACCTGGTCAATCAGAATGTGGGTGTAACCAATCTCGGAACAGGAACTTTCACCCTAAACGGGATCACAACGCAGAATGTTAGCGGATTGCATATCTTCGGAAACCTTACACTCAACAATGCCTCAGGCTTTACCCTGGGCAATGACCAGATGGTGAACGGGATACTTACTCTCACCAGCGGACGGCTTACCCTGGGTACCAGCCACCTCACCCTGGGAACTGCAGCTACCATTGCGGGTACTCCATCGGCAGCAAAAATGGTTGTTGCAACTGGTTCAGGCGAGATGAGAAAGATCTTCTCAGCCTCAGGCAGCTTTACCTTCCCGGTGGGCGATAACACACTTACCGCTAAATACAGTCCGGCTACCCTGAACTTTACATCAGGTACTTTTGCACCGGGTGCCTATGCAGCTGTGACCCTCTCTGCAGCTAAATACCCTGGCGACACCAACACCCTGGCTTATGTCAAACGCTACTGGAACTTATCACAAAACGGGATCACATCCTTCCTCTGCAATGCCACCTTCAACTACCTGGCATCAGATGTGGTGGGTAATGAAAGCCTGATCTACTGCTCTCGCTTCGTTCCTTCACCATCTCAGACCTATGAACCGGCCAATACCATACTGCACCAGCTTACGGCCCTCTCACTGACTTCGGTCGGCGCTTTCGGAGGTTCCATCGTTTACACTCCGCTTACATTAACTGTTTATTTAGAGGGACTCTATGCTGGAGGCGGTGTGATGAACAATGCCTATGCCTTTGACGGGGTTAACTTTACTCCCAGATGGGGGGCTTTGGTAGCCGACCGCATCACGATTGAGATCCATGATCCGGTAACCTATGCAACTATCATAAAGGTGATCGGCAATGTTGACCTGGGTACCAACGGCAGTGCCCTTGTGAAGATCCCCTCTCTTAAAAACGGGAACTATTACATCACGGTCAAACATCGAAACAGTATTGAAACTGTTTGCGGAACTACCCAGGCATTCACCGGAGGCGCTATCAGCTATAATTTCTCCGACGCCGCAACCAAAGCCTTCGGAAGCAACATGAAAGCCATGGGCGCAGGGGTGTTCGCAATCTATGTGGGTGATGTGACCGACTTCCTCAATCCTTACCCGGGCACACCGGTACAGGACGGGATCATCGACATCCTCGACCTCTATTATGTATACCCATCATATCTTGCAGGCGATCTCGGATACATGTCTGTTGACCTGAACGGCGACGGTGTTGTGGACATACATGACCTCTACCTCTGTTATCCTAACTATCTCCTCGGTATTTACGCCAGAACACCATAAGGCTATGAAAACTAAGGAAATAATTACAGAAAACATTGAATTCCGTTTGATCGAAATCCAGGGAAAAGCCGGAAAGCACCTCGTGAATTGCGCGATGCTTCAGAAGTCCTGAACCCTAAGGTGAGATGCTTCAAGCCCGAAATCGAATTATTCCTCAGCTATATCTTCCTCAGTACTCTCCTTTTCTTTCTTATCCTTTCTGGCTATATAGAGTTTCCTGCCTCCATATATTGCACCCATAGCTAACAGGATGCCAAGTCCGCCATCAATCGGGGCGCCAACGGGAGTACCTCCCCCTCCACCTGTAGGATTTCCTCCAGGATCAGGAGGAGGTGGAGGATCGGCCAAGATCACAGAAGCGGATGATAACAACAGCAGAACTACCATTCCCAGAACTTTCAATTTGATCATTGTCGTCATGTTGAACATTTTTAATTGAGGAAAACTTTTTGAGTGCACACACCCTGGGTAGAAATTACTTTAACGATGTAATACCCTTTAAGAAGTCTGGGATTCACTTTCTGCATTGAAGCATTTGTCAGCACTGAATGAAAGACGTTCCGGCCAAACATGTCATATATAAATAAATTTCCACCTGCATCAAGAGTTGATTCAAAGCGGATATAGATGGTGTTTTCATGTGCATAAATTCTAATTGGGTCAGGGGCATCTTCGTCTGAAATTCCATAAGGCCAGTTTGAGAAGTGCAATAAAAACCGGTCAGGGTTTTCATTGGCATCTGCCGTAAAAGCATAAACAGGATTGACCCTGAGGTCCTGAATTTCCTGCAATTTAACATCCTCCAGCACAATGCTGACTTTTGGATCAAAGCTTTCTATTTCAGATGCGGTGATCGAATATGATCCGCTGACACCTGACTTGAGGGATACCTGGACAACAATCGGGTTGATGAATGTAGGTAATATACCGATGGATAGCTTTTCGCTGTCATCAGGCTTATAAAAATAAAGCTGAGGAGAATCCGCTTCCCCGAACATCTTCCGGGAATCCATATTAGGATTATAAATCGAGGAAGCTGAAGGATTAAAACAAACCACAATCTCATCAGATCCCGTTCCATTCTCAGCATGCAATTTAAGGCTATTGGGGAGGGGATCCGATTTAAGAAAGGCCTGAGAGGTATTGTGAACTCTTACGTTATTATCCATTGACAATGTGGTCGCATCAATTGCTTGTACAAAAAAGCCCTGGCCAACGGGAATGTATCTTGAGACACCATTTGTTGTATTTTCACCATCCCAGGTGCCATAATTTCCGGCGGTTGGATTCCACACCCAAATAGTCGGCCCAACATTTGTTTTCGTCCATCCCAGAACTGCATTCCAGTCAATGGAGGAAGGGTATGGATTTCCAACCAGGTTATTTCCATGACTCGCGTCAGTCCAGGATAGCGAACGAGTCACAAGACCAGCATTCAATGTACCCGTATAATTAAATGCCTGGGAGGTCACCGGCCAGCATACAAATCCCTTTCCACTGGTTAGAGGTTCTGTCTGGGAAACGATATAGGGATCAAATGCGTTGGTCGATTCCAGAAAAGGCCTAAGGTACTGGTCAACGAAAATTCCTGAGAGAGCGTCACTGATAGGGGCCGAGATCAGGTGCCAGGCATCCTGCGTCATATACCTCTCTACAGTAGCTGACACTCCGGTTGAAGACTCAATAAGGGAACCTGTTCCGGTTTCATCGGATTTGATTACCAGTCCGGCAGTTCCTGCACTGTTGCTCAATGTGCCGCTAACAGTCAGAAACTTCCCAGGGGCTATTTCCAGCTTTTTCCCGCTGTTGACAAGAAGGGTTCCTGTTACCGTCGTCAATGCATCATTGAAGATACTGACCTTTACAGGATTGTCGACAGTAAGGTTATAAAATGTTGCCGTGCCCCCTCCTTCAATATACTGTGCAGAAGAACCATTGCAGTTGATTGTGCCGGTTGTCGAGGTTAAGGTTCCATCGCATAAAATACTTCCTCCCACGGTATGATTAAAGGCTCCGGTTGCGAAACTGGTTCCTGCACCTATCGAAAGGGATCCAGGGATCGCGATGGCTGCGCCTGCAGTTACCGAAGCAGTTCCGGAAACGGTAAGGCTATTGTGAAGCGTCAGCGATGATGCAGGCATGGTTTTGGTTCCGCTGCCGTTGAGAATGAGGTTGTGATACTGGGGAGAGCCATCGGGTAGAATTACCGCCTGGGCAGCTCCGTTGTATTCAATAGTGGCATGATTGACATCGGCATACCATTTTCCGGTGCTATTTTTTGTGATGGTTCCTCCGATCCTCATTGTGCTGTTCACCTGGTTTGTAATATCAGCCCCGTTGGAGATACTGACATTGTAAAATCGTGCGTTTCCTGAGATGGTGGTTCCGGGTTGTGAGAAGATCACTGTGCTTGTACCCGGATCATTACCCAGGGGATTCTGGTCTTCCCAGCCGCCACTCAGGCTGTTTTTAATGGTGAGGGTTTCGCTTCCCATGATCAGCACACCCCCGTTTTCAATTGATAATGTGTTAATAGTGACACCGGATGGAAGCACTGGGTCGTTAGGTGTCGTTGATGCATCCGGAATGATTACATGGCTTACATCTGCCGGGACACCTGAAGGGGACCAATTCGTGGAGGTTCCCCATACTGTACTTGATCCACCGGCCCAGGTATAGGTTTCAGCATTGAAATCTCTCAAAGTAAACACCGTTCTCCATTCATGACCGGGGATATTTATGAAATAACTTATTGGGATGTTTGCCAGACCAATATATTTGTTCGTGAAATCGTATGCAGCACGCCCATGCTCATCGGCATCAAAACCTCCCCCGATATCGTAATCCCAGGTAACCATCTTAGATTCTGTATTCACAAAATATGGTGAAATACTACTGGTCAGTTCATTTGAAAGATAGTGAAAATTGGCTGCCACAGTGGAGGTAGACGTGTACCCCCCGGGGATCGTCGGGACGATCTCATAGGTTCGCTTTATTCCATCCTTGATATAATTAAAGCCACTGCCATTCGTTGTGCCCGGTGCCGTATTTCCGATGGTTATTGTCAGGGATATTGCATCGGGCATAGTCCCGGATGTCAGCATTATTGTCGTATACTGGTGTCCGAAAGTATAGGGTGTATTTGCTACGATAGTTCCCCTTTTTACAATTCCCGTAACATCTCCTGTGCCTATGGTTGTGGCATTGGAACCCATGTTAAGTATATAAGAATTAAGATATGAAGAATTAGTAGTTCCCGGGTAACCAGTATAATCGATGGTCATCTCCAGCAGTCCTTTAGTTGTTGATGGGTTGGAGGCAGCAAGGTTAAGTATGCCATTGACTGTAAGGTTGCTGCCGGCAATCACTCCTCCGGCTCCGCTAAGAGTGAGGTTAGTAACCGCCCCGCTAAAAAAGCTTGCAGGCAGGGTTATGGCTGAGGCATTGGCAAAAATCATGGTCGATGAGGCATTGCTGGCATCAATAACCCCTCCGGCACTTGTGGGATTGTTTCCTGATAAAGTAAGGGTATTTGCTCCCACAGTCAATGTTCCTGAAGTCAATGCAAGTGTACCACCTACGCTTACCGAACCTGTTAAAGTTATTCCATTGGCCCGGTTCATGGTCAAATTATTAAGTGTAATGGCAGGAAGGTTTATGCTTGCACCCGAGCCTACAACAGAGATATTAGATGTTGCGCCACCTGTGAGGCTTCCCGATGTTATAACAATGGAGCCGTTAAGAGAAAGAGTGTTGGCCCCGATGGTTAGAGCGCCGTTGGTAAGGGTAAGGGTCTGGGCTACTGTAAGATTTCCGTTCAAAGTCAAGCCTGTGGTGTTGTTTAAGGTAAGACCATCAACAGTATTAGAGAGAAAAATCCCTGTTGGTATACTTTGCGCTGATGATCCGCCAAAAATCACAACCGAAGATGAGGCTGATGCGTCGATATAGGCTGAGCCGGAGAAGGTCAGACTTCCTGTGATGGTTAGCTGATGCCCATTTGTAACAAGATTTTTGCCGCTATTGGCGTTCGCGATGTTCTTCAGGCTGCGATCGGCATCTAGATAACAATGGTTATTAGGAGCAGAGGCAAATGAGATATCCGCTCCGATTGGAGGCACGGCATTACCTGTCCAATTGGAGGCAGTATTGAAGTCGGTACTTGTTCCTCCCTGCCAAACATAGCTGTTACCTTCCAGAGCTCCCATTTTAGGAGGGATACCTCTTGTAACACCAGAATAATCTGTGGTTATCCCAGTACCGGTTGCGGCAGGAAGCACAGCCGAAGCATAATAATCCAGGGCGGCGGTGCCACCTGCATTTGCAAAAGCGGGGTTGATCGCTAAACTATTGTTATCGGGTGCAGTATTCAGTGTGATGCCGGTGAGTGCCCCCATATAGTCATTATACCCGATCGTTAATCCGGTAGTTCCACTGATGGATGCCGCATAATGGGTTCCTCCGCCACCGCGCACATTATCGAGGATGTTATTTCGGTAGTCGCGGGTGGCGGTGTTAAAGGCGCTTCTTAATGCGGCTGTATTCGAAGTACCTGATGTGACTGTTCCTCCGATATATACGGTGTTGAAATAGATATTCCGGGTAAAAGCGGTGTTCCCGGCATCCCAGATTCCATTGATGATATAGCCACTTCCAACCCCGGTTCCCAGGCTCACAATATTGTTCGCACAGGTATAGGCTCCCGAGCTAAGCTCTATGCCTTCAATATCAGAAATTGTACTTGTTGTGCTAAGGGTGAGGCTATGAATAAAATTTCCGGTAATGGTATGAGTTCCGGTCCCCGGACCTGAATAAAATATCCCGGTAATGAAAACCTTGGCAGTCCCTGTTGAGTTTGACAAATTATAAATTGTGTTTCCTGTAATTGTTTGCGTAGTACCAGTAGTTGCAGAGGTTGCAGAAATCCCGATAACAGATGCAGATGTTGATCCCGACGTTTGGGTGCTTGCAGAAGAGATATCTCTCACCGTATTGTTCTGTATGGTATTTGAACCGGCAATAGTGGCAATGCCGCGTGTTCTCGATCCGGATTGGACACCCGTATATGCATTGTGTAGATTGGCGATGGTGTTTCCCGAGATTGTTGTAGTGAGCGTGCTGGAGCTGTATATTCCATATACATTCTGGTTGATCGGTGAATTTACTGCGGTAGAACTGGCCTGGATGCTGTTAGCAGAGGTAATGCTTCCGATCAGGTTGTTGCTGAGAGTGGTGGTGGCTGCAAGGGTCCGGATATAAATTGTTTCGAATCCATGCGCATAGGCATCGGATCCAACGGTGGTGATGGAGCCAAAATTATTACCGGTAATATTAACCGTTCCGGTGCTGTTGTTGATCAGTCCGTGCGAGGTTGAGTAAGTGTTCGACTGTCCGTTGAAGATAACGGAAGGGGCTGAGGTATATCCAACTCCACCAGTGTTCAGGGTAACTAATACTGATCCGCCAGATCCGAGTGTTGCCGTTGCCGTTGCAGCTGTGGTGCTGCCTGAGGTTGAAAAAGTGACGGCAGGAGCAACCGTAAAACCGCTTCCTCCGTTCAACACGGTGATTGCAGTCACAACACCCCCCCCGGGCATAGTTGTTGTGGCCATAGGAACGGGGCAGGACACTGTGATGGAACCAGTGCCAGAGGTTGCCCCAACCGTGTTCCCGGTAACATTAACATTGCCTGAAAAGATGAAGATCCCGTCCCAGGGATTGTCCTCTCCGCTTGTGTAATTGATGTTGGCAATGGTGTTGCCCTGAATCGTGGTTGCGGTGCCGGTGCTGCCAGTGAGGTAGATTGCGCAGAAATAGTGGGCAAAACTTGAATTCACCGTCCAAGGTGTTCCCCCGCAGGCCGATGCGCTGCCGCCAATGTAGTTCCCCGAAACCGTATGCTGGGTAGTGGTACCGATCTTGATCACATTATAATTGAGGAGATTGGTCGTGGGTGCGATGGTTTCAGTGTCATAAAAACTATTGTTTGAAATGGTGCATCCGTTAGTGGCGGAGGCGATATTGATCCCGTAGGAACTATAGCCTGCATTTAAAAAATTATATATATTGTTGTTCCGGATAATATTGCCAGTGTTTTCGCGGCCTGTGGTGCCCGAAAAAAGAATTGCATTAATGGGGCGTGTAATCGAATTTGTAATATTGCAATATTCTACGATGTTGTTGTTGTTCCCGGTTCCGGTATTGGCCGTAGAAAAGGCAATGATCCCCTGAGCTGAGCTGTAAACCGCCCCCTTGACGATGCAATATTTTATCGTATTAGATTCGGCCGAGTTTAGAAAACGCAGTGTAGCGGCATTGGATGTTGTATTTGTATTGGTGAGGGTGAGACTATTAGGGGTCCCTGTTTGATTTACTCTTCCATCGATGGTCACATTATCGGCCCCGTTGAGGTCGATCACAGGAAAATTCGTACCCGTATTTGCGCTGATTGCAATAGAAGTTGTGGTGGGGTAAATGGTTACCGAAGTATAATTTGACACTCCGCCGTAGCCGCTCTGGTAGAGAACAGGAGCGGCCGTTTCGGTAGTATTACCGGTTATTTGCAGAATGATCTGACCATTGATGGTCCCTGTGTTAATTGCCGCGAAAGCGGCCTGAAGGGTTGTGTAATTGGCGCCACTTCCACCGACAGTTTTAATAGTTTGACCTCCTGCCTGGGATATAAAAAGACCACAGAGTAAAACAAAGGAAAGAATTCGTTTCATAGTTCGGAAAATTTAAGAACAACGGTAAAGACAATGCAAATTCCAAAATTTACATGCTAATATAAGCTGAACCTTACCATTTTCCTAACAAAAGCAAAAATAAAAATAGACTCAGAGTTGGAGATAAAATTATCTGTCCAACTTCCGACAAAAAGGTATTTTCCAGTGAAATAGGGAAAATATGATAGGAATATACAAAATTGGATAAATGGCAAGAATAATACCATCTAATAAAAAGAAACAAATAGAAAGAAACCTGACTAATACCTAATTATGTCGAAATAGAATCATGTATCAATCACACTTTGCAAAACACTATTTTGGATCAGCATCGCATAGTTCACTTTCCAAATTCAGTTTTCTCTTTTTGTCTATACGCGCTTTAACGTATTTTCGCCCGCCATATGCAGCACCCATTGCTAAAAGGATTCCCAGTCCGCCATCAATCGGGGCGCCGACAGGGGTTCCTCCACCGCTCACAGGACTCCCTCCAGGATCAGGCGGAGAAGGAGGATCGGCGAGGGCAGTAAATAATGGTGCAAAAAAGACCAGAATCAAAACGAATAAATATTTAGACCATTTTTTTATTGTTATATATTTCATATCTCTAATGTTATAAAGCATTTTGAATATATACTTTCTGTACTACACTAAAATCATCTGATATCATTCTTACGAAATAATAACCATTGACAACATTCATATTGATTTTTTCAAGCTGCTCAACTCTTTGATCGGCGCTATACAATATCCGGCCAAGTATATCGAAAATTACAACCTTTCCTTTAATTGTTTCATTTGAAGACTGGGCAATAAAGACTGTACTTCCCGATGAATAAATTCTGATTTTGGGCTGAGTATTGAAATCATTTACAGCAAATGGCAGATTGGCAAAATGTATCCTGAATCTTTCCGGGTTATCAGTGGTATCTGAGAAAAATTCATAAGTGGGAGCTACCCTTAGATTCTGATTTTTCTGATCTCTAAGATCTTCCAGTATTATCGAAACATTTTCAGAGAAGCTTTCAAGTTCGCTGGCTGTGATTGTGTAATTGCCATTTACACCAACTTCAAGCCCAACATTCACAACAGCATTCGAGAGAGAAGTTGGCAAGGCGTTGATTGATGCTTTTTTCAGATCACTTGTCAAAGAATAAATTTGTGGTGCTTCAGAAATTCCTGAAAGTTTATACGCATCAAACTCAGAGTCAAAATCGGCAGTGGCCCCATTCCAGAAATGAATGACTGTTTCATCCGACAGATTATTTCCTGTGGCTTTCAATCTCAAAAGATTAGGAATCTGTTCTGCTTGTAAGGACTTGTAATATGCCTGAGAAGCATTATGAACACGGCATGCATTTGTCATTTCCAAACTACCAGTAGGTGCATTGCAATGAACAAAAAAACCTTGCATTGACGGAATGTATCTTGTGGCTAAGTTTGAAACGTTTGTAGAATGATTATAGGAAGCATACTGTGTCCCATTGTACATATAAAAAGTCGGATCGACATTAGTCAAATTATAACTTACTGAATTATGAATGTCAATTGCTGAAGGGTAGGGATTGCCAATCAAATTCCAGCCTCCACCTTTACCGGCAGTATTTGTAAGTGAGAATGTTTTTGTTCCTGTAGCAATAGTACCATTGGTGAATGTTCTCGTGGCTGGGTTTGTCGCAACCCAAACCTCATAACCATAAGAAGTCGACAGTGGAGTCCCAATTGGAACAATCCATGAGCTCCACTCACCAGCAACTTCATCATAATTTCTCATATAATCATTGAGAAAGATATTCGCTGTTTGTGAGCTTAAGGGAACGAACAGAAGATGCCATGCATTAGCTGTCAAATATCTCTCAACATTACTTTGTGCTGCAACAAAAGTTACATTACTGCCGCTTGAGTTTTGATCAAGAAATGAGCCTGTCTTTGTTTCGTCAGATTTCACAGTAATGCCGGCTGAACCTGAAGCCTTTAAACAGGCATTGTTCTGGACAGTCACCATTGCTCCCGGGGTTAAAATGATTCCTTGCCCGAAAACTAAAAAAGGTAAACTGCCTATGACAAAAAGAAATAATAGCACTTTCGTTTTCATTGTTTTTCTATTTTGTGAGAATTTGCCTGCTCCCAATGGTGTTGATCTGATAATGAATATCAAAGGCTAAAAGAAAACAATCATCATTATTAGGGTCAGTGTTTCCTGAGCGATATAATCTGCATAACATCATACTGGAAATATTTTTACCAGTCCCAACAATCCCAGCTCCTATGTTATTTATATTTTGAACTTTATACCCTGTAGATAGAACGTCGCTTGTAATTGTCGTCGTGGTTCCACCAAATGACCCTCCAATATTTTCCCAATCATATTCCAAACCCCAGGTTACGGCATCTGTTGTGTTATATCCGTTTGACACCCAGTGAACATGGGGATAAATTGTAGTTCCTTCAGCCCAGGAGTGCGGCATTTGAATTTCAAAAAAGATTTCATTTACTTGAGATCCAGTTCCCGAAAACTTATAAGCATAAAGCCCGCCCTCTAACGAACTGAATGTTGGGCTATTCCCTCCTGATCCTCTTAATGCAATAGCGACTCTAATATCTTCCCAAACAGTTGCGTTCCCTACCATCAAAAGCGTGCCATCTGCTTCAAATGTCGAGTAATTAGATGCATCTCCAAACTTTACATTGGTTAGATTCAAGCCTGATGCAGCGATTTGATTCCAAGTACTATTTTCCCAGTAGTAGAAAGATTTCAAGTCAGTGTCATAAATTATAACCCCATTAACAGGTGATGTTCCACCTAACGTTGTTTTCTGAGCAGTTGTCATGCGAGGAACAATGAAACCTTTAGTTGTTGATTTCACATCCAGCATTGCCCCTGTGGCTCCTGCGTATGCCGCATCATCGGTTACGATTACCTGCTGAGCCGATGCTAAACGGACGGCCATGAAAACAATTAAAATGATCAATAAACCAGCAAATTTTTTCATAATCCGATCTTTTAAATTATTAAATCAATTGACATATTTATCCCTATCTTATTGGCTAATATAGGGACTAAAATCCCTGAAAGCAAGTAACTGTGAAAAAATTATCAATGGAACAAGGAAACAATAAGGTAAACCCAATTTCTGAATGACGGGAGGTTCGATGAAATTTTGATATTAACTCTGAATATCAGATCGGTTTCACAATTTTTGAGTTGGTATTGTTGAGGGACCTTAATACTCTTAGAAATGGTCAATAAAATAATTTACCGCGGATGCCCGGGAATGACAAGCGGACATATGAGTCACAAAGAGTATCATCCTGAAGATCCCGATTGCGCTGAATGTCAGTAAGACGAACTTTCCAACTTCGAAATTGACCCTGAGAGTTTCATCAACATCTGGCAGGATGCGGGATGTGGGATGCTGGATGCAAAGTCATTTCTTCAAACCAGGCCATGATGCAAGGGGTTGTAAAGGTCGGTACACCCTTTAGCAGTGTTATTTATACAGTGGGAATCTCAACTGAAGGCAGTCGTTTCATTGCCAGAGTTTTCAACAAATAATTATCGTGCTAATTACAAGAAGGAGCAGTATTGTTTTTTATAATGATCAATTTATTCTTATATTTGTACTTTATAAAGAACGCTTATGGAACGGTTAATTGAGTTATCCAGGCATATGGTTGAACAGACCAGCCTGCAGTTCAAGCGCTACCTCTATTTTCAGATTGACTGGTCAAACCGTCTCATTGCAATCAAGGGAGCGAGGGGAGTCGGTAAAACCACTTTAATCCTGCAATATATCAGAGAACACCATCAAAAACCAGGAACCGCGCTTTATGTGAGCCTTGATGATATTTATTTTTCATCAAATTCCCTTGTTGGTCTTACAGATACCTTTTACAAGGCGGGAGGCATGGCACTGTTTCTGGACGAAGTTCATAAATACCCGACATGGTCTCAGGAAATCAAGAACATATATGACGGCTACCCTTCATTAAAAATTGTTTTTACCAGTTCGTCAATCCTTCAGATCAATAAAGGGTATGCTGATCTGAGCAGAAGAGTAGCTTCCTATAATCTCGATGGACTTTCATTCAGAGAATTCCTGGAAGTAAGTGGTGTGATGAATCATTCAGCTGTTTCGCTGGCAGAGGTACTGAAAGAGCATAAAAGTATTGAAACTGAGGTTAACAGGCAGATCAGACCCCTGATGCATTTTCGGGATTATCTGAATTATGGGTATTATCCTTTTTTCCTGGAGAACCGTGAAAGCTATGGTCAGAAACTGATGGCGGCAATAAACCTTACACTGGAATATGACCTCCCTTCAATACATTCTATCGATTATTCAAGCATTTACAAAATCAAGAAACTCCTTTACCTGCTTGCCAATTCAGTGCCGTTCAAACCTAATGTTTCAAAACTAAGTGAACAAATCCATACCACCCGGGCCACCGTTATTCAATACTTTGACCATCTGAAAAACGCACAGATCATCAATCTGCTGAACACCGATGCAATGGGTACTGGCTATCTGGCAAAGCCCGAAAAGATCTATCTGCACAATACCAATATCATGTATGCATTGGCTCCCGAAACTGCCAATAAAGGGAATGTAAGGGAAACATTTTTTTTAAACCAGCTTGGATCTATGCATTCCGTGACCCTGCCTTCGGCCGGCGATTTCAGGGTGGACAAGAAAACCACAATTGAGATCGGTGGTAAAAATAAAACCAGGAAGCAAATAACCAAAATACCCGGAAGTTATGTTGCCGCGGATGACATAGAATATGGGTTTGGCAATAAGATCCCGCTTTGGTTGTTCGGCTTTTTATACTGACTTACCACGTGTGACGTGATACGTGACACGTGTCACGTGGCCCGGTGACTATGCCTGAATAGTGTTGACCGTTTTTAAAAGATTCTTGTAACGGTTTTCA
>JBAXLI010000034.1:0-43796 GCA_037134895.1 Bacteroidota bacterium
GCCCAGGTGGTCTGCATAAGTTCGTTTTTGTCGTAACCTAAAAGCTTGCATAAAGCGTGGTTTACGTCAACCCAGGTTTTCGAAGGGGAGGTTATTGCATGGCCGATCAGAGGAAGGTCAAAAAAACTTCTTAACAGAGATTCGTTATCGCGAAGGGCTTTTTCTACTTTCAGTTGCTCGGTTATATCTTCCTTTACACCAAGGTAATGTGTGATATCTCCTGCTGAATCCTTGATCGGAACGATGACTGCTTTTTCCCAATACAAATCACCGTTTTTCTTTTTATTATGAAAAAGCCCCTGCCACTCATTACCTGTGGTAATATATTGCCAGAGTGAAGAATATTCTTCAGGACTTGTTTCTCCTGATTTCAAGACTCTCGGATTTTTGCCTATCAGTTCTCTAAATGCATAACCGGTAGTTTGACAGGCTTTCGGGTTCGCATATTCAATGTCTCCGTCAGGATCGGTGATAACAATGCTTACCGGACTCTGTTCAACTGCCATTGATAATTTCCGGAGTTCCTGTTCGGTCTCTTTGCGCTTGGTTATGTCATGCGAAATCCCAAATGTTCCTACGATTTTTCCAAGCTTGTCCCTCAGGGGCATTTTGGTGCTCAGGTACCAGTTAACCGATCCGTCGCTCCGGATCGTCCGCTCTTCTTTTGTAAGCGACAAGCCTGTACGGATGATCTCCTGTTCATCATTATACTGTTGCCTGGCAACATCCTCATGAAAAAAATCAAAATCAGATTTACCTACCAAACCGGCCGGATCTGTCAATCCGAATGAAGCTGCATGAGCGAGATTGTTCCTGACAAAGCGGCTCTCCCGGTCTTTGAAGTAGATATGATCGGGTACATTATCCATCAGGGCCAACATTAGATACCGTTCCTGTTCCAGGGCCGTTTCAATTGCCTTGTTCCCGGCGACCTCCGGTTCCGGTTTCTGTAGTTTACCGGGTTCCTGCTTTTTCATTATTATACTTTTCTCTGCCTGATAATGACGAATCGCCATCCGCAGTGAATGTAAAGTTAAAAAATATTCCCGGATAAAAAGAGGTAAAAGAATGGAATGATGAAATTAGGTTTTTAAATCGCATAATTATCACTAATTCAATTTTTCTTCTTACCTTTGCCGCATACTAAAACCTGAATGTATGTGGATCACGATAATTGTGCTTGCTGTACTTGCAATTCTCATCGTATTATTCATTGTCAATACCAGGCAGAGAATGAAAAGCCTGAAAGATGTGAAGGACAGTGAGAAGATAAAAATCCTTACCGACCAGAATTTCCAGAATAAAATAAAGACAGGTACGGTGCTTGTCGACTTCTGGGCTGCATGGTGCATGCCCTGCAAACTGATGGTTCCGGTGCTGAACGAAGTCGCAGAGGAGACAGGAGAAAAGGTGACTATCGCGAAGGTTAATGTGGATGAGCAAAAGCTGACCGCTGCAAGGTTCGGTATACGCAGTATACCTACCATGATACTGTTTCAGAATGGAAAGGAGGTGAAACGTATCGTTGGTGTAAAAACCAAGGAATATCTGCTGAAAGAGTTCGACCGCCGGAACAATTTATAATCCAAATGCCTGACCGCAGGAAATCCCGGGACCGAATTCTGCCAAAATTTAAATCTGACCCCTACTTCACGGCAACCATCTGTATCATCGAAGCCATTCCTTTATGATAGGGGCCTTCCTCGATCAATGTCTCGCTATGCTCAATACGACAGCTTGAAAACGCTTCAAAATCCGCCTTGAGTTCTTCAACAGAAAAAAGCCAGGACAGCTCTTTCGGCCCGCCTGAAGTAAACTGCAATTGCTCTTTTGAAAAACCTGTAAGAATGAGAGTGCCGCCGGGTTTTAGAAACCTGGACAGGTTCCGGTGAACCAGCTGTCTCTTTTCTCCAGGGGAGTGAACACACATCAGTCCGATGGCATCAAAAAACTCCTCCTGATATTCTGCATTCTCAAGGTCCGATAAGACATAGGTGATGACAACCTTTTTCTCTTCTGCAAGGCGGATGGCCTTTCTCCTCCCCTCCTCACTTTGATCGAATGCATAAACATCCCATCCCATGCTGGCCGCGTATACAGCATTCCTGCCTTCACCCTCGGCAGGCAAAAGGATCTTACCTGGTTTCAACTTATCCAGTTCCTGTTTAAAAAATACATTAGGTGTCGTCCCATACAAGTATTCCTCGTCGGCATACCGTTGATCCCACATTTCCCTGCTCATAAATCAAATCAGTTAAAATGCTATGGTCATCCGGGCACAATCCTCCTTTCAAGGCGATGTTTGCGGACTTTTGGCGTCTATCCGATCAAATCAGCTATACAATCCAATAAAGCCTTTTTATCGAAAGGTTTGGCTAAATATTTGTCGCAACCATACTCCATGCAGCGTTTTCGTTCATCAGCCATAGCATAGGCTGTCTGAACTATCACTTTGAGTTTATAGCCCCTTGCCCGGATCTCCTTTAAACACTCATACCCTGTTTTCCCGGGCATATTGATGTCAAGCAGGAGAATATCAGGGAGGCGGTTTTCAAGCATTTCCATAAGGATTAAACCGCTTTCAGCTCTGAGAAGTGTAACATTTGTCCCTTTCAGGGATTGTGCAAGGTATCCGTATGAATCCTCTTCATCTTCAGCAATCAGAATCGTGATTCCAAGAAGATTATGCTTTCTGTTTCCTTCGGTGATCAGTGCGGGAGACAATTCCATCTCAGCGGGTGTGCAGGGAACAGTAAAGAAAAAAGTACTCCCCTTACCTGCCTCCGACTCAAGCCAGATCCTGCCTCCCATTAATTCGACAAATGCTTTGCAAATACTAAGTCCCAGGCCAGCTCCTTCATGAAACTCATTTTCTTCAACTTGTCTGAACCGTTCAAACACCATTGAAAGTTTTTCCCTGGGGATGCCCTTCCCGGTGTCCCTGATGAAAAACTCAAGAAAATCAATGCCTTTCTCCTGCTTTACCGACGCACCAACTGTAATGATGCCGCTGTCAGTATATTTAATTGCATTTGTTATCAGGTTGTCCAATACTTGCTGAAGCCTGACGACATCTGCCTGTATCAGAAGTTCCGGCGACAGGTCCTGCAACTCAGGTTCAAGCCTGAGTCCGTTTTTATGCCTGAAAAAATCCATATTTCTGAACGACTCCACAGTTGTATTCACAAGGAGATAAGGATTGCAAGGCTGCAAATTGATCTCAATCTGTTTTGCCTCAAGCTTTGAAAGATCAATAATGTCATTTATGATGTGCAGTAACCGCTTCCCCGCATTTTTAATAATTTCTGTATACTTCTGCTGTTCCTGAATGGTTGTGTCCTGTTCCCCTATCAATTCGGAGAAACCCAGGATCGCATTCATGGGGGTCCTGATTTCATGACTCATGTTAGCCAGAAAAGCCGATTTCAGGCGATCCGACTCCTGGGCTTTCTCAACGGCTGACCTCAGATCCAGCTCCATCTGTTTCCGGTCTGAGATATCGAGTATCGAAATTATTCCTGCAGGTTTGCCTGAGAACGAAGTAGAATTTCCATTGATAAAAACCCACTTCTTTTGCTGGTTCTTTGTGATGATGCGAAATTCATAAGAGGTAATAACCGGTTCACCGGTTTGCCTTCGTTGTCCGTTCCTTTTCACAACATCCCGGTAATCTTCATCAACGATCTCCCAGAATTTTTGCCGATACAGCTCTTCCGGTGAATACCCGCTGATCCTTTCAGCAGCGTGATTACAATACACCCAATAGTCGTCCTGGTAGATCATGATTGCATACGGACTATTCTGTGCAAGTGATCTGAATTTTGCCTCGCTGTCCTGCAAGGCCTGTTCGGTGTGTTTTCGATCCGTAATATCTGTAAAAATGGTTGCAAATCCATCAACCTCCCAACGTGAAACTGAAATGATAAAATACTTGTTCATGGGAGGAAAATAGACTTCAAAAGAATAGGGATTCCCCGTTGTTGCCACACCGAGATATTCAGCAAAAAAAGGAGGATCTTTAACGCCGTAGGCCTCTGTGGCAAGCAGGCCTATAATATCCTCTTCATGAACTCCAAGTATTTCCTCAAAACGTGGATTTACCCCTACAATCCTGTAATTTATAGCAACGCCTTCTTCATCCTTAACCAATTGATGCAGTGCTACCCCCTGAGACATGTTATTGAACAGGATTCTGAACTTTTCTTCATTCTGCCGTCTGGAAGTTACATCAATGATACATCCCTCGATTCCAATAACCGCCTTATCCTTCAATACTGTTCTGGCACTGAAGGTATGATATCCAATACTGCCATCTTTGCATCTACGGCTGAATTCGCCTTGCAGATACTTCGGATCGTCATCCAGAATGCCCCGAACCATCCGTTTTGCCAGGTCCAAATCCTCAATTCTCTGAATTTCGGTAAAATGATGTCCGATGACCTCATCCGCTGAACCGTACTTGTATAACCTGACCCAGGCAGAATTTACATCCCTGATGATTCCGTCCTTGTCAATGAAGAAATAGCCGACACCGGCATTATCAAGAACCGATATGAACCTTTGATCCTGATTCACTTTTTTTTAAAATGATTGCTCGTAATTAAAATAAAATACCTGCCTGTATGAATTGAATGTAAATATACAGAAACCTGCAATTAAAAAAAATCAAATAATAAATCGCTTAAATATCACTAAATGTTTTTATATTTGCACTCTTAGATATAAAATCAAAACCAGTAATCGCTTCTGGTCAAATTCAAATCTTGGTTTTGACTGGAGGCATATAAAAAAAAAAATCATGAAAAAGAACATGGGAACCATCGATAAAGTGATCAGAATACTGATCGCTGTTGTGATTGCAATTTTATTCTTCACCAAGATCATCGAAGGTGTATTGGGTATTGTTTTATTGGTATTGGCTGCAGTTTTCGTACTCACCAGCCTGCTTGGATTCTGCCCTCTTTATGCACCATTAAAGATAAACACAGATAAAAAAGAATAATATGTCGACTCTGAAAGTGAATGTTGAATGGATCTCAGGCATGGCATTTAAAGGAACGGCTAATGGCCATGAGATCATTCTCGATGCGGATGAGCATGTAGGTGGTCAGAATCTCGGACCGAGGCCAAAGCCATTAATGCTTCTTTCTGTTGGCGGATGTACCGGGATGGATGTTATTCCCATCCTGAAGAAAATGCAGGTTGTTCCTGATTATTTCAACATGGTTATTGAAGGAGAAGTGACTGAAGAGCATCCGAAGCAGTACACAAAAATGCATATTGTGTATGAGTTCAGGGGAAAAGATCTTCCGCTCGATAAAATTCAAAAAGCCATCAGTCTTTCACAGGATAAATACTGCGGGGTTTCTGCGACACTCAGGAAAGCACTTCCGATTACATGGGAAGTCGTGATTCGTGAGTCGTGAACCGTGATTCGTGAGTCGTGAGTCGTGAGCTATGATTCGTGAACCAATCACCAATCACCAATCACCAACAACCAATCACCAATCACGCTCTTCTATGATATATCCATCTCATCAGGCTGGGTAATACAAACAGCAGAAGGGGCATTGCTGCAATAAATCCGCCTATTACAGCAATGGCCAGGGGCTGCTGCATCTGAGCGCCAACACCCATCCCCAGCGCAAGGGGTGTAAGAGCAAGAATTGCCCCTATCGCCGTCATCAGTTTGGGCCTGATACGAAGCGAAATTGCATATCGTATCGAGGCGTCCACATCCCCATTGGTAGATTGCATAGTGACTCTGAACTGGTTTACCGTGAAAATGGCGTTTTCGGCAATAATCCCCACGATCATAATGATGCCCGTATAGCTTCCTACGTTAAGTTGTATTCCGGTTAAATACAATGCCCAAACACAACCTGCGATCCCAAGTGATGAAATAAAAATCACCAGGAGAGGTATGCGGAAGTCCCGGAACAGGAATAGTAAAACCGAGAATACAAGTATGATTGCAGCTAACAAAATGAATAAAAGTTCGTTGAATGAAGATTGCTGCTGGGCGTAGGTTCCACCGTAAACGACATAATATCCTGCCGGCATAATGAGATCCCTGGCAAGGGTGCTTTTAATCTCGTTCATCGCACTCCCGAGGTCGCGGTTCTCCAGCCGGGCTGTGACTACGATATTTGATTTCAGATCCTCCCTGGTAATATCGGGAAAGCCTTTTGAAAGCTCAGCCCTGGCAAAATAATTCAGAGGCCTGAAAGAGCCGTCTGGTGCGAAAATCGGCTGCTGAAGTATGCGGTCAAGATAATTCTCCCTGAAATCGGTAAATCTCAGCAGTATTTTCAGCATCTGCTCCCCGCTCTGAACCTCCCCTGCCTTCACTCCTTCATTATAAGCCTGCAGCTGGGTCTGAAGATCTGCGGCGCTGAGGTGAAACCTTGCAAGACGGGCCTCGTCGGGAATGATATTGATGGATGGTCCTTCAACAATAATCCCATTCTTCAGATCGGCAACCCCACCAATTTTGTTCAGGAGTCCCTGGGCCCGTATCGCCAGCGCTTCAAGCTGGGCCCGGTCATCGCCGAAAATTTTAATTTCTATTGGTTCCGGACGGCCGATCAGGTCGCCAAGCAGGTCGGCGATCCGCTGTCCGAATTCGATGGTCAGGGCCGGCTCCTGAACCGAAACCCTCTGCCTGATCTCAGAAATCACATCTTCGGTCGACCTGTTGATGCCAGGTTTCAGCTGTATCAGGTAATCCCCTTCATTTGGGGGAATAACCCCGGTTGCCATACTGATGCTTGAACTCATATTGGTTCCCGTACGCCTCATGTAAGTGTCCACATCCTTATGATGCATTATGATGGTGTCGACCCTGCGCATCATGGCATCGGAAGCATCAAGAGCTGTTCCGGGAGGTGTCAGGTAATCAAACACTATGGTACCTTCATCCAGGATCGGGAGGAAGCCGGTATTCAGCCTGGGGATCAGGAAGACCGCGCTGGCTGCAAGAAGAATAATAAACCCAAGGGCGAAAGCCGGTTTATCGAAAAACCATATCAACCAGCCTAAAGAATGCTTTCCGGTTTGCTTTTGAATATCCATGGTTCCTGTCTTGTTCCTGCGCTTATATCCAAGAGCCAGGTGCAGTACCGGCAATCCAAGCCAGGTAGTAAGAAAACTGCATACCAGGGTGATCTCCATGGTGGTGGTGAGTTCTTTGAAGAAACTTCCTGCAACCCCGCCCATCATCACGAAGGGAATAAAAATAACTATGGTGCTAAGTGAAGAGCCGAGCATGGCAGGAAAGAGCATTTTTATTGTTTCCTTCACCACAGTATGGATATCTTTTTCAGGGTTTTCCTCATGCACCCTGTGGATCTGTTCGATCACCACGATCGCATCATCGATGATCAGCCCGATCGATGCTGCAATGGCCCCGAGCGACATGATGTTCAGTGTGATCCCTGAGACGTAAAGCACCGTCAGTGTAAGTGCAAGGGTCACCGGGATGATGATAATCACGTTCAAACTGGCCCTGAAAGAACGCAAAAACAACACAACAACAAGCAAGGCGAGTATGAGTCCTTCATAAATGGCTTTTAAAACACTGTTTATCGAGTCAGTCACAAACACGCTCTGATTGTAATAGGTCTTCAATACCATTCCTTTGGGAAGCTGCCTCTGTATCTCCTTTGCCTTTACCTGCACGGCGCTTACAAAATCCAGAAGATTGGCTCCTTTCTGCTTGACGATATCGAGGATGACTGCTTCCCTTCCATTCGCATTGATGCGGATGAATTCCTGCTGTTCCATAAACTCAACCTGGGAGAGTTCCCCCAGCCTGATAATACGGTTGCCGTCACTGCGGATGACCAGGTTTTTCAGTTCCTCCAGTGTGTTGATCCGGCTGTCGGTCACCGAAAGATACAGCCTGCGGTAATCCGACAAAAGCCCGTTGGATTCGATAAAATTCGTTTTGCCCAATACATCAATAAGATCCTGAGGAGTGAGTCCCAGCTGAACCATCTTCATAGGATCTGGTTTGATCACAAACTCCTTGGTCTTGCCTCCCCTCACAAAAACATTGGAGATCCCGGGAACCTCCGAAAAACGAGGACGTGCAAAGAACAAGGCGGCATTCTTCATCTCAACCTGCCCGTATTTGTCGCTTTCCAGAGTATAGCCAATAACCGGGTAAATGTTCTGGCTCATGGCTTCGATGACTATGTTGGTGGTGGATGGAAGAATGTTCTTGATCTCATTGATCCTTGCTTCAAGCTGCATCCTGGCAACATTGATATCGGTGCTCCACTCAAAATAGGCTTCGATGGTACAACTTCCCCGGTTGGTTGAACTTCTTACAGTGACAATCCCATTAACCCTTTTGACCGCGATCTCAAGTGGTCTTGTAACCGTGATAAGCATCTTGTCGATCGGTTGTTCACCATTATCGGCAATGATCCTGATCTTGGGAAAAACCACATCAGGAAACAGCAGCGTTTCCATATACCGATAAGCAAATCCGCCCGCAATAAGGATTACAAGCAAAACAAACAGGGTTGGCTTGGTGTATTTACGGTAATAGTCCTGACTGAACATGCTGCTGATTCCCGTTTATTTGATGATCCTTACAACTACTGTATCGCCCAGCCCGTAATTTCCGCTGGTGATAAAACGGTCGGTGAGGGTGAATGCAGGGCTTACTATTTCTATGCTGTCAACTCCTGAAATGCCTGTTTTTACAGGCACTTTCACTGCCAGTGTATCGCTTACCAGCTGCATTACCCAGAAATTTTTCATAACCTCATCACTGAGAACCGAAGATTTGGGAAGTATCAATGCCGATTTTTTCACTGACCTGTTGATCCTGACTCTCGCTATAAGATTTTCGGGCAGGGATGAGTGAACAGAGGGGGAAAGCACCACTCTCTGGGTTTGTGAAGCTCCGGTCATCACCGGGAGCACGTTACGGATCACAGCACTGATCGTTTCATTATCGGGTAAATGCAGCATACAGTTATCGCCGGGCCTGATGTAATTTTTCATCTCGAAAGGTATTTCGAGGATAAAAACGAGGCTTTCAGGTAAAACCAGGCTGCACAATGCATCCCCTTCCTGCACAAAATCACCTTTGGGGTGGTCGAGCTGGGAGATAACCCCATCCATGGATGCTTTGACCTTTATAAGCCCTGTGATGCCCATGGCACGCGAACTGTCCTGCTGAAGCACAGTTGCTTCTTTCGTGCGTACTACAAACAATAGACTTTTACTTGCCACCCTGTCGCCAGCCGAAATCAGGCATTGCTCAACATAGCCTGTTACGGGTGATTTGATGACTGCCTTCTGAAGGAAAGATGAAGTTGCCGGAAGTTCTGCATACTCGCACATCATGCCGGTCCTCGCTGTGGTGATGGTTACCGGGACCACCGCCCTCACGGGAACTTCTTCGGTTGTCCCTGAATTTCGGCAGGAAACGAGCAAAGCCAGGAAAAGTGACCCGAAAAGGAACGATCTTATTGCCAGTTTTTTCATTGCTTCAGGAAGTTGATTTCATTAAGAAGATATTGAGCCCTGATCTGGTATTGCACTCCATCATGCCCGGCTACGATCAGGTTTTTCAGCGCAAGGATGTATTCTGTTATGGAAAGGGCTCCTGAATTCAGCAGGACTTTTTCCTGTTCAACAAGCTGTTTCAGGAGATCAACCTGTTTTTCATTATCCCGGGCCAGGGACTTCACTCTTTCAAGCTCATCATTAAGCTGTTTAAGCTGGGTACTGTATTGCACCCTGAAAAAATCAAGGTAATTCTTCCTGGTCTCCTCTTCAACCCTGAGCTTGCCGTAATTAAGCTTTCTCTGGTTCCCGTCGTAAACAGGCAGGGTCATGCTCAGGCCGAAACTCACACCCAGGTTCTGGTAAATATAAGCGGGTTCATTATTGACCATGCCCCCATCGGAAAACCAGTTCACATTTGGTTTATATTTCCGGTCAACCAGCACCTTTTCGGCCTGTATCCTCAGGCTGTCGATCACAAACCTTTTAAAAAGCGGGGAATTCACCTGTGACTGCCCTGAGATCTCGTTCACCGCAGGAAGATTAAGCTTATAAAATGAGGTGTCGGAGATACCGCAGATCTGGTTCAGGTTTGAAAACTCCCTGCGGTACTGAACCTCAAGGTCCCTGATGTTCCTCTCAAGCTGCATGATCTCTACTTTTACTGAGAGGTAGTCGGTTTGCCTGTAGATCCCTTTTTCAACCCACATCTGCAATATCTCTTCCATTTCTTTCAAAGTAGAGAGGATGTTACCCTGGAATCCCGATTCAGCAATGGCCGAATAAGCCGCAAGGTATTGAGCAGTGATCGCCTTCTTCAGCTCATTCAGGCTCAGGTTCCGCGAATTTTCCAGGCTGCGGTTTTCCAGCCCGAGCTTACTGTAGTTTGCCTCCCTGGTTTTTTTGTTGAAGATCTGCTGATTGACAGTGACGGCGCCTATGAGCTGCTGCCCGTTTGTAATTACATCGCTGTAACCCCATCCGTTGACAACAGGGGCATACATCATCATTCCGTTGAAATTCACCTGGGGAAGGTAGCTGGCCCTGGCTATAAGGCTGTCGTACTGGTTTGACCTGATTCGGTTTGAAAGATCCTTGAGAACAGGGTTATTGGTGGTTCCCTGGCTGATATAGAAATCAAGGGAGTGATCCTGGCCATGGACCGCCCCTCCGAAGATCAGCAAAAAAAGCAGGCCAGCAAACCGTTTAAAAACAAATGACACCATGAACCAAATGAGAATTCAAACCTACATGAAAATCAGGAAATACGCAAGGAGCATATATAAAAAGTATAAAGTCTTTAGTGAAACACCGTCCCGAATTCTGAATATGCCGCAAGGAATTAAGAATAATAAGTATTTTTGCCTCAATGGGCGGATTTTTAAATTTCGGTAAAAAATCGGAAAACGATGAAATGACATTCTGGGACCATCTCGATGTTCTCAGGGGAACCATCTGGCGTTCACTTATCGTGGCCCTGGTGCTTTCGATCGTAGCCTTCGCTTTTAAAGACATCCTCTTCGACACCATTCTTCTTGCCCCGAAATCAAAGGATTTCATCACTTACAGGGTACTTTGCAAACTTGGAAACATGCTGTCAATGCCCTCACTTTGCGTCAACCCGTCGAGTTTTGAGCTGATCAATATCAACCTGGCAGGGCAGTTCCTTGCTCATATGAACATTTCGCTTATTGCCGGGCTAATTGCCTCCCTCCCTTATATTCTCTGGGAATTATGGAGGTTTATCAAACCCGGACTGACCCCTAAAGAGGTCAGCGCTTCAAGGGGTGCTGTATTTATGGTATTCCTGCTTTTTATAATAGGTGTGTTGTTCTCCTATTTTATTGTCGCTCCGCTGATGATCAATTTTCTTGGCGGATATACGGTAAGCGCATCCGTCAAAAACCAGATTGCCCTCACATCCTATGTCAGCAACATCACCCTTCTTACCTTGCTTATGGGACTCGTTTTCGAACTACCGGTGCTCATCCTCCTGCTTACAAAAATAGGAATATTGAACCCGACGATCCTTAAGAAATACCGTAAACATACCCTTGTGGTCATCCTTATTCTTGCCGGCGTCATAACTCCCAGCCCCGATGTGTTCAGCCAACTGATTGTTGCCGTTCCCCTTTACGGCCTGTTTGAGATCAGCGTACTGATGTCTTCAAGGATGTACAAACGGAAAAACGTTCCAGCAGGCTGATCTGTAACCTCAAATACGGATCCACGTCTAAGCTTTCATCCTAAACAAACTGAACATGGAACCTAAACGTTTATATCGTAGCCTCACCGACCGCAAGATAGCGGGCGTTGCCGGAGGCCTTGCTGAATATTTCGACACAGACCCCCTTCTTCTTAGACTTGCCTTCGTCGTACTGGCACTCGCCGGTGGCGGCGGTGTGCTGATCTATTTTATTCTGTGGGTTATCACCCCTGAAAAACCTGTAATGTTCGACCAGTTCAATACTTCAACCGGCGGAACTTCTTCTCCGAATCCTGAACCACCTGCTTCAGAACCTTTCACTTCAAATGACCCTTTCAAAGCCAGGGACCCTTTTTCAAATCCGGCTCCTCCGACGCAACCCAAAAGTGATCCGTTTGTTTCATCTGAGAAGTCAAAGGGGAGTCTTGTGGGCGGACTGATACTCATCACTCTCGGTTCGCTGTTCCTGATCAACCAGCTTATTCCTAATGTTGATTTCGGCGACCTCTGGCCTGTACTGCTTGTTGTTATTGGTGCAGGACTACTCATCAATTCAATTATCGGTAGAAAATAAATTTCACTCCTAATATAACAGACCTATGAAATTCAGACATATTTTCTGGCCCGTAATCCTGATTGCACTCGGACTTCTCATCCTGCTCAGCAACCTCGGATTCGTTGATTCCGGCTGGCGTATCCTCTGGAATCTCTGGCCCCTGATCCTTATTTTCTGGGGTATTGCAGTGCTTCCGATCAAAGATCTCTATAAGATCATTGCGGTGATCATCATCCTGGCTTTTACTGTCACATTCTTTAACCGCCTTACCGAACATTCACCCTTCTGGGGCTTCACCAAAGGCTGGCAGAGGCATTATGACTGGAACATCGACAATGATGAAAATGACACCAAAACCTATTCCGAACAGGATCTTAGCGTCCCTGCCGATTCCCTCTCAAAACGCGGGGTTCTCGACCTGGATGCCGCAGCAGGCTCCTTTACGATCGAAGGTATCACTTCTGATTACCTTAGCTTCAGAAAAACCGGGGATGTAGGCGATTATTCCCTCATCACAAAAGACACTCTGGGATCTAAAAAGATCAGCCTTTCGCTCGAAAAACAGCATGTTCGCGGGTCCATCGACGGCAATAAAGTCGAGATCAAACTGAATGATAAACCTGTTTGGAAGATGATCTTCGACATTGGCGCTGCCGATATGAATCTTGACCTTTCCAACTATACTATCGATACAATCAACGTTGATGCAGGCGCATCAGCGATCAAAATGAAACTGGGAGATAAAAGTCCCTCAACCAGGGTTACTTTAAATGCAGGAGCTTCATCGATCAAGATCGAAGTTCCCGAAGGTTCTGGATGCCAGATCAACTCAGAGTCTTTCCTGATCAGCCGAAACTTCAAAGGATTCGATAAAAAGGCCGACCGGATGTATCAGACCTCAAACTTCAACAGCAGTAAAAAGAAGATCTATATAACTATTGAAACTGCTGTCTCCAGTATTGATGTGATTCGTTACTGATCAAGGAAAGCCCTGACAGCTTCCAGGAATTCCCCGGGTGCGTCTGCGTGAACCCAATGTCCGGCCTCCGGAATGGTCTTCACCAAAGCTCCGGGGAATTTAATTTTAAGCCCGGCCAGGTCCTCGTCATTAATATACTCTGAACGCCCTCCCCGGATAAATAATACAGGCCCGTTAAACGTTCCACTCACTTCCACCCCCTCAAATATATTCAGAAGATTTTCATTTATAGCGTTCAGGTTAAGCCTCCAGTCGAGGCTCTGCTTATCACGCCAGTAAACGCTTTTCAGAAGAAATTGCCTCAGCCGTTGGCTGTGTACCCTGGTTTCGAGCTGCCTTTCCACATCCGACCTCGAGTGCGCCTTCGAAAAATCCACATCAAGCATGGCATTGATCAGTATCTGGTGCTCCATGTTCACGGGAGCTTTCTTCAGACCTATATCCACAATGATGAGCTTTTTTATTGTCTGCGGATGATGAAGGGCGTAATACATGGCCGTCTTCCCTCCAAGCGAATGGCCCATCAGCACTATGTCTTCAAGACAGTATTCCTCGGTAAGCTCAAGAAGATCATCCTCGAGTACGGCAAAGTCAAATACAGGAGAATGCTGTGATTGCCCGTGGTTTCGAAGATCGGGAACGTAAACCGTATACTGTTCGCCGAGTTCATGCGCTATACTCACCCAATTATCAGAAATACCAAACAGTCCGTGAAGAATGACCATCGGATTACCACTTCCAAATTGCCTGCAGAACAGCTTCATTTAGAGGAAGTTTATTAACAAATCCCTGTTAACAAAATTTAATATAAAAATCAAAATTAATTTAAAATAACGGGTAATTGCAACGTATTTTTGTACCCGGATAAAAAAACTATATGTTTATTTTCACTTTGCATACTAATTTGAAATTTCAGCGTTTATATATCCGCTTTAATTCAAAAGGACACCATTAACAATTATTCATATAACACTCAAAAAAAAGCAATGGAAAAATCACCGAACGAGAAGCTGGCCATTCCTCGTCAAGAACTCCCAGAAGACGAAGAGCCTCCAAGTAAACAACCCTCCTTCATAGACGAAGCCTCTCTACTGGATGAATACCTGAAATCCCGCACCGATCGCGACAAATCACTTATCTCTGAACGTTCACTTGCCTTTATGCAGGAATTTTTTCCTGAGGCAACGCTCAAAGACTGGAATAACTGGCACTGGCAGATTAAAAATTCAGCTCGTTCAATTCAGCAGCTTTCAAGGTATATCAGTTTATCTGACAGTGAAATCAAGCCCGACGGAAACAATCATTCCCTGCCGCTAAGGATAACCCCTTATTACATCAGCCTTCTCGACCGCACGAATGCCGATCAGCCCTTGCGCAAAAGCGTAGTGCCGGTGTTCGATGAATTCATCATTCATCCGGGCGAAAATGCCGATCCCCTGAGCGAGGAACACGACAGTCCGGTCGAAAATATTGTTCACCGTTATCCTGACCGTGTCCTGTTCCTGGTTACCGGTTTTTGTTCGACCTACTGCAGGTATTGCACCCGAACCAGGATGGTGGCAACAGACAAATGCCATGTGGGCGTTAAAGCCTGGGAAGCCGGCATCAATTATATACAGAACCACAAAGAGATTCGCGATGTGCTGATCTCAGGAGGTGACCCGCTTACCATGCCCGACCTGCACCTTGAATACCTGCTTTCGCGGCTTCGCAGCATTCAGCATGTTGAGATAATCCGCATCGGCACCAAAGTTCCGGTTGTGATGCCTCAACGCATCACCCGCCCGCTGGTGAACATGCTGAAAAAATACCACCCTCTGTACCTAAGCATACACTTTACCCATGCCGATGAGATGACTGTTGAAGTCAAGGAAGCCTGCGAAAAGCTTGCAAATGCCGGGATCCCGCTGGGAAGCCAGACCGTGCTTCTTAAAGGAATCAACAATAGCGTTAAGGTCATGAAAAATCTTATGCATGCCCTTTTGCGCGCCAGGGTTAAACCGTATTACATTTACCAGTGTGACCCGGTTCTCGGTTCAGGACATTTCAGGACCACCATTAAAGAAGGACTGGATATCATGGAAGGCCTCAGGGGCCATACAAGCGGTTATGCAGTTCCTACATATGTAGTTGATGCTCCCGGAGGCGGAGGCAAGATCCCCCTGCTTCCCGATTACAACCTGGGTCATGCCGAAAATGGGTATGTTAAACTGCGGAATTTCGAGAACAGGGAATTCCTTTATCCCGATATTTCCTGACCATGATAGTCGGCCTTACGTATGACCTGCGGTCGGATTACCTCATGGAAGGTTATTCCGAAGAGCAGACCGCCGAATTCGACCGCGAAAGCACTGTTGAAGCCCTTGAAAATACTATTAAGCAACTGGGCTATGAAACTGTGAGGATAGGCCATGTGCGCAGCCTGGTTGAAAAACTCGCAAGAGGCGAGCGCTGGGACCTGGTGTTCAATATCTGCGAAGGCATGTACGGCATAGGACGGGAAGCCCAGGTTCCTGCCCTCCTCGACGCTTACAAGATACCCTATGTCTTCTCTGATCCATTGGTTCTGGCCCTCACCCTTCATAAAGGGATGACCAAGCATGTGGTCAGGGACTGCGGCATTCCGACTCCCGACTTTGCTGTTATCAGTAAGAAGGCGGATATCGCAAAAGTGAAACTCCCGTATCCCCTGTTTGTCAAACCTCTCGGCGAAGGCACCGGTAAAGGGATAGATTCGAAAAGCAAGGTGAATTCTCCGGGAGAACTGGAAAAGATTTGTATTGAACTCCTCCCCCGCTTTGAAATGGGACTTATTGTCGAAACTTACCTTCCCGGAAGGGAATTCACTGTAGGGATTGTCGGCACAGGCGAAAAAGCCAGGTCTGTCGGGGTTATGGAGATCCTCCCCAACAGTGAAGCCGAAGCATTTGCCTACTCCTATATTAACAAGGAAGAATGCGAGGAAAGGGTTGAATACAGGATAGTAAATGACGAACTGGCCGAACGCTGTGCAAGTGTCTCGCTTAGCGCCTGGAAAGCTCTGAACTGCCGCGACGGTGGAAGGGTCGATATTCGCCTCGACGCCGAAGGCAACCCTGGCTTCATCGAAGTCAACCCGCTTGCCGGACTGCATCCCGAACATTCCGATCTCCCGATCATCTGCAACCTTCAGGGAATTTCCTTTATGAAGTTGATGGGATGGATCATGGAGTCGGCGGTGGAAAGGGTAACAAAGTAATGAGGTAATGAGGTGATGAGGGCACTACCCTCACCAATCACCAATCACCAACCACCAATCACCAATCACCAACCACCAATCACCAACAACCAGGAACATGAAAAACAAAAAAGTCGTCTTCCTCTACAACAGGATGAGCGAAAACCCGAAAGAGGATGAACTGGATGTAGTCCGCCAGATGAAGCATATCAAAAAAGCCTTGAAAGTTTTGGGATATGAATCTTCTGAAATTCCTTTCGACATTCACCTCGACGAAGTCATCGCACAACTGAAAAAAATAAAACCTCTCCTTGTTTTCAATATGGTTGAGATGATGGAAGGGACGGGCGCCCTACTGCATATCAGTCCGTCGATCCTGAATGTTCTGAAGATCCCCTATACCGGTGTTCAGCTCGAAGCCATGTTCATTACCACCAGCAAGGTCCTTGCCAAAAAACAGATGAGGCTTTACGGACTTCCGACCTCCGACTGGTATACGCTTGACGAAATAGGCAAGCTGAAGAAAGACGACACCTATATTGTAAAACCCATCTGGGAAGACGGTTCACTGGGCCTCGACGAAGACAACATCTTCAAAGGAAGCGACAAAACATATATTCAGAAGATAAAAAAACTTAACCCCAAAGAATTCTTTATCGAGCAGTATATCGACGGAAGAGAATTCAACCTTTCGGTTCTGGGTGGAAAAAAAGGTCCTGAAGTTATGCCTCCCGCCGAGATCCTCTTTAAGGATTATCCAGAAGGGAAACATCGGATTGTCGGCTACAAAGCAAAATGGACCGAGGATTCCTTCGAATACAACCACACCCCCCGTACGTTCAAATATAAGAAAGAAGACCTTCCTCTCGTGGAGGAATTGAAAAGCATCGCAATAAAATGCTGGAATGCCTTTGAACTCAGAGGCTATGTTCGGGTTGACTTCAGGGTTGACAAGAACCGCAAACCCTACATCCTCGAGATTAACGGCAATCCCTGCATTGCCCCCGAAAGCGGCTATGTCGCAGCCATCAAGCAGGGTGGATACACCTTTGCACAGGTCGTGGAACGCATTATCGAAGACGCTCTGAAATAAATTACGAATTACGAATTACGAATGACGAGTTATGGAAGACTTTCTGAATTGGATCAGGTGGAAATTCCAAAATATTTTCTAATTTCACGGATCATTCGTCACTCGTCACTCGTAATTCGTAATTCGTAATTCGTAACTCGTAACTCGTAATTCGTAACTTTTTTAAATATGGCTTCCCCTAAGATAACATACCGCCACCACGTACTTCAATCTGACATTGAAGCTGTCAAGGAAATGGTTGAATCAACCGGATTCTTTTATGATTTCGAAACCCCCGTGGCTGTTGAACTTGTTGAAGACGGACTGATGTGCGGTGAGCACAGCGAGTATAAATTCCTGTTTGCCGAGGTCGACGGGAAACCCGTATCATATACATGTTACGGCCATATAATGGGCACCGAGGCAGGGTACGACCTGTTCTGGATCGTCACACATAACGATTTCCGCGGAAAAGGGATAGGCAAGATCATCCTCGAAGAAACCCATAAGCTCATCAAAGCAAAAGGTGGGAAATATGTGATTGCCGAAACCTCAGGACTTGAGAAATATCTCCCGACCCGCAATTTCTACCTGAACTTCGGGTACAAACTCGAAGCCGAGATACCAGATTACTATAAGGACGGCGACGCGAAAATGATCTACGTTTATCGGTTCTGAAAGGGAACTGGTACTTGGTGATTGGTTGTTGGCGATTGGTGATTCGTAACTCGTAATTCATAATTCCTTCACACATATTGTCTCCTGAAATTCGCCATCATCTCGGGCGTTAGCTTCTCCTTTTTCCGGATGGTGTCAAATTTTCCAAGCAGGTCCTCGACCGTTAAAAGTTCCTTGTCTTTTCCCGGAATATCAGAAATGATCTGACCTTTATGCATCATGATGATCCTGTTTCCCATTTCCAGGGCCTGTTTCATCGAATGTGTCACCATAAGTGAAGTGAGATTACCGGCCTGGATGAACTTGCTGGTCAACTTACTTACCTGGGCAGCGGTCTTGGGGTCAAGTGCCGCAGTATGCTCATCCAGCAGAAGAATTTTTGGCTTACGCAGCACGGCCATCAGCAGAGTGATCGCCTGGCGCTGTCCGCCCGACAAAGTGCCGGCCGCATTATGAAGGCGGTCTTCAAGCCCCATTTCGAGTTCCAGCAGGCGTTCCGAAAACAGGTTCATCAGTTTTTTGTTCAGGCTGAAAACCGGATAGCGCGTCTTGCCCCGGAACCAGGCCATCAGCAGGTTTTCGGCTATAGACATATCCGGAGCAGTGCTCATGTAAGGATTCTGAAAGACCCTCGAAATAACAGCCGCCCTCTTGTAAGCAGGCTTCCGGGTCATATCCCTGCCGTTAATTATGACCTGCCCCTCATCCGTACCAATATTCCCTGCAATGACATTCAGCAAGGTCGATTTACCCGAACCATTGGTCCCGATCACTGTCACAAACTCCCCTTCCTTCAGCTCGAGGTTGATGTTTTTCAGTGCAAACACCTCATCGATGGTACGCGCATTGAATTTGACCGATATGTTCTTCAGTCTGATCATCATTTATATACTTTGACCACAGCTTTGTTCAATATGGTATCGGGGATCTGTATCTTTTGTTCTTTCGCAATCGCCAGGTTGAGGCAAAGTTTTTCGGGGATATACCATTCGATCGGAATATCGGCCGGACTCGCCCCGTTCATTATGCCGGTCATCATTGTACCGGCTTTTTTCCCTACCTCGTAATACGATGCTCCGAAACTTGCCAGGATTCCCGATTGTATGTCTTCAGGAGTGTTTGTAAAAAAAGGTATTTTCTTGTCCCTCATCAGCCTTGCAATACTGGGTATCACCTGGGAGGTGGTAACATCCCCGGAAACAAAAAAGACATCTATCCCTGACGCTATAAGCGCTTTAACTGCTTCATCCACCTCATTGGTCCCGGTCACAGTACGCTCGATCAGTCTGAAGCCGTATGTTTTACAGGCTTCGCGTGCAAGTTTTGTACATATTTCAGAATTCAATTCAGAAGTATTCCAAACCATACCAATGGTGTGGGCCTTCGGCAGCAGGGCTTTTATCAGCCTGATGGTCGCAGCCACTGGCTGGGGAGTTGCTACTCCGGTTAAATTGGGCCGGTGCTCCATAGCTCCGGAAGCCACACCGGCTTGAATGGGATCGGTCACAGCCGAAAAAACCTGGGGGATCCTGTCATTCACGCCTGCCATCGTCTGGAGTGCAATGGTTGAGAATGTGGCGATATAATCAAATTCTTCAGACATGATATTTTTTGCCACCGACTGGGCAATTGAAAATTCACCCTGGGCATTGAAGAAACTCATCTCGATCTTACGTCCGTGAACATACTTTTCACGGATCATCTCATCCCTGAACCCCTGCATAGCCTGGTCAAGCAAACGGTTATGGGCATACTGGAACAAAGCCATCTTTACCGGACGGGCTGAACCTGCTGAAACCGGCAGGGTGAAAGGCTTTTTTGAAAATTTTCCCTTGCGGATGGTCGCTTCGGCCTTTGACATCAGGCTGTCGGGAATCTTCAAGCCATATTCAGCAACCAGATCCTTGTTGATTCCGAGCAGGATATGGGCAAATCGCTCATACGGGATACCTGCAGGAGATTCTCCCCTGAGGATTCGGTCAGAGAGCCGGGCAGCCTGCACTCCGCTGATATAGTACTCATATCCGTAAACCAGGAATGCTCCCTTCTCAAGGCAGTCGGCATCATTAGCGAAAATGGGTTTTTTATGCATCTTCGACACCCTCACCACCGATTCAAGTGCATCAAACACACTCAGGTCATTGATGAGGAGAAACGCACAAATGTTTTTCGACGCCAGGGACTGTGCCGCTTGCAGAACATCACCTGTTCCGCTTACACTTACTTCTTCAAGTGTTATCTGCGGAAAGTCTTTTACCGCTTTTTTAAGATCTCCCAGGTTTACTTTTGTATTAGGATATCCCGGATTATAAATCGTACCAATCGTCCTCTTACCGGGAAAGATCTTCGTGAGTATATACAGCAGTTCCTTTACCGGGGCATGCCCGTATATTCCTGTGACATTAGCAGGATGGTTAATCGGCGAAACTCCTGCCCCCAATATGAAAGGATCGGCCACAGTGGCAAAAACGATCGGCCTGTCTTTGACCTTGCTTACAGCAGCCTGGGTCGAAGCGCTTGAAATCGGTACAAGAAGATCGGCATTCTCGGCAACCAGGTGATCAACGATGGTTTTATTGGCAGGGATGTCACCTTCGGCATTAAACTCCCTGATCTCACAGTTAACGCCATGTTTATATCCCAGCCGTTTCATTTCATCCATAAACCCGTCGCGGGTCTTCATCAGCAGGTTGCTCTGGTTGGTGATGATGATGCCGATCTTTGGCATGGCCTTCCTTTCGGCGGGGGTATTCCCTGGCTTGAGGCCTTTCAATGCAAACCATGCAAGAAGCCCCAGTACAAAAAGGGCAAGCAGTATCATCCTGTGCTTCCTTATCCATTCAACGACTTTATTATTCCCGCCGGGCCTGTTTTTCATGGAATAAGAAATCACCAGCGTCAACAGCACGAAGAGGGCAGTAAGAATCTTCAGGTCATTCGGGTCGAACCCAATCTTCAGGGCCACGGCCACAGCCAGCCTGAAAATGACGGCGCCGAGGATCACACCGAGCACCGAAACCAGGACTTTGCGGGTACGAAACAGAGCCTGGCCGATGATCACGGCTGCCAGGCTGTATATGATTGAACCAATTCCCATGCCTATGTCGGCAAAGCCCTGGTACTGGGCGACGAGAATGCCTGAAAGTCCAACAAGCCCGTTTGCCAGGGTAATCCCAAGCAGTTTCATACGGTCGGTACTGACCCCCTGGGCCGATATCATCACGGGGTTATTCCCTGTGGCAAGCATGGTAAGTCCGAGGTCAGACTTCAGAAAGGCTGAAAGCAAAAGCCATACAGCAAGCATCACAACCAGAAGGATAACACCTGTCCAAATCTCCTCAGGCAGTCCCGGATTGAGCTTTCCAAGAATCCTCTCAAATGTGGGATGGTTCATCAGAGGGATGTTCGATTTCCCCATTATGTGGAGGTTCACCGAGTATAATCCGGTCATCACAAGGATCCCCGACAGCAGCGAATCGATCTTGAAGCGGGTATGAATGAGGCCGGTCACGAAACCGGCCATGGCTCCTGCAGCAAAGGATACAGGCAAAACGAGGAAAGGATTCCATCCATCGATAATCAGCATGGCCCCTGTAGCTGCGCCAAGTGTGAAGCTGCCGTCGATGGTGATATCTGCAATATTGAAATAACGGTAGGTGATAAAGGTTCCCAATGCCATAAAGGCATATAAAAAACCAAGATTCATCGCACCAACCCAGAGTTCCATATTATAACGCTATTATTCCGGCAATGCCATAGAAAAACCTGCTTTCTTCGAGAAGGTGCACCACCCTGAGAGGCTCGGTACCATGTAAAATCCTTTCCAGTTCGGCATTAACATCCATGCCTGTCTTACCGATGAGCCCCTTTGAGAAAACCACGGCATGCATATGCAGTTCCTCATCCTCCCCGCTTTTTGAATAAATTCCCGCGGCAACCAGGGTTTTGTGAATATCCGTATCCTCTACCGGAAAATCAAACCAGTCGGAAAAATTGGCATCACTCATAATTTCCTGATCTGATGGAATATTATCCTGCCATGGGATCTTCCTGAGATTCAGGCCATAGATCCCGGCACTTTTCGCAACCATGACAATCCCGAAAAATTCTTTCCCGCTGATCCCTGCGGCTTTGCGGGCAAGGCTCAGCATATCAACAGCCGAGGGGGAATCAAAACGCAAACAGAGGCTGTAATCTCCTTCAAATTTCAGTCCGTGAAGAAAATGTACCGGTCCGGGATGCGTTTTTGAATACCAGGCATAATCCACTGCAGGCATTTCCACCGCAGGGTAACCGAAAAAGTGATGATTCACAACCATGGCCTCGCCGAAAAGGCTTTGATAATCTTTAAGAGACTCACCCACAGAAGCCAGTCCAAGGGCAAACTGAAGCTCTGTCTGTGAAATGGTCGTCACTTCACTTTCCTTATATCCGCCCTTCCTGAGTTTTGAAGAATTCCCAATACCTGAATACTTCCCTGGCTCCACCTCCCTGAACGCCCAGCTAAAAACTCCATCGGAACTCACCGGCCTGGAATCCCCCGTGCTTACCTGCACTGATGCAGGTTCGCTATTGTTCAGTTCCGATAATCCGGCAATGATCCTGAACAATTTGTGCAGACCGCTCACCCTGAACACATCCATAGCAGATTCCTGAACCGAAAGGAGTATGAGTTCTCCTCCCACGGGCTTAAGTTTCTTCTGCATATGCAGAAATACCCTTAGACCTGCACTGCTGATGTATGAAACAGCCGAAAAATCTACAATTATAGTATGGTGCCCGTCTTCAGCGGCCTGTTCAAAGGATTTACTGAGGGCTGATGAGGTGAGTCCGTCAATCCTGCCCTCAACTTCTATGATATGATATGAACCGTATGCCTTTTCCCGGGTAAGGATCATCTGCCGAAATATCTGATCGCCATCATGGTAATATCATCACTTGGGGGTATTCCAGCCGCATGAACAGCCACATCGCCCAGTGTAGTCCTTATTATGTCAATATGACCAGCAGCCAGATTGAGGTTGAGCAAGTCCTCAAGGCGCTTATCACTGTAAAGCTCACCGTTGCGATTAAAGGCTTCGGTTACACCGTCGGTATACAGGAAAAGAACATCGCCCGGCTGCAGGCTTATCTTCCGCGATTTATAATTAAAGTGTTCAATGCCTCCCAGTACCGTTCCTTTCGTGAGCTCAACACTTTTTAGTCCTGATGCATTGATGATATAAGGCGGATTATGACCGGCGTTTACATATTCGAGCTCCCCTGTTGCTGTATTCAGGATGCCGTAAAACACCGTAACGAACATAGACGATACACTCTCGCTGCACAGAAGGTTATTCACATAATTCATACATTCATCGGCAGGCATTCCTTTTAGACCGGTGGCACGGATAATGGTGCGGCTTACAGCCATGAAAATAGCGGCAGGTACGCCTTTGCCAGAAACATCACCGATCACGAAACCAATCCTGTCGTTATCGATCATGAAGAAATCATAAAAATCACCTCCCACCTCTTTTGCGGCGTTCATCTCGGCAAAGATGTCAAAGTCCTTACGGTCGGGAAAAGGTGGAAAGAACTTGGGAAGAATGGCCTGCTGTATTTCCCTTGCAGTCTGAAGGTCATGCTGAATCGACAGGAGCTGATCATGTTCCTCGAGGCCCTTGCGGATCTGAAGAATCTCATCCATGGTCTTATTGATGGTAATTTCGAGGTCTTCAAAATTTATTGGCTTGGTAAGAAAATCAAAAGCTCCCCGGTTCATGGCAGTCCTGATGTTTTCCATGTCCCCGTATGCCGAAACGACAACAGTTTTCAGCCCGGGATTCTTAAGTTCTTTCAGCTTCATAAGCAAGGTAAGCCCATCCATTTCAGGCATATTGATATCTGAAAGTATAATGCCTATTTCAGGGAATTCAATCAGTTTGCTTAAGGCCTCAAGCCCGTTATGTGCAAATACAAAATCGTAAACACCATCCCTGATCTGCCTTCTGAATTTTTGTTTTACAAGTGGTTCAAGATCGACTTCATCGTCTACAACCATGATCTTTACCTGTTTAACTGCATCGTCGCTCATAGTATGTTAGTTTTTTCGTTTGGATTTTCTTTACTTTTCTATGATTCCACTTTGGGAATGGTAATCACGAATTCGGCATATTCCCCTTCTTTTGAATCAACTGCAATCTGCCCCTGGTGTTCCTGAACTATAATATCGAAGCTGATCGACATCCCAAGACCAGTTCCTGAACCGGCCGGTTTGGTTGTAAAGAAAGGATTGAACACTTTTTCGATGACTGCTTTCGACATACCCTTGCCGTTATCCCATATTCTGACCTCAAACTTATCACCCAGGTCTTTGGTTGAAACTTTCAGAATCGGGAAATATGCATCTTTGAATTCCTTCTTTTTCTGGTGTGTTGAATAGCAGGCATTGTTTATCATATTCAGGAATACCCTGCTGAGATCCTGGGGAATAACATTGACCAGTTTGAGGTTGGGGTCATAATCACTTTCGAGTTTGACGTTGAAGGATGAATCGGTGGCTCTCATGCCATGGTATCCCAGGTTGACATATTCGGCCAGCAATGCGTTGATATCGGTAGGCATGCGTTCGCCCGACTTGCCCCGGGAATGGAGCAGCATACCACGAATAATGCTATCCGCCCTCTTACCATGATCATGAATCTTTTTGACATTCCCTTCAATATCCTGCAAGATACTGATGATGTAATCCGCATCTTTTACACCCAGGCAGGAAGTGAATTTATCTTTTTCCTCAAGTATCTCCTGGACCAGTTCAACAGAGAGTTCCGAAAAATTATTTATGAAGTTCAGGGGATTCTTTATTTCATGTGCAATGCCGGCTGTAAGCTGCCCGAGTGAGGCCATCTTCTCGCTCTGCACCAGCTGTGCCTGTGCTGCCTTCAAACGGTTGAAGGCGGCATCGAGTTCCTGGTGCTTGGCTTTCAGTTCAGAAGTCCTCTCGTCAACCTTTTGCTCCAGTGTCCTGCTGTATTCTTCAAGCTGCTCATGCGAAACCTTAAGTTCATCAGTCGTTTTCTGAAGGTCATGGATAGTCTTGGCGAGGGTTTCCTGCATATACACAAACGCATTGTTGAGCCGCCCGATCTCATCCTGGCTGCGTATGGCAGGAAGAGCCACATTAAAATCTCCTTCAGCAAACTTTTCGGCAGCTGTGGTAAGTCTCCTCAGAGGGCCGGTGATGGAACGTGAAATGAAAAGAATTACAATGAAGATTATTATAAGTCCCGATGCTGCCAGAAGCATAAGTGTCCTGAACAATTCATTCGCATCGGCCATGAACTCATCCACCGGGCAAACAATAATAACAGACCAACCGTTTGAAGGGACCGGGGCATAAGCCAGCCAGCTAAGCTTATTGTCTTTATTATTTATGTAAGGGATCTGAGCAAATCCTTCCCCACCGTTGATCATATCTTTTCCGAATTTCCTGAGTTCCGGAAGATTTTTGTTGTCGGCAATGGAGAAAATGGATTCATTCATAATCTCATCTTTCTTTGGGTGGGTAACTACAGTCCCGATATGAGAGATCATATAGCCGTAACCTGAGTTGTATACTTTGATCGAATCTACAATCTCCTGAAGGTAGTTGAGTGAAACGTCAACAGTGAGGATGCCCCAAAATTCCTTTTTCCCATTTTTATCCTTGAACAAGGGGACTGAATAGGTCGACATCAGGATCCCACCGCCTCCTTCATCGATATAAGGTTCTGTCCACTGAGCCTTGCCGATCTCTTTCGGGATCTGGAACCAGTCCATTATATAGTAATTATAGTTGGCATTTCCCAGATGGGTGAATTTCAGGGAATCCTTGTCGCGGCAGTAATAGAAAGAATAATATTTTTCCTTATTGGGGATATGGTTCGAATCGAAGGCAAGGGCAGCGCCAAAAATATTTTTGTTGCTCTTAACCATTTGGCTTAGCAGGTATTTCATTTCTTTTTCGTTCCCGAGTTCTGATAGTATGAGAGGGGCATAATTCATAGGGATTTCCTGGATGCCCGACAGGATTTTATCAATCCTGAGAACGGTATTTTCAGCCAAACGGCCAGCCTGGCTTTTCAGGTTCTTTACAACGATACCTTTGGTGACCTGGTAGTTGTAGACGAAAATCAGGACCATGATAAAGGCTATAGACAAAAAGATCAGCAGGATCATTTTATATGTAAGGCCTCTTTTGACACTTTTCTGTTTAATCTGGGTCATAAGCCGGTCTACTTTGCTGCTGAAGGATGTAATAGGCTTGTATAGGGCCTGAAAAACGATTTGTATTCAGGAATACGGCTGATCTGTCCGTTCTGGAGCAGAATCCTTGCGTTTGAGATATAGTCAGAATCGCTTAGCATGATATTCATTTCTGTTTTCCCGGGAGGAAGGTAGAGTTCCCTGTATTTCATTATCATCCAGGTCTGATGTGATTTATTCGCCGGCATATTTTGAAGTTTCTGATTTTTAATAATGCTCTCAACACTTTCATTGGGATGATTGAGCGCATATTCCCAGGATTCTATCGTTGCTTTGACAAATTCGACGCAAAGTACAGGATCGGATTTCAGCTTTTCTTCAAGGCAGTAAACCCCGTCTTCGAGAAAATTCAGTCCGTAATCGGCAAACATAAAAGGAACCAGCTCGCTTGAATCATACCCGCTGTTTATAATAGTATGGTATTCGTCGAAAAGATTGGCATTGGTAATGTCCACACCCCCCTTCAGAAACAGGTTGTTCGTACTCCCGATGCGGATGATCTTTGTATTCAGCTTATACTTTGCAAAAAGGGTCCTGGGTTGAAGCTCATACCCGTCCCAGATCCCGGCCCTTTTACCATTAAAATCTTCTATTTTCCTTATACCACTTGATTTCTTCGCAAGAAGCATTAGTGAAGAACGGCTTGAGAACTGGGCGATGTTTACAATGTTAATACCGCTGCTCCTCATTTCAATGGCATTGACGAGCCAGAGAACGGCAAAATCGGACTGCCCCAGCTTAATGATGTCATTGGTCGACACCGAAGGTTTATACTGAAGGATGTTCAGATCAATGCCGTGTTTTCGGTAAATACCTTTTTCTTTTCCCAGGTAATAACCTGCAAACTGGCAGGTAGTAACCCAGTAAGGGTAAACTGTGACTTTTTTTAAAGGTCCTGAAGGAGTCCTGTCCTCGGCAATCCGCTGACCAGCAACATCCGCACTCTTGCTCTTTTGCCGGCACGACAGCGGCAACATAATTACAGGTACGATCAGGACCAGGAAGAATTTACGGCAAACGCTCAGCGATAAATGCATACTGTTTTGAAAATTTGCTTTATTTACATGTAAAAATAGGTTATTTTCGTTATTCAAAAAATAATTTGATCATGCAGTCCCTGTTTTTCGAGAAGGAGCTATGTTTAAGAGACATCCCTCTTCCAGTGCCCGCTCCCGATGAAGTCCTCGTTAAAATTAAGTATTCTGCGATTTGCAATACAGACCTTGAGATCATCAAAGGGTATATGGGTTTCAAAGGAGTGCCTGGTCATGAGTTCGTTGGGGAAGTCGTCAGCCAGGGAAATATCCTCAGCGGTAAAACCGTGGTCGGGGAGATCAATTGCTCTTGCGGAAATTGTTATCTCTGCCGTTCAGGCCGCCGCACACATTGCATGAACCGCACAGTTGTGGGTATTGCAGGACGACAGGGGGTTTTTGCGGATTTCATTGCCCTGCCCGCCAAAAACCTTCACATTGTTCCTGATTCGGTACCTGTGCAAATGGCAGTGTTCACCGAACCTCTGGCAGCAGCTGTTGAAATATTCGAACAATTGCATGTAAAACCATCCGGGAATATGATGATATTCGGGGCAGGAAAACTTGGCATGCTTGTTTCAATGGTCGCCAGGCTCCAGGGATTTGACTACACCACAGTTGATACGGTACCCGAAAAAGTCCGGTTTGCCCTTTCTGCCGGGATCAATGCAGTTGAGCTGAGGGAACTCGATCCTGCAAGTAAAGCCGAAGTCTGTGTAGATTGCACAGGCAGTTCCCGGGGATTTGAACTGGCCCTTTCCCATCTCTGGCCCCGGGGTACAATGGTCTTAAAAACAACTGTCGCTAACACTTCGAGCCCCGATCTTAACAGCATCGTCATCAACGAATTCAACATACTAGGATCACGCTGCGGCTTGTTTAAGCCAGCACTGAACCTGCTTGAAAGGAAACTGATCGATCCTTCAATACTGGTCTCGGGAATCTACCCGTTCAGTGAAATCATTTCTGCCTTTGAGGCAGCCAATAATCCGGAGAACCACAAAATCCTCATCCGCCATCACTAATGAATGTTTTTTTTAACAAGGATGTATCATTAAAAAAAATCGTGTAAATTCGCTAATCCATTCAGAAACTTATAACAATATGAAAGCATTCAGAACAATTTTCGCAGGCCTTATCCTGGTATTCAGCGCTACTTTGACAATGACTTCCTGCAACAATACTGCAAAACAGGATGAATCTGCCAACAAGGCCGCTGCCGACACTATTAAGAAAGATGTCAATCTTTCACCTGAAAACAAGAACCTTTTGTACCAGTTCCCAACACCGTTTGAAGTTACCATGATGCTCCAGAGGGCAAAGGCAGGATTTATTTTCAATATTACCAATCCACCTTCCAACGTGACCAAGTATTCTACTGAGAAGGCAAAAGCCCTCAACCTGGGTGTTTACAGTGCCGACCTGGCATATGCCGCAACGTATAATTATATTGACGAGACAAACAAGTTCATCGCATGTACGGGAAAACTCGCCAACGATCTTGGCATTGCAGGTGTTTATGACCCGACTATTGTTGACAGGGTGAAGAAATTAAACAACAACAAAGACTCCCTGGTGAACATGGTGACAAAGATCTTTAACAGCACCAATGATTTCCTCAGTAAGAACAACCGTAACCAGATCGCTGTACTTGTTGCAACCGGTACTTTTGTTGAAGCCCTTTATCTTGCGACTGCACTGAACCAGGTGGCAAGTGACAACAAAGCTATCTCGACCGTTATTTTCAAGCAGAAAGCCAATCTTGACAAGCTGGTGACTTTACTTACAGCCTACAATATGGATTCAGAACTTAAGCCGATAGGCGATGAGGTGAGTAAGCTTAAAGCCATTTATTCCAACTACGGACTTGAAGCCGACAAGAAACTACCTCAGCAGAAAGCAGCTGAAATAGGTGACCTGGCCGAAAGTGTAAGGGCAACCTTTATTAAATGACCGAACCTATCCTGATGGCCCTGGTGCAGCTGTTCGCAACAGTTGCAGCAACTGCCAGGAAGCAGGTATCTGATAATTCCAGGTTCATCCTTGAATCTTACCTGCGTGACCAGCTGAATACCCAGGAGCTTGAAGAATACCTGAAACTTTTCGACGAACTTCTTTTCTTTCACCGGCCCGATGAGGATTCACCCTCATCGGCTTCTGTTGATATATCACCCAAGATCTCGGCCATCTGCCAGAAAATTTCCAGGGATCTTCCATTTCTCGACAGGCTTATCGTATTTATCAAGTTCATCGAATTTGTGGATGAGATCAGCAGGAGCGAGTCTGGGTCGGGCCTTAAAGAAAACAAGCAGATGATGGGATACTCGGGCTTGCTGAAACATGCATTCAGCATACCCGAGAATGAATTCAGCAATGCACTGGATTTCATCCTGGACCCATTTGGTTCTGAAACCCCCTGCCCCGACATGCTGACGATCGACGACCAGGAGGCAAATAAAGGCAACCGGCATATCTTCAGAGAACATATGGACGGCTGTATGGTGGTTTTATACTTCCCCACGGTCCGCCGTTTTTTTGCAAGATACCTCGGCAAGGTCCCTTTGTACCTCAACGGGCGTAACATACAACCATACCGTGCGTTTTTCCTTGCCAACGGGGCAATTCTCACCAGCCTTAAAATCGCCCCGGTTTATTATACTGATATTGCCTCAAAATTCCTTCACGGTGACGAGACAATTCACATTGAGTTCACCGCAAAAGAAATAGAATACCGTTTTAAGAACAGTACCAACGGTATACATCCTTTCAGCTTTACTGCACGCTCGGGTGAACTCATCGGGATCATGGGAGGAAGCGGTGTGGGCAAGTCAACCTTGCTGAACGTCTTCAACGGAAGCCTCGGCCTGCTCAACGGTGAGATCCTCATCAACGGACATGAACTGGGAACCGAAAAGGAAAAGCTCGAAGGCGTGATAGGCTTTGTACCACAGGATGATCTTCTTGTGGAAGAACTGACGGTGTTTGAGAACATGTATTTCAATGCGAAATTGTGTTTCAGGGATTTCACAGAGATGCAGCTGATCAGGGCTGTATTAAAGGTATTAAAAGACATCGGACTCATCGGCATCAAGGACCTCAGGGTCGGGGATCCACTGAACAAATTCATCAGCGGCGGACAGCGTAAACGCCTGAACATAGCCCTGGAACTCATCCGCGAACCCTCTGTATTATTTGTAGACGAACCCACCTCAGGATTGTCATCCATGGATTCTGAACTGGTCATGCTGCTGCTGAAGGAGCAAACTCTTAAAGGCCGGCTTGTCGTGGTGAATATACATCAGCCCTCATCTGATATCTATAAGCTTTTCGATATCCTGCTGATCATGGATAAAGGAGGTTACCCGATATACTACGGCAACCCCATCGATGCGCTTACCTATTTTAAAACCCTCAGCAACCATGCGAATCCGACCGAAAGCGAGTGTGAGAACTGCGGGTATGTCAATCCTGAACTTATTCTGCAGATAACCGAAGCGAAAACGGTAAGCGAATACGGGAGACTGACCCTTAACCGAAAAGTCTCCCCCTCTGAATGGTATGATCATTTCAGGAAAGATATCCAGCCAAATCTGAAACTTTCGGCCAAAAAACAAAAGCTTCCTGTAAATTATTTTAAGGTTCCAGGCCAGTGGAAGCAGTTCCGGATTTTCGGTCTCAGGAACCTCCTGACGAAGATCACAAACAGGCAATACCTGGTGATCAATCTCTTTGAAGCTCCGGTCCTTGCCGCCCTGCTGGCATATCTGACAAGGTATTACAGCGGTGATTCGTATTTCTTCGGAGGGAACAGGAACCTTGTTGCGTATATGTTCATGAGCGTCGTAGTTGCACTATTCCTTGGAATGATGGTCAGCGCCGAAGAGATCTTCAGGGACCGCCGGATCCTCAAACGGGAGGCATTCCTGCACCTGAGCCGCAGCAGTTACCTGAACTCAAAAATCATTCTTCTGTTTGTGCTTTCGGCCATCCAGACTCTGCTATATGTTCTGATCGGGAACTGGATTCTCGACATCCGCGGCATGACACTGGCATACTGGCTGATCCTTTTCTCGGCCTCCTGCTTTGCCAATATGGCCGGGCTGAACATCTCTTCGGGTCTTGATTCGATTGTCGCAATTTACATCATCATCCCGTTCATACTTGTTCCCCAGCTGCTTCTGAGCGGCACCATCGTACCTTTCGACAACCTCAACCCTTCGATAAGCTCCAGGGTCAATGTTCCTTTCGTAGGTGACATGATGGCCTCGCGATGGAGTTTTGAGGCAATGGCCGTGGAACAGTTCAGGAATAACAGGTATGAAAAACCATTCTACCCTTCTGAAAAAGCCATGTCGGAATATTCCTATATTGCATCTCTCAGGATACCCGCACTGAAAGGACTGCTTGATGAATCAAGAATGTTCATCGTGAAAAAGGAAGAACAGCAAAAAACCCTGCAGAACCTTGTGATCCTGAGGAACGAAATCAGCGAACTTGAGAAAGAGGCAGGTTTCAGTCATAACCCCCAGGTATCGGCTCTTACACCTGCTGGGTTAAGCGATGATATGAATCTGCGGATGAGGACTTACCTTGACTCCCTCAGTATCCTTTTCTCAGGCAGGCTCAGCAGGGCCAGCGAGCGCCACGATGCCATTTACCAGAAACTGGTTGACCGATACGGGCAGGATGGAGTATACAGGCTTAAGCAGGATTACTACAACGAGAGCCTGGCCGACCTGGTGCTGAATGCGGCTTCCACCGACAAAGTCATTCAGGGAAAAGACAAGCTGATCAGGAAGAAAGACCCTGTGTTCATGGACCCGCAGTCGAAGGCCGGAAGGGCACATTTTTATGCTCCCGTTAAATACATCGGACCTCTGGCAATTGACACCTTCTGGTTCAACCTGGGGGCTTTATGGCTGATGTCGTTATTGCTGTATTTTACCCTTCAGCACAATACGATAAGGAAAACGATTGAATATTTCGGGCAGATAAAGAAAGCCCGTAAAGCCTGAGGTCAATATTCATCAGGACATCCCATTCAGCCTGATGACATCAAGTTCATCAGCAGAAAAAACCCTGTTTTGGTAAAGCTTTAAGAACTGTTCCGAAACCCCTGCCCTGAAAAGCAGGAAATCATCTGAATTTACCGTCACTTTAACCCCGTGATCAAAGAGAATCCTGATGGGATGTGTCTTATATGACCTGACCCTCTTAAGTTTAATGTTGCTTTCAGGACAAACATTCAGACGAATATTATTCGAGGCGAGCCACTTCATGACTTCAGGGGAGTCGGCGGCACCGATCCCATGCTGGACTTCATCCAGCCCGAGCAGTTCAACCGCTTTCCTCACCGAATCTGCATCACCAAACTCTCCCGCATGAGCTTTGAGTTTGAGACCAGCTGTGCGTGCAAAATGGAAGAGCTCACGAAAATTTTCAAGCGGCTGGGCTTTCTCATCATCATACAGGTCAAAGCTTTTGAAATAATCAAAGGCAAGGAAAGGTTCCAGGTGTTTCAGCATTGTGCGCAAGGCCAGGGTCTTGGGAAAACCAAGTTCAGGCCTAAAATCGATCTCAGGAGCGATCAGTGAGTGAAAATGCTTTAACGAATTAACAGCACGTTCAGGCGAGATATTGAACAGGCTTCCGAAGAAACCATCCATGCTCATCTCAAGCACCTTGATCCCATCAGATTTTGCCTGAATGAATGCAGCCTCAACTGCCTTTTCAAATGCACCGGGCTTTTTCATGAAAGGAGCATAAACCTCTCCTATCCATTGGTTCAGAGGCTCGATGCCCATGGTTCTTGCTTTGAACGCCGGAAGTTTTTCTCCGTTGAACCTGTTAAGAATTGCAGGCTTGCCTCCAAGCATGCAATGATTGTGCAGATCGGCCTTGGGAATACTGCGGATGGCACTGAGGTTAAAATCCTTCAGGGCCGCTTTGAATCCTTCGCTATTGTTGGGCATGGTCAAGATTTTGTTTCATCACCCGCATGAGGTTGCCTCCCCAGATTTTCCTGATCTCCGATACCGAATACTTTCTCCTGACGAGTTCCAGGGTGATATTTTTCATTTCGCTTACATCCTTGCATCCGCTGACCCCTCCACCCCCGTCAAAATCGGTGCCTATTCCAACGTGGTCAATACCTGCCACTTTTACCATATGGTCAATGTGGTCAACCACATCGCTTACCGTTGCAAGGTGTGCGGGAAATTTTTCGTCAAGAGACCGCCAGTCCTTGCGGGCCTGCTTCATTTCATCCTTTGACAATCCTTCGTAATCATGGTATTTTTTTCTGAGTTCAGCCCTGGCTGAATCCTTTGCTGGATTTGGATCGGCTTTGACATATGCACTGAGTATGCACATTTGAACCACCCCTCCGTTGGCAGCAAGAGCCATGAGCATCTGGTCGTTGAGGTTTCTCGGGTTATCGCAGATGGCGCGTGAACAGGAATGCGATGCAATGACAGGAAGATCGGAATAATGCATGACATCGTAGAATGCCTTATCCGACATATGGGAAACATCAATCATCATACCCAGCCTGTTCATTTCCTTTACCAGTTTTATCCCGAATGCACTGAGGCCTCCGAAGGCCAGGGTGTCATTCGAAGAATCACAGATGTCATTGTTTTTTGTATGGCAGAGAGTGATGTAACGAATTCCTCTTTTGAAATAGGCTTCGGCAAGCGAAAGGTCAAGGCCCAGGGGGTAACCGTTCTCCATCCCCATAAATACTGCAATCTTCCCTTCTTTCTTCAGCCGGTAACCCTGGTCGGGATCGAGTGCGAGAGAAGCAACAGATTTGTTTCTTTTCAGAACAGCATCTATGGTGTCAATGATCTCGAAAGCCTCATTCTTCGCATGCAGGAAGGCTTCTGGGTTTCTTTTTCCCTGGGAGATGAACACCCCGAAGAAAATCGCGTCGAGGCCTCCTTCCTTCATCCGGGGAAAATCAACCTTGCCCGGCTGGGAACCAGTGTCGTGCTTAAGGCTGATATCGAAATCGCCCGTCATTAGCCTTAGTGGTGTATCAGTGTGAGAATCTATGGTAAACACCGAATGCTGAATCTTTTCGGCCTTCTTTACCAGTTTGTCATTATCAGGAATTCCCGCAATACATAAGGTTGAAAGAAGGAAACATAAAGCGGGAAAAATGCAGGTTTTAATCATGTCGGAAATTTATTTAAGCTGCCGAAGGTACATCTGTATAGCATTTTCGATGCCATAATACAGGGCATCACAGATCAGTGCGTGGCCGATAGAAACCTCCAGCAGGTGGGGGACATTCTGTGAAAAGAATTTAAGATTGACGAGACTCAGGTCATGCCCTGCATTCAGCCCCAGGCCTGATTCATAAGCAGCGATCGCGGCTTCCCTGAACGGTCTGACGGCAGCTTCCCTGTCGGCAGGGTATTCAGTCGCATACGCCTCTGTATAAAGTTCCACCCTGTCGGCCCCCGCTTCAGCCGCCTTGCGTATCATCCTTTCGTCGGTCTCGATAAAAACGGAAGTCCTGATGCCCAGCGATTTGAAATCCGCAATCACATCCCTGAGAAAACTTTCATGTTTAACTGTATCCCAGCCTGCATTGGAAGTAAGGACGCCAGGGGGATCGGGGACCAGGGTCACCTGGGCCGGCCTCACTTTTTTCACAAGCTCAATAAAGGATTCGCCAGGGTAGCCTTCAATATTGAATTCAGTGCTCAGCAGGGGTTTAAGCTCAAATACGTCCTTGTAGCGAATGTGGCGTTCGTCGGGGCGGGGATGTACTGTAATTCCTTCGGCTCCGAACCGTTCACAGTCGAGTGCCACTCTGATCAGATCAGGCATATTCCCTCCCCGGGCATTCCTGATCGTTGCAATTTTATTGATATTTACGCTCAATTTGGTCATCAGAGGAATTTCTGCAAAGCTAATACTTCACTGCGAACTGAGTAAAAAAGCCCTTAACTTTGTTATGTTTTTTAATGAAAAATCATATAAAGCCGGATGCAAGTATTCCGGTTTGAATTAAAACAGATTCTATGCGCGTCGTGATTCAGCGTGTTTCCTCTGCAACTGTTGTCATTGAAAACAAAATTATATCTGCCATAGGTAATGGCCTGGTAATATTACTTGGTATTGAAGATGAAGACATTGAGGAAGATACAGAATGGCTTTGCGGTAAAATAGCCAGGCTGAGGATCTTCGGAGACCATGAGGGTGTTATGAATCTTTCAGTGACCGACGTAAAAGGGGAGATCCTGGTTGTAAGCCAGTTTACTCTCCATGCCTCGACCCGGAAAGGCAACCGCCCGTCATACATCCGCGCAGCGAAACCCGAAAAGGCAATCCCGGTATATGAGTCCTTCATCAGGTCGCTGTCACATGAAACCGGTTCTGAAATCATGACCGGCGTATTCGGAGCTATGATGGACATTTCATTGGTGAATACAGGCCCTGTGACCATCCTTATGGATTCAAAAATTAAAGAATAATTTTATATCATAAGTTAAGGAAAAGTTTGGTTATTCATGACGGACGACTTATATTTGTCAGGTGAAAAAGATTCTGCTGATAGAAGATGACCGGCTGATCCTTGAGACTACTGCTGATTTTCTTGAAAATTCGGGGTTTGAAGTATTAAAAGCTTCTCACGGGGACGAGGGTGTTAAATTGGCGAAGGTCAGTGCTCCGGATCTCATCATCTGTGACATCCTTATGCCGGGCATGAATGGGCATGAGGTATACAGGATACTGCGGAATGACATCACTACCGCCGACACTCCTTTTATTTTCCTTTCTTCACTTTCCGAAAAAGAGGATATCAGGAAAGGCATGCAGATGGGTGCCGACGATTATATTACCAAACCGGTTGATCCCTCGGGACTTCTGAAGACAATTAAAGCCCGGCTTGAAAAATTTGACAGCTTGATAAAGCACAAAGAGCTAAGGTATCATGTGCTGTTTGAACTTGCATCGGATGCTATACTTATGGTAAATCCGGGGAATGACATCATTGTTGACGCCAATCATTCCACTCTCGAAATGCTTGGATATACCAAAGATGAGATCACCAAACTCAAAGCGATCGATGTGTTAGCTGACAAGGATTGGGAGAATGCAGTGCGCATATCGTTGAATACAGTTGGCAGTAAAAAAATTCCCCGTTCAGAATCAAAATGGAAAAGGAAGGACGGGGTTGAAATCCCTGTACAGATAAACGGAGAAGCTGTTGACATACAGGGGGTTCAATATATTTTATTTATTGCCAGGGATGTTTCGGATATCCGGTATAAGGAAAAGGCTCTTAAAGACAGTGAAGAACGTCATAAAGAACTTGTTGAGAATATAGGCGAGGGAATTGGCGTTGTTGACACAAAGGAGAGGTTTACCTATGTCAATCCGGCTGCATGTGAAATCTTCGGCCTTGCGGCTTCCCAGCTAATCGGACAAAAGCTCCTGAACTTCATTCACCCATCCTCTCATACTGAGATCCTGAAGCAAACGCAGACCCGCATGCTTGGGCAAAAGGGCATTTACGAGGTTGAGGTGTTAAGGCTTGACGGGCAGAGGAGGTGGATCATAGTAACCGCTACTCCCCAGTATGATATGAATGGAAATTTTTCCGGCACTTTCGGAATTTTCAGGGATATCACGAAGAATAAGCTGGCTGAGGCAAGAATAAGGGAAAGTGAGGAAAGGCTTAGTGCCATTGTCGATCTTACCAACGATTATATCTGGGAGATTGATCCTCAGTGGACATACACTTATGTAAGTTCCAAGGTTTATGATATCATGGGTTACCGCCCCGAGGAACTTCTGGGCAAATCTCCTTTTGTGTTTATGCTTCCCGACGATGTTGAGAAGGTAAAAGAAACGCTGAGGTCTTTTATAAGTCAGTATAAACCTTTGAATCTTATTACGAACCGCGCAATTCACCGCGACGGTCATATTGTTTACCTGGAGTCTTCGGGCATACCCTTGTTTGACCCGAATGGAAAATACATGGGATACAGGGGCGCCGACCGGGATATAACCCTGAGAAAATCTTTTGAGAACCAGCTTATCATCGCCAAGGAGAAGGCTGAGGAATCAGACCGTTTGAAATCATCGATTCTCGCTAACGTAAGCCATGAACTGAGGACTCCTTTGAACGGGATCCTGGGTTTTGCGGAAATCCTGAAAGATGAACTTAGGGATACCGATCATGAGATGATGGCCGAGAACATACACTCATCGGGACGCAGGCTTATGGGGACACTGAATTCCCTGATTACATTATCACAGCTGGTCGCAGGGAAAGTAGCGCTGACGGTGAGGCCACTTATACTGAAAGACACTTTACGTGCAGTCATCAAATCGATGGAACCTCTGGCAAGAGAGAAAAATCTGAGCATTACATTCAATACCGATGCCTCAATTGTAATCAATACCGATGAACAACTGCTGAAACAGCTTTGCAGGCAGATCCTCGACAATGCCATCAAGTTTACAGAAAAAGGAGGCATAAACATCGATATCTCAACTAAACGCCTTGAAATCAATGACTACGTAATAATTTCGATATCTGATACAGGGATCGGCATTGAAAAGGATTATCACGACCTGATTTTCCAGGAATTCAGGCAGGTGAGCGAAGGATTTGGGAGAAAGTACCAGGGTTCAGGTATAGGGCTTACGATCTGTAAGAAAACGATTGATCTGCTGGAAGGCAGGATCACTCTTGACAGCGAGCCCGGTAAAGGTTCTGTCTTTCACATCTGGCTGCCATATCAGTCGCGGGGCACAGAAGGGAAAGCCGAAAAAACCGAAATTCAGGTTGAACCGGTACAGCAATTTACCGAGAAAGCCGTTCTGCCATGGGTCCTGCTGGTTGAAGACAACCTGGTGAACAAAGAATTAACTGAATTCTTTCTGAGGAAGGTTTGCCGGATCGATTATTCTCACGACGGGGCTTCGGCAATCGAGATGGTCAGGAATAAAAAATATCATGCGATATTAATGGATATCAATCTCGGATATGGGATTAACGGCATTGAAGCCACAAAGGAGATCAGAAAGGTTCCCGGATATGACAAAATTCCCGTCATTGCAGTTACCGGCTATACCATGAGTGGCGATAAGGATATGCTTATTTCCCAGGGTTGCACGCATTACCTTGCCAAGCCATTCGACCAGGCAAGCATCCTTGAAGTGATGAACGAAGTGCTTTCGGCCAGGAAACAATAAGGTATTCCTGAATTCAGACCCATCTTTATAAAATCTTAATTCCTTTTGTTTGGCATAGATTTATGGCCTGAGTTACCTTTGCCGCGATTAATCATTAAATAACATAAAAATTAATAAACATGAAAAAAGTTGTTGTCTTCGTATCAGCTATTATGCTTTTTGCAGGGTTAACTTTTGCACAGACCCCGCAGACCAAGGATCAGAAACCGGCTGAAAAGAAAGAAGCTCCAAAGGCTACTGCAAAGCCTGCCGACAAGAAAGAAACCCCCAAGGCCACTCCTGCTGCAAAATCTACCGATAAACCAGCAGAAAAGAAGGCTCCGGAGAAAAAGTAAGTTTGAATTAATGGTTTAAGGAACAAGGCTGCCTTCGGGTGGCCTTGTTTATTTTCCGGGCATCCTGAAAACGATAGGCATCCTGATGACTACACGTACTGATTTCCCGGTACGCTTTGCGGGTTCCCAGCGGGGCATGAGTTTAACTACCCTGATCGCCTCCTCATCACATCCGCCGCCAATGCTTTTAGTTACTTCGATATTTGAAAGCGAGCCATCGGTTTCGATTATAAAAACCACCACGACGACACCCTGTATTCCTGCTTTCATGGCAGCTTCCGGATAGCGCACGTTTCTTCGGAGGAACCAAAGCCGGGCATCATCCCCGCCGGGATATTTAGGATAGACGTCAATTACCGAAACAAGCCCGGCTATATCCCCTTCCCCACTGCCGTTAACAGCATTTCCCTGGTGTTTCCCTGCAGAATCAGCAGGTCTTTCATCAGTTTCTTCAGGCGGAGTAGTCACAACGGGTTTAAGATTCTTTTCTATAACCGAATCTGTGACGACAGGGGCCTGTTCGATTTCGGGTGGCTTCGGTAAAGAGCCTGCCATTTTGCTCAGATTATCTTCTGGAGGAGGCATCACGCTGTAGTACTCCACCGCTTTAAGCATATCGTCATCGATGAGCGGGATAGGTTCAAAGTAGTACCAGACGAGCGGGATTATTGTTGCTCCGGCAAACAATAATACTCCCAGAACCATTGAAATGATAAGGCTCCGTGGATATTGCTTTCTGAGAACATATCCCCCGTAAGCCTTATTCCTGCCGGTGAATACAATATCAAAAAGATCAGGCTGGCGGTCTTTTTTCATTCACCAATGTATTTCTTGAGAATCTCTATTTCCCTGCGCTGGCGTTTTGTGGGCCTTCCGGTTCCCGGGTCACGGTATTCGAAATTCATCTGCCGCTTCAGTTTTAACTTCGAATATTCATCTTCCGGTGTAAGATCCTGCATATACTCAGGCACAAGAGGAGCCCCTACCCTGTTTCCCAGCAGTTGCAGAACCTTCAGGGTGCGCACCAGGGCCTGGTTTGAAACGCTTATTTCTTCTCCTGGCTTAACCTCATGTGAAGGTTTGATGATCTGGCCGTTTATTCTGACTTTTCCCGACTTGCAGGCATCTGTCGCCAGGCTCCGGGTTTTGAACACCCGAACCGCCCATAACCATTTGTCGATCCTGACCCCTGAACTCATTTTTGCCTGAAAAAGATCTCCATGGGAGCTCCTGAAAAATCATAATGCTCCCTGATTTTGTTTTCAATAAAACGCCGGTAAGGATCCCTTAAGTACTGGGGATGGTTGCAAAAAAACACAAAGGAAGGAAAAGCCGTAGGCAGCTGCGTGGCGAATTTTATCCGCACATATTTCCCTTTGACAGCAGGAGGAGGAGTATGTTCGATAATAGGAAGGATGAAGTCGTTAAGCTCACGGGTCGGGATCTGCCGGGTCCTGTTTTTGAACACTGCCACTGCTGCTTCCATTGCTTTCAGGATACGCTGCTTTTCGGTGACTGAAGTGAAAATTATAGGCACATCACGAAAAGGTGCTATCTGTTCCCTGATCATTTCTTCAAAATCCTTATGTGTATTGGTTTCTTTCTCGATAAGATCCCATTTATTTACGACTATGACTATCCCTTTATGGTTCCTGTCGATGATATGGAATATATTGAGGTCCTGGGCTTCAAACCCTCGCTCCGCATCGACCATGAGCATGCATACGTCGCTGTGTTCTATAGAGCGAATAGCGCGCATTACAGAATAAAACTCGATATCCTCTTTCACTTTCCCTTTCTTTCGTATTCCCGCTGTGTCGACCAGGAGAAAATTAAGTCCGAAGGAGTTGTATACCGAATGCGTTGAGTCACGGGTAGTCCCCGCAATTGGAGTAACAATAGTGCGGTCATTCCCGAGAAGGAAATTTACGAGGGATGATTTCCCTGCATTCGGACGGCCAACAATTGAAATTTTTGGCAGATCGGGGATGTCGGGCTGGTTTTCGGCCGAAGATTCATCAAGCAGTGGAAAAGTCGCCGTTATGGCATCAAGCAGTTCACCTGTTCCGCTTCCGTTCATGGCTGAGATTCCGTAAATTTCATTTATCCCAAGGGAATAAAACTCATTCACCAGGTCGACCTGCTTTCCGCTGTCAACCTTATTAGCGACGAGAAACACTTTCTTTCCTGCACGTCTGAGAAGCTTTGTAACATCTTCATCCATTGGTGTGAGACCTTCACGCACATCCACCATAAAAATAATCACATCTGATTCTTCGATAGCAAGGGTAACCTGTTTCTTGATCTCCGATTCAAATATATCGCCTGAATTATCGACATACCCACCTGTATCTATCACCGAAAAGGTATGCCCGTTCCAGTCGGATATGCCGTAATGACGGTCACGGGTGACCCCGCTTGTGGGATCGACTATAGCTTCACGCTGCCCAACCAGGCGGTTAAAGAGGGTGCTTTTGCCCACATTAGGGCGGCCAACGATGGCTACGATTTTTGACATGGTGTTTGGTTTTTGGTTTTTGGTTTATGGTTGGGGGCTGGGGGTTAGGGGTTAGGGGCTGGGGGTTGGGGGCTGGGAATTGGAAGCCTAACCCCTAATCCCTAATCCCCAATCCCTAATCCCCATCCTCCCCCAGGGTATACCCAAATCTCTTCAGCTGAAGCTCATCCTCTCTCCAGTCTTTTGAGACTTTTACATGCAGCTCAAGGAAGATATGTCGGCCCAGGAATTCTTCGATTGCCATACGGGCCTCGGTCCCCAGCTTCTTTATAGCAGAGCCCTGGTGGCCCAGTATTATTGCCTTCTGAGATTCCCTTGCAATGAAAATCACCGCCCTGATTCGCACCAGGGCTTCATCCTCCTTGAAAGAATCGATTACAACCTCAACCGAATAAGGCACCTCCTGGGAGTAATTCATCAGGATTTTCTCCCTGATGATCTCCGCCACAAAGAATCGTTCATTACGGTCGGTGAGCTCATCTTTATCATAAAACGGCGGATGCACTGGTAACAGTTTGACAAGCCGGGTTGCAAGCATATCAAGGTTGGAAGCATGGAGGGCCGATACTGGCAGAATTTCGGCAGACGGAAGAAGCTTTGCCCAGGTTTCAACTTCATGCTCAAGTTTCGCCTGGTCTATGGTGTCGATTTTATTGATAAGGACTATTACAGGAAGTTCAGTATGTTTAATTCGATTGAGGATGTCTTCGTGGGTGAACTTCAGCCCGGGTTCGGTTACCAGAAGGATGATGTCAGCATCGGCAAGGGAGGAGCTGATGGCAGAGACCATAGCCTGGTGCAGTTTATATTTTGGAATAAGGATTCCCGGAGTATCCGAAAAAACCATTTGGTAATCTTCCCCATTAAGAATTCCAAGGATCCTGTGCCTGGTGGTTTGAGCTTTGGGAGTAATCCCGGAGAGCTTTTCACCGATAAGGGCATTCATGAGTGTTGACTTCCCAACGTTGGGATATCCAAGGATCGTGATGTATCCGGCTTTATGGGCCATAAAAATTTGTTTAAATTTGGAGATGCAGCAAAGTAACTGTATCTTTGCAGCGCGAATTACAAATTTGCCGCGATACAAACAACAAAGGTACGAAAATATATCGCGGGGTGGAGCAGAGGTAGCTCGTTGGGCTCATAACCCAAAGGTCATAGGTTCGAATCCTATCCCCGCAACAACGGAGCCCTGGCACGAAAGTGCCGGGGTTTTTCTTTTTCCGACAAGGCCGCAAAGCTTGCTTTGCAGGCCGAGGAGGAAGAAGAAAAAGACCGGGCGAGCGCAGCGAGCCAGGGTTTTGGTGTTATGCCTCCCCCAACATGGATCAACGCAGTTCATCCTATCCACGCAACTCTCAGAAAGCCAGACAATTGTATGGCTTTCGTCTTTATGGTAATTTGGTCTGGAGTCAGGAATTGGAGTCAGGAATTTTACGCGCATTTTTTAATCTTATGCTTCCAATCCGAACTCACTCAATGCGTAAATCCTTCATCGCTTTTGCCGACTCTATCTGCCATCAGTCGAGAAACAGAGAATAGAAGAAATGGCAGCTTCATTAAAACTTAATAAGCCTGTGACTAAGAAAGCCAAAGCTAAGAAGGTGGCTAAGCCCCAGCCTAAGAAACAAGCTCCTGTAGCTGAACCAGTGGTTGAGCCATTTGTTGCTCCTTCTGAAGCTCTTAGAGAGTAATATACTACTCGATAATGAAGAAGCCTACCGAAATCGGTGGGCTTTTTTTATATCATCCCACAATATTATGCGTATGCATTTTAATCGCAAAGTGGCAAATTACTCTGATTTGAATATTTATCTTGGAGGTCTTGGCGGGGGCGGGGGAGACGGTAATTGTATATTAACTGATGGGGGTCTTGGAGGAGACGGAACTCGTATTATAACCGAAGGTGGTCTTGGAGCATTCGCTTGAATTACTACTGTCGTATTCTTAGAAGGAGCATGACGATGATGATTGTGACTATATTCTCTTTTTACTTCTTTGTGCTTATCTTTCCCTTTATGGGGTTTTTGAGCAAATAGTGAAGCACCAGCGAATAATAAAACCAAGGTGAGTGTGAGTAGCTTTTTCATGATCTGATTCTTTTAGCAAAAAATGCCTTTTATGCAAACATTAAATTATTTTACAAAGGTGCAACACGTTATTTATAAAA
>JBAXLI010000035.1:0-42613 GCA_037134895.1 Bacteroidota bacterium
GAAATCCTGCACAATGAGGAAGTAGCCAGGGTACCCCATTTTCTTAATAGTGGCAAGCTCAAAATCAATTCTCTCAGAGATCTCTTTTGTGATCTCAGGATATCTTTTTTCCGCTCCTTGATAAGTTATATGCCTGAGATATTCATCTGCATCATGAAAATCTTCGGGCAGGGGAAAATCAGGCATGATAGGATCCCTGTTCAGGTCGTATACCTCGATCTTGTCAAGGACTTCCATGGTATTTTCAAGCGCTTCGGGGATATCTGAAAACAGCTGATACATTTCATCACGGCTCTTCAGCCATTCCTGGCCGGTATACCTCAAACGGCCTGGGTCATCAATGAACTTCCCGGTGTTAACACAAAGCAGGCGGTCATGCATTTCAGCGTCAGCCTCATTGAGGAAATGAACATCATTCGTGGCAATCAGCTTTACCCCGCATTTCCGGGAAAGTAAGATCAGGGCTTTGCATACTTCAGCCTGACGCTCATACACACTGGAGTCGCGGGTAGGGTCAGTTGTTTTATGCCTCATAAGCTCGAGGTAAAAATCCTCGCCGAACAACTCCTTGTATTCTGAAATTGCCGCCTCGGCTTTTTCAATATTTCCGGCCTGGAGAGCCCTTGGGATCTCACCCGCCAGGCAGGCTGATGAAGCGATCAGGCCTTCATGGTATTGTTTAAGCAATTCTTTATCGATCCTCGGTTTATAATAAAAACCATCAACCCATGAGGCTGAAATGAGCTTAACAAGATTGTGATATCCCAGGAGGTTTTTTGCAAGCAGGATGAGATGCTCTCCTTTTCGGTCCGAAACATCGATCTTTTCACTCATCGACCTTCTGGCGACGTAAGTCTCACAGCCAATCACAGGTTTGAAATCCTTAATGCCTGATGCGGCTTCAAGAAAGGCTTTGGCTCCGAAAAGATTACCGTGATCGGTTATTGCTACCCCTTTCATTCCCAGGGAGGAAGCTTTTTTAACAAGAGCCTTTACATCGCAGGCCCCGTCAAGGATAGAATACTGGGAATGGACATGTAAATGGGTGAAATTCTGCATCTTGAAAATAATTTCAGGGGAATAAACCGAATTCCAAAAATACCCGTAAAATGGTTTGTCCCGGAGATTGTTGAAAACTTAAAATTCCTTTCTTTTTAAACTGCACTTGGAATAGTTCATGGTATTTGCTATTTTTGCTTTAAACCCAATAATTATGATACCTGCATCACATTTTCATCCAATGTCGGTTCATTTTCCGCTTGCACTGATCACCGTGGCATTCCTGTTCGACCTGGTTGCCCTCATTTACAAAAAAGATCCCTGCCTGTCAAAAGCCGGGTATTACCTGCAGATACTTGGAATGCTGGGAGCAATTGCAGCCTGGGGTACAGGTTATTTCATTGCAGGGACCACACAGATGGAAGGAGAAGCCATGCAGGTCAAAGAACAGCATGAACTGTTCGCAACGTTCTCTCTTGTGGCGATTATAATAGCCACATTGGCAAGGATCATTATGGTTTACTGGAAAACCGAAAACACCATGTACAAATATATTCCCTTTGGTCTGTCACTGCTATCGGTAATTTTTATAACCATTACAGGCTTTCTGGGAGGAAAGCTCGTACTTGACTTTATGATCGGGATCTGAGATCCGTTTACCTTAATCCGCCACCTAAATTAAAATGATATAGTATGAGAACAAAACGTTTAGTTTCGATTTTCCTTATGCTTGCCATAGGGATCCCGGTTTTTGCTGCAAATGAAAAGACGATTGAAAACCTGAAAGCTGCATTTAAGGGTGAGTCCACAGCCTCGGCAAAATATGCTGCATATGCCGACCAGGCAAGAAAAGAGGGATTCATCCCTGTTGCAATTATGTTTCAGGCCACATCCAGGGCCGAAGCTATCCATGCGCTGAATCATAAAGCAGTGATTGAAAAGCTTGGCGGTAAAGCCGACCCCGTTACACCCCAGTTCACTGTTAAAACAACAAAAGAAAATCTGGAGGATGCAATAAAGGGTGAAAATTATGAGATGACAACCATGTACCCTGATTTTGTCAAGGCTGCAAAGGATGAAAATGCCACAGATGCCATCAAGTCGTTTCGCTGGGCAATGGAGACCGAGAAAAAACATTCGGTCATGTATACCAACGCCCTGAATGCACTGAACAAGAATGACATTAAGAGCCTTGCCAAGGTTTACTGGGTATGCCCTAAATGCGGAAATACATTCGACCAGGTTAAGCCAGAGGATAAATGCCCGTTCTGCTATACTTCAAAGGATAAGTACATCAAGTTCGATAAATAGTTCGCTTAGCTTTTGGCAGATTGATTTAATTTCCCGACCTTTGCACCCCTGTTTGATTTAACAGGAAGTGTAAAGTTCAATTATTCATTTAATCAATCAATTAGGTATGCCAACCAAAATCAGGTTACAGAGAAGAGGTAAGAAGGGTCAGCCTTTTTACCACATTGTCATTGCGGATGGTCGTGCACCACGGGACGGAAAGTTTATCGAAAAGATTGGCACCTACAACCCGTTAGCAAAGCCAGCCGAAATTGATATTGATTTCACCAAAGCCATCACCTGGCTTAACGATGGAGCCCAGCCGACCGACACGGTCAAGGCTATTCTTTCGTATAAAGGTATCCTTTACAAAAGCCATCTTCTGAAAGGCGTTCAGAAAGGAGCCATGACTGAAGAACAGGCCGAGATCAAATTTCAGAACTGGCTGCAGGAAAAAGAGGCAAAAATTTCTTCGAAAAAGAAGGAATACGAACTCAGCCTCAAAGATACCCGCAAACAGCTTCATGAGAACGAAATCAAATTAAACGAAGCAAAAGCCCAGGCTGTTGCTAAAAAACGCGCTGAGATTGCAGCTGCCCAGCAGGCCGCTTCAGCTCCTGCCGCTGTAGTCCCTGTCGCTGAAGCCCAGGCAGAAAGCAATGAGGCTGCTCCGGCTCAGGAACCAACACAGGATCAGGCTTAACCAAAGCTTAATCAATGCAGAAAACCGATTTTTATTACCTTGGAAAGATTCTTAAAACCATCGGTAATAAAGGTCATCTGATGGTTCACCTCGATGTGGATGAACCTGAAAATTATCAGAAACTTGAATCCGTTTACCTGGATGTTTATGGTGAACGGATTCCTTTTTTTATCACAGGCGTGGAGTTAAAAAGCAGGAATTCAGCTATATTCTCCTTTGCTGATGTACTTTCTGCGGATGAAGCTGAAGAATACACTGGCAGTGAAATGTACCTGCCTGTTTCGACATTGCCTGTACTTACGGGGAATAAATTCTATTATCACGAGATCGTTGGTTTTCTGGTTATTGATGAACACTTTGGTGAATTGGGTAAGGTGCAATCGGTACTCGACCTGAAACATCAGGCTTTGTTCCAGATACTCTTTGGGGAAAAAGAAATCCTGATACCTGTTATTGATGAGACCATCAAGGAGGTCGACAGGCTGAATAAAATTCTACGTATCGAGGCACCTGAAGGTCTGATTGAAATTTACCTTTGATATGTCTTTTCGTTTCCGTCATTTCCAGGTTGAAGATTCTCACTCAACAATGAAAGTCGGGACCGATGCCATGCTTCTTGGTTCCTGGGCAGAGGCTTCATCGTCGCTTACGATGCTTGACATCGGCACAGGCTGCGGTGTCCTGTCAATGATGCTTGCACAGGAATCTGGTGCAATGATTCATGCCATAGATATCGATCGGAACTCTGTAGAAGAAGCGAGGAAAAATTTTTCATCCTCTCCCTGGGCCGATCGCTTATCTGTATTTCACCGTTCACTTGAAGAACATTCTTCGATATGTGAACAAACTTATGACCTTATAATTTCCAACCCGCCTTTTTTTACTGATTCTCTGAAACCTGGTTCGGAAAAACGCCTGCTTGCCAGGCATAAAACCACGCTTACTAACAGATCTCTTCTTACCTGGGCTCTGAAACTTATGCATCCCGGTTCATCTCTCTGCCTCATTCTCCCTTTCGGGGACGGACAAGCTCTGACTGAAATGTTTGGTGAGAAAGGGATTCTGCCAGAAAGAACCTTGATCGTAAAACCCTTACCTTCAAAGCCTCCTCACAGGATACTGCTGGATTTCCGATTGACAAAAAACCCTAAACCTGTTGTAGATGAACTGTCAATCTGTACAACCGAAAATCGGTTCAGTGATAAATATCTCCTTTTAACCCAAAATTTTCATTATTTCGAGAAAAAGAAGACCTGATCTTTTATACTTTTGATAAAATTCCGCAATCATGAGACCAACGTTCAGGCATTTATCATTTCTGCTTATTATCTGCCTGACGGTCATTTATCTGACCTCATGCAGAGATGACAGTAATATCATCAGGGTAGCTGTTTCCAAAGCCTCACCGAATTACATCAACTGGTTAAAAAAAAATTGCCCTGATATTCAAATCGTAAATCTGTTCAATCTTAATGTAAATGTAGCTGCAGAAGAAATCAGAAAATGCGATGGACTGCTTCTTACGGGTGGTGAGGATGTTTACCCCGGATGGTATGGTAAAGAAAATGAATCCCCAAGGTGTACGGGGTTCAATTTACGCCGCGACAGCCTGGAGATGGCGGTTCTCAGCAGCGCTCTTGACCTGAAAATGCCTGTGTTCGGTATCTGCAGGGGAAATCAGCTTATCAATGTTTACCTGGGCGGAAAACTTATTGTTGATATCCCGACTGATTACGGGCAGAAGGTTACACATATGTGCCGGGATTACCGGTATTGCTTTCACGAAGTTTATATCCAGAGAAATTCCAGGCTGTATGAGGTCGTTGCCACTGATTCTGCATCAGTTACTACCAACCACCACCAGGCAGTCGACTTCCTGTCTCCCCTGCTCACCGTTTGTGCGCGTTCTTCCGATGGGTTAATCGAAGCAGTGGAATGGCTGAACCCTGAAGGGAAAAATTTTTTACTTGGTGTTCAATGGCATCCCGAACGAATGGATAATGGCAATCCTCTCTGCGGAAAGCTCGCCATGACATTTATAAGTGAATGTGAAGCCTATAAAAAATCCAGAAAGAAAATATGAAAATTCATTCCGACCTTCTTCATTATTCAACCGTTTTCATTGGTTTTCTCGCAATGCTTAATCCACTTGGAATTTTACCCATTTTTATCGGCATGGTGGATGAACTTGACGACAAAACAGCAAGATGGATGGCCTTCAGGGCATCCGTCTCGGCCTTCATCATAATCGCTTCATTTTGTATTTTCGGACACTTCATTTTCAGGGTCTTCGGGATAACTATACCGGCGTTCCAGATTGCAGGAGGGATCATTGTCTTTTTTATCGGCTATCACATGCTCAACGGTGAAGAATCCAAGATCAAAGTGCAGAAGGAGATGAACCCCGAAGATTTGAAAAGAGCTCTTTCAAATATTGCAGTAACACCCCTCGGTATGCCCCTTCTCGCCGGACCGGGAACAATTGCAACAGCCATGAACTTTGTAGGTTCAGATAAAACAATCACGAATGTTGTTGTTGTTATATTGATCTTTGCCTTGATCTGTTTTATTACATTCCTGCTTTTCCTTTCGGCAAAAAAGATTGCAGCCGTTCTGGGAGAGGGACTTATAATGATCATTACAAGGGTAATGGGACTGATCCTCACAGTGATCGCTATTCAGATGCTCATTATGGGCATTATTGGTGCTGTGAAACTCTATACATCAATTGATATCTGATTCAAAATCTTTGTTAAACATTAAGATGAAAACAACAATTTCCTGGCTTATCCTTTGTTCCATGCTTTCTTTATGCTTTTCCTGTACCAGGGTGAATAAAGAATACTATAGTTCTGGTGCCGTGAAATCGGAAATTACAGTTAAAAGAGGGAAATATGACGGTCAGGCCAGGTATTATTATGAAAACGGGAAACCAATGATGACCTGCACTTATGTGAACAATAAGCTCGAGGGCACCCTTATACGTTATTTCCAGTCGGGATACCAGAAAGAACTTCAGACTTATAATAATGGTATGCAGAACGGAGTTGCAAGGACCTGGGACAGGTACGCTCATCTCCTTCAGGAAATGAATTATCTGAACGGAAAGCCTCACGGGCTGTTTCAGGAATGGTATCCGACTCGTATTCTGAAAATTGACGGGCATTTCAGCAATGGATTTTATGACGGTGTATGGCTATACTATGATGAATTCGGCAAAGTGACCGGACAGGGTGATTTTAAGAATGGAGACGGGGTGCAAAAAGTATATTATTCTAATGGACAGATCAAACAGCTTACACATTACAAAAACAATGTGAAAGATGGTGAGGAGCTGTATTATTCTGAAGAAGGGATGGTCATCAACTCCTTAAAATACAGCAAAGGCAGTCCGCTCGGCCTGGAGGGTCAGAGCACCATGAAAAAAGCCGGGTCCTAGTCTAAAAACAATGGTTTTGTTTGGTTGTTCTTAAAAAACACCTTAATTTTGTCAGTTGTTATTTTGTTAACAATCTTTCGATCTGGTAAAATCGTTTAACGTTTTAATAATCTAAATCTGAATCACTATGAACCTTGAAAAAATTATGAGCGACCTGGAGAAAAAAAATCCAGGCGAAGTTGAGTTCCTGCAGGCTGTGCGCGAAGTGCTTGAGTGCATTCAGGATGTGTATAATGAAAATCCACATTTTGAATCTGCAAATATCATTGAACGGATAATTGAGCCCGACCGTGTTCTTATGTTTAAGATCAGCTGGGTTGATGATAGCGGAAAAGTTCAGGTGAACCGTGGCTACCGAGTCCAGTTCAATAACGCTATTGGCCCTTACAAAGGAGGCTTAAGATTCCACCCAAGCGTTAACCTCAGCATTTTAAAGTTTTTGGGGTTTGAACAGATCTTCAAGAACAGCCTTACAACCCTTCCGATGGGCGGCGCAAAAGGCGGCTCAGATTTTGACCCCAAGGGCAAATCAAATGCAGAAGTAATGCGTTTCTGCCAGGGTTTCATGCTTGAGCTATGGAAACTCATCGGCCCTGAAACCGACGTGCCTGCAGGTGATATTGGAGTTGGCGGACGTGAGATCGGCTTCCTTTACGGAATGTATAAAAAGCTTGCAAGGGAAAATACCGGAGTCCTCACAGGAAAAGGACTCAACTGGGGAGGCAGCCTGATCCGCCCGGAAGCAACTGGTTTCGGAGCAGTTTATTTTGCCAAGGAAATGCTTGCAACTAAAGGCGAAACGTTCAAAGGAAAGACCGTTTGTATCTCCGGATTCGGTAATGTTGCCTGGGGTGCTGCAATAAAGGCTACCGAACTTGGCGGTAAGGTTGTAACAATTTCAGGGCCTGATGGTTATATCCATGATCCTGACGGTATTTCTGGTGAAAAGATCGATTATCTTCTTGAGCTCCGCGCTTCCAACCAGGATATCGTGAAACCCTATTCCTATGAGTTTCCAGGTGCCCAGTTCCACCAGGGCAAACGCCCATGGGAAGTGAAATGCGATATTGCACTGCCCTGTGCCACACAAAACGAACTTGGCAAGGATGATGCAATCACTCTCGTGAAAAACGGAGTACAATGCGTTGCTGAAGGTGCAAATATGCCTTCGACTCCTGAAGCAATTGAAATCTTTCTTGAGAATAAGATTCTGTTTGCTCCCGGGAAAGCAGTAAATGCAGGAGGAGTTGCCACTTCCGGATTAGAGATGTCACAGAATGCGATGAAACTAAGCTGGGGACTTAAAGAAGTCGATGACAGGCTTCATCAGATCATGTGCAGCATCCACGAACAATGCGTTAAGCACGGCAAAGACAAGAATGGCTATGTTAACTATGTTAAAGGCGCCAATGTTGCCGGATTCCTCAAGGTTGCAAATGCAATGATCGACCAGGGAGTAATCTGACATTCAACCTTATATTGAATAAAAGGCTGCCGCCCTTGTGCGGCGGCCTTTTTTATTGAGGGCTCTCCCTTTTTAGTACTTTTGTCAGGCCAATGCATATCAGATGGAGTTTCTGCACCCGTATTTCCTTTTAGGTTTCAGCGCGCTTATTATTCCTGTCCTGATCCATCTGTTCAACCTGCGCCGTTACAAGAAAGAGTATTTTACCAATGTTCGCTTTCTCAGCCAGATCCAGATGGAGACGAAGAAGCGCTCCAAACTAAAACAACTCTTGGTCCTCCTTACCAGACTACTGGCTGTTTCGGCTATTGTCATGGCTTTTGCTCAGCCATTCATTTCTTCGGCTATAAAAGGGAACAACAAGGCCGGATTTCAGGCAGTAAGCGTGTATGTCGACAATTCATTCTCAATGGAAGCAGGCGGGAAACAGGGAAGATTACTTGACCTGGCCAGGAAGAAAGCTTCGGAAATTGTTTCAGCGTATAAATCATCGGATGTGTTTCAACTGATGACGAATGATTTTGAGAGCAGGCATTCACAATTTGTCAGCCGCGAGGAGTTCCTGGCATTGCTTAAAGAGGTCAGGATCTCTTATGCATCTGTTAACCTGAAGGATATAATAAACCGCCAAAAGGACTTCTTTTCAAAACAGAAAGAAGGCAATTGTGTTTCGTTTATTATCTCCGATATGCAGAAAAGCACAACCGGTTTAACTAACCTGAGACCCGATTCAAGCGCCCATTATATAATTGTCCCCGTTGAATCAAATAAGCAAAATAACCTTTTCATTGATTCTGCATGGTTTGCCACCCCGGTTCACAGGCCGGGAGAGGCAGTTAAGCTTGTTGTCAGAATAAAAAATTGCGGAAGTGAAAGACTTGAGAAAATTCCTCTCCGTTTAACAATCAATAACAACCAAAAAGCCGTTACCAGCTTCAGCATCGATGCTTCCGGCTCAGCCGAAATACCCCTTCCCTATACTGAAGAGAAAAGCGGCTTCCAACTGGGCCGTCTTGAGATAGCAGACTACCCTGTCACTTATGATGATATATTCTACTTTTCTTATGTCATTTCCAAAGAAATCAATGTCCTGAACATTTACGGCAAAACCCCTGATCATTTTTTCTCTTCCCTTTTTAGTTTGGATTCTATTTTTCATTTTCAACAATCAACTGAAACCCAGGTCGACTACAATTCCTTCAACAAGCAAAATCTCATTATCCTGAACAGCATCCAGGATTTTTCCTCCGGGTTGTCTGACGAGCTGCAACTATTTCTTAAAAAAGGCGGTACCGTTTGCGTATTTCCGGATGTAAATAACAGTAACGAAAAATTAAATTCATTTCTGAAATTATCAGGTGCCCCAATCTTTGGGAAAAATGATACTATGAAACAAAGAGTGGCTTCTGTTGATCTTGAAAATCTGGTTTTTAAGGAAGTTTTTGACAAGGATGCAGCAGGCAAAATCCATATTCCCGAAAATGCCGACCTGCCATCTGTTTCAAGGTATTGTATTATTAATAATTCAGTTAGCAATCCTGCTATCATTCTTATGAGGCTGCAAAACGGTTTCCCGTTCCTGGCATCCTCCGATATTGGGAAAGGAAAGCTTTATTTGTTTGCCTCCTCCCTGGATGCGTCTTCCACTAATTTTCAGCAACATCTGCTCTTTGTCCCTGTTATGTTCAGGATAGCTTTTCTGAGTAATATCACCACTCCACTATATTATAATACCGATAAAAATGAGATACTTGTACTTCCATCAGATTCAATGAGTGAGAGGAATCCGGTAAAAATTAAAAAATGGCAGAGCTCCTATGAATTTATTCCCGAAATAAGAAACTCGGGACAAACTATGCAGGTAATCATTCACGAAAAGATCAATGAGTCAGGGTGGTATACGTTATATCAGGGGAACAAAGAGATTACAGTTCTGGCATTTAATTATAACAGGAAAGAATCAGACCTGAGCTCTTATACAGTTCAGGAAGTTGAAGCAGGCATTAACAAATTCAATCTTACAAACTTTGTTGTTCTGAAATCAAGTGGAATCTCATTAACCAGGCAGGTTGAACAGCTTAATCTGGGTTTTCCCCTTTCTAAATGGCTCATCCTGCTTACCCTTCTCTTTCTCCTGGCAGAGGTTCTTATAATCCGTACTCTCCGTTCCTGATCCTGCCAGCAAGGCATCACAGATTATCTCCGAATTAAAAAAGTGTAAGATCTTTCGAAAGTGTAAAAAAATTTTACATAACTGTCAAAATATTTTACAATGGTGTAAAAATATTTTACACTTTTAAAAAGTCAATTTTTATTATTTCATTGATTTTCAATTTTATACATATTTGGTACGATCTTTGCTTATCTATATTCATATAACACAACGAAAAACCTAAAAAAACACAAATATGAAAGCTTTAAACCTGATCAACCTGTACAATGCCGAAATCAACAAAAGCAGACTGTCAAATGTTCGCGGCGGAACCGACCTGAAATGCATCTGTTCAACCACCGCTCCAGCCGTTACAGTTTACTCCCAGGGTCCGTCAAATGAAGTTTGCGCATGCCCTGATGGTCCAAACTACAATTCAGCAAAGAATAAGAACAAACCCGATTGATCCTTTCCCGGTTTCATTCGTTCAACTTGTTAAATAGGTATATTTGCAAGGCTGATAAGATTATTTTGCCCTGCAACAAACAATCATGAGAGCAGCCACACCATTTACTACGTCCTCAGGCAATACCTATTTTTACAGCTCCCATAACAGGCAATTCATTCACTCCCACCCGCTTATCAATTATTTTCTGGATCTGCACCAGAATTCCCTTCGCTGGAAAGCATTCCTTGGAGGAATAAAAACAGATAAAACATTAGAAATTCCGGGCCTTGGAAAATTCGATCAGGCCGAAGTTCAATATTACCTTTCAAAATTCAGATTTTACAAAAAGCACGGGTTCTTCAAACCAGGACCCCTTAAAAACCGCAGTGGCTTAATCCCAAAAAACAGGATAGAACAAAATCTTGCCAGGACCAAACAGGTCATTTTTGAAACAACCGAAGACTGCAACCTTGATTGCGTTTACTGTACCTACAGTAAATTCTATTTTAATAAGACCAGGGACCGCAGTAACATCCGCACCGAAGACGCCCTCAAACTGCTGGCTTTGCTTCTTGAAAAACGCAAAGCGAACACTGACCAGCAACTTGCAGTAAGCTTTTACGGGGGAGAACCATTGAAAAACTTCGGCTTCATTGAAACCATTGTCAATTTTATCGAAAAAAATAAAAGCAGTGATCTGAACATCAAATATTCAATGACCACCAACGGTTTACTGCTGAAAAAATACATAGGTTTCCTGGCTGAAAAGGATTTTGAACTTGCTATCAGCCTCGACGGGGATGATTTCGCAAACTCTTTCAGAGTGCTTAAAACCAATAAAAAACCTTCTTTTCTTCCAGTCAGCCGTAATATAGAAATGGTGCGCAAGAATTACCCTGACTATTTCGACCGCCGGGTCATTTTCCTCACTGTACGGCATAACCGTAACTCCCTGAAGTCGATCTACGAATATTTTTCGTCAAACTTCGGAAAAACGCCTATAACTTCCAGCATAACAACAACAGGTGTCGTTGAAGAGTTTCGGGATGAATTCGAAGAAACATTCGTAAAAACAGATGTACCTGCACACGAAGACAACTGTTATATCCATGAGATGTTTACACGTCATCCTTTTGTATCAGAAACATCTGAACTTTTTGAACGATTTGGAAATTTTGTATACCGAAAGCCCAAGCAACTCCTCAACCCGCTTACAAGTCACAGGGATTCAAGGAAATACATCCCTACGGCCACTTGCTCACCTTTTGAGCTTAGAATTTATATGAGTGCCGACGGTGGCATCTATCCATGCGAACACATCAGCAGAATCTTCGAACTGGGAAAAGTGAAAGATGCAACTATTGATATTGATCCAAAAAAAATCACAACCACATATAACACTTATTTTCAGAAAATAAAGAAACTATGCGACCAGTGTTACCTTTCAGATAACTGTAAGGAATGCATCTTTAATACCGGTGTGGAAAAAGGTGTTCCCGTCTGTGAATTTTTCATGAACAAACATAAATTCAGTGCCCATCTCTCTCAGATTTTCAACTATCTCGAGAAAGACCAGAAACTATTTGTACGAATCAGGGATGAAGCATTCCTTCCGAAATAAAGAAAAACAATATCTTTACCTTGAACCATATACTTTTTCTGTTATGGCCGGTAATGATTCATTGATATACAATTCATTAAATCACACCATACTCGAGTATCGAGATTCAGCTATGATAGCCGGGGTGGTCAGAAATCTGGAAGATTCCGGAACCGGGTTCCTTGCCCCTGTCGATCTGCTTTCGTCTGATAAAATCATTAGGGCATTGATCTCCGATATCAAATGTTCGTTCAGCGGTGATATTGTCTCCTGCAGGGAAGAGAACAAACCTTTGATTACCAGGCCTAAACCAATAATTAAAAACTACCCTCCTCCAAAAGATTTTCCTTCATTTTCTGCGGATGACTATCTCCGGAATTTATGCTTTTTCGTAAACCAGGACAAGCATCAGCTTTGCTCTGAGTACAGGTATGCCGCACAGCAGTTTTCTTGCTTGTCATATAATCCACTGGAATACAGCGAACTTCCCCTGGAGAAGATATTCAACTCATGCTCATTCCTTTCAGGTTCCAGCGGACTTGTACTTGATTTCAGCGGTTCGGACCTGAGCCGTTATTCACAAGCCGACAGCCTGATTTCAGGCATAAGAAAACTGATGCTGAAAGTCAATTTTCACCTGCCCCTCCCCTGCCATGACCCTTCAATACTATCCAGGCTGCTTAAGCTCGGGAACAGCCGAATTTCCCTTTATATCACATTCCCGGGAGGCTTTTCAGCACTTCAGGAAATCAGGCAGCAGCCTGGGTACATTAAAAAGCAGAAAAAGATTGACCTGAATTTCATCATCCGGTCATTGAAGGAATACAAGGAAGTTTCAGAACAATTAAAGGAACCAGGTGATGAGAAAGTTTTTCTTTTGCCTTACTATGATGGAAATAACCGGGATTTCTTCAGGGATAATGTATACCTGTCGGGTGAAGACATCCTCAACCTGAAGCCAAATCAACAACAGATCTTTTCGAGGTCCCTTATCAATGAACATCTATACGGCAGGATGTTTATAAAGACCAATGGAGATGCTTTTGCAAACCTGAACCATGAAGCACTAGGGAACCTGGACGAAAACAGCATCTCCGAACTGGTCAAAAAAGAACTAAATTCAGGAAAAAGCTGGAACCTGACCAGGATGCAGGTAAAACCCTGTATGGATTGCCTGTACAGGATCTTTTGTCCGCCAATAAGCAACTATGAACTTGTTACCGGGGAATATAACTTCTGTGATGTTTTATAAGCTAATCCAATGATAAGAAATGCGCTGATAACATCCTACAGGACCATCGTCAACAACAAAACGTATTCGGTCATCAGCCTTGCAGGCCTGGTACTCGGACTCGCAGCTGCATTTGTCCTGCTTGTATATGCAATCAATGAAGGAAGCTATAACCGCTGCTTCCCGAATTACCATCAGCTTTCCAGGATCATCATCACCGATTCCAAGGGGATGAAAGTGCCGCAGGGTTCGGCCCTTATCAGGCCAATGCTTTCGGCAAAGATGCCTGAATGCCTGAAAATGGCCAGGGTAGTACATAATATGTATATGCCCGATAAAATAAAGGTTTACGGGACAAAAATTTATGAGGTTTCTGATTTTATTTGCGCAGATCCTGAAATTTTTGAAATTCTGAACCTGGATCTGATCAGGGGGAATCTGAAGAACAGCCCAAAATTAAAGAACCCTTTATATATCTCGGAGAAAGCCTTTAAGGAATATTTCAAAAACGATTTGAAGTTGTGCCAAACGATCAGGGTCAATGTTGGAAAATTTCAATATGAAATGATGTTGGCTGGTGTATATAAAGATCTGCCCTGGAATTCAAGCTTAACAGCCGATTTTATTACCGGGTGAATGTAAGCGTCTGGGTTATGCTGCTTTGTGTTCTTACTGTCACAGTTTTTGTCTCGACCATCCTTCTGGTAAGAACCCTGAAGGTTTTAAGATCCAACCCTGTAAATGCCCTGAAATACGAGTAGCTATGGGATTCCCTTTTTATAAGCAGCACGATACCATGGATTGCGGACCTGCATGCCTGAAAATGATTTGTGAGTCTTACGGAAAAAACTTCTCCATAAACAGGCTCAGGGAGGCTTCACATATAACCAGGGAAGGTGTGTCGATGCTCGGGATCAGTGATGCTGCCGAAGCAGTTGGTTTTCAAACAATGGGGGTACAGCTTTCTTTCAGCGAACTTGCCGAATCGGATCCCCTGCCATGCATTGCCCACTGGCGTCAAAACCATTTTGTTGTCATCTGCAGGATAAGAAAAAAAAGGAAGGGCTACGAGGTCAGCGTTGCCGATCCTGCCCACGGGCTGATAAAATACAATGAGGCTGCCTTTACAGCGGCATGGCAATCAGAAGAGGGAAACGTAGGTAAGGGGATATGTCTGCTTCTCGAGCCTAAACCTGAGTTTCACGCAATGCCTGAAGATAAAAAACAAAGGAGGGTCTCATCATTTATCGGTCAATACCTGAAACCTTTCCAGTCAAGGATGTTCTGGCTCGTATTCGCAGTTCTGCTTGCAAGCCTTCTGCAGTTCGCCTTTCCCTGGCTTACCCAGAGAATTGTCGATAAAGGGATCGCTCACAAAGACCTCGGGTATATCACTCTTATCCTGCTTGGCCAGCTTGCCCTCTTTCTTGGGCTTATAAGCATTGAATTTTTCAGGAACCGTGTCCTTGTTTTCGTTTCCAACCGTATCAACATCAATATGGTTTCTGACTTTCTTAAGAAACTTCTCAGGCTCCCTCTTTCATTTTTCGGCAGTAAACTTCCGGGTGACCTCATTCAGCGTATTGCCGACCACCAGAGAATTCAGACCTTCCTGACTTCCGGACTCCTGAATATCCTGTTTTCGGTGCTTACACTTACCGTTTTCGGGATTGTACTGGCAATTTACAGTCCGCTTATACTCACAGTCTTCATCATCAGCAGCCTGCTCTACTCGGCCTGGGTCTATTTCTTCATGAACAAACGCAAAGAACTTGATTATATCAGGTTCTCGAAAATGTCGGATAACCAGAACACCCTTCTCCAGATCATCCATGGGATTCCTGAAATCAAGCTCACAAATTCCGAAGACCAGAAACGAAGGGAATGGGAAAAGATCCAGGAGCAGCTTTTCGATATCCAGATAAAGAGTCTGAAGATCAGCCAGTACCAGGACCTGGGCTCTTTTTTCTTTCTGCGGACGAAGGACATCCTTATCACTTTCATCACGGCATGGCTCGTGATTGAGGGACAGCTGACACTGGGGATGATGCTCGCGATACAGTTTATCCTCGGCCAACTCAACGGCCCTGTTGAACAGTTTGTAAGTTTTATCCGTGAGTGGCAGGATGCCGGTATCAGTATGGAGCGCATCCAGGAGGTTAATTCAGTTGAGGATGAAGAGAAAGATGGGGTTAATCTCTGCACGGAGATCCCTGAATTGAATGAAATCAGGGTCGAAAAATTAAGCTTTCAATATGAAGGCCCTCATTCTCCCCTTGTTCTGGACGACATTTCATTTACTATCCCGGCCAATAAAGTCACCGCAATTGTTGGCATGAGCGGGAGCGGCAAATCGACCCTGGTTAAGCTGCTGCTCAGCTTTTACAAACCCGTGGGAGGCCGTATACTGATCAATGATCTCCCTCTCCAGGAAATCTCAAACCGTTACTGGAGAAGCAATTGTGGCTCTGTTTTACAGGATGGGTATATTTTCTCAGGTACTATTGCTTCAAATATAGCTCTCGGGAACGAAGAGCCTGACAGGGATCTTCTTTCGAGGGCGGTTGAACTTGCAAACCTTGAAGACGTTCTCTCGACCCTTCCAAGAGGCCTTCAAACCAAGGTAGGACAGGACGGCTCAGGACTGAGCCAGGGGCAGAAACAGCGTATCCTCATAGCCAGGGCTGTTTACCGCAACCCCAGGATACTCTTTTTCGATGAAGCAACCAACGCTCTTGATGCAACAAATGAAAAGATCATTATGGAGAGGCTTGACAGATTTTACAAAGGCCGTACAGTCGTGGTCGTTGCCCATCGTTTAAGTACTGTAAAAAATGCCGACCAGATCATTGTGCTTTCAGGCGGTAAGATCATGGAACAGGGCAGCCACAGGGACCTGATCGGCAAGAATGGAATATACTTCAACCTGGTAAGCAACCAGCTGGAACTCTCGAAATAACGTAAGAATTATGATCAAAACTGTAAACCTCACCAAAACCTTCAGTACAAGAAATGTCGACACCCAGGCCTTGAATGGAGTAGATCTCAGCGTGGGCGACGGAGAATTTGTCTCCATCATGGGTCCGTCGGGATGTGGAAAATCAACCCTGCTGAATATCCTCGGAATGCTTGATAGTCCTTCGGGGGGAGAATTTTACTTCGGAGGAGAAAACGTAGCCGACTATAATGAGAAAAAGCGCAGTCATCTTCGGAAACAGAAGATCGGGTTTATTTTCCAGAATTTCAACCTGATCGACGAACTTACTGTATATGAAAATGTTGAACTGCCGCTTTTATATCTCAGGCAATCCCTTAAGGAAAGACAGGAAAAAGTCATGCTGGTTCTTGAACAGCTTGAGATGCTGCACCGTAAAAATCATTTCCCGCTCCAGCTTTCAGGCGGGCAACAGCAGAGGGTAGCGATAGCAAGGGCGGTTGTTGCAAACCCTGCCCTCATCCTTGCCGATGAACCTACAGGAAACCTGGATTCAACAAAAGGCGAGGATGTTATGTCTCTCCTCACCAAACTCAACGAAAAAGGCACAACCATTATCATGGTAACGCATTCCCAGCGGGATGCCGAGTTCAGCAACAGGATCGTCAATTTATTTGATGGAAAAATTGTGAACGAAAGGTTCTGATCAGATTTTAACGGTAAAAACGGTTTTACCGGGTGATGACTGAACACTTATTGAGCCGCCATGCATCCTGATAATCTGCTTTGACAGGCTGAGCCCTATTCCCGATCCTCCTTCCTTGGTTGTAAAAAACGGAACGAAAATATGCTGCATAGCGTATTCAGTAATCCCTGAACCGTTATCTTCAACATCTATAACTACCTGGTTATCGGTATTCTGTGCACACATGCTTATTCGAGGTGAAGCTACTCCATTAACAGCCTCCAGGGCATTTTTAAACAGGTTGATTAAAACCTGGTCAATAAGCTTGCCATCGGCTTGCATATGTAGCAACTGCGGACATTTAATGATGACGGTAATTCCTTTCTCTGTAAGGATTTCATCATGAAGCTCCTTTACCCTTGTAAACATATCACTCAGGTTCAGGATCTGGAATTCAGGCTTCGGCAAAATTGTCACACTTCGGTAATTCCTTACAAAGTGTACAAGGCCCTTTCCCCTGTTCTCAATTATATCAAGACCGCGGATCGTCTTTTCAATATTCTGTTCCGACAATTCTCCGATCGATTTCAGGCCGCCTGTCTCCTTGTGCCTGAATATCCTTGTGAGAGTTGATACCAGAGTGATGATTGGCGTGATGGAATTCATAATCTCATGAGTAAGCACCCTGATCAGTTTCTGCCAGGATTCGATCTCCTGCTGCTCAAGTTCGCTTTTTATGTTCTGGAATGATACCAGGTGAAGGTCAACGCTGCCGGTCCTGAAAATAGCTTTTCGCGTGGAAAGCTGAACAAGTTCTTCATCGATTATAATATTGATCAGCTGCTTATCCCCCGGTTTAAGATCTTTGAGTATTTCGCTGAATCCATCCTTAAACCGGTCAAGCTTTTCAATCGTTCTTAACACATTGATCTTGAATATCTTTCTTGCAGCATCATTGAACAGCTCAACCTTCCCTTCAGTCGTGAACGAAACAAGTCCTGTGGATGTGTGGTCGACAATGGTTTTAAAATAATTATTGCGTATCTCGCTTTCCATCCTCGAACTTTCCAGCTTGTCATTCACCTTCCTGAAATACTGGTAGAGATTCTCAAACTCATCTTTTGTACCCGATGCTGAAAACGAAGTCGTCACATCCCCGCTCAGGTGCATGATAAAAAACTGTTCAAGCTTGCTGTTCACCGAATTCAGGTACCTGATGAGCAGGTATGACTCAACCGGGATCAGCAGTCCGAGCAAGATGACTATCGACGGATTCGGAAGCATAAAGATGGCCGTGGCAAACAGAAAACAGGTTGCCATGATCATTATAATCCGGGCGGATATGTTGAAGTAAAACCGCTTAGAGACCATAACGCTTTATCTTATTGTAAATCGTCTGTCGTGTTACACCAAGTTCCCTTGCTGTTGTTACCATGTTGCCGTTATTTCTTAAAAGTGCCCTGCGGATGATATCGCGTTCAATTTCATTGAATGAAGGATTTACCTCCTTTTTTTGTTGAGTCCTCGCCGTTGACCTCTTCAGGAACAGGTCGTCGGGGGTTATCACATCCCCTTCGGCAAGAATAACCGCCTTTTCAATCGAATGCTCAAGCTCCCTGATGTTCCCCGGCCAGAGATATTCCTGCATTGAGTTAAGGGTTTCTGCTGAAAAGTGCATTTTTCCCCTTTCATACTTAGCAGAAAACTTCTCCAGGAAATATCCTCCCATCAGGTTTATATCATTTCCCCTTTCCCTCAATGGAGGAAGGTCGATCTGAATCGTATTGATCCTGAACAGGAGATCCTGCCTGAAAAGTCCTTCCATGCACATCTTTTCAAGACTTTTATTTGTCGCGCAGATTAGCCGTATGTCTATGGGAATAATTTTGTTCGTACCAAGAGGGATGATATATTTTTCCTGCAATACATTTAATATCTTGGTTTGCATGTTCAGCGAGAGGTTCCCTATCTCATCAAGAAACAGGGTTCCTCCTGAAGCCGTTTCGAAACGTCCAACCCTGTCGTGACGTGCATCGGTGAATGCTCCCTTGACATGGCCGAACATTTCACTCTCAAATAATGATAATGGGATGGACCCCATATCGACGGTGATCATTGACTCTTTTATTCTTACTGAACGCTTATGTATCTCCCTTGCAATCAGTCCTTTGCCAGTACCATTCTCCCCGGTCAGCAATATGTTGGCATCGGTATTTGAGACTTTGTCAACAATATCCATGACCCGTTTCATTGACGGGCATTCACCTATGATCTCAGGGTACTTCTGGTTCAGCTCTTCGTTCAGGTGACTCTGCCGTCCCCTGAGTTTCTGAATTTCCATATTCGACCTCCTGAGCTTAAGACCGGCCATCAGGGTAGCCAGAAGCTTTTCATTATCCCATGGCTTGAGAACGAAATCGGAGGCGCCGTTCCTCATGGCTTTAACTGCGAGTTCTACATCCCCGTATGCGGTCATCATAATAACGCACAATGTCGGGTCTATTTTAAGGATCTCCTTGAGCCAATACAAGCCTTCACTTCCGGTGTTTAAACCTACTGTAAAATTCATATCCAGGAGCACAAGGTCAAAAGGGGTCGACTGGAGTGTGGATGGAACCAGTTCAGGGTTTTTCAAACCAACAACCAAACTGAATTCATCCTCAAGGAACAAAGTAAGGGAATCCAGAATCTCTGTATTATCTTCGACAATTAATAAATTACCTTTTACCGGCATATGCAAAATAATTTGAAACTAATATACGAAGAAGTGTAAAAAAATTTGACACTAATGTAAAATATTTTTACACAACTGTAAAATATTTTTACAGTTGAAATCTGCAATATTTTGTTATTTCATTGATTTTCATATCGTTTCATATTTGGCACATATTTTGTTAATAACTTTAGATAATATTGTTAAGCAAATAACAACTAAATCTATCCTGTCATGATATCTGTCAGCATTGTTCTTTTAATACTGATCTGCATCTCTGTTTTACTCATTCTCGGGAATATTTTTGTTTGTTACACCCAGGGGAGAAAGTATGCCGATAAGGCTGATGTCAGCCTGATCACCGACATTTTAAGCAAGATCCATGAGCGCAACCTTGAAGAAAACAACCTGTTGAAATCAAATCTTAATATTCACACGGGTCAGAACAATCATGTGTTCAATGAAAGGAAAAATGCGATCCTCTCCTACTTTTCAGCGCTAAACACCTGGATGTGGGACGGATTGAATGTTTCGGTACAGGATTATAACCATGTCAACTTCGAGGAAATTACCAAACGAATAACAAACATAAAGGATTATTATAACAAGGCCAACATCACTTTTGCCGAGATGCAACTCACGGTTGGTTCGGAGCAACTGATCAAAACTGGTTATGAAGCGATGATGGATACATTAAAACTCCATCACTTTGTTGAAAATACAATGAAGAGTTACCAGAAAACCCTTTCATGGGAAAAAACACTCCTTGACAAAATCACCTCCAAAGACTATGACTTTTTCAAACTTTCGCCAGATATGAAGAGCTTTTATGAACGCCAGGCAAGAGAGAATGAGGAAGAAAAGAGAAGAGTGCTTGAAGGGTATAATGATCGTCATTGGGAGTTGTTCAAACAGGCTATTGCCGACAGGAATTTGTTCAGGGACGTTGCCAAGGACGAACTGTCGGAGCTCGAAACCGAGGTATACGGAAAATCCCCTGAAAGCCTCACCGAAGTCAAAGGTCTGACTAGCGCTGTCTCCCTGCAGATGAAGAATCCCCGCGATTTTACTGCGAAGCGGGAGCATGTCTACAGAGGGGAAGAAAACAAATTTTGACTTTATTGTTTTTTGATTATTTTTACAATATGATGACAGCCAGAAAATTCTTGGGGCTGATTGTATTATGTTGTACGATCCCCCTCAGCTCTATCGGACAGAATGCAAAAAACAATCCTCCAGTCCATAATGTTCTCCGGAACCAGCCAGGCCATGACAGCACCGCGACAGACTCTACTTCCTGCGGCACATTTGAATATGGCGGACAGGTATACCACACAATAATCATTGGAACCCAGTGCTGGATGAAGGAAAACATGAATCTGGGAAAATGGCTTGACCAGAGCCAGAACCAGACCCAGCAGAAAAATGAGACTGTTGAGAAATATTGCTATGGCAATGATTTTATCAATTGTGACCTCTGGGGCGGATTGTATATGTGGGCAGAGATGCTTCATTATGAAACAACGGCAGGTGCTCAGGGAATCTGTCCTTCGGGCTGGCACGTGCCTGACAGCAAAGACTGGAAACAGCTTATCAGATTCCTCGGTGGTAATGAACCTGCAGGAGGAAAAATGAAATCCACCGGCAACCGCGACTGGTGGGTCCCCAACGTTGGTGCCACAAACACCAGCCAGTTCTCGGCCTTCCCCGGAGGCTATTTTGACTTCGTAACCCAGTCATGGATCGATCTGCATAACGGAGCTTACTTCTGGTCCTCCGAATTCATTTCACCTACTACTTCTGTTGCTCTTCAACTTATAAGGAAAGGTACCTGGGCTGAACTCTATGAAGAAAACAATCCAAGCGCATTATCTCTGAGGTGTATTAAGGATTGATCTTCAGCAATAACAATGTAAGAAATTCTGACTGAAGGCCTGCCAGGTATTAAAATGGCATGGTATTTGTAAAATTTCGTTCTAATGATTATTTTTATTCAGTCAAATTAAAATATAGCAACATGAAAAGATCAGTTAAAATTTTCGGAATAGCCGCGGCTCTGGTATTTATGGGAATGACATCACAAGCCCAGACCAAATGGAATGTTGATCACGCCCATACGAGTATTAAATTCACTGTTACCCACCTTGTCATATCAGAAGTTGAAGGCAGTTTTAAAAAGTTTGATGGTTTGATGGAAACATCCGGAAAGGATTTCACAGGAGCAAAAATCAGCTTCAGTGCAGATATTGCCAGTGTCAGCACCGACAATGATCAGCGTGACGGACATCTGAAGTCAGATGATTTTTTCAATGCCGAGAAGTTTCCTAAAATGACTTTCAGCAGCACCTCTTTCAGGAAAATCAAAGACAACAAATACCAGCTGAAAGGCGACCTGACAATCCGCGACATTACCAAACCTGTCACCTTCGATGTCACATACGGGGGCACCATGAAAGATCCCTGGGGAAATACCCATGCAGGCTTTAAAGCTACCACCACCATTAACCGTTTCGACTACAACCTGAAGTGGAACACCCTTACTGAAGCCGGCGGCGCTGTTGTGGGAAAAGATGTAGAAATAAAAGTCAATGTAGAGTTCATTCCGGAGCAGGCAAAAAATTAAAATGGATTTTCCGGGATGTAGCCTCAAGCTAAACAGAATTTAATACCTTAGCAAAAAAATAAATCATGAAAAATTCATTTTACCTGACTTTATCTTTAATTGTAGCCTCGTTATGGCTTATTACATCCTGCGATCCGCCGCTTACCCTTACAACATGGAAGAACCCGGAACTTAAAAACCAGGTTTCGAAGGTGGTTGTAATGCCGATGTTTGAAAAGATCGAATACCTTAAACCATTTGAGACATCGATAGTAAATGTGTTCAACAACAAGGGTCTCAAGGCGATTGGTTCACTTGGGTTCCTGAACCCGATGAAAAAATACCCGATCAATGAAATCAAGGCAAAATGCGACAGCCTCGGAGCAGATGCCATCCTGGTCTTTATTTACGAAGGAATGGATAAAACTGAAAGTTACGTGCCGCCCACTACATATTACAACGGCTACTATGGTGGATATGGCGGTTACTGGGCAGGCGGTTACTGGGGAGGTGGTTATTATGGCGCAACAACTACTACCGGCGGGTACTGGGAATCAAGTTCAACCTTTAAACTCACTGCACAGCTTTTTGTAAAGGGATCCAAAGATCCTCTATGGACGGGAGCGCTGCAAGTGACCGACCCCACGCATATCGACCAGACCGGGTACATGGTGGGAAGCACTATTTATTCTGACTGGAAAAAGGAAAATCTGATCAAGGTCAAGTAGTTTGGTTGCTTGGTGGCTAAGGCAGACTTAAAATGCTTCCTGGGCTGAGAAGTATACTCCTTTCGATTTTTCTCCAAGAGTAAAATCAATCAGGATATTGGTCCGGTTCATTTTTGATACCGTGATCCGCAATCCAATACCTCCTGCGGGACGAAAATAGCTGAAAAGCCGTATTCCCTGGTCACGGCTTGAGGCCGTGGTTACGTTTGTAAAAATAACTCCTCCCAGTACCTGGGAACACCTGCTGATCGGAAAGCGGTATTCAACTTCTGCATAAACCACATTCTCCCCTCTCCAGCGTCCCTGCAGATACCCCCTTCCCGACGAGTTCATCTGATCAAATCCTGTAGCCCAAAGGTCAAAATAAGGGATCTCACCTGATAATTGAAATCCTCCCCAAAGCCAGAATGCGATTAGGTGACGCGGAAGTTTCTTCTCGAGTCCGACATAGGTACGGAACTCAGTCCACAACTGGGAACCTTCCTTTGAACTACCAAGCCAGGTGAAGTTATACCTGTATCTCACATTAGCATAAAATCCTTTATACGGGCTGATAAGATTGTCGCGGGTATCGAAGACAAGATTCATGCTTATTCCCGAAGAGGTGTATCGCTCGGGATTGAACCCGTGAAGAACGCTGTATGCAAAATGAGGTGTCAGAAGGGGATCTGCCGAATCAAGCCTGAGATCAGTATCCTGGACCCTGTAGTGATAATCAAGATGATAGCCAACTCCGGCATACAAATCATCCATGATACGATATGAAAATACCTCATGAAGCTTTATCCACCTGAATTTGACCAGATAACTCTGGTTCCAGGTCTGTTCCCCGGCAGTGTCATGCAACTGGGGTACATAGGGAACAGGATCGTTATAACCTGTCCCAAGTCCGAATGTCGGCAGACTGTAAATATAAAACCTCCAGTCACCCTGCAGGAACCACCTGTTCCTGTTTGTATAAACATTGGTTTTAAGCTGGAAAAGTTTCTGTCGATTAGTTGTAATCTCGACTGTGGCGGATGCAGCACTCTGCTTGGTAATGAATGATATACCTGAATACCATGTAAGGGTACCTCCTAATCCCACCTGGAAGGCTTTCGTAGGCGAATAGGCAACATACGGGAGGAGGAAAGCATGAAAATGCCTGCTTGTGTCGGGTGGTTTATCTGACTTGCGAAAGATAAGTTCGAAAATATCAGTGGGCTTGCAGTCTGGCTTCTCTTTCTCCGAAATGGTAGTGACCTGCGATTGGCTTGAAAAGCCTGACAGTATCAGGGCAAACAACATTACCCAGGCTGTAACCGGCAGTTTCATCTCCTTAATCCACTTTACGAATTTCAGCACAATAGCCTCATAAAACGACGCTCCCAGCAAAAAATGCCGGGAGCGCTGTTTATGTCGGGGTAGCAGGATTCGAACCTGCGACCCCCTGGTCCCAAACCAGGTGCGCTAGCCAGGCTGCGCTATACCCCGAGGTTTCTAAACTTTCGCGGAGAGGGGGGGATTCGAACCCCCGGTACAGTTTCCCGTACGACAGTTTAGCAAACTGTTGGTTTCAGCCACTCACCCACCTCTCCGGGGAATACTGAAATTGGGCTGCAAAGGTAGAAAATCCTGCTTTCACAGCAAAAAAAAATTATATCTTTGTCTTAAACACTTAAAACGCTCAATATGAAAGGAAGAACTTTTGCTGAAAAGATTTTCAACGCTGAAAAAGGCGCTATCGTCTTTGCAAAGCCCGACATTATCCTCTCCCACGACAACACTTCCAGTATCTACAGTACGTTTAAAAAAATGGGAGGAGATAAACTGTTCAATCCCGATGCACTCCTGATTACACTCGATCACAATGCACCTCCCACAAATTCAAAACTCGCCAATGATTACCAGGTAATCCGCGATTTTGTTGACAAATACGGGATCATGAAATTTCATGATGCAGGCGACGGGATATGCCATCAACTGATGTCATTGTATGCCCGCCCAAAAATGATCATCGTCGGCAGCGACAGCCATACCAGCACAGCCGGGGCATTCAACGCATTTGCAGCAGGCATTGACCGAACCGAAACTGCAGGCCTGTGGAAGCAGGGCGAAACCTGGTTCCGCGTTCCCGAATCAGTAAAGATCACCCTCACAGGCAACCTCCTGAAGGGAGTATATGCAAAAGACCTTGCCCTCTGGATCATCGGAATGATTGGATCAAGCGGGGCCGATTATATGTCAATAGAATATCATGGTGAAGGCGTGAAAACACTGTCTGTTGCTGATCGGATGGTGCTTTCGAACCTCGCATCCGAAATGGGTGCAAAAAATGCAGTTTTCCCTGCCGATGAAGTTCTTGATGCCTGGCTCGGCTACAAAACCGAAGGTCTTTGGGCCGACCCCTACGCAAGCTATGTCAATGAAATCAACATTAACCTTAATGATATATTCCCTGTTGTTGCTGCACCTCATCATGTTGATAATGTAAAAGCTGTCTCAGAAGTTCAGAAGACAAAAATCCACGAAGCCCTGATTGGTACGTGTACCAACGGCAGGCTCGAAGACCTCCGTGAAGCTGCAGCAGTGCTCAAAGGAAAGAAGGTGGCGAAATTCATGCAGCTGCTTATAATTCCTGCTTCAAGGGAGATTTACAAACAGGCCATGAAAGAAGGCCTAATTGAAATTTTTCTCGATGCCGGGGGTAATGTCCTGGCCTCCTCCTGCGGGCCATGCCTGGGAACCGGACAAGGCATTCCGGCCGATAATTACAATGTGATCTCAACGGCAAACAGGAACTTCAAAGGCAGAATGGGCAATAATGCTTCCAATGTTTACCTCGCATCCCCTGCCACTGTGGCCGCTTCAGCTTTAGCCGGCGAAATCACCGATCCCCGGGGGATCAATGCAGGCGACAAATTTCCCTACCATGCTCCCCAGAGCTCAAAAGTCGACATCAGGGAAGGCGAAGACCGGTTTGCAAAAGGCAGCTGGAACTATGCCGACGTTGACAATCTGAATACTGACCAGATGTTTGCCGGTAATCTCACATATAATGTTCAGAGTTCTGAACCCGACAAGATCATGCCACACCTGTTCAAGGGATTTGACAACAGTTTTGCCGAAAGGGTAAAAGCTGGCGATATCATCATGGCAGGCGCCAATTTCGGTTGTGGAAGCTCACGCGAACATCCTTCTGTGGGCCTTGCATATGCCGGTATAAAAGCGGTAATCTGCAAATCGGTAAACCGCATCTTCTATCGTTCATCTGTTAACCAGGGCCTTCCGATTATTCTTGTCCCGGAAGCCGTCGATGCATATAAACATGGAGATGAAGTTCAGATTGACTTTGAAAAAGGAATCGTTTTTATTGGTTCGAAACAATTCAGGTTTTCTGCCCTTCCCGATAAACTGATGGAGATCTTCAAAGTTAAAGGTCTTGTGAATTATGTGAAAAATAAATGATAAAAGTCCTCAAACCCGCTCTTTTTTCTGCCGGCGTAGTTGTACTTGTCTTCATTTTAATGTCGTTCTTCCCAAAATACGGGGGAATGTTCATTTTTCTTGCCGTTTTCTTCATAAGTGATTTCATTCTTTGGAATACAGCAGGAAAATGGGCAGGCAGGCAAAACCCCTGGCTGCAAAAGCTCCTGACTGCCCTTTACTGGCTTCCTGCAACTATTCTGCTCTGCCTGGTCATTCTCGGCTTCATCTTTCCATTCAATTCATGGAATGTCTCAGCTAAGTCGATCCTCCTTAGCCTTTTACTAATGACTATAGTTGCAAAGGTAATCCCCCTTGTATTCACTCTTTTTTCCAGGCTTATAGCGCTCATCTTATCTGTATTTTCCAAACAAAGGGTATACAGCTTAAAATGGCTGGAGAGCATCGGATGGATTACAGGCTCCCTTATCTGGCTTGTTTTACTAAGCGGTATGCTCACCTGGGTTTACTATTTCAGGATATTCACTGCGGATGTCACTTCTCCGAAGATCCCTGCCTCATTCGATAAATTCAGGATTGTACAGTTTTCTGATGTACACCTGGGAAACTGGACCTGCAGGAAGAAACTCGGAGAGGCTGTAAATACAATTAACAGCCTTAAACCCGATCTCATTGTCTTTACCGGGGACATGTTTACTTTTTCGACAGATGAAAGCAAGGGTTTTATTCCTGTCCTGAAAGAGCTTCATGCCAGGTATGGCATTATTGCCATCATGGGGAACCATGACTATGGTGATTATGTAAGATGGGAAACTCCCGCTGCCAAAACTGAGAATCTTGATAACCTGAAAAAATTCTATTCTGAACTTGGTTGGAAGCTCTTACTTAACCAGTCATCGGTTATCTGCTCCGGCCACGACAGCATGAATGTAATAGGAGTTGAAAACTGGGGGGCCTCCAGGAGATTTCAAAGGCGGGGAAATATAGAAAAAGCTGAGAAAGGAGTCAATAAATCACTCTACTCAATCCTGCTGTCTCATGACCCCTCATACTGGGACAGTATTATCAGCCGAACGCATCCTGAGATCGACCTGACATTATCGGGGCATACCCATGGAGGGCAGTTTGGCATTGAATCCAATTCTTTCAGATGGAGCATACTGTCGGTATTCACCCCTTTGTGGGGAGGAAGATACTATAAGAACCGGGCAGGATTCACTTCGGAATTATATGTGAACCGGGGACTTGGTGTTGTAGGGTATTCAGGCAGGGTTGGGATCAGGCCTGAGATCACCCTCTTTATCCTCCATAAAGAAAAGCAGTAAAGCAATTTTACTTTCGTCAGATACTAAAAATAAACGGTAATGAAATTGAATGTCAAAATTATAGGGCTGGTGATCATGGTGACAGCAATACTCATTGTATCTGCACTCGCTTATCATTTCACCAGGATTAAGGAAGAAAAACTATTCAATTATGCTTATTACCAGAACACATCCGTAAGTATTCAAAGTATTCTTCACAGCAGGGAGCGCGCGCTCGATCAGAATCTTGAGGATAATTCGGCCTGGGACGAAATGGTTAAATTTATCGTGGATCCCGATACCGTGTGGGCGAGAGAAAACCTTGCAACCACCCGCAAGACCCTGGACCTTGACCTCATTCAGATTTATAATACCGGTCTGGACCAGGTATGGGCCGGCTATGATCCTGCTCATAAGGATGACCTGGTCAATATTATCACAGCTAAGAAAATCCGGAGCCTGCTCGAAAAGAAGCCAAGCTGCCATTTTTTCGAAAACACTGATGCCGGGATCCTGGAACTTTACGGCTCCATCGTCGTGCCGTCGACCGACATCGCAAGAAAAACGCAAGCAAAGGGCTATCTTTTTTTTGGCAGACTCTGGGATAAAGACTTGATTGCAGATCTCGAAAACTCTTCAAATTCAACAATCACAGTTCAAAAACTCATTGAGGGAAGTAGCGGGGATCCTGGTTTCAAGTCTAAAACAAATCCACTTGAAATCATCCTTTTTCTCAAAGATTCTTCAGGGAAAAATATCGTAAAACTTAATTTTCTTTCAAAATCCTTTTTCCAGGCTGACAACAGGTTGTTTTACCTGTTTACTCTTATCCCGGTTGCCCTTACCCTTGTTGTCCTGTTTCTCTTTTTTAGCCTTATCCGCTCATGGATCACAATTCCCATCAGAAAGATAACGTATAGCCTGGACCATCTGAATCCTGAAGGCCTTTCTGAAATCTCATCCGCCAATAAAGAGTTTTTCTCAATAGCGAAGCTTATTGAAGAATCATTTGAAAACCATAAGAACCTTGAGAAAGAAATTGCCGAAAGAAAAAAAGCCGAGGAAAGGATATCCAGGTACGCCGATGAATTAAAAGAAATAAACAACAGCAAGGATAAGTTCTTCTCTATTCTTGCCCATGACCTTAAATCGCCTTTTCATTATTTACTGGGCTATTCGGATCTTCTCAGAAATGAATTTTCGACCCTGAATGAAGAAGACCTGAAAAAATTCATCTCTATTATACACTCCAATTCACAACGGCTCTACAACCTCCTCGAAAATCTTTTAGAATGGTCGAGGATACAGACCGGCCGGGTTGACATAGATCAGGAAGTTTTTGATCTTTCAAGGGAGGTAAAACAGATTTGCGAAACAGTTAAAACTTCAGCAAGCCATAAAAACATCACTCTTGAATGTTATTCATCAGATCAGGCCATCATCAACGCCGACAGGAACATGATCAGGTCGTCAATACATAACCTGCTTACAAATGCAATTAAATACACGCCTGAACGAGGCACAGTAATTGTAAAAACAAACGACAGGGGAACCTATGCCGAAGTAAGTGTAAAAGATACCGGTATTGGGATGACTCCCGAAGAAGTGGCAAAATTATTCAGAATCGATGTTTCTATTTCGAAACCGGGGACTAACAAAGAACCCGGCACAGGGCTTGGACTTATCCTTACCAAGGAATTTATTGAAAAAAACAACGGGAGCGTAGTGGTTGAGAGTGAACCTGATAAAGGCAGCCTTTTCAGGGTTACTTTGCCCTTGTATAAGGCTTGATCTCACAATCAAACATATCGCAGCAGTTATCGCATACCCGTTTATATACTTTGAAATTCACAAGCTCTATTTCAGGGCTTTTATAACCAGGCCTAACAGGTTCCTCCCTCATGAGGTCGGTGCTCAGGTATTTTTTATTACAATCGGCAAAAACAGTTACTACGTTTTTCTCAGGACCCATTTCATCCTGAATCTGAAGTGCCCCGAGGAAATTTGCCCCTGAAGAAATGCCAACAGCCAGACCAAGATTCCTAGCCAGTTTCTGTGCCATGATGATCGAATCACCGTCGGGCACGGCAACAATCCTGTCAAGCTGATCAAGTTTAACAAGGGCCGGTATGAATTCATCTGAAATACCTTGTATACGGTGTGAACCAACTTTGTAACCAGTCGACATCGTTGGTGACTCAGAGGGTTCAAGCGGATGGATTTTAGCATTGGGGTTCATCGCTTTCAGGAAACGGCCAACACCCATTACAGTACCTCCAGTGCCAACCCCGGCAACAAATGCGTCGGGCGTTACACCGTGATAGGTGAGTTGTGACCAGATCTCGGGTCCGGTAGTCCTTTCATGGGCCAGTGCATTGGCTTCATTTGAAAACTGCTGGGGAAGAAAGATATCAGGTTCACTGGCAGCTATTTCTTCTGACAGCTTGATACTTCCAAGAAAACCGCCCTGCTCTTTAGATATGGGAATGATCTCCGCACCAAGGCTCTTGATGATATCAACCCTTTCTTTGCTCATCCAGTCAGGCATAACGATCCTGACCTTATGGCCCAAAGCCCTGCCGATGGCAGAAAATGCGATACCTGTGTTCCCACTGGTAGCTTCCACAATGGTATCCTCAGGTTTGATACGCCCTTCATGGTAGGCTTTTTCCATGATATACAACGCCATCCTGTCTTTAATGCTGCCAGTGATATTATAATGTTCAGCTTTGGCATAAATGGTTCGTTTCTGTCCCTTATAAAGGAAGTTGATAACCAGTAAGGGGGAGTTACCGATAAGCCTCCAGAGATCCTTGAATCTCAAACGGAAATCGTTATCGGTGTGAATATTCATCCTTGGCATAGGCGTTTTTTTGACAACATCTTCTGAGTGGAAATTCTGCACGGCAAAAATAAGGATTTTTCTTATCGGGCCTTGGAAACCTGGATAAAGGTAACTTCAATATCTCCGCCCTGGGGATAAAGGCTGATAAAATCATTATCGACACGATACCATACATCCTGCTCACGCACGCTGATCAGCCTTTCATTTACACGGCCGTCGGTACTCAGGTTCCTGATCACAACCCCTCCCGAAGGCTGGTTGTCCTTTCCGTAACGCAAAAGCACATTAAATGGTTTGCCTGAAAGGTTTCGCATTTTGATATAAATGAAATTATCCTTGCGGGAAGCAATATTGACAGGCGTAAACTTAAATTTCTTTTCTTCATTTGAGGCGATGGTTACTGCACTGTTAAGAACATCCGCAATGGCATTCTCGGCAATGGTCCTGCGTATCCTCGCGATCATGTCCCTGGGATAGTTTTCCATTGGCAGAAAAGCAGAAGCATCGGAATAGGAGTCAATCGCCTTGTCGAACTCGAAGCTGTTATAAAATTTATCCCCTTCGGCAACAGACTTGTCATATTTCCCCTTGTTTGCCCGGTACAGGCTGTCGATAACGCTGTTTACCCGGTCAAGCCTGTCTTTTGGATACTTTTCTTCGGGGAACAAAGCCGTAGCCTGTTGAAAGGATTCTCTTGCCTTACCGAAATCCCGGCCAGCAAAGGCATTATCACCCTTTAGCACAAGGTCATCGAAAGTCTTTTTCTTTCCCTGGAGCTCAACCAGTTTTTTATTGATCTCATCAACCTTGTTTTTCGCATACTGGTCGTTAGGTTTGATTGTAAGGGCATTCTCATATTCGGTACGGGCATCCTCAAATTTCTTTTCAAGCAGCATCTGGTCAGCTTTGGCAACGGAAGCCTTGTAGGCATCTTCCCGGGCTTTCAATTCGGCGAGTATTTTCTCTATTTCCTTTAGTTTATCCTGCGGATATTGTTCCCCGGCTTTGATGCCAAGCGCCACCAAATATTCAGCTTTTGCCTGATCATAGGATTTGGATGCCAGCAACTGATCGGCTCTGGCAACAGAAGCCTTGTATCTTGAATCCAGGTTAGCCTTTTGCCTGGCAATGTCACTAACAGCCTTGTCAATTTCAGCAATTTTTGTTTTCGAGTAAAGATCATCCGCCTTATACTGAAACGCTTTCTGGTACCCGGATTTTGCCTCATCATAGGATTTTGCCAGAAGCAGTTTATCGGCTTCTGCAATAACAGCAACATAAGCGCTGTCCCTGGCCTTACGCACTGCAATATCGGCCAGCACTTTCTCAATCTCAGCGATTTTGGTTTTAGGATATTCCTCAGAAGGCTTCATGGTAAGGGCCTTCTCATACTCCGGCTTCGCCTGGGTGTAATTTTTTGCAAGAAGAAGTTTATCAGCATTGCCAATAATTCCTGCATACTGCGCCTCAAAAGCTTTTTGTTTCTGTATCGAATCGGCTATCGTTTTGTCAATTTCGGCAATCCTGGTTTTTGGATATGCCTCTGAAGGCTTTAAAGTGAGGGCGGATGTGTATTGGGTTTTTGCTTCAATGTATGACTTTACTGCAAGGAGTTTGTCGGCAGAAGTTACAACCGACTGGTAACGGTCGTCAAGCTCTTTTTGTTTTGCAAGATCATCAAGTGCTTTATCTATCTGGGCAATCTTCTCCTTAGGATAGGCTTCAGCAGGTTTTAATGTGCCTGCTTCGGCAAACCGGGGCTTAGCCAGGGCATATAGTTTCAGCGTGAGCAGTGAATCCCCTTTCTTAACAGCCAGTTTATAGTCGTCATCAAGCTTCTTGATCCTGGCAAGTTCTGCAAGCTGCTTATCAATCTCCCTTACCTGTGTTTTCGGGTATTCCTCGGTTGGCTTCAAGGCTCCCGCTTTCAGGTATTCGGACTTTGCCTGTTCATATGTTTTTGCTGTAAAAAGCTTATCGGCACCGGCAATTATTGATGCATACCGGTCATCCAGGTTTTTCTGTTTCAGAAGCACATCTGCTATACTGTCGATACTGTTGATCCTTTGTTTGGGCAGCGCTTCGGCGGGCTTTAGTGCAAGGGCTTTCTTATACTCCGATTTCGCCTGCTCCCAGGTTTTTGCTTTGAATAATTTCTCGGCTGAGTCGAAAAGACCTGCATATTCTTCATCCAGTGCTTTCTGTTTGGCGATATCTGCAAGTGTTTTATCTATCTCTGCAATCTTTGTTTTAGGATAGGCCTCGGTTGGTTTGAGCGCAGATGCAGCTCCAAACTGAACCTTTGCGTCGGCATAGGATTTAGCCCCGAGCAGTTTATCGGCAGAAGAGATCGCAGCCAGGTATTGTTTGTCAAGTGCCTGCTGTTTAGCAAGATCAGCAAGGGCAGTATTTATGACAGCCAGTTTTTCCTTGGGATAGTTTTCGGCGGGTTTAAGAACCGAAGCATCGGTAAATACCGTCTTTGCCTGGGTATATTCGGTCTTTCCCAGGAGTGAATCGCCTTTCTTTATAGCTGCAGCATAGTCCTCATCCAGCTTTTTTAGGCGTGCCAGCTCAGCCAGCTGCTTGTCGATTTCCTGGATCTTTGTTTTTGGATAGACCTCCGCAGGCTTTACCGCCAGAGCTTTCTGGTACTCAGTTTTTGCCTGTTCATAGGTTTTTGATGCCAGAAGCTTGTCGGCATTTGCGATGATGCCTGCATACTGATCTTCCAGCGATTTTTGCTTCAGCAGCACGTCAGCTATACTGTCAATGCTTGCGATTCTTTTCTGCGGAAGGGACTCGGCAGGCTTCAGAACAAGTGCTTTCTGGTATTCTGATTTTGCCTGCTCCCAGGTCTTTGCTTTGAACAGTTTTTCACCCGAGGCAAGCAGGCCGGCATATTCGGCCTCAAGGGCTTTTTGTTTTGCAATCTCCTCCAATGCTTTATCAATCTCGGCAATCTTGGTTTTAGGATACGCCTCGGTTGGTTTGAGCGCAGAGGCAGCTGCATACTGAACCTTTGCGTCGGCATAAGATTTGGCCCCGAGCAGTTTATCAGCAGATGAGATCGCTACCAGGTATTGTTTGTCAAGGGCCTGCTGTTTCGCAAGGTCAGCGAGGGCCGTATTGATGACAGCAAGTTTTTCCTTCGGGTAGGTTTCAGCAGGTTTCAGCGCCAATGCTTCAGTAAACACAGTCTTTGCCTGGGCATATTCGGTCTTTCCCAAAAGCGAGTCCCCTTTTTTTATAGCTGAAGCATAGTCCTCATCCAGCTTCTTAAGACGTGCCAGCTCAGCCAGCTGTTTGTCGATTTCCTGGATCTTTGTTCTTGGATAGACCTCCGAAGGCTTGACCGCCAGGGCTTTCTGGTATTCAGTTTTGGCCTGATCATAGGTTTTCGATGCCAAAAGCTTGTCGGCATTAGCGATAATCCCTGTATACTGTTCCTCTATTGATTTTTGCTTCATAAGCACCTCGGCGATGCTGTCGATACTTGCGATCCTTTTCTGCGGTAGATTCTCTGCAGGTTTGATGGCGAGAGCTTTCTGGTATTCTGATTTCGCCTGTTCCCAGGTTTTAGCCTTGTATAACTTCTCACCTGAGGCGATCAGTGCAGTATAATCCGCATCAAGGGCTTTCTGTTTAGCAATATCTTCAAGGGTTTTATCTATATCTGCAATCTTTGTTTTAGGATAAGCTTCACCGGGTTTTATAGTCAAAGCTGCATTGTATTGTGCCTTGGCCTCAGGGAAGGATTTTGCCGCCAGGAGTTTATCACCGGATGTCACTGCAGCAAGGTATTGCTTGTCGATGGCCTGCTGCTTCGAAAGATCTGCAAGTGCAGCATTGATAATAGTTAGTTTTTCCTTTGGGTAACTCTCCGCAGGCTTGAAGGCCAATGCCTCGGTAAAGGAGGTTTTAGCCATAGCGTACTCGGTTTTTCCCAGGAGCGAATCTCCTTTTTTAACAGCCGCGGTATAGTCATCATCAAGCTTCTTTAAACGCGCAATTTCGGCACCTCCTATGCTGTCGATGCTTGCGATTCTTTTCTGCGGAAGGACTTCTGATGGCTTCAGGGCAAGCGCTTTCTGGTATTCTGCCTTTGCCGGCTCCCAGGTTTTAGCCTTAAATAACTTTTCCCCTGAGGCGATTAATGCGGCATATTCCGAGTCAAGTGCTTTCTGTTTAGAAACACCTTCAAGAATTGTGCTTATCTCGGCAAGTTTTGATGTCGGATATGCTTCTCCCGGTTTTAGGGCCAGAGCAGTAGTATACTGTACTTTTGCATCGGAGTATGACTTTGCTGCAAAAGACTTATCTGCCGATGCTATTGCTGACAGGTATTGCTTGTCGAGGGCCTGCTGTTTTGACATATCAGAAAGAGCAGCATTAATGATCAGCAGTCTGTCTTTTGGATATTTTTCGGAAGGCTTCAGATTCGTGGCTTGTGTAAATGCTGTCTTTGCCTCGGCATACGAGTTTAGTCCGAGCAATGAATCCCCTCTCTTAACTGCCGCCTGGTAATCTTCTTCGAATTTTTTACCCTTTGCGAGAAGAGAAGCTCCTATGCTGTCGATACTGGCAATCCTTTGCTTCGGCAATGCTTCATCAGGCTTGAGGATGAGGGCTTTCTGGTAAGTTGATTTTGCCTGGTCCCATGATTTTGTTTTGAATAGTTTCTCACCTGCAGCAAGCAGTCCGGTGTATTCATTGTCCAGGGCTTTTTGCCTGGCTGAGGCCGACAAAAGTGCTGCCTGCTGCTGATCGGCAAAGATCTTCTCAATAGCCGCGATCTTTTCTTTCGGATACTGCTCGGCAGGCTTTATTCCCGATGCCCTCTGGTACTCTTTTTTAGCCTGATCGTAATTCTGAACGCTGAATTCCCTGTCGGCAACCGCAATAGCCGATTTATATGATTCCTCCCTTGCTTTCTCACCCGCTTCCTGCCCGGCAACCAGCGGTTTTACTTTTTCAAGCATTTCCTTCGGATAACTCTCGTTAGGTTTAACACCCAGTGCAAGGGTGTAATAATCCCTGGCGCTCAGAAAGTTTTTGGAAATGTAAAAACTGTCGGCAAAACTGATGTATTGCTCGTAATCCTTCTGGGTCTTTGCACCTTGAGTCAGCAGGAGATCGATCTCGGCAATCTTATTCTTCGGGTATGATTGTTCTGGTTTCAGCTTTGATGCTGAGACATAGTCTTTCCTGGCGAGCACGTACGATTTGGATTCAAAACGTTGGTCGGCACTGGCGATAAGTTTGATATAAGCCTCATCCCTGGACCTCTGTGTATCGATAAGCGCTGTAAGTTCGACAATCCTGTCCCTGGGATACTTTTCGGCAGGCTTGATCTTCGCAGCGCCCTGGTATTCCTGGAGAGCAGGCTGCCAGTTCTTTGCATTATAAAAGGCATCTGCTTTCTTGATGGCCTCCGCATAAAGTCCGTCATCAAGCTGCATGTCAACCTTTATTTTTATGATCTCATTGATCTTCTTTTTAGGATACTGCTCGGATGGCAGAATTTTTGAAGCATTCTCATATTCTTCCTTTGCCCGGTCATACTCACCTGCCTGGAATAGCCTGTCGGCACTTGCAATGGCAACATCGAACAATGTATTCTGTGCTTTCTGGGAGCGGATCAGTTCCATGGTTTTCTTCAGCTTTTCCTTCGCTGTAGAATCATTCGGCAGAACATTCAGGGCCAGCTGATAATAAGCCTTTGCATTCAGATAATCTTTCTTCAGGAAAGCTGTATTTCCGGATGCCATCGATACATCGAAATCAACCTTTTTCTTATTGTACTCGTTCAGCATTGCCCTGAGCTGGACTAAGCGGGAACTTAAAGCTTTATCTCCCGGCTTCAGCTTCTGGGCTATCTCATATTCAGCAATGCATGCTTCCAGTTTGTTTGCCCTGAAATATGATTCCGCCCTCAGGAGGGTATTCCCGAAAGCAGTATCTACGGGGGCTGTCTGAGGTGGTTTAATGATAGTATCAGGAGCTGACTGTACGGAAGGCTCAAACAGATTCATCTCCCTGAGCACAGGGCCGGTCATAGTAATCACACCAAGCGCAAGGGCTGAGAATGAAACAACAAAGAGTACGATTGAAATATATGGTATTCTGGGAGGTTGTAATTTCATGCAATAATATCGGTTGTTTAACGGAAAAGTACATTAAAACATAATTTTCCTGCACATTATAACGTAAAAATCCGGAAATAATTTTACCCTATTGAATTATGATCCCATCGCGTATCGTAAGCTTCCGGTCAGCCATTCCAGCAAGTTCAGTGTTGTGAGTTACAATAACATATGTTTGGCGAAACTTTTCCCTCAGGCTGAAAAAAAGCTTGTGCAGTTCCATCGCTGAATTGCTGTCGAGGTTGCCCGATGGCTCATCGGCCAGTATAACACCAGGGTCATTGATCAGGGCCCTGGCAATGGCAACCCTCTGCTGCTCGCCTCCCGACAATTCCGATGGTTTATGCCTGAGTCTTCCGGTCAGCCCGAGTATGTCCATCAGCTCTTTCGCCTTATTAACCGTATCGTTCTTGGTACCACCCCTGATAAAACCAGGTATGCATACATTTTCCAGAGCCGTGAACTCTGGAAGAAGATGATGGAACTGGAATACAAAACCGATATGCTTATTCCTGAATTCGGAAATCTTTCTGTCAGATAAACCATCAACCCTGACTTTATCAATCTCGATAAACCCCGAACCGGCTTTATCGAGTGTACCCAGAATATGCAGAAGGGTCGATTTCCCGGCTCCTGAAGCTCCGACAATTGAAACGATCTCGGCCTCGCGTATCTGCAGGCTGATGCCTTTGAGGACTTTCAGTTCCCCATACGACTTATGTATATCCCTGGCAATGATCATAAAATAATAAAGCGCAAAGTTAAAAAAATACGGGGTTCGAAATATTTTGTAATTCCGATTCAAAGGGTTACTTTTGGTAACCGGTTGCCGGAAGCAGAACACCAACAATATCCTTGCATTTTCTTGCTGATTTTAAATTAATTACGATAAACCAAAATCACAAACTGTTCTATGAACCTGCATGAATATCAGAGTAAAATCATTTTAAAGCAATATGGAGTGCCTGTTCCTGAAGGCGGATTGGCGAACACCCCTGATGAAGCTTTCAAGGTAGCGGAGATGCTTCAGTCTTCGACCGGCACCGACAAATGGGTCATTAAAGCCCAGGTTCATGCCGGTGGAAGGGGTAAGGGCGGTGGTGTCAAGATTGCAAAAACCCTGGACGAGGTAAGGCAGTATGCCGACAAGATCATCGGGATGAACCTTGTCACACCTCAAACCAGTGCGGCAGGCAAACTTGTCAGGAAAATCTATGTCGAACAGAACATTTTCTATCCAGGCCCCACAGAACCATCGGAGATCTATCTTAGCCTTTTGCTGAACCGGAAAACCGGTCATATCATCATCATGTACTCACCCAGGGGAGGAATGGATATAGAAAAAGTTGCAGAGGAAACACCTGACCAGATCTTTACAGAAGAGATAAACCCAAAGCTCGGGCTGCAGCAATACCAGGCCAGGAAAGTAGCATTCAACCTTAACCTGAAGGGAGATGCATATAAGAACATCATCAAATTCCTCAATGCCATTTACCAGGCATATGTAAAATCAGATGCATCACTCATTGAGATAAATCCGCTGTTCAAGACCTCCGACGATAAAATTCTTGCCGCCGATGCAAAGGTGGTGATTGACAATAACGCCCTCTTCCGCCATCCAGATATTGCTGCGATGCGTGACTATGATGAAGAAGATCCTATCGAGGTTGAAGCTTCCCGTCACGACCTCAATTATGTGAAGCTGAACGGGAATGTAGGATGTATGGTGAACGGGGCCGGTCTGGCGATGGCAACCATGGATATCATCAAACTTTCAGGAGGGGATCCGGCAAACTTCCTCGATGTGGGTGGAAGCGCAAACGCCAAGAGAGTGGAGGAAGGCTTCAGGATTATTTTAAAAGATCCTGCTGTAAAAGCAATACTGGTCAATATTTTCGGGGGTATCGTACGCTGTGACAGGGTAGCCCAGGGAATCGTCGATGCTTACAAAAACATAAGTGACATCAAGGTGCCGATCATAGTAAGATTGCAGGGAACCAACGCAATCGAAGGCAAGAAGATCATCGATGAAAGCGGGCTTAAGGTCCATTCGGCCATCACCCTTGAGGATGCTGCAGAATTGGTTAATACAGTGCTGAAATAAACCGTGATTCCTCTTCTTTCTCAAACAGAAGCAGCCTTATTTTTTCGAGGTCGGCAAGATTTGAATTTTCAAACGAGAGAGCGCTGAAATCTATGTCGAGCCCCCGCAATTGCATGGGATCGTAATTATCATTCAGGAATTTCAGTAAATGCTCCTCATCCGTTCCCGGATATTTGTCCTGGTTTGATTTCAGGTATTGAAGCAAGCGAAGCCCATCAAATTTCTCATGACAGGCCCTCATGAAATTATCCTCAGTTTTAAAATTCTTCCTGAGTGGCTGAAATGGATCCTTCTCCCTCAGTGATTCCGAAAGGAACCTCACAACAGGGGTGTACGAGGTTTCCCTGAAAAAGGAAGGAAATAACTCATATGTTTCCCAAATCTCATTGAATAATTCGGAAGCATAAATCGGGTAACTGCTCCAGTCGCCCGCATCGCCTTTGATCATGGCAGGTCCTGTCCCAAAGAATACACGGTCGCTGAACCTTGCTTCAGGAAACACCTTTTCGTCATTCCAGAATAATATCCGCCCGTATTTCCTTAATTTCTGAAGAAAATAGAAATCTTCACCGCTGGTTTTAGGAGTCATCCCTCCTATTGCCTTGTATGCCCATACCGGGCAGGCAATTGCTGATCCGAGGGCAGTGAAGGTATACGGACTGCCGATCCTCCATAGGTTCAGCTGGTAATGCCTCATATATATTTCATACCTGAGGATGGCCCTGTAAGCGCGCTCGTCCAGAGAGATCATGTGAAAATAGGGAGCTGAAAGAGCTACTGCATCGGGGTTATTAAAGAAATTCAGGGCTACCGAAAGAAAATAATTTTCATTGAATGCGGTGTCAGCATCCAGGCTTAAAATGAGGTCCCCTGGAAGGGCATCTTCACAGATCATATCCATGATCACTTTTCGTGCCCATCCTATCCCGGAATTCTTCACAGACCATCCCCTGCCCCTCGAGGCCCGGTCAATTACATAAAACCGGCTTGGATCAAGTGTTTTCAACCAATCCAGGGTCATTTCATTGGTCAGACATATCTCCGATTTAGCAGGATCCTTCCACCAAGACTCAGGCTGGTTCACACAGATCAAAACCCTGAATCTCCTGTAAGTCTGGCTGGAGATGCATTCAACAGCACGACGCAGGAATTGTGGTTCGTTCAGAACCGGTAAAGCTACATGTATGAATGGTAATGATTCCTGAAGATCCAAATCAGCGATCGATCTTTAGCTTGTCAAACATTGCATCATTTTCAACTACCTCAACCGCTTTCTGAACCTCCTCGTCGACCTGGTTCGCCACCTGGTAAAACGAGCTGAGATCCCATAATTTCTCGGCGATAAGTCCTTTGATCTGTGATTTGATGAGCTTTTCAGATGCCTTGTATCCCTTTTCGTCAAACTTAATACCGAGGGATTCAGCTTTTTCAAAGAAAGGCTTCATATATGCCTCATCTAAGATCAACTCCTTGTCGAAAGTTTTAAAATCAGGATAGGCCGACTGCAATTTCTGGCGGTTTTTATCGACATATTCTCCCACATAAAGGTTGATCGCATTTTTCCGGCGCAGGTCAAGATAATAATCTGAGATAATAGTTGAGTCCCAGGGGATGAAGACATCAGGCATGATGCCTCCACCGCCGTAAACAATCCTTTTCTTACCTGTGAAGAATTTCAGGGAATCGGGGAACTTGATGCTGTCGGGATGAATGAGTTCTCCCCTTTTGACCCTCTTTGCAAAATCCATATAATATTTATCGGTGCCTTCGGCATAGGATTTCTGGATGCAGCGGCCCGAAGGAGTATGGTAACGGGCTGTGGTCAGCCTTACCTGCGAGCTGTCGGGCAGACTGAAAGGCCTCTGAACAAGTCCTTTGCCAAACGATCGCCTCCCCACAATGATACCCCTGTCCCAATCCTGAACAGCACCGGCTACGATCTCGCTGGCCGACGCAGAATTTTCATTCATCATTATCACCAGCTTGCCTTTCTGGAAAAGGCCTTTGTCATTTGAGGTATAATCTTCTCTCGGACTGTGTATCCCTTCGGTATAAACGATAAGCTTTCCAGCATCGAGGAACTGGTCTGAAAGGTCGATTGCCGTGCCCATATACCCACCCGAATTATTTCTCAGGTCAAGGATGAGGTTCTTCATGCCTTGTGACTGCAGCTTCAGTGTGGCTTCAACAAACTCCTGCATCGAGGTCTGGGCAAAGCGGTTCAGGTTAATGTAACCGGTCTGGGGTGTAATCATGTATACCGCGTCAATACTATTGATGGGGATTTTATCGCGGATGATCGAATAGTCGATCAGTTCTTTTTTTCCGGACCTGGATATGCTGACAACAACCTTTGATCCTTTTTTTCCCCTGAGATGATCGAGCACATACTGATTCGTAACACTTTTCCCGGTTGAAGGCTGTCCGTCGATCTTTACGATCTTGTCGCCTGCCATGATACCTAGTTTTTCACTCGGCCCTCCTGAGATCGAATGAACAACATTGATGGTATCGCGAAGTATTTCGAATTGGATTCCCACTCCCTCGAAATTCCCTTCCAGCGGCTCATTGGCACGTTTGACATCCTTCTTCGAAATATAGGTCGAATGCGGATCAAGTTCCTGAAGGGTTTCAATTATGGCCTTTTCAACCAGCTTTGCGTCATTCACAGTGTCAACATAAGCGTATTCAACCATCTGCATGAAAGCACTGAACTTTTTGATATTTTCATAAAGTTCCTTATTGTTTTGCGCATGAGCCCTGCCAATGCCAAATGTCATGCAAAGCACAAATGAAACAGAAAGGACGAGAAATTTCTTGTTGTTTATCATATCATGTATAAATTACAGGCATTTTAAGTATTCCAGCAAAATTATCCATTTTTGGCATACCATTTGACGCAGATCCCTGATTTAACTAAATTTAACCAGTCTTAACAAACTCTTAACAGCACAGCCTTGTCTGATCAATTCTATTCCGATCCAATTAAAGCCGAACAGAGACGGTTTTATCAAAGCATGATCTTTCCCATTGCCTTTGTTCTTTTGCTCTGGCTTATCAGGCTTGCCGATTTCGCCTGGGATATGGGGATGAACGAGTACGGCTTATATCCCATGCAGGTCAAGGGATTATTCGGGATCATCACGTCACCTCTCCTCCATGCAGGTTTCTCACACCTGTTTGCAAATACAGTACCCTTGCTCGTCCTCGGCTCCCTGCTGTTCTATTTTTACCGTCCACTGGCCTGGCAGGTATTCTTCCTGATCTGGCTGATGACAGGAGCCTGGGTATGGGTGTTTGCCCGAGGAAACGCAGCCCATATTGGCGCCAGCGGCATTATCTACGGACTGGCGGCCTTCTTGTTTTTCAGCGGGATCATCCGCCGGGAGCAGAGGCTGATGATCATCACCCTGCTTGTCACATTTTTATACGGCAGCCTTCTTTGGGGATTTTTTCCGCAGTTTTTCCCAAAAGAACACATTTCCTGGGAATCCCATCTCATGGGCTTTATTTCAGGAACCATCCTTGCAGTATGGTACCGCAAAACAGGGCCCCAGCGGAAAGTATACGAATGGAATGACGAAGAGGAGGAAGATGGTCAGGATGCTTATTGGAGGACTGCAGATCCTGAGGAAATTCCTCCTTCCCCGCCACCCGAAAGTTGAGTAGTGCTTTTTACTACGAGAGAATGGGGATCTCAACTACATCTTTTTCGGCCCTTGTTGTATAGCTTTGGTCAATTAATCCTGATCAATTCATTAAAGGTATAACTTTTCTTTCAAATGCTTGATTTGACTA
>JBAXLI010000036.1:0-41009 GCA_037134895.1 Bacteroidota bacterium
AAGTGGTAAACTTTTCAACGAGAAGGTGGTAAACTTTTCAATTAATAGATACAGTAGATGGCTTCCACCTCTATCCATCACCATCAAACGCTATTATTTCAATTTTAACTGTTTTCATCAGTTATTTCTCACAAAAACTATTTACGTTTAAGACTTCAAATACGGAAGTTTTGAAGGAATTTAGGGTATAGAAGAGATTACCTTATAACATGGCATTGATAGTCAGTACTATATCAGCTTTCGATAAAGGTTCTTTATACCCATTGACTTGCTGATTATAAAGAGCCATTTCAACGTTTTTTATTTTTTTAATTAGCTTTTTAATCTTCCCGAAAGCTGCAGCGGTATCTGGATGCATCATGTTTTATAATGTTTTATGAAGATTTTGTATCATCCAAAGAAATAATCTTTCAAAGTACTTTCAAAATAGCCTAATAGGAACAGATTAGGAACAAATTTGATTATGCATAAAATGAAAAAGCCCGAATGAACTAACATTCAGGCTTTTAATGTATAAAGGGTTGTTGTCCCACCAGGATTCGAACCTAGACCAAGAGAACCAAAATCTCTAGTGCTGCCATTACACCATGGGACAGATGAATATCGAATATCGAACATCGAATATTGAATATTGAATTTCGAATGTAATTCGACGTCGAAAACGGGTGCAAAAGTAGTACTTTTTTATCATTGGCGCAATTTTTGTACCTTCGCGGTCTATTCAATCCCTGATCAATGAATAACTACAAGAGACTGAACACAATCATCGGCTGGGTTACCTTTTCCATAGCTGCAGTAGTATTTTTGCTGACCATTGAACCTACCGCCAGCTGGTGGGACCCGGGCGAGTTCATTTCGACAACGTATAAGCTCCAGATCGGTCATCCGCCGGGAGCTCCGACAATGCAGCTTATCGGAAGGATCTTTTCACTGTTTTCGTTTGGCGATGTGGCAAAAGTCGCTATGATGATGAATGCCATGTCGGCTCTCTGCAGCGCATTCACCATCCTCTTCCTTTTCTGGGTGATCACCATGTTCGCAAAAAAAATCGTAGCTCCTGACGGGGAAATGACCTCTGGCCGTATGTGGACCATCTTTGCCTCTGGTTTCATCGGAGCAATGACGTTTACATTCACCGATTCGTTCTGGTTCTCTGCCGGTGAGGGCGAAGTCTATGCCATGTCGGCAATGTTCACATCCCTTGTATTCTGGGCCATCATGAAATGGGAGTCAGTGGCCGATGAAAAGCATGCCTCCCGCTGGCTTATTTTTATAGCCCTGATGATAGGACTGGCAATCGGGGTTCACCTGCTGAACATCCTGACCATACCTGCCCTGGCCTTCGTTATTTATTTCAAAAAGTATAAAGTGACGAATAAGGGAATGTTTATCACATTCCTGATATCAGTGGTCATCCTGGCGTTTATCATGTATTTCGTGATTCCCTGGATCCCCAACCTGGCAGGGAAATTCGAGATCCTTTTTGTAAATTCCTTTGGTCTGCCTTTCCAGAGCGGAACCATCTTTTATTTTTTGCTTCTTTTTGGGCTTATTATCTGGGGACTTTATTATACCCGTAAAATCAACCGTCCGCTTATCAATACGATCATTCTTTCGTTTGCTTTCCTGCTGATGGGCTACTCAACTTTCCTGGTGCTCGTTATCCGCGCCAATGCCGATACTCCAATCAATGAAAACGATCCTAAAGATATTGTAAGCCTGGTTTCCTACCTCAACCGCGAACAGTACGGGACCTGGCCTATTTTCTATGGCCAGTATTATAATGCTCCAATCGTGGGGTATGAAGATGGCAGCCCGGTATATGCCCATGACTCGGCTACTCAAAAATATATTATCGTGGATGATCGCAAGGGTACCATCCCCGTTTTCGATCCCCGCTTCACAACTATCTTTCCAAGGATCTGGAGCCGTGAATCGGACCGGAAGGGAACCCTCGATTTTTATAAAAAATGGGGTGGTGAAGGCGTTCCCATCACCATCACTGATGAGGATGGCAAAACCCAGACTCTTTACAAACCAACCTTCGTTGAAAACCTGAAATATTTCTTTACCTACCAGGTTGGCTGGATGTATCTGCGGTATTTCCTTTGGAATTTCTCAGGAAGGCAAAATGATGTTCAGGGCTTCGGTGGGGTTGAAGATGGCAACTGGATCACAGGCATCCCCTTCATTGATAAGATGAGACTGGGCCACGACCAGCTAAACCTTCCCGACAGTAAAAAGAACTGGGGCGCAAATAAGTATTATATGCTGCCCCTGATCCTCGGCCTGATAGGCTTTTTCTTCCAGGCGAAGAAGGAGGGAAAAGGAGCTATGATCATTGGTACCCTGTTCCTGATGACCGGACTTGCTATCGTTGTTTACCTCAATCAAAAACCTTTCGAACCCCGCGAACGTGATTATTCCTATTGCGGCTCCACATATGCATTTGCGATCTGGATAGGGCTGGGGGTTATCTACCTCATTCAGCTGGCACAGAAGTACATGAAGAAGGAGTACCTTTCGATCATACTTGTATTTGCTTTTTGCTTCCTTCTCGTCCCCGCCAACATGGCCCGCGAGAACTGGGATGACCACGACCGCAGCGGAAAATATTCCTGCAGGGATTTTGCGGCGAATTACCTGAATTCATGCGACCCTCAAGGGGTACTGATCACCAATGGCGACAACGACACTTTCCCACTCTGGTATGCCCAGGAAGTGGAAGGAATACGAACCGATGTAAGGGTTGTGAATTATATGCTCGCCTCCGGCGGATGGTATATTGACCAGCTCTACCAGAAGATCTATGAATCGAACCCACTGCCTTTTACCCTCCCACGGAAAGACTATGGAACAGGGAAGAACGATATCATTCCCTTCTATGATGTAGGTGTGAGCGGATATGTCAATCTCAAGGATGTCATAGATTTTATCAAGAGCGATAATCCGCAGACATTCCTTACCCTTCAGAATGGTGAGAAGATCAAGTTCATCCCTTCGAGAAACGTGAAACTTGCCGTTGACAAGGAAGCCTGTATCAAAAACGGGATTGTTCCCCTGCATCTCAAAGATAAAATGGTTGATACCATTTACTGGACCATCCGCGGAAACCAGCTCTATAAGAATGACATCATGCTTCTCGATTTTATAGCCACCAACAACTGGAAACGCCCCCTCTACTTCGCCTCACCCAGCAGCGTAAGCCATGTGTTCAACAACGAAAAATACTGCAGCGTGACAGGGTTTGTATATAAGTTCATGCCGGTCCTTGCCGATTCGGCGGACTACATACAGGGAATGGGAGGAATCGACGCCCTCACATCCTACGACATCCTCATGAACAAATGCAAATGGGGAAATCTCAATGATCCCTCAGTGTATATTGATCCTGAAAGCCTTAACAATTCGGTACGCCCCAAGACAAATGTCATGAGGGTTGCACAATCTCTGGTAAACATGCAAAAGAAAAAAGAAGCGGTCATGCTCCTGAATTCTTACCTGCAGAACTTCCCCGATTCCAAGATCACTTACGATATGTACATGCTTCCCTTTGCCGAGGTCTATTACAGGGCAGGGGACACGGTACAGGCTAACCTGATCATGAAGAGGGTGGGACAGATCCTGGCCCAGAACATCGATTACTATATGTCGTACGATCCCAGCTACCGGCAGTATTTCCAGAGTGACATCAACACGAACATGGGCATGATCCGCAGGATATCCATGATCGCTAAGGATAACAAGCAGGAGAAGCTGGCAGCGGAGATGGATGCCCTGTTTAGTACAAAGCTGAAGTCTTACAAATGATACACATTCTGACCTTCATTCATTGGAACCCAAGCCCCGAAGTGTTTCACATCGGGAGCCTGGCGATAAGGTGGTATGGACTGCTTTTCGCATCAGGCTTCTTTTTCGGCTACTTCATCATGCTGAAGTTTTTCAAAAAGGAAGGCATTGAGGTGGATAAACTTGACACCCTTACCACATATATGGTGCTTGGAACGGTGATTGGGGCAAGGCTGGGTCATTGCCTGTTTTATGAACCAGCCTACTACCTGTCGCATCCCATCAAGATTCTTGAGGTATGGGAGGGCGGACTCGCCAGTCACGGGGCCGCCATTGGAATCATGCTTGCGATCTACATTTTCGGTGTCAGGAACAAACTCACTTTTCTCTGGACTATCGACAGGGTCGTGATTACTGTGGCTCTTGCAGGCATGTTCATTCGACTTGGAAACCTGATGAATTCTGAGATCTTCGGACATATTACGAACCTGCCCTGGGGGTTTTATTTCATGAGAGCCTCCAACCCGGCCGAGGCTCTTGATCCCCGGCATCCGACCGAGATCTATGAAGCAATCTGCTATTTTATCATTTTTATCTTTCTCTGGAGGCTGTACTATCTTAAAAACGGAAAACCCGCCCCGGGCCTGATTTTCGGATTGTTCCTGATCTGCATTTTCGGGGTCAGGTTCTTTATCGAATTCCTGAAAGAACCCCAGGTTGGCTTTGAACAGGGCATGCTGCTTAATATGGGACAACTACTGAGTATCCCGCTTATCGCACTTGGTGTCTACCTCTTCCTGCGTTCCCGTAAATTAAGCTCCTGAGCCGACAGCCTTTTAATCCTTTGCTTCAGTATCACCTGATCGTTCTGGAGCATTATTGCCTTGCATCCCCTGAAATTTCTTATGGCTTCGTCAAGACGAAAGTCCTTTTGTGCAACGGCATGATGGATGTTCATCTTATCCAGCCTGTTGGCCAGGTATTCCTGCTCTGTTTGTCCGGGTGTCGGGATCAGGATAGCCGATTTCCCCAGTGCGGCCAGGTCCATCAGCGTGGAGTAGCCGCTGCGGCAAATCACGTAGTTTGCCTGAATGATGTAGTGTTTCATTAAAACTGACGGCAGATGAGGGAAGACGTGTATCCTGCCATCAATGACTTCGGCCAGTTGCGATTCGGTTCGCCCTCCGGCTATTATTGCTCCATATGTGGTGGCCCTTAGCTGGCCAATGATCAGTTCCTCCAGTATTGTCCTCTGAGGTTCAGGTCCGGAGAGCATGACGAAAATTTCTGCTGCAGGGCATGGGAGTGAGGGTGTTTCAGCCTGAAGATCGGTGAAACGGGTAAGCGGTCCTATGAATTGACAGTTGGGTGGCAGCCCCGAACAATGAGAAAGACGTCCTGAGAGACCTCCCTCATCTTCAAGATCGGGGATCCAGCACTCACTGAATCTTAAAACGCTTTTACGGATGAATTTCTTCAGGATTGGCCTGACCCAGCGCATCCATCCGGGGACCTGTATATTCAGCTGGTGAGTAATGAAAACTGATGTTACTTTCGGATGCCAGCAGCCGTAACGGTTGTCGGAAATCACAAGACTGGCGCCGGTTTCTTCTACAAGTTTTGCCAGGTATTTATGCTCCTTTCTGAACCCGTGAAAAAGACGGGGCAGGGTTGCGAGCATGGTAAGGGCCAAGCCGGGGTTGGGGATTAGGGGTTGGGGATTGGGGGTTGGGGATTGGTGATTAGTGATTGGTGATTGGTGTTTGGTAAATTGCAAATCGGGGTTATTCGCAATATTGTTAATTTTAATGGTGCTCATTTCGGCTTCGCCGAACGGCCTTCGTAAATGAATTCGTAACTCGTCATTCGTCATTCGTAATTCTTCTGACGAATCGTGTTTTTTGAATACCGAGTACCTGATCGGTGTTCCCGGGAAACGAATGAGTTCCACCTCCGGGTATTCGTTCCGGTAAAATTCGTAAGGCCTGCCATCTGCGGCGACGATAACCCTGAATCCCTGGTCCTGTAAAGCTTTTATAACAGGCACACAGCGTGTAGCATGGCCTATTCCCCAGTCAAGCGGGCAAACCAGGACTATGTTATCCGCAGTCTTCAAAAATAAATTTTAAAAAAACCTGTCACTTTTTCACTTATGGCGGATAAAGGTAAAGAAAAAGCGAATGGACCAGAAGGACTTAAAATATGCACTTGCCCTGAGCATGGTCCCGGGTATCGGATGTATCAGGGGGAAGAGCCTGATCACTTTCTTCGGCAGCGCTGAGAATGTATTCAGGGAGCTTCCGGGTTGTGCCGAAGCACGCCAGAGCCTTAAAGATCTGTTCGGGATGTGGGCGCGGAATAAGGAACTCTGGAAACGCACCGAGGACGAGTTGAGGTTCATCGAGAAGTATAAGCTGAAAGTCCTGTTTTTCGAAGATGAAGATTATCCAAGGAGGCTGTCCGATTGTTATGATTCACCGGTGTTCATATTTTACAAGGGCAATGCCGACTTAAATACCTCCAAGGTCATTGGTATTGTTGGTACACGCTCAGCCACTGATTACGGAAAGGGGGTGACCAGGGATCTTGTTGCAGGGCTGACGGGGGAAGAGCCTCTGATTGTGAGTGGGCTGGCTTATGGGATCGACAGCCAGGCGCACAGGGCAGCCCTGGATTTTGGTTTGTCTACGGTTGGAGTGCTCGGGCATGGGCTCGACCGCATCTATCCTATGAACAATAAGACAATGGCTGAAAAAATGATTGGGCAGGGCGGACTGGCGACTGAATTTTTCAGCCGTACCGAACCCGACCGGGAGAATTTTCCCATGAGGAACCGGATCCTTGCCGGCTTATGCGATGCCATAGTGGTTGTGGAGGCAGCCCTGGAAGGCGGGGCTTTAATTACCGCGGATATTGCCTGGTCTTACGGACGGGGAGTTTTTGTAGTGCCGGGTAGGGTAAGCGATACTTTTTCGGGCGGATGCAACCTGCTTGCAAAAATCAAAAAAGCTGAGACTATTCGAAATGCTGATGATCTTATTTATGAAATGGGATGGAAAGACAGGGAAAAACCTGCGCCTCAGGCACCTCCTAAACTTTTTATACCTCTTTCAGAAGATGAGGAGAAAGTAGTTGAAATACTGCGGTCGACGGGGGATCTGACCATCGATGAGATCAGCAGGAAAAGCGAATTGCCGGTTAACAGGATCGCAGTTGCCCTTCTGACTCTTGAACTGGAAAATGTAGTAAGGAGTAAGCCCGGAAAACTGTATTCACTCAGTCATTCTCGGGTTCGGTAAGGGCTGCTTTAATGCCCAGGATGAATACGATGATGGTTGAACCGAAAGCAAACAGGCTCAGGAGTTTGAAGTCCTGGGTCACAAGGGTGAAGATAAAAAGTCCATGGAAGAAAGTGGCACCGAACAATCCTGTTATTGTGAACATGAGATAGGTCTTGATGAATTTCGCCATACCTACGAAAAACCCCATGACGACTGCAAAAATGATGTTTGCAGGCACAAAGATGAAAAGATAGAGGGTGCTTGGAAATGCAGGGGTGGTTGGGAACAGGTTCAGAAAGAAACCGGGAAGGGCGAGGGTGCAAAATCCCATAGCCACCATTACCGACATGGTGATTGCATGAATCGGTTTGTCCAGTGCTTTCTTCGGGATAATATAAAAGCGGTAGAGTGCGAATTTCCCAAGTTCGGAAGCAAAGCCGATAGTGATGAAGGAATAAAATAATAATCTCTTTATACTCCTGAGGTCGTTAAGCCCGAGCAGTGTAGAAAGCACCTTAGCAGCAAGTAATACGCTCACCCCCAGGACCCCTGCCAGGAAGCTCTGTATCAACAGTTTCTGAAAAGCTTTTCCGTACTTCCGCCCAAGGTACAAATACAAAGCAATTGCCACTACCGGAGCAAAAGCCAGAGTAAAATAAGCAATAGGTCTCATATCTTGAGCGTTTTAATTCGTTCAAAAGTAGCGATTTTTTCTAATTTCGCAAGAAAAATAATAATCAGCAATTTACAATCCTGATCGTTGAAAGGCCTGGTAATAAAATCAACCGGTAATCTGATCAAGGTCCGTCTTGAAGACGGGACCATGATCGACTGCAATCTTAAAGGACAGTTCCGGATCAGGGATATCAAGCATACCAATCCCCTGGCGATAGGAGACCGGGTTCTGATTGAAACAGAGAGACGGGAGGGAACGGGGCTCATCAGGGAGATCCTGCCCCGGGATAATTATATCATCCGCAAAGCAACCAAGCTCTCAAAGGTTTCCCATATCATTGCAGCCAACCTCGATCATGCCTATTGTATTGTGACCCTTGCAGAACCAAGGACTTCAACAGGCTTCATCGATCGTTTTCTCGTAACAGCCACGGGTTATTTTATCCCGGCGAGCCTGGTTTTCAATAAGACGGATCTTTACAATGATGAGTTGAAAACCCTTCTTTCGGAACTCAGGTCTGTTTATGAAAAAGCCGGATACAGATGCTTTGAGGTCTCAGCCCTACTGGGGACAAACCTTGAAAGTCTGAAGTCTGCCTTAGAAGGCAAGGTAAGTCTTTTCACAGGGCATTCAGGTGCAGGAAAGTCAGCTCTGATCAATGCTTTACAGCCCGGACTGAATATCAAAACCGGGGTTATTTCAGGCGTGCATCTGAAGGGTATGCATACCACAACTTTTGCCGAGATGCACGCAATAGACGGAGGAGGCTATATCGTTGACACCCCCGGCATAAGGGAGTTCGGGCTCATTGATTTTGAACGATCTGAGATACACCGTTGCTTTCCGGAAATGGAAAAACTCCTGCCCCGATGCCAGTATAAAAACTGCACCCATACGCATGAACCCAATTGCGCCGTTAAAGATGCCCTCGACAGCGGGGAAGTAAGCCAAATGAGATATAATAGTTACCTTAGCATCCTCAATGACCGCTAAAGATCTTATAAGTGAAATCGTGATTGCCCTCAGGCCCGGAGATATCGGTTCGGATGCACTGGGGCTGATGGATGAGTTAAGGGTTTCTCATCTCCCTGTCGTGCAGGAACTGGAGTTCCTGGGGCTCATTTCCGATTCTGATATTTATAACCGGGGTGAGTTTGAGCAGGCTGTATGGGATAGCAAATTTTCCCTGAAAAAACCATATGTTTATGAAAATCAGCATATCTATGATGCCTTGCTGATGTTTGATGAACACAAGCTCACTCTTTTGCCTGTTCTGAACTCGAAAAGCCAGTACCTGGGCGTGATTACACTTTCAGACCTGGTTCAGAGGCTTTCGGGGATGACCTCTGTTAAACATCCGGGTGGTATCATAGTACTTGAAATAAATCAGAAAGATTACCTGCTTACCGAGATAGCCGGCATTGTTGAATCAAACGATGCAAAGATCCTCAGCCTGTATATCACTTCCCATCCTGATTCGACGAAACTCGATGTAACAATCAAACTGAACCGTACTGAGATAGGCCCGGTGCTTCAGACTTTTTACCGTTATAACTACATCGTAAAGGCCAGCTGGTCAAAAGATGATCCGTTTACCGATGGTTTACAGGACCGCTATGACTCCCTGATGAATTACCTAAATATCTGATTTATGGGTACGAGGGCGGCAGCTTTCGACCGCTTGCTGAAACAGGCTCTTTCCCTGCTGTTCATTGTTTTTTGCCTTCAGGTATGGGGACAGGACCCTTTTGTCATCATGGGGCAGATCAGCATTACAGGGAACCGCCACACACACCCGAATATCATCCGCCGTGAATTGAAATTCAATGAAGGCGACACCCTTAAACTTGCAATGCTGCCGCAGCTTTTGAAGCATGCGCAGGAAAATGTGTTCAATACACGACTGTTTAATTTCGTGACCCTCGACACTACCGTGAATGCAGGTACAGGCAGGCTGGACCTGAGTGTAAAGGTCATCGAGAGATGGTACATCTGGCCCATCCCTTATTTTCAGCTCAGCGACCAGAATATCAATGCATGGCTGCAGACTTTTGACTGGAGCAAGCTTACCTATGGTGTTGACCTTACGTTTTTCAATGTGAGAGGAAGAAATGAAACGCTTAAGCTTATTGCTCATTTCGGGTTTAACCAGAGGTTTGGATTTTTATATAAGATCCCGTATATCAACAAAAGACAAACCCTGGGTGTTGGTTTCGGGGCCGAAGTCGACCTGAACCGGCAGGTGGCCATGAACACCCAGGATAATAAACCCTTCTATTATATCTCGGAAGGATCTTACCCAAAACAGCTGACGTTTGCCTCGGGGGAACTCCTTCTCAGACCGAACATCTATGTGATCCACACTTTCAGGCTTTCATACAGCCATTACTATTTTGAGGATACCCTGCTGCATACGCCAGGCTATTCACTCACTTACGACAACAACCAGGATTTTGCAGGGTTCTGGTACCAGTATAAGAACGACCACCGGGATGTACAGTTCTACCCGCTCAGAGGATGGTATTTTGATGTTGAATTCAACCACTGCATGCCTTATTCATTCACTCATAACACCTACATCAAGTCACTTTTCCGCAGGTATTTCCGTCTCAGTGAACGCTGGTATACCGCGTTTTCGCTGCTTGGCAAGCTGAGCCTTGAGTCCCAGCAACCCTATTACCTTCAGAAAGGGCTTGGCTACAACAAGGACTATGTACGAGGGTATGAGTACTATGTTGTTGATGGACAGCATTATGCCATGGTTAAAAGCAATGTCAAATTTGCCTTACTACCCCAGAGGGTCGAAAAGATCAATTTTATCAGGACTACCAAGTTCAACACCATTCCCCTTGCTTTGTATATGAACCTTTTCGTTGACATGGGTTATGTATACGCTTATCAGCAAAAGGTATACGGCCTTGCCAATGTGTATGTTCCGTTCAATTCCCTGCAGAACTCACTGATGCTGGGGTACGGACTGGGTTTTGATTTCACGACGTATTATGATGTGGTGATCAGGCTCGAAGGTTCGATGAACCTTATGGGCAAACCCGGAATTTTCATCAACTTCATTGCCCCCATTTAAGGTTTTTGCATCCCTTTTTCCTGTATCTTTGCAAATTATTTCAAATTCAGCCTCCCTGATGAAATTTGCCGTTTACGGAAAACACCTGACAGAGCCGTATCTGCCGCTTCTTCAAATACTTATTGATAAGCTGGGACCCTCTGGCGGGCCGATGTTTTTTTATGAACCGTTTTTCAGGACGGTTTCCGGGAAACTCAGATTCAATGAAAACCCTGTGCTTTTTACCAAAATCGAAGAGATCAAAGGCCGGGCCGATATTTTATTTTCTATTGGCGGAGATGGAACAATGCTCCACGCTGTATCACTGGTAGGTGATGCAGGTATAGTTCTTGCCGGTATCAACATGGGAAGGCTTGGATTTCTTTCAAGCATTTCCAAACAGCAGATCATGCCTGCCCTTGATGCGATCCTTGCCCTTGACTACAAGCTTGACGAGCGCACGCTTCTAAAGCTCGAAACACCACAGGGCTTGTTTCTTCCCTCAAACCATGCCCTTAACGAGATCACGGTTTCGAAGGCAAAACCCATGTCGATGCTTTCGATCCAGGCCTGGGTAAACGGTGATTTTCTTAATTCGTATCATGCGGATGGCCTTATCGTTTCAACTCCGACAGGTTCGACTGCATATTCCCTGAGCTGCACCGGCCCGATCATCACACCCGATGCGGGTTCTTTGGTCATTACGCCTATCGCCACACATAACCTGACAGTGAGACCTGTTGTGCTCAGGGATGATGTCGAAATACGGATACTGGTTGAGGGCCGGGGGACAAGCTTTTTTGTGAGCGTTGATTCAAGGGTTTTAAAAGTTGAAAATCCCATGGAACTCATTATTCGCAAAGCGGAATTCAAAATACAGATTTTGAGGCTTCGTGATGCCTCTTTTTTCAATACACTCAGGGAAAAATTGCACTGGGGGCTTGATGCCAGAAATTAGATGTTGTTGTTCACTGATGTCTATCCAATAAAATCAGGAAAATCACGTTTAGATAGATTATAATTCAAGGTACATTATGCACAGGGGAATACAAGACGATAGCCTGAGTTCGCTTTTCTCAAAAAGCTGGACTTCTGCAATATTTGTTTGTATTACTTGTTTTTGTTCTTCTGTATCTTCTGCCCAGAGCCTTGAGGTGGGAGTATTTGGGGGCGGATGTTATTATCTTGGAGACCTGAACCCGGGGAAACATTTTCAGAATTACAACATTGCATACGGGGTTCTTGCCAGGTACGCCATAGATGACCGCTGGGCTGTTAAAATAAGCGCTTCCCAGGGCAAGGTAAAAGGAAATTCCGCCCAGTCGAAATACCTGCCTGAAAGGGACCTCTCTTTTCAGAGCCAGGTTACCGATATTTCGGCTGTAGTTGAATTTAACTTCTTAGATTTTTATATCGGAAGCCATAAGAACTGGATAAGTCCTTATATTTACGCAGGTTTTTCGTTTTTCCTGTTTAACCCTGAACAGGGCGGTGTTTCATTACAAAGCCTTGGAACAGAAGGTCAGAATGTAGGTTACGAAGGAAGGCAGCCCTATAAGAAATATTCTTTCGGGATTCCATTCGGACTTGGCGTGAAGATCAGCCTTGCCCGCAGGCTTGGCATGGCTATTTTTTGGGAGATGCACAAAACTTTTACCGATTACCTGGATGATGTCAGCAAAACGTATTACCTCGACGGGCCTTTAATCAATAAAGACGATCCTGCACAGATCCTTTCGGATCCTACCCGGAGTTATACTCCCGGGATGCAGAGGGGGAACTCGAAAAGTAATGACTGGTATTCCTTCAGCGGAGTCACCCTGACATATAAATTCAACCTGTTATCGAAAAAGCGGTGCAGGGACCTCGAACATTAATGGATACATGACCGACAAGAAGTTAAAAGACAGAATAGATTGCAGTAAACTGCCGGTTCATGTTGCTATCATTATGGACGGGAATGGCCGATGGGCGAGGAAGCAGGGCTTTGTGCGCACCCTGGGCCATGAACGGGGTGTCGATTCTGTGCGGAATACCGTTGAAGCTGCGGCTGAGCTTGGGATTGGCTATCTTACTTTGTATGCCTTCTCGACAGAGAACTGGAACCGTCCCAAATACGAGATCGATGCCCTGATGCGCATCCTGGTGAAGTCGTTGCACAAGGAAATGAACACCCTGATGAAGAACAATATCAGGCTCGAAGCGATTGGCGATATAGGCAGCCTGCCCGCCGGAAGCAGAAAAGAACTCGCGAAATCAATAAAAATAACATCCGGGAATTCAGGGCTCACCCTTGTGCTTGCCCTGAGTTACAGTTCAAGATGGGAAATCATCGAAGCTGTTAAAGCCATCAGCAGGGAAGTGAAGGATGGCAGGCTTGATCCCGCTAACATTGACAGTAATCTTTTCAATACATATCTCACAACGCATCAAATCCCCGATCCGGAACTGCTTATTCGTACCAGCGGGGAATACAGGATCAGTAATTTCCTGTTATGGCAGATAGCCTACACAGAACTATATTTCACACCCGTGCTCTGGCCCGACTTCTCGAAGGAGGATTTTTATGCTGCGATCATTGATTATCAGCTGAGGGAAAGAAGGTTCGGACTGACCAGTGAACAGATCAATAAACTTGAACAAAAAATGCATAGTCGATAGGATGAATAAACGTTTTCTAATAATCTTCCTGCTTCTTGTACTTCTCGTGCCAGTTTCCAGGGCCCAGATCACTATCGGCCAGCAGACCGGAGTGGACTACACCAACCCGAAAGAATATACTCTCGGGGGTGTCACCGTAAGCGGAGTCCGCTTCCTTGATGCCAACGTACTAATTATGCTCTCGGGCCTGACCGTGGGTGAAAAAATTAAAGTCCCCAGCGACAAAATAACCTCTGCAGTGAGGAAATTATGGGAACAGGGCCTGTTCGAAGATATACAGATATCCGTCACCAAAATTGTTGACAACCAGGTCTTCCTTGATATAATGCTTAAGGAAAGGCCTCGGCTTTCTAAGTTCCAGTTCAACGGCATCAAAAAATCGGACGCCGACGAAATCCGTGAAAAGATCAGACTGGTGAAAGGGGAGTATGTTACCGACAATATGATCCTGAAAACCAAGAACATCATCCGCAAATATTATACCGATAAGGGATTTCTTAATGTCCAGATAAATGTTCAGCAGAAAAAAGACACCTCGGCGGTAAACGATGTGATCCTGTTCATTAATATCGACAAGCAGGACAGGGTGAAGATCTACGACATCAACATACATGGCAACGCGCAGCTTACCAGGGAGATCGCCATGTCGGCCATGAAGAAGACTAAAGAGAAGAGCGTTTTCAACCCTATGAACAATGTTAGCGGGATGGTGGTTGACGCAGGTACGCATGCAGCCACTCTTCAATGGACTGAAATTGCCAATGACGTTGAAAAGCAGGGGGTTGAAAATGTGAGGTTAAGGATTTTCAAATCTTCAAAGTTCATCCCTGAAGATTATGAGGAAGACAAGCAAAACCTCATTAAAAAATATAACGCCATGGGATACAGGGATGCGAGGATCATCAAGGATTCTATTTCGCATTACGATGAAAGTACGATCAATGTGGATATATGGGTAGAGGAAGGCCCGAAATACTATATCAGGAATATAGGCTGGGTTGGCAATACCAAGTATACCTCTGACGTCCTGAACCATTTCCTGAAACTTAAAAAGGGAGATGTGTATGACCAGGAGGCTCTTGAAATGGCTTTGTCATATAATCCAAATGGGTCTGATATCCGTTCCCTGTATATGGACGATGGTTACCTATTCTTTGACGTGGTACCGGTGGAAGTAAGGGTTGAAAATGATTCGATCGACCTTGAGATCAGGATGCATGAAGGTCCGCAGGCTACAATCAGCAAAGTCAGCGTTAAAGGAAATACCAAGACCAATGACCATGTCGCGTTGCGCGAGGTCCAGACCAGGCCGGGGCAGCTTTTCAGCCGCGACAACCTCATCAGGTCACAGAGGCAGCTCGCTCAGCTGAAATATTTCGATGCTGAAAAACTGACTCCCAACGTCAATCCGAAGCCCGAGCTGGGTCAGGTAGAAATAGAATACGGGGTCGAGGAGACATCCGCCGACCAGGTAGAGCTCTCAGGAGGCTGGGGATACGGCAGGATCATCGGCACACTGGGGTTGTCGTTCAACAATTTTTCGTTAAGGAACATAACGAATTTCAAGGCATGGAGGCCGATCCCTGCAGGTGACGGACAGAAGCTGGGTGTGAGGTTCCAGACTTACGGCAAAGGTTATTACAGTTATTCTTTCTCTTTCACCGAACCCTGGGTTGGTGGTAAAAAACCACTTGCCCTGAGTTTGTCGTATGTGCATTCAAGGTATACCAACGGACTGGCCAGTGACGATCCCTTGTTCGGGTACTTTAAGATTGACGGGGTCTCGGTTGGCCTCGGACAGCAGCTTAAATGGCCGGATAATTATTTTACGCTTTACATGAGTGTGAACTATAACAAATATACAACTCAGAACTACTCTTCGATCTTTTCATTCGGAGGGGGCAACGGGACTTATAATGCACTCTCTTATTCTGTTGTGCTTTCGAGGAACTGCGTTGATGCTCCGATCTTCCCGAGGAGCGGGTCAGAATGGTCGGTGACAGGTGAAGTAACGCCCCCGTATTCATTGTTCAGGGGGAATGTTGATTACAACACAATGACTGTAAATGAGAAATATAAGTGGGTGGAATTCTGGAAGTTCAAGTTCAAAGGAGCCTGGTATATCAACCTGATACAGAAACTTGTGCTTACACCCAGGGTACAGTTCGGGGTGCTTGGAGACTATAATCCTGAACTTGGAATTACACCTTTCCAGCGTTTCTACCTTGGAGGGGATGGATTGACCGGGTATAACAATATGGATGGAAGAGAGCTTATCGGGATGAGAGGATATGTGAACAGCTCCCTTACCCCTGGTTACCCGAACATTCTGCTTGGGGGCACGGTTTATACCAAATATACACTGGAATTGCGTTACCCCATATCACTCAATCCATCAGCTACAATCTATGCGCTGACCTTCCTTGAGGCTGGTAACGATTGGTATATATGGAAAAATTTCAACCCATTCAATGTCTACCGTTCGGTGGGAGTGGGGATCAGGGTATTTCTGCCGATGTTCGGTCTTCTGGGGTTAGATTGGGGTTATGGACTAGATCCAATACCCAATGCACCAGGCGCGAATGGCAGCCAGTTCCATTTTTCAATCAATTCGTCGTTGGATTAACAGGGTAACAGGGTAACAAAGTAACAAAGTAACAAAGTAACAAAGTAACAAAGTAACAAGGTAACAAAGTAACAGGGTAACAGGGTAAATAGAAAAGAACAACAGTAAAATTAAGCATATGAAAAAGTTAGCATTAATCGTGGTTGCGTTATTCCTGCTGGCTTCACTTGGCCATGCACAGAAATTCGCATATGTCGACAGCCAGTACATCCTTGACAATGTTCCTGAATTTGCCGAGGCCCAGGCCCAGCTTGAAGAGTTAAGCACACAGTGGCAGAAGGAGATCGACACCAAATTTGCCGAAGTTGATAAGATGTACAAGGAGTTCCAGGCCCAGGCAGTACTTCTCCCTGAAGATATGAAGAAGAAAAAGGAACAGGAGATAGTTGATGCCGAAAAGGAAGCCAAGACACTTCAAAGGACGAGGTTCGGTAAAGACGGAGACCTCTTCAAAAAGCGCCAGGAACTTGTTAAACCCCTGCAGGAGAAAATCTACAATGCCATCCAGGACATTGCCACAAGCAACAATTATGCAGTGATCTTCGACAAAGGAGGCAGCCTGTCGATCCTTTTCGCCAACCCGAAATATGATATCAGCGATGAAGTCCTTGATAAGCTGGGTGCCAGTTTAAGCGGGCGCAAGTCGAGGTCAGCCCCAAATAAAGGCGGAGACCAGGGTACTCAGGGAACCGGAGGCAACCCAGGGGGAGCCGCCAAAGAGCAGCCGCCAAAAAAATAAGCTCCAGCCCTGTAGTTTTACATTCAGGAATTTTTTATAATTTTGCAAACCCTTAAGAGTATAAACCATATTAATAGCACAAAATGAAAAAATTAGTAAAGATTTTTGCCGTTGTTGCACTGGTTTTCTGTATGTCGGCAATGACGCAGGCACAGAACCCGGTTAAGATCGGCCACATTGAATTCAATAACCTTCTCCAGACCATGCCTGGCATTGATTCTGTAAAAATTAAACTTCAGGGGTATCAGAAAACCCTTACCGACCAGCTTGATGCGATGAAATCGGAGTTTGAAAACAAATACATGGATTACCAGTCACAAAGCGCAACTATGTCGGATCTTATCAAGCAGACAAAAGAAAAAGAACTCCAGGATCTGCAGGCACGTATCGATGCATTCGGCCAGAAAGCGCAACAGGATATGCAGGCAAAACAGCAGGAACTTGTTCAGCCTTTTATCGACAAAGCCAAAGCTGCGGTTAAGGAAGTTGCGAAGGAAAACAAATACACTTACATCCTGAATGCAATCGAAGATGTTGTACTTTACAGCGAGGCTTCAGATGATGTGATGGGACTTGTGAAGAAGAAACTAGGAATCACCAACTAATTACTTGTCACGTTTCACGTGTTACGTGTCACGTGGGAAATAAAAGAGCCGGCTCTTTTGAGCCGGCTCTTTTATTTCCAGTCCAAGGGGTCATCGCTGTACCAGGATGCATACCGGTTATAATTTTTCGAAATGCGGTTCACCTGTCCTTCAAGCAGGGCCTGGTCGATATCTTTAACTTTCCTGGCAGGTACACCCGCCCATACCGATCCTGAGTCGACCACCGTGCCTTCGGTGACCAGGGCCCCTGCCCCAACAATCGAATTGGAATTGATCACCGCCCCGTCCATAACGATGGCCCCCATACCTACCAGCACATTGTCATTGATGGTACAGCCGTGGATTATGGCATTATGCGCAATGGAGACATTGTTGCCGATGCTTACAGGCCACTTCTGGTAGGTACAGTGTATGATTGCCCCATCCTGGACGTTCACATTATTGCCGATCCTGATCGAATGAACATCACCCCTGATTATAGTATTAAACCATACACTGCAGTCGTCACCCATCACCACATCACCGGTTATAGTTGCATTATCGGCCAGGAAGCAGTTTTTCCCGAAAGAGGGGAGCAGGCCTTTTACTGATTTGATTAAAGCCATATAAATGTGATTTCAGAAAAGAATTGAACGTGGATTTACTTGTCTTGTGAAACCCTTGGATAGTCCAGCGAATAGTGCAGACCCCGGCTTTCGTGCCTGGCCCTTGCAGCCTTTATGATCAGGTAGCCGATGTTTATCAGATTTCGCACCTCGCAGATCCTTTTGGTAAGTATAGACCTGTCGTAAAGTTCCTCGGTCTCCCTGTACAGGAGCTCCAGCCTGTCGAGTGCCCTCTGAAGGCGAAGGTTCGACCTCACAATCCCGACATAATTGCTCATGATTGACTGGACTTCCTTCAGGGTTTGGGTGATCAGCACCATCTCTTCGTTCAGTACAGTGCCTTCGGCATTCCAGTCGGGGATGTCGGCGCGGATCCTGATTGAACTGAATTTACTGATAGCATCTGCGCTGGAACGATGTGAAAATACAAGAGACTCCAGGAGTGAATTCGAAGCAAGCCTGTTTGCCCCGTGCAAACCGGTCGAAGCACATTCCCCCGAGGCGTAAAGGTTCACTATCGAACTCCTTCCATGTTCATCGGTACGTATGCCGCCGCAGGTGTAATGCGCTGCAGGAACAACAGGTATCATGTCGCGGGTAATGTCGATTCCCACACTCAGACATTTTGCATAGATCGTAGGGAAATGATGTATAAGATCGTTTTTTGGCAGATGACGGCAGTCAAGGTATACATAATCATCCCCGCTGAGTTTCATTTCGTTGTCAATAGCCCTGGCGACTATATCCCTGGGGGCCAGTGCCAGCCTCGAATCATATTTGTACATGAATTCCTTTCCTTCCCTTGTCCGCAATACCGCACCGAAGCCTCTGACGGCCTCAGAGATCAGGAATGAAGGTTTTTCCTCGGGATGGTACAATGCAGTGGGGTGGAACTGGATGAATTCCATATTCTCAATAGAGCCTTTTGCACGGTAAACCATTGCGATTCCGTCCCCTGTCGAAATCAGGGGGTTAGTGGTATTACCATACACATTACCAGCCCCACCGGTTGCCACTAGTGTGATCTTGGAAAGAATAGTATCGACAAGCCTTGTCCGTGGATTGATAACATATACGCCGAAACAGGTAATGTCAAGAGTCTTTTTGTTTACCTCGATCCCAAGGTGATGCTGGGTGATAAGGTCCACGGTGAAATGATCCTCAAGTATTTCTATGTTCGGATGCCGTTTCACCTGGTCGAGCAGGGTATCTTCGATCTCCCTCCCGGTTTTATCTTTGTGGTGAAGCACCCTGTATTCAGAATGCCCGCCTTCCTTGGCCAGGTCATATCTTCCCGATTTCGTTTTATCGAATTTGGCCCCCCACTTGATCAGTTCCCTGATACGGTCGGTCGACTCTGTAATGGTGAGCCTCACTATCTTCTCGTTGCATAATCCGTCACCGGCAATAATCGTGTCCTGGATATGTTTCTCAAAACTGTCTGGGGTGTAGGTTACGGCAGCGATACCTCCCTGGGCCCAGCTGGTGGCCGTATCATCCATCTTACTCTTGGTAATGATGCATACCTTGCCATGTTTCGCCACTTTCAGGGCAAATGATAACCCGGCAATCCCCGAACCCAGTACAAGGAAATCAACAACTTTTCGCATGATTATAATATTACAGGTCGAGCAGAAGGGTCAACGGATCTTCACCCATTGTCAGCATTTTAAGCGGATCTTCAACAAGTTCCTTGACCTTGACAAGAAATCCGACTGATTCACGTCCGTCAATGACCCTGTGGTCGTAAGAGAGGGCAACATACATCATGGAAGCAACCACAACCTGTCGTTCAACAGCGATAGGCCGGTCCATGATCTTATGCATTCCAAGTATCGCACTTTGAGGAGGGTTCAGTATTGGTGTCGAAAGCAGGGAGCCAAACACACCTCCGTTGGTGATCGTAAAGGTTCCTCCTTTCATTTCATCAATGGTCAGCTTGCCCTCCCTGGCTTTAACAGCATATTCCTTGACTTTAATCTCAAGCTCAGCCAGGCTTTTCGATTCGGCATTCCTGATAACTGGAACAACAAGGCCTTTAGGTGCGCTGACCGCGATACCGATATCGACATATTTCGGACTGATGAGCTCATCTCCGTCTATCATACTGTTGACCTGGGGAAAATCCTGGAGGGCAATGGTTACGGCTTTTGCAAACAGAGACATCAGTCCTATGCCAACGCCGTACTTTTCCTTGAACACCTCGCTGTACCTGTCTTTCAGCTTTAGGGCAGCGGTCATGTTGATCTCGTTGAATGTCGTCAGCATGGCCGTCTGGTTCTTTACTGCAACCAACCTTTCAGCCAGTTTCAGCCTTAGTGTGCTGAGCTTCTTCCTTTCTTCTTTTCTATAACCACTGAATGCGGATGGGGGAGCATCGGGTTTCCTGCCCTTGATGAATTCTTCCACATCGTTCCGGGTAATTTTCTTCCCGGGAAAGGCCCTGGTGATATCGGGAACCTGAACACCTTTGTCTTCAATGATTTTTTTCGCCAGGGGAGAAGCATGAAGTTTATTCAACTCTTCCGGGTCAGCCTGTTTCCACGGCTCAGGTTTGGCCGACTGTGATGGAGCCTTTGAAACTGAAGCAGCATCAGGTTTCTTAGTTTGTTTCCCGGTACCTTCCCCTGGTTCAATAAGTGCAATAACGGCTCCTACATCGACATCATCACCTTCTGCGGCTTTAAGTGTTATTACCCCGTTTTCGGGACTGGCTACAGGAAATGAAGCTTTGTCGGAGTCTATTTCAACTATTTCCTGGTCTTTCTCAACCTGCTCTCCGTCGGCAACAAGCCATTTGGCAAGCTGAACCTGAGTTATTGATTCACCCGGACTGGGTACTTTGATCTCAATTGCCATATTATTTCTTATCCTTCCCTCTGGAATTCTTTAATGAATCAACGGTCTGCTGGTTATCTGAATTGTGTATGATCCGCTGATTATAATCTTTCGGGGCAGATTTGTTTGCTGTATCGGACCGGATCTCTCCCTGCTTCGCTGCAGTACCTGAATGCTGGGCATTTTTAGTAGTACAGAAAAGCAGGAAGGGGACCAGTACGAGGATTTTAATTAATGATGATCTTCTCATTTTTTAAAACTGAATCATTGGATTTCAGGACGATGAAATAGACTCCTGTTTTAAGATTTGCCTTGTTAAAAGTCAGTACATTCTTACCCTGGTAGCCTTTGCCATCATAAAGGTTCTTTACCACACTGCCATTCATGTCGATAACATTAACAGTAAGGGGAGCAGCCTCTGAAAGCGAAAACTCGAGTGAAAAGATATCGACCACAGGGTTCGGATATACAGTCACAGAGGGTTTATCATCTTTGGCGGGCTCAATACTGTTGGAATGGTCAATCACTTCAGCAATCCAGGAATCCCATTTATTATCGGCCCCGCCAAAGGCTCCGCTCATCCAGACAGTGGGTACGGATGAATTATATTTGCGGTACATCCCCGAATAATCACCCCAGCGCTCGGGATCACCTGTATAATAAACAAAACCCTCACCTGATTTAACCAGAGCCGGAGCAGACCATACTCCGCTATTATCGCAGTTCACAACCCATATCGAAGGATAGGAAGTGGTATTTGACTCCTGAAAGCCAATGAGAACAGCCTTGTCGGAAGCATTAAGTCCGGTAGACGCAACGGCCGGGAAAGTACAGTCGGTCCCGTCAATCCCGGCAAGGAAAGAGGTGTTAACCCCACTGTTCAGGTCAAGACGGTTATAGTTGATACCACAGTAGTTGTTGACGTACATTGAATTAAAGACGAAATGTATCATTTTATTCAGGTAAAAACCACTCAGTGTACGTGCATCGTTAGTGTTTAGTTTTGTGGCAGTTCCCATCTGCAATGCATTGGGGGCAACCGTATAGGGAGTGGTATTGATAGAGTAGTATTTCAGCTGTACGTTCCCGCTTGAAAGGTCATCGGTGAGATTATACAATTTAACAGTATTATCATCGGAAGATGAGCTTGCAACAAGGTAACATCCAGGGCCATAACTACCTGCTTGTCCATAGGATACCGGGCAAATTGTGAATGGGTTGCCATCGATGTTGTACCATACGGTGAAATTGATGTTTTGTCCGCTGTACGCCGGTCCCTTAGTGATCTGGTAGATCACAGCCTGGTTGAATTTACCCGTTGCGTCAAAAAACAGGTTCCCTGTGATATACAGTTCATTGTTGGAATATGCAATTTTCGGGTAATCGAATGCGCTTGCATCGTTCAGCGGATTCCCGCTCAGTTTGTAATAATACCAACCGTCAATTGGATTATTCGTTTTCGAGAAGAAAATCAGGAGTTTTGAAGTTGCAGAGTTCAGAGGGGATACCTGGCAAAAGAAAACGAAGCGGTCGGCACCCCCGTCATAAACTGCAACAGGGTCGCAAACACCCTGAATTGCGGGGTCGTTGATAAAGCTGATCAGGTCATTGTAGTACAAGTTTTGTCCCTGGCTGTTGGTGTAAAAAATAATTGTATTTGTTACACTTAAAATTATTCCGCCATTGGAAACCGCAATGGAATTGTCGAGTGGTGAACTGCCGTTGCAATGATTCCCCACGAAGTTGGCCCCAATCTGGGGAACAGCTCCCGAAGGGGAGAAAGCGCTTTGGTTTGATTTAAGGTTGAGGGAAGCCATTTTTTGTTCCATGCGTTCAACTTTCAGTTTTTCGACTACTTCATTTTGTTCGCTGGAATGGTATATAGGTACAGGGCTCACAATGGCTCTCCATTTAAGGTCGGCGGTAGGCGTATTTACAAAACCCATGCTTTTTATCGAAAAATTCAGGGATTTTGATCCGCTGGATGGATTATACATTTTGTCCATAGCCGACATATCGGCCTTGGCATACTGTGCGAAGCTCATCACTGCCGGAAGCAGGAAGACAAGCATAAAAAGATAAATTTTTCTCATGGTTTTCTGGTTTTAGAAGTGCTAAGATAATACATAATGATGCTGATTCAAAACAAATCAGGTTCAATTCCCGGCACAGTGAAGCCTGCAGGTTCCGTTAGAGAATTCACAGGTGCATTTGCCAAGGGCTTTTTCGGCCAGCAGATTCTGCTGAACTTTATGTAGTTGTGAGGATCCTGTGGCCGGACTTCCGCTGGGAGGTCTTGCCACGAAGGTAAATTTCAGATTCGGAAAGCTATCCAAAAAATAATTCAGGGCTCCCATATTAGCTGGTTCTTCCTGGGCCCATTCAAAATGGGTGGCCCTGGGATACGATGCAATAATTTCTTCCAGTTTTTTGAGGGGGAATGGATAAAGCTGTTCAACTCTGACGAGGGCAACATTATTGATGCCGAGCTGCTTCCTTTTTTCAAGGATGTCATAGTATACCTTACCCGAGCAGAAGACCAGTTTCGTGATTTCGTCCTTGTTTGGCAGGCTGTCATCTATAACTTCATTGAAGCCGCCGTTTGTGAAATCACTGATCTTTGAAACACAAAGCGGATGCCTGAGCAGGCTTTTTGGTGTAAACACCACCAGGGGCTTCCTGAATTCACGTCTCAGCTGCCGTCTCAGTAGATGGAAGAAGTTTGCAGGGGTGGTGCAGTTGGCGATCTGCCAGTTGTAATGTCCCGAAAGTGTAAGGAAACGCTCCAGCCTGGCGCTTGAATGTTCAGGCCCCTGTCCTTCATACCCATGAGGCAGGAAAAGTACCAGGGCATTCATGACCTTCCATTTGTCCTCGGCGCTGCTGAGGTATTGATCGATGATGACCTGGGTGCCATTGTTGAAATCCCCGAACTGTGCTTCCCAGATGGTAAGCCCTCCTGGTGTCGCAAAAGCGTAGCCATATTCGAACCCAAGTACCCCGTATTCCGACAGCAGGGAATTATAAATCCTGAAATTCGCCTGTTTATCGCTGATATGATCGAGAGGGATGAATTTTTCTTCTGAGTCCTCGATGGTGAGCACGGCATGCCTGTGTGAGAATGTCCCGCGCTGGCAGTCCTGGCCTGTCATCCTGATCGGGTACCCTTCTCTGAGCAGGCTGCCGTATGCCAGCAATTCACCCATTGCCCAGTCGAGGTGGCCTTCACCCTGGAGCATGGTCTTACGATCGTCCTGCAACTTGATTATTTTGCGGAAAAACGGTACGCCTTCGGGAAGCATGGTAAGCTTGTTCCCAATCTCCCTGAGAAAGACTTCGGGGATTGCCGTTACAGGTGAAGAATTGAAATCTTCAGGTACAGCCCTTCGTATCCCGGTCCAAAGTTCTCCAAGAAAGGGAGCGATGTCGGCATTTTTAATAGTTTTCGACGACTGGAACGAAACCTCAAGGGAGGTATTTATTTCGCTTTTAATCCTGTCAACATCAAAGGCAGCTGCTATGCCTTCCTCTTCGAGCCTGGTGCAATAGATATCAAGGGGATCGGGATGTGTTTCAATTATTTTGTAAAGGACAGGCTGGGTAAACCGGGGCTCGTCACTTTCGTTGTGTCCGAATTTGCGGTAACCGAGCAGGTCGATAAATACATCTTTATGAAACTGCTGCCTGAATTCCATAGCCAACTGCACAGTGTATACCACAGCTTCCACATCGTCGGCATTCACATGAAATACCGGTGACTGTATAGTTTTTGCGACATCGGTGCAGTAAACGCTTGAGCGCCCGTCAAGGTAATTGGTGGTAAAGCCTATCTGGTTATTGATGACCAGGTGAATGGTGCCACCGGTTTTATACGCATCGAGATCGGCCATCTGGGTTGTTTCGTAAACGATACCCTGGCCCGAAATCGAAGCATCACCATGGATGAGTATGGGAACCAGTTTTAAACTATCTCCTTTATAAGCATGATCGATACGCCCTCTTGACAATCCTTCGGCTACCGGATCAACAGCCTCGAGATGGGATGGATTGGGGCAAAGTGTAAGATTCAGAACTTGTCCGCTGGCGGTGTTTACTTTGGTGGAGTACCCAAGATGGTATTTGACATCCCCAAGCAGTTCCTCGTCACTGTATTCTTTTCCCTCGAATTCAGAGAAGATCTGTTCAAACGGTTTTTGCATGATGTTCCCAAGCACATTAAGCCTGCCTCTGTGGGCCATGCCAAGAATGAATTCTGAGATCCCGAGTTCCGAGCCTTTCCTTATCACTGCATCCAACGCAGGAATCAATGATTCGACTCCTTCAAGAGAGAAACTTTTATGTCCCGGAAATTTCTTATGGATGAATTTCTCCATCAGAACAGCTTCTGCAAGTTTTTTAAGGATCCGGGTTTTTTCAGGTATTGAAAAAGCAGCTGTGTTTTTAACCGGTTCCATTTTTGAGATGAACCATTCTACTACTTCGGGCCGGCGGATATAATAATATTCAATCCCAACCGATTCACAGTATGTTTTCTGCAGATGGGCAATGATATCAATAAGCCTGGCATTTCCCAGCCCAATTTCCTTACCTGCCTGGAAGTGCTTCTGCAGATCTTCCTTGCCCAATCCGAAATTTTCAATGTCAAGTGTGGGGGAGTATTTCCTCCTTGTCCTCACAGGATTGGTTTTCGTGAATAAATGCCCTCTTTGCCGGTAAGCGGCGATGAGGTTAATCACCTTGAATTCATTCGGGTATAAAAAAGCTTCTCCTTCCTCAGCTTTATAGTTTTTCTGGCAGAACTCGAAACCTTCGAAAAATTTTCGCCAGGATTCATCAACGGAAGCAGGATCTCTGCGATATTGTTCGAAGAGCTCTTCGATAACTGCAGCATCCTGGGTATTGAGATATGAAAATTGGTCCATACGTTTGACTGTTCTAAGATGTAAGGGCAAAGATAATTAAATAGCGAAAAGCGAAATAGCGAAATAGCGAAAAGCGAAATTGCGAAATTGTAAGATGGTGAGATTATTATGGATCCTGCATCTTGCATCCTGCATCCTGCATCTTCTATCTTTTTAAAAACGGGCCATGATATTCCCGGGTGCCTGACAGGACTTTCGCAAAGTACAATCCTGCCGGAAGTAATGAAACGTCGATGCCATCCGCATACAGGGAATATTTTTCAAGAAGGCCGCGGCTGTTGTATACCGAAACGGAAGCATCTGAGGCAATGGGAATATTCACATATATGGTTTTATCGCAGGGGTTTGGATAAAAACCAAAGCCTGCATTATTTTTTTCAGTAATCCCGGTTGGAGTAAACTGGAAGGATTTTACAGGGGCGAACCCCGAAGGCATGAAGCCGTTGTCGATAGTCTGAACGCTCCAGTAATACGTTCCTTCTGACAGTCCGGTGATAGTCCATGCGGTATCCTGTCCGGTGTTTCCCTGGGATTCAACGAGGCGGAAACCCGTGGAGGACAGTGACATCGGGCTGAACACGTCCATGGTATCGGCATCACTGCCGACCATTATGTTATACGTGAGCCCTTCGGAAGGCGTTTCGGAATCACTTGCCTTATTCCAGTTCAGTTTCACAGTATTGCCGTTTTGCCGGACCAGCAGGCCTGAAGGCGGATCTGGAAGAGTATTTGTAAAATACTGGTATGTTCCCGAGGTATTGCGGTAGAGCCGGGTTGCAGTGAGGTCGTTATTGTCGGTGCCGCTTAGCAAAAGGTCGGTGAACCCATCGTTGTTGTAATCAGCAAAGGCAGTTCCGCCGGCTGCAATGCCGGTGATATCCGTATAGAAATTATTGAACATCATCCCGCCTTCGTTGTGATATAACAGGGTGATGGCGCTGCCTCCGCAAGAATGGAGTTTGCCTGTTACAATAAAATCAGGCTTTCCGTCATTGTCATAATCGGCAACATCCATATTGGTTGCAAAACTGTTGAAGGTATAATTGTCAATCTTTTCAAACACATCATTTCCCTTATTTTCGTAAATGAGGATATACCCGACCACCGTGTCGACCCCTGAAATCAGCAGATCCATATCTCCATCCTGGTCGAGGTCGGCCCATCGCGAATTACCATAAGATATTCCAGTGATTCCCGAAGGCTGAACACTCACCGGTGTAAACGTTCCGTGATCGTTGCGAAGCAGAACAGAAACATCTCCCACATCAACATGGCCACATACAAAGACATCGGGTTGCCCGTCGTTATTATAATCGATCCAGTTACAGGAAGCATCGTTCACAAGGGGCAGAGGGGCTGCTATGGTGGAGAAATTCAGGTTCCCGTTGTTATGCAGGATTTCCGAAGAGAAGTTTCCCGCCATCAGGATATCAAGGCGGCCGTCATTGTCATAATCGCCCCAGTGAGCTTGTCCGTAAGAAACTGCGAAAGGGAGGGGAACCGGGTTGTTGCTGAGGACTCCATTGGTATTGCTTACGATGTAAGCTTTGGTGTTTTCCGAAGCATCTTTGCCGGTGATCAGGAGGTCGAGCCATCCGTCGTTGTCAGCATCGCCCCATTCAACGCCGCCGCTGGTAAGCTGTGGAAGGACGAAGCCAGAATTGACGAAAATCCCGTTATCATTGCGATACACATAGGCTTTCGGGATCAAAGCGCTGTCGCCGCAGATGGCAATATCCAGATCCCCGTCTTTATCGTAATCGCCCCAGGAAACCCAGCTGTGAGCCAGGTCGGGAAGACCGGCGCTTTGAACAAGCACATAAGGCTGTACCTGGGCCTGAAGATAGTTGCATGCAAAGCCTGGTATCAGGAAGAATGCCAGAAGAAACACGTTTCGCATTGTCCCTATTTTTTCTGTTCTTTCTGAAAATTATCGAGAGCAGCATCGAGCCATTTCACAAACTCGTCAACATTGAGGTTATAGGCCCGGGGCTGGGCAAGCATGTTTCCCGAGGTATCGAGAAGAACATAATAGGGCTGGGAGTTGATGTTGTATTTCGAGATCTGCAGGTCGGCATAGATCTTTCCAATAGATTTCTTGACCTTTCCATCGTACTTGCTTGTGATCCATTCATTCTCGGGGACTTCGGTTTTGTCATCCACATACAATGCAGTAACAATAAATTTTTCGCGAAGCCTCTGCAAAACCGGGGGAGCCGACCAGACATTGGCTTCCATTTCGCGGCAGTTCACACAACCGTGTCCGGTAAAATCAATAAAAATGGGTTTGTTCGTTTTTTTTGCACATGCCAGGGCCTGTTTGTAATCGAAATACCCTTCAAGTCCGTGGGGCAGCTTCAGGAAATCTCCATATCTTGGTTTTTCACAGAGGGCGGATGGGTTAGCTGCGGCTCCCCCTCCTGCGTTCACGGCTTTGACTTCCTCCCTGATAATTCGTGTGAGGTCGAAGTCAAGCGAAGTTTCGGGGGGCAGATAACCTGAAAGGGCTTTCAGTGGAGCACCGAACATCCCGGGCACCATATAGATCACAAATGAGAATGTGATTATTGCGAGCAGCAGCCTGGGAACGCTGACATAAGGAACATCGGAGTCATGGTTGAATTTAAGTTTCCCGAGGAGGTAAAAACCCATGAGTGCAAAGGTGATGATCCAGATGGCAAGGTATACTTCCCTGTCAAGGATATGCCAGTGGTAAGTCTGGTCGGCAATACTCAGGAACTTTAAGCCCAATGCGATCTCAATAAAACCGAGGACGACCTTAACCGAATTAAGCCATCCGCCCGATTTAGGCAGGCCAGAGAGCCATGACGGGAAAAATGCGAACAAACCGAAGGGCAGGGCAAAAGCAAGGGAAAATCCTAACATCCCGATGATTGGTTTCAGGATTTCGCCGCTTGCCGACTGTACCAGGATGGCGCCAACTATAGGACCTGTGCAGGAGAAGGAGACCAGGACCAGGGTGAATGCCATGAAAAACGCCCCGCTGTAACCCCCTTTGTCGGCCTGCTTGTCGGCCTTGTTTACAATCCAGCTGGGTAAAGTGATCTCGAACATGCCAAGGAATGAAGCAGCAAAGACCATGAAAATGAGAAAGAAGAATACGTTCGGGATCCAGTGTGTACTGAGGAAGTTGGCGAAATTAGCGCCAAGGGTCACTGCAACCACGGTTCCGATGACGGTATAGATCACAATGATCGAAAGTCCGTATACAATAGCCTGCATGCGGCCCTTACGTTTGTTTTCGCTGCCTTTCATGAAGAAGGTGACGGTCATAGGAATCATCGGGAATACGCAGGGTGTGACGATGGCTGCAAGCCCGGCCAGGAAACTGATGAGGAAAAAGATCAGCAGGGATTTGTCTTCTTTTGACCCGGTGCCCGTCGAGCCGATCTGTGCTATTTTTACGCTGTCCTGTTTCGCGCTGCAGCAGGCTTTTTTGATGGTTTTAGTGGTGTCAGATGTGTCAGTTTTGGCAGCAGGGGCTGTGCCTGTGGCTGCAGTGACTGCCTGAACAGCTTGATTTTTTGAGGGTTCAGCCTGGACAGTGGTTGCGGATGAAGGATTTCCTTTAACGGCAAATTCAAATTCAACATCAGTAGGTGCAATGCAGGAACGGTCATTGCAGCACATGAAATAGACACTTCCCTTGATGGTAAAGTCTTTTTTGCTGAGCACCTTTATTTTTTGCCTGAAAATGGCTTTGTCGGGGAAATAGGTGATCACCATATTCTCGAACTGGGGATCTTTCTCACTGACGCCTTTGGGCTCAATTACCTTGCCAACCAGTTCATAATCGGAGCTTTTTGTAAATGTAAACTCGGTAGGGGACGGTCCGTCGGGAACAACCTTTTGTGAGTAGGTATGCCAGCCTCTTTCTGAATTTGAAATAAGCAACAACACTGCTTCTCCCGGCGTGGTTTGTTCAACCTTAAATGTCCATTTTACAGGTTCGAGTACCTGGCTCCCCGCAAACAGCGGGAGTAAGGCAATTGTCAAAAGGAAGAAGACTGCTTTTTTCATGTCTGACAGGTTCGAATTGTTAGGGTGCAAATGTAAGAAAAATAGGGATGCGGGATGCAGGATGCAGGATGCAAGATTCAAGATGCAAGATGCAGGATGCAAGATGCAAGATGAAAGATGCAGGATGCAGGATGCAGGATGCAAGATGCAAGATGCAAGATGCAGGATGCAAGATGCAAGATGCAGGATGCAAGATAAAAATCTATTTCATCAGCTATCCTGCATCCCGGATCCAGTTACCCCGCCACCTGCATGGTAATCCTGAAAATCCTGCTTGTCCCGTGAGTGATCCTGAACCTGTGGTCAATACGCTTTCCAACCACCCAGGCAATCTTTCCGGAACTACAGAGGACCCAGGTGTTTTCTTTGTCGGGAAGTGAAACTTTTTCATTAATAAGAAAATCACTTATCTTTTTCTTTCCTTTCATTCCGAACGGATGAAAACTGTCGCCTGGCTTCCAATTCCTCAGCTCAAGCGGGAAGCTGAGTTTGTCAAAATCAAGACTGGCTGTTTCTTTTTCAGCAGGGATTGGATCTGAGGGATCATATTCTGCAACAGTAAACCGGAGTTTTACCGGCCAGGAAATATTTTTCCTTTTCTCAGAGATCATCCTTCCCTGTTCTTTCCTCTCAGGTTTAGCACTCTGAATGATAAGGCTGCCACGGTCAATGACAGCCCGGTGAGTCAATGACAGGAAGGTTCTTCCACTGTTTTTGCTGCTGTTTGCAAGGATGTCTCCCACGACGCTTGCATTGAAACCATAGCCGGAAAGAAGCTCCCATGCATACAGCTCATGCGGGGCAGATTGTGCGAGGAGTTTAAGATCGACAATCGTTTTATCCTTGAAAACTTTAGAAAATACCGGGATGTTCTCTTTCAGGGATTTTCGTCCTATTGCTTCCCAATCTCTCAGAATTGCGATTTCTGAAGAAAGGGTTCTCCTGAAATCGGGATTGATCTCTTCGAGGAGAGGAATGACCTTCAAACGGAATTTATTCCGCAGATACTTGTCTTCGGCATTGGAACTATCGTTACAAAAACCGATATGGTTTGATTTGGCATAATCGGCTATGTCGCTCCTGAAGGCAAAAAGGAGGGGGCGGATTAACAATCCCTGTTTAGGAAGGATGCCATGAAGTCCTGATATCCCGGTTCCTCTTACAAGGTTGATCAGGAAGGTTTCCACCTGGTCGTCGAGATGATGGGCGGTTGCAATGAAATCAAATTCTTCCGAAGCCCTGATCTCTTCAAACCATTTGTATCGCAGCTCCCTGGCAGCCATCTGCACCGATATTTTATGATCCGTTGCATAAGCTGATGTATCGAAATGTTCTGCGAAATAAGGAACCCTGAACTTTGAAGCAAGTGTTTCAACAAATTTCTCCTCAGCATCACTTTCACTGCCTCTCAGCCTGAAATTGCAATGAGCTATTCCGAATTGAAGTCCCGAATTATAAAACAGATCGGCCATCACGACCGAGTCTGCTCCTCCCGACACTGCAAGAAGAATTTTGTCTTTTGCATTGAACAGTGAATGCTGCTTAATGAAACTTTGAAAATGCTGAAGCATACTTATTTAAGTAGCGTTGTAGCGAGAAGCGGGATAGCGAAATAGAGAGTAACGAGGTAGCGCAAAAATCAATCAATCGTAAATCGTACTTCGTACTTCGTAAATCATTTGATGTCCCAGACATCGCCTGAATTCAGCAGATCGTCAACATTCCTGATCTTGCTGGTTTCCTTGGCGTATTTGATCTGCTCTTCCACCATATCATCGTAAGTTGGGAACATGGCTGAACGGATGACTCCGAAAACCATTGGGAAGTGAGGTGGAGCAAGCTTTGCAAGCATCAGGTGGATGCCTGGATCCTGGCTGTAGGCATCGTGAACAAGGATATCGTCGATGGTGACCCCGTTTTTGCCAATTTCGACCACGTCAAGCATGGTATCTTTCAGGATAAGTCCTTTTTCGTTGTTCTTGCCCCAGGTCATAGGCTGACCATTTTTGACATTAAGCATGTTCTCATCCTTATGTTCCTTGCCAATCACATCATTATGTGCCTTATCGGCAAAAATGATGCAATTCTGCATAATCTCGATAATGGAAGTGCCATCGTGTTTTGCGGCTTCGAACATGGCTTCAGTCATCAGGGTGATGTTGTTATCGGGAACCCGGGCATAAAATGTGCCCTGTGCGCCCATCACGAGTTCACCAACATTGAAAGGGTGTTCGATGGTTCCCTGGGGAGATGTCTTTGTGACCTTGCCCATGGGTGTTGTAGGGGAATACTGCCCCTTCGTCAGTCCGTAGATCTGGTTATTGAAAAGAAGAATATTGATATCTACGTTTCTGCGGATGACGTGAATGAAATGGTTCCCGCCGATTGCCAGCGAGTCCCCGTCACCTGTAGCCATCCAGACACTGAGCCTGGGGTTTGCGATCTTCACTCCTGTTGAAATGGCCGCCGCACGTCCATGAATACCGTGAATACCGTAAGTGTTCACATAGTATGGGAAGCGAGAAGAACAGCCGATACCTGAGATCATGCAGAAGTTCTCTTTGCGATAACCTATTTTCGGGAATACTCTTTCCACTGCAGCAAGGATGGCGTGGGCGCCGCAACCGGCACACCATTTAACCATCTGGTCACTTTCAAAATCGGCTTTGGACAATTGAACTGTGGAGCGTTCAATGGTTGTATTTACGAAATCCATATTACTTTTCCTCCAGGATTTGTTTGAATTTTTCGGTTAACTCATTGATCATGAATGGTAATCCCTGCACCTTGTTGAACTGGGAAATATTCGGCATGGGGAATTTCATCCGCAGATAGTTTACGAATTGTCCGCTGTTGAGTTCGCAAACGACTATCTTTTTAAAGCCTTTCAGGACTTTTTCAGTGTTTTTGGGGAGCGGACTTATATAGCTGAAGTGTGCATGGCTGATGCTTTTGCCTTCGTTCTGGGCGAGCTTCACTGCTGAATGCACAGCTCCGAATGTACCTCCCCAACTGACTACCAGCAGGTCGCCTTTTTTCTCTCCGTCGATTTCCTGTTCGGGAATAAAATCGGCAATCTTTTCAACTTTGGCAGCACGCAGGTCAACCATGATCTGGTGGTTCATCGGATCCATGGAAACCACGCCGGTGATGTTTTCTTTTTCGAGCCCGCCAATCCTGTGACGCAGACCTTCGGTTCCAGGGATAGCCCATTGGCGAACCAGGGTCTCAGCATTGCGCTTGTAAGGTTTATAATCTTTATCGTTTGCTTCGGCGATAGGTGGTTTGATCGGCGGCAGGTCTTTAACTTTAGGAATACGGAAAAGAGCTGATCCGAAACCCAGGTACCCATCGGTCAGAAGGATTGCAGGAGTCATATGTTCCATCGAAAGTTTTGCTGCCATGTATGCCTTGTAAAAGCAATCATCGGGAGTTGAAGCGGCAAGGATGATGATGGGGCCTTCTCCGTTTCTTCCAAACAATGCCTGCATCAGGTCCGATTGTTCCGATTTGGTTGGGAGTCCGGTTGACGGACCGCCACGCTGAACGTCGACGATCACGAGGGGAAGTTCGGTGATCAGTGCAAGTCCGATAGCTTCGCTTTTCAGGGAAAGGCCAGGGCCCGAGGTAGTAGTGCATGCCAGGGAGCCTGCATAAGATGCTCCGATTGAAGAGCAAATACCAGCGATCTCGTCTTCGGCCTGGAATACTTTTGCTCCCAGGGATTTATGTTTTGACAGCTCCATCAGGATCTCAGTTGCCGGAGTGATAGGGTAGGAGCCCAGGAAGAGGGGGCGGCCTGATTTTTCTGCAGCAGCAAGGAGTCCCCAGGCAGTGGCTATATTACCTGTAATGTTGCGGTAGCGGCCTTTGGCAAGTTTTGCCGGACCGACCTGTATAACCGATTCAAGTGCTTCAACGGTTTCAGCATAGTTGTATCCTGCCTGGATCACGATTTTGTTGATCTCGACGATTTTTGGGTTCTTTTTGAAACGCTCCTCGAAGTAAGTGAAAGCAAGTTTTGTGTCGCGGTTGAAAATATAATACAGTATGCCCAGGGCGAACATATTTTTTGAACGTTCGGCGGTTTTATTATCAATACCGGAATCCTTTAGGCTCTCTTTTGTCATCGCTGTTATCGGCGCCTTGATGAGATTGTACGATTCCAGGCTGTTATCGGCAAGCGGACTTTTTTTATACCCTGCCTTTTCAATGGCTTTATCATCGAAAGAATCGGTGTCGACAAGGATGGTAGCGCCCTTCTTTGCCCATTTAAGGTTGGATTTAAGCGAGGCAGGGTTCATGCAAACAAGTACATCGACCAGGTCACCGGTGGTGTAAATTTTTTCGGAGCCCATATGAACCTGGAAGCCGGAAACGCCGGCGATCGTGCCCTGAGGAGCCCTTATTTCCGCAGGGAAATCAGGAAAGGTTGCAAGGTCATTCCCCGCCATAGCAGCGGAATCGGAAAAAACGGAACCTGAAAGTTGCATGCCGTCGCCAGAGTCCCCGACGAACTTCACAACCACGCTTTCCTTCTCAATAATGTGTCTTTTAGTGTTAGGCATCGTTATGTGTTTTTTAGAGTGTACAAAAGTACGAAAAAATCATGTGCAATGAATGCGGGATACAAGATACAAGATCCAAAATGCGAGATTTCCTGCATCCTGCATCCTGCATCCTGTATCCTGCATCCTGCATCCTGTATCCTGCATCCTGCATCCTGCATCCTGTATCCTGCATCCTGCATCCTGTATCCTGCATCGGCGAAGCTTTCATCCTGTTAAAAATTTCACATCCAGTGGATTTTAGGTTTAAAAAAAATATGTATCTTTGCAGTGGAAAATGTAATTACTAACCCGACCTGTCTTATGGCAGGCATAAATATGATCAGTCATGGCTTACAAAATTAATGATGATTGCACTGCTTGTGGAACCTGCATCGATGAGTGCCCCGTTGAAGCGATTTCCGAAGGTGATATCTATAAGATTAACCCTGAAGTTTGCACCGACTGCGGAGCATGCGCAGATGTATGCCCTGTTGAAGCAATTCATCCTGAATAAACCATTCAGAGTGGAAAACAAAACGGGCGGTCCCATACGGAACCGCCCGTTTTGTTTTATAAGCTGAATTCTTTAAGCTCCAGTTTCTCCCCGTCAAAAACGGCATAGGTAAAATGTGTGAGCCAGTCGCCCAGCACAACCTGGGTTGCCTTTTCAGTGATTCGGGTCTCAACCGGGTAATGGTAATGCCCGTAAACAAGGTAATCGATTTCAGGATGTTGCTGAATTATTTTTTTTGAATGGAAGGCTATTCTTTCGTTGATCAGTCTGAGATTCCGTTCCTCTTCCTGCTTTTCTTTCTGGAGCGCGGCATGCCTGCTTTTCCTCGACCAGAACAGGGCCATGCTGATCCCGAGGTCGGGGTGGATCAGCCTGAAAAGCCATTGATTGATGCGGCTTGCAAAAACTTTTTTAATGAATTTATACCCATGGTCACCGGGTCCGAGCCCGTCTCCATGGGCCAGGTAAAAATGTTTGCCGTTGAAAGTCCTGAATTCAGGCTCACGGTGAAGGCTTATACCTGTTTCCTCCTGGAGGTATGAGAAAGCCCACATGTCGTGGTTGCCGCGGAAGAGGTGGATTGGGATTGGGGGTTGGGGATTAGGGGTTAGGGGTTGGGGATTGGGGATTGGGGATCCTGCATCCTGCATCCCGCATCCTGCATCCTGCATCCCGCATCCTGCATCCTGCATCCTGTATCCTGCATCCGTGATCTCAGCCAACTTCCCGAGAAGTCTTGAGTATCCCTTCGGAACAGTGTGCTTATATTCAAACCAGAAATCAAAAAGGTCACCCATCAGGAAAATCTCGGCAGCGTCCTTCCTTGCCATATCCAGCCATGCAACAAGTTTCTTTTCCCTTTCAAGGCTTTGCTGCCTGTCGGGGATACCAAGATGAAAATCCGACGCGAAATAGATCTTTTTGGTCATGTATCAAGGGCAAATATCGTAAAAAATATCAGGACCCACCGGCAGGGTGTTTTAATTCCCTTGCCTGGATGATCCTCTTATGATGGAATTCTGCATGTTTGTTGCCTGGGAAAGCATGGTTAAGTGAACTGTCAAGCCTGAGAAAATACAGTGAATCCTCATCGAATTTCAGGACCGGACTTAGACTGAGTGCGTGGTTAAGCACCAGAAGCGAGGTGAGGGAAGCCGGATGTTTGTCAATGTAATCTTTCTCCAAAGTTTTCTGTCTTTCCCATATGGGTCTTGCAAGTTCGTCAAGAGTTGAGGTAAGTTTTGCAAAATCAGGATCATCCTGCCTGGAGATCAGGATGTTCTGAATTGAATCAAACGAAACCTTGTTTTTGGCGGAAACTTTGAAAAAACCTTGCAGATCACTGCTGTTAAGTGACCCCGAAATAGTTACATCCTCAGGAAAGGAAGAAAATGCACCAACGACTTTTACAGAGTCACCTGGTACAATTTCAAGAACAAGAGGCTCACACTCCGGGAGTCTGAGCAAGCATATCCTTATTGAATCGGATGAGAGTCTTAATGAAAATTCACCTTCATTATTTAAAACAACAGAGTCAAGGCCTGATGAATGATCCAGGTCGAGCTCCTCAAGCAAAAGCATCCTGGATCCTGCATCCCGCATCCTGGCTCCTGCATCCTGCATCCTGGATCCTGCATCCTGTATCCTGCCTGAAATTATGGTATTACAGGTTTTTTGTTGACTGCATGAACAGAAAAGAAGAATCATTATCTGGCAAATCGCAGCACATCTGTTCATGTTAACTCCGTTTTGATCTTTTGAACAAGGAATTTATCTATAGGAAACGTAAATTCATCCTCTTTTAGTTCAGATATCCTGATCCATCTGAAACTTTGAGCTCCATCCATTGCAGGAATGTCGAATTTTTTTTCAGTGATGCTGAATTTATATGGTTTAGCGATCTGAACGGTATAATACACGTTAAACAGCTGCATTTCTGATGGGAGAAGTGTGGTAGGCTGGTAAAAATCGGTGGTATAGAAATGCCTGATGTCGAAGATCTCCGAATTAAGTTCTTCGCGGAATTCGCGCCTGAGGCAATCGATCGTGCCTTCTCCGAACTCCAGGGCTCCTCCGGGGAACTTGGTCATGAATATTCCCAGCCGGAATTCGTCGGTGACCAGTACTCTGCAATCCGCAGTAAACAAACCGTAAATTCTTATATTAAAATGTTTCTCTGTCATATTATATAAACTCAGGTAGGTTTCCGGGCCCTGGTGATATGTCTCTTTCCCGGCGGACCAGGAATTTTCTCTATTTGAAACCCGGCGGATTTCATGGCCCTCACGACATCGCCTTTAGCCGAATAGGTTATCAGAATGCTATCGGGCTTCATGGCCGCGAATAATTTTTCAAAGATTCCTGTGGTCCAAAGTTCAGGCTGAACTGCGGGTGAAAAAGCATCGAAATACACAAGGTCGAATTCTCTGTCATGAAGCTGATAATCTTCGAGTTTTTTATGGATTTTATGAAGGCGGAAGAGGTCGCTGATTTCAACAATCCGGTTCCAGGATGCAAGATGCAGGTCGGAGAAAATTTTGGTGCACTCAACCTGTCCTGGCATTTGCGGGTAATTGAGAGCCCGCCAGATTTCGCATGGAAGGGGAAAGGCCTCAATGCTGGTGTATATAACCTGTCTGTCCAGGATTTCCGCTTCAATTAGTGTGAGCAGAGCATTGAGGCCTGTACCAAAGCCAACTTCCAGTATATTCAGGATTGTACCATCTCGTGGAACATGCCTTAAGCCCGCATTTATAAAAATATGCTTCGATTCCTGAACAGCTCCATGAGAGGAATGATAATTCTCATTGACCGATGAAGAATAAATGGTATCGGAGCCATCAGAAGTCCGGATTATTTGAAAACTCATCCTGCATCCCGTATCTCGCATCCTGCATCCTACCACAGCCTCACATACTTGTTCGGGTTGTACTCATGCATGATTCCGTAGATTGTTTCAAATACATCTTCGGCATTGGGGTTTGAGAAATAATCTCCGTCGTTGCTGTATGCCGGACGGTGGTCAGTCCCTGTGATGGTCTTTGGCTCGATATCGAGAAAACGATATCCTTTCTGGTTTTCCAGCACTTTCTGCATCATATATGCGGTAGCGCCTCCGGGTACATCCTCGTCGAAGAACACGATCTTGTTTGTTTTCTTCAGGGATTTGAGAATTGAACCAGGAAGGTCGAAAGGAATAAGTGACTGTACATCTATCAGTTCAACCGAGATATTGAAATCCTTCAGCTGGGCAACTGCCTCCTGGGCAATCCGCACACAGGAACCATAAGTCACAAGGGTTACGTCGCTACCTTCGTTCAGGAGTTCGGGAACCCCGATGGGGATCCTGAAACGCCCTATGTTGGCTGGCATTTTCTCCTTCAGCCTGTAACCGTTCAGAGGTTCTATGATCAGAGCCGGGTCGTCTGAAGCCAGCATTGTATTGTAGAATCCTGCCGCCTGGGTCATATTCCTCGGTACCAGTACATACACTCCGCGAATCGAATTGATCACCATGCTCAGGGGAGAACCTGAATGCCAGATGCCGACCAGCCTGTGCCCGCGGGTTGAAATGATGATTGGGGCCTTTTGTCCGCCAACAGTGCGGTAATGCGTTGTGGCAATATCATCGCTGAGGACCTGCAAGCCATACAACAGGTAATCGAAATACTGGATCTCCGTCACCGGTCTCAGTCCTCTCAACGCCATGCCGAGACCTTGTCCGAGAATGGTAAGCTCACGGATACCGGTATCGAATACCCTGTTCTCTCCGTACTTTGCCTGAAGTCCGTCATAGGTCTGGTTTACACCTCCGATCTTCCCCACATCCTCCCCGAAATACAGAAGGAGGGGATTGCTTGTGAGCAGATAGTCATTGTTTGCCGCCAGAACTTCCCTCCCTGTAACCAGGGGCGATTCCTCTGTAAATACCGGGGCAACTGGTTCGACTTTCAAAGCTGCGAGGGCCGACTGGCTGTAAAGATGCGAGCTGTAGCGGTCGTAATTTTTCTTCGCCTGATCGGCCATCCAGATTTCCAGGTCGGCTTTCATAGGTTTTTTCATGCTGCAGGTGGTACAAACATCCCTCAGGATCTTTTTGGCCGATGAAATCACATCCTTCCTGATCGGTTCAGCCACCTGTTTGAGGTCGGCTACAATCTTGTCGATACGGTCCTGCTTCTTGCACGGACAGTTGGTTGTAGTAACCACGCTGATCAGTTGCTCTCTTTCGGCTTTGATCGGTGCCTGGAATGCTTTCCATGCCGAGTCTCTTGCAGCCCTGGCCGATTTCACGGCTTCAGCCTCAATTGCATCGAGTTCTTCGGCGGATGAGATCCCGTCGGCAATCATCCATTCACGCATCTTGCGTATGCAGTCATACTCCTTCTCCCAGGCGAGCCTTTCAGGACTCTTGTAACGCTCATGGGATCCTGATGTTGAATGTCCCTGGGGCTGGGTCAGCTCTGAAACATGGAACACCACGGGAACATGGTCTTTGCGGCATATATCGATACCTTCCTCAAACATGTCGAGCAGGGCAGGATAATCCCAGCCTTTACAGGTATAAAGCAGGATGCCTCCCGGTTTGTCTTTCTCTTTTTGAAATCCTTTGAGGACTTCAAAAATGCTTTCCTTGGTGGTCTGGTATTTCTTCGGAACACTGATGCCGTAACCGTCGTCCCATACCGCGAGAGCCATCGGGACCTGCTGAACACCCGCGGCATTGACGGTTTCCCAGAAATGGCCTTCCGAAGTCGATGCATCGCCAATCATACCGAATGCAACTTCATTGCCATTAACGGTAAATTTCTTTCCGGCTTCCTGCATCTCTTTACTGTTCCGGAATGTTTTTGAAGCCAGGGCCAGGCCAAGCAGGCGGGGCATCTGGGCTGCAGTGGGTGAAATATCACCCGAAGAGTTTTTCTGGTTGGTCAGGTCTTTCCACTCTCCCTTCTGATCCAGGCTACGGGTTGCAAAATGGTTGTTCATCAGCCTTCCGCCGTTATCGGGATTCCTTTCCAGGTCAGTGTCCCCATAGATATGGGCGAAAAACCGTTCCATATCTGAAAGCCCTGCAGCCATCATAAACGTTTGCTCCCTGTAATACCCTGACCTCCAGTCGCCATTCCGGAAAAATTTCGCCATGGCTATCTGCGGGACTTCTTTCCCGTCGCCGAAAATTCCGAAATTGGCCCTTCCTCCCAGAGCTTCACGCCTTCCAAGAAGGCTGATCTGCCGCGATTCACACGCCAAACGATAATCGCCCAGGATTTCTTCTTTGATGAATTTCCTCTTTTTTGTCATGGATTCAGGTTGTTGGTGGTTGGTTTTTGGTTTTTGGTATTTGGTTTGATGTTATTCAGCCACAGCAGTTAAAGTGACCAACAACCAATTGCCAATGACCATCTACCAATCAGAAGTTTTCTCCCAGTACCTCGAAATAAGCCAGCGGGTGTCCGCAGGCAGGACAATTCTGTAATGCTTTTGTCCCAAAATGAATATAACCGCATTTTCTGCAGATCCAGTAAACCTTGTCATCCTTTTCAAACACTCTGTTCTTCTCCATGTTGTTGAGAAGTTTCCTGTAGCGTTTTTCATGATGCTCCTCTACCTGGGAAATCAGTTTGTATGCCGTGGCTACTTTCGGGAAGCCTTCTTCAGCAGCTGTTTTTGCAAATGCAGGATAGAGCTCAGTCCATTCTTCATGCTCACCGTCAGCGGCCGCTTTCAGGTTCTGAGCTGTCGTCCCTATAGTGCCTGCAGGATATGTTGCAGTGATCTCAACGGGGCCTCCTTCAAGGAAACGGAAGAAAATTTTAGCATGGGCTTCTTCATTGAGGGCTGTTTCCATGAATAATGCGGAAATCTGTTCAAATCCTTCTTTATTTGCCTGTTTGGCAAAGAAAGTATAACGGTTCTTTGCCTGGGATTCACCTGCAAATGACTTCAGCAGGTTCTTTTCTGTTTGGGTTCCTTTGATAGATTTTTCCATAATGGTTCAATTTTGATCAAAAATAGCAGAATCTATCGAAAAAGACAAATAAAGGTAACTAATCAGTCCCTTTTGTAATGAGCAATTACATTCAGAGCCGGGAGAA
>JBAXLI010000037.1:0-39385 GCA_037134895.1 Bacteroidota bacterium
ACCCTGGCCTGATCTGTTTACATCACCGGTGCTTGGTTTAGCTCCACCGCCCTGGTTTGGTTTGTTGCCGCTGCCCGCGTTTTGCCTGTTACCATTATTATAACTCCCGTTCGCATTATTATGGTTAACAGTATTGGAAGTATTCCGGGAATTATTGTAATTATTATAATTATTAGTATTATGAACCACTACCGTGGTATTATGACCACCATAATATGCGCCATGACAATAATAATTATTATGACGATAAATGCCAACCGCCATCACAGTAAAAGCCGCAAAATATGGTGGATAAAATCCGTAATAATAAGGTGGAACATAGGGTACATATGCGGGCGAATACACATACTGTACAACTGGTATAGTTTCAACTACTACAACCGTAGTTGATGCCGGAGCACTCGCGGGAACAGGTTCAGTACCGGTATACGCCGGATTTGGAGTAACAGATGGTTCAGGCTTGGTTTTGGGTTCAACAACATAATTCTTGCCATACAATGCCGGATCTCCTACAATTTGCAGTGTGACTTTTTTGTCTTTATCCTTTGATAGTAAAATGACGGCAACATCTTGTTTCTCCTTTTCATTGACATCGACCTGAAGAACAAATGAATAATTATCGCCATCCTTTTTTGTTATAACCTTTATGAAATCAACTTTGCCATCTAAATTCAAATCCAGGTTATTGATCCCGGTCTTTTCAAGGTTTAACGTTTTCTCAAAGTCCTCAATGGTCTTTGACTTTTGAAAAAGAGCCAGAACGGCATACAGATCCAGGTTGTCTCCCGGCAGGCCTAATGATGCAGTATCACTTTTTGACTGTGAAAAGACCGGTATGTAAAACAAGCTTGTCAGTAATACCGCAATTGCTATATAACTGTTTTTCATATTGGCGAATTGTTAATTAATCATGCTGTAAGCAATTATTTGCTAAATTACAAATAATGTTCTGCATTCTCCTCAGGGCTCGAATTTTTCTGAAATCCAATCCAACTCTCATTTAATAACATCAGACAATCTGTTTTTGTTCAAATTTATCCTAAATTTGTTGTCATATATGTGTTTAAAATCCATCATAAATTATTTAATAAAAGGATAATTATGAAAAATAAAAAATTCTTCGGAGGATTACTGGCAGCCATTTTAACCTTATCCTTTGCCTGTAATCAGAGACAAGATACGGCAAATGCAGTCTCAACGGTTGATAAAGAAAAGGTCAAATCTGAAATTCAGGCACTTGAAAATCATTTTGCATTAACTTACAATAAAAGAAATGCAGACTCCTTAACCTATTATGCAGATGATGCTGTAAGTTATTTTGTCGGACAAAAGCCTGTGGTTGGTAAAACCGCTATTCACAGTTTCATTGAAAATGAATTAATGAATTTTCCAAAAGGTGCAAAAATCTCCTTTGAAACTGTTGAAATTCGTGTTGCAAATGACGGCAAATATGTTTTTGAAATTGGGGCATACAAACAGGTGGATTCCACCGGCGTGATATTAAACAGAGGACACTACTTCAGTCTTTTTGAGAAAAGAGATGGTAAATATTATTGCATCAGGGATATGGCCAATTCTAATCCGACTGATAACTAAAACGGTTCGATATTCGTTTATCAATTTAGTGTTAAATTGACCCTGACCGTCTACAGATGTTAAAAATCATTATTCTTAAAAACGATATTTAATATAGTTCCGGTATTAACTTTTGTGACAGACAATCTGCCACAGAGGTTCAGATTCCAGGATGTGCTGGGGGATGAGAATTTTATCCGAATGATAACTCCAGAGTTTTTCAGGGTAATCTATTTTAACATACTTCCACATGGAAGTCTGGGAATACGCCCGGTAAACGAGTTCAGAACAATAAAATGATTCCTTTCTCGACCTGAATGTAAAATTATAAGGATATCCTACTATCGTTTCAACGAAATCCACTGCTTCCTTCATTACAGCCTGATCACAAAATTTTGGTTTAAGAATAATGAAATCATCAACAGTGTTGATAAATGTTTTCAGTTCTTTCTTCACCACTCCTTTGCTAATAGCCTCGATTACATATTTGTCATTAATATAAATGGCAGCATGCGTCCAATAACCCCTTATAAACCAGTTTGTAAGTTCATATTTCTTATGAGAAAGAATGACCATCCCCGGTTGTAATAAACCAATAAATGGTTCCAGTGAGCGGGGAGTGCCTTCGTATGGTCGGCCAAAACGCCAGTTGACTTTATTTGCAATCCTGATGAAAGGATTGCATAAAAGCAAAATCTGATGAAATACTGTTCTCTTTATTTTAGATGGATGAAATGAAAGACTTTTTCTTCCCATGAATAATAACACTATGTTAAATAAACATAACTACTTGTATATACGGAACAAATGTAACCCCTTTGAACGACATAATAATGAAAAAGGCAAGAAACTCAGCCATGGTTGACAAACGGGAGTATCTGACCACCTGGCTTAACTGAAAATTGACACGATACCCAGTTCTTTCGGTACTATCGACATAACCGGGATGGATGACAGGCGCACGAACTCCTGGGCGCGGGAGCCCACGAAAAATTCTATTACGCTCGATTCCTGCTGTGTCATGATCATGATAAGGTCGATGTCTCCCTGTTGCTGTGCATAATTAAGCACAGTGGGGATGAGTGCTTTTTCATTTTCCACATTCTCAAGGATTTCGACCGTGCAGATGATGCCTTCCTTCTCGAAAACCTGCCTGACCTGCCCGGCCAGGAATTTCAGCCTGCTGCGAATTTCAGGGTCGTTTTTACCCCAGATCCCCGATACGACTTTTACTCCTGCACCGTATATTTTCGCTATTTTGATACCCCAGTTTACCTTCTGCCTGCTTTCGGCAGTAAGATCAAGGGGAAGTAAAATATTCCTGCAACCGTCGAAATGATGCCGAGCATTGATCGTGATGACCGGGCATTTTGTCGAGCGCAATACTCTCGAACTGTTAGCCCCAAGCACTCCTACAGCATCACCAGGAAGTTCGGGTTCACTGTGCGTGCCCATAACGATGAACTGAGCATGTATCTTATCGGCTGTTTCAAGTATTTTTGCATAAACCTGGCCTGTTTCCAGGATCGTTGAAACCTGCAACCCGGTTTCGGACTGCACTTTGGTCGAGAGTCCGGTAAGTCTCTCTTCCAGCTTCATCAGGATCTCTTCATTAAGAGATGCACCGAACAGGGATCTGATACCTGCTGGCGGATCGTAAACATAGAGCATCACAATTTCTGCAGGCAGCAGGCGCGCCAGATTACAGGACTGTTCCAGGGCGATGAGTGACTGAGGTTCAAAATCGACAGGTACAAGGATCTTCATCATAAAAAAATCGAATAGTGTTATATTTTAAAATACTTATGTATTAAGGCTTCCAACTCATCCCTGTTAATGGGTTTTGAAATATAATCAGTACATCCTGCGGATATTGCATTTTCCCTGTCACCTGCAAGCGCATAGGCTGTTTGAGCAATGATGATAACGCCTTTATTGAACTGGCGGATTTGTCGGGTGGCTTCTATTCCACTGATATCCGGCATCCTGATATCCATCAGAACCAGGTCCAGATCGGGATTATTACGACAAACCGCTATTGTCTCAACGCTGGTTGCTGCATGTAAAAGTTTATGGCTTTTCTTATTGAGTATGCTGGTGATGAGGAAATCGGAGCTCTCATCGTCTTCGGCAATAAGTATTTTAAGGTTTTTAATTTGACCTGGTTCCTCTTTTGCGGGAAGAATATTCGGATTATTTCTTTGAACTTGTTTTTCAGTAATGTATGGAACACTGAAATAAAATGTGGAGCCTTGCCCCTCTTCACTTTCAACCCATATTTTTCCACCCAGCATTTCTACATAGGCTTTCGAAATGGATAATCCCAAACCAGTACCTTCAAACGTTCTGGTAAGCTGCTTGCCTCCTTGCCTGAACCTTTCAAAAATAATTTCCTTTTGAGACTGATTGACTCCAATCCCGGAATCTTTTACAAAAAATTCCAGAAGGCCATCTTTTTTCACATATCCCAATTCAATGAAGCCTGAATGAGTAAATTTAATGGCGTTGTTTACCAGGTTAGTGAGAATGGCATACAATTTTTCACCATCTGATTTGATAATGGATTGGGCTGATGTCAAAGGGTTTTTAAAGGAAAAATGAATTCCTTTCTGGTTTGTCAGTTGTTTGAAGAAATTATAGGTGTCCTCAATTTTTTCGTTGACATTCGTTTCAGAAATGGTTGCTCTCATCTGACCCGCTTCTATTTTCGAGATGTCAATAATGTCATTGATGATGTGAAGCAAGCGGGTTCCGCTTCTCTGGATAATGTCGATATATTTTTCCTGCTCCTCTCCCGATAATTTTGGTTCTCTGAGTAATTCGGCAAAGCCAAGAACGCCGTTCATGGGTGTGCGGATTTCATGGCTCATATTGGCAAGAAATGCTGATTTCAAGTGGTCGCTTTCCTCAGCATGTTCTTTGGCTTCAAGCAATTTTCGTTCGACCATCTTGCGCTCGGTGATATCGGTTATCACTCCAATGAGTCCGGCTATTTTTCCCTCTTTATCAATAATTGCATCTGCACGCTCATAAGCTGGAAAAATACGCCCGCTTTTTGTTACCATCTCTAACTCACCTGACCAGGGTATGCCCTTCATAATAGTATCGAACATTTCTCTGGCAACCTCCGGGTCTCTGACTACCGCAGTGCCCCCTCCTGCGGCCTCCAATTCCTCAGCAGTTGCATACCCAAATAACTCGGATGTTGCCCTGTTGTGGTATATATGGTGCCCCTGGGCATCTGAAATCCCGATTGCATCGCTCGCAGATTCAACTGCTTTTTTTACCATGAGTAATTGCGCTTCGGCCTCTTTGTAGTCAGTGATATCAACAGCAGTTATCATGCATTTCTCTTTACTGTTATCGGCTATGCCTGAAAGATGAAGATAAACCGGCCTATTAACATCCGATGAAAGGGTTATTTCACAGGTCTCTGTGGTTTTAGCGAAAAACACTTTTTGGAGAAAGATACTATAAATAGGTTTTGACTTATCTGAGATAAAAAATCCAAGCGGCCGGTTTATTAAATGCGCCCTATCTTTGCCCAGCATTTGAGATGCCTTCAGATTTAATTCAATGATTTCACCCCTTTGTGAAAGCGTAAAATAGCCAGAAGGTGAAAAATCGTATAATTCAGTATATTTATCAACCGCAAGTTCAGCCCGTTCTTTGGCCAGGGTGAGCTCTTCGTTCTGCAATTCCAGCTCTAACTGGTGAACTTCGAGCTCATGAATGAGTTTCAGAGTTTCGGTCTCTGAAAGTTGATCACTCATTTTCGAAGTCTTTTTTTTAAGCAAAGACTCTGCTTTTTGACGAAGTGTCCCGGATACTGATTTGGTTCCTTTTTTCATGACGTTAGGCAAATAGGCACTAGGCACTAGGCAATAGGCATTAGTGGATTTTTGAAATGAGTGAGGAAATCATTTTACTGATTTCTACAATTTCAGCAAGCAATTTTTCTGAATCTTGTTTTTGAAGATAATTTAAGCGAATACAAACTTCAAGCTGTGTCTCCAATTCGAACAATGATCCTCTTGCTATTAACAGAAACTGCGCATAACTACCGCTTGATTGTCTTCCATAACCTTCTGCAATATTTGAAGGTACCGAAACTGCAGCCCTTCGCATTTGTGATATTAATCCAAAATTCTCTTTCGCCGGAAAATGTTCAGTGATATGATAAATAAATTCAACCATATCCATACTCCGTTTCCATATAATCAGATCCTTATAACTTTTAACCACCATCTTAATAATCTATTAATCTATTCCCTAGTGCCTAGTGCCTAATTGCCTAATAAAACACTGAATAACCCTCATGCCAACTACCAGATACACATTGCTGATGAACTCTACATTGATCTTTTGTCCGTGGGCTGTCTCCAGCGGCAGATTTTCATAGCGGACAATTTCCTTCTGCTGCAATTCTGAGAATTTATCCTTATTCGCCACGATATCCTTAAGGAATCCTATTTCCCAGATTGCTTTTTCAAGGAATTGTTCTTTTGAGTAACCCAGCAGATCAATTAAAAACGGATTCACATCCTTGATCTTTCCGGTTTCTGCATCGAGGATAAGGATACCGTCTTTGGCTGATTCAAAAAGACGGCGGTACCGGGTTTCCGATATGGTCATTGCATGCTCAGCCTGCTTGGCTAAGGTTATATTGGAAAAGGTAATGACCACGCCGTCGATACGGTCATCCAGTGTGCGGTAAGGCATTATCCTCACATTGAACCACCTTTGGTCATGAGTTGTGATAGCTGTTTCAACAGATACAAGGGTTTTAAGCACCTGCAGGGCATGGCTGTCAATCTCGGGGTATTCCAGATCAGTGACCAGGTCGGTGAACGGCCGGCCGATATCCGCAGGACGCAATTTAATGATGTTGGTGACCTGGTCGGTAAACCTGCGGATATTCAAATCCCTGTCGAGGAACAGGGTAGCTATCTCGGTACTGTTCAACAGGTTTTTCATATCGTCGTTGGCGCGCAGATAATCGCTTACCTTGCTCTGAAGCTCCGAATTAACTGTTTGCAGCTCTTCGTTCAGACTTTGCATCTCTTCCTTCGAGGTGGTAAGCTCCTCGTTGGTTGATTGCAGCTCCTCATTGGTTGATTGCAGTTCTTCATTGGTCGACTTAAGCTCTTCCTGTGAAGTCTGCATTTCCTCGCGGGTACTTTGCAGGTCTTCATAGCTTCGCTGCAGTTCAATCTCCAGGTCCTTTTGCCGGCCTGATAACACGTGATTTCCTGTTTTAGAATCTATGTCGGCATGCTCAGCCACAACAGGAAGGTCCTTAAAAATCAGGATGACCATGCCTCTGAGCGAATCAGGTGTCTCAATACGCTGAACCGTAACATCGACAAATTGAGTTCCCCCATTGCTGCCTAAAATAACATTGCGTATAACAACGGGGTCAAAATTTTGCAGTGCTTTTCGTATTGCTACAGGCAGTACTTCGCGTAAACCTGAGCGTGCCATGGCATAAATGTTCCAGTTTGCCTTGCCTGCAACAGGTTCAAGGTATTTCCCAATACGACCGGTCATGTATAGTATGTCGCCTGTATTGTTTATCAGTACACTGGCAGGGGAAAAACGCTGCAGTAAAAGCTGATCGGTAAGGACCTGGATGTTTTCAACAGGTTTGGCCTGTGTTTTAATATTAAGAATTGCAACTTTTTTATGGTAAAAGGAGCTTGGGAAATCAATAAGTTCAGATGCCTGGTAGGTTCCCGCACGTTTAAAGATTTTTAATTTAGGATCAATATCCTGAAACCCTTCTTTAAAGTTCCCCAGTGTTTCGGCGGTACCAAGAACCATTATACCCCCCGGATTAAGACTGTAATTAAACAGTGCTATCATTTTCTTCTGTAATTCGGGCTCCATGTAAATAAGCATGTTGCGGCAAGTCAGTAAATCGAGTTTGGTGAAGGGGGGGTCTTTGATCACATTCTGATTGGCAAACACAACCATTTCTCGTATGGCGTTAGTAAGCCGGAAGCCTTCAGGTTCAACAGTGAAAAATTTACTTAACCGCTCAGGTGACACATCCGCAGTAATATTTGAAGAGAACATGCCTTTGCGTGCTTTCTCAATGGCATCGAGGTCAAGATCGGTTGCAAATATCTGCAGGCTTAAGTTTTTATAATCTTTGATTCTCTCGAGCGCTTCTTTAAATACGATAGCTAAGGAATATGCTTCTTCTCCGGTGGAGCATCCTGGCACCCAGGCCCTCAGCACATACCCATTTGGCAATTCATCAAAAATGGAAGGAAGAACATTCTTCTTGAGCATTTCCCAGATTGCAGTATCCCTGAAAAAGCTGGTTACTCCGATGAGTAACTCTTTGAACAGGATTTCGACTTCTTTGGGATTTTCCTGCAAAAAGCGGACATAGTTGTTTATCTTATCGATCTGGTGAACGCCTTTTCTCCTTTCAATACGGCGGAACAAGGTATTTTTCTTGTACAGCGAAAAGTCATGGCCTGATTGTTCGCGGAGCAGGATGATGATTTTATCGAGGTTGCTTTGGTTTTTACTGTCAATATCGGGCTCAGAGCTAAGCTGCGGAATACACTTCAGGTAAGCCATCAGTTTGGCCGGCAACTCCTCGGCAGGAGCTACAATATCAGCGATTACTGATTCAGTGGCGCTTTTCGGCATGCCGTCGAATTTGGCAGAGGTAGGATCCTGCACCAGCACGATGCCATTTTGTTCCTTGATAGCTTTGAGTCCAAGGCTTCCATCGGAGCCCATGCCCGAAAGAATAATGCCGATACTTTTTTCATGCATATCAACCGCCAGGGATCTGAGGAAAATGTCGACAGGCAGGCGCAGGCCCCGCGATTCAACCGGATCGAACAAATGCAAGGAGCCATTAAGTATCGACAGGCTCTTGTTGGGAGGTATTACGTAAACGCAGTTCGGTTTCACTTTCAGCCTGTCGCTTGACTGGTATACCTTCATGGGAGTAATCCGTTGCAACAGTTCGGGCATAATACCAACATGGTTTGGGTCAAGATGCTGAATGACCACGAAAGCCATTCCACTGTCTTTGGGCATATTTGCAAAAAACAATTCCAATGCTTCAAGTCCGCCTGCTGAGGCGCCGATGCCAACAATGAGAAATTTTGCGTGATCGGGTTCTGATAATTTTGGCTTCCTGGTATTCATGAGAAAAGAACTTTACGTAAATGGTAGTACTATGTAAAGATAACTTAAAAATCAACGGATTACAAAAAAATATTCGGCCGACCAAAAAGCAGATTAATCCGGTTCAAATAACCGGCTTGTCCATTGCGGGTATCTTGTCCTTTAATATCGCAAGGAATCCGCGGCCATCCTGGTTATTACTTCTCCTTCGAAATTGTAAAGCTTTACCCAGGTCTTTGATGATGCATCGGCATCCTGCTTAGTAATGACAACAAAGTTCATTGTCGTCAGCTTCGGATTATGATCAATCCAGGTGCCTGAATTCACATAAATTGATTTCTGCCCTTTATAATTGACCGACGAAGTGATTTTCGCAACATGGGTATGCCCGAAAACCACTATTCTCTTATTGGAATTCGTGTTCATAAAGTATTGCACAGCCGACTGCCTGTCTGTTTCTGCCGCATCTGCAACGTATTTCATCGCTTCGGCAACAGGTATCTTGACAGCAACTTTATTGATTGTTTGTCGCTGGTCCCATGCATCCTGGATTCCCTTGTAAAGCTTCACTTCAATCAAGCCTCCTTCTGTTGATTGATAAGGCAGCAGATCTTTAACTGAATATGTTTCGGTAAATCCATTCACGTTTGTCACTATGATTTTTTCATCAAACCTGTTTTTAATCCTGAACAAATTCAATGTCGCTCTCCATAATTTCCAGTATCCAAACAAAAGGGCCTGGCTTCTGTCACCTGAATTATTTTGAGTAACAAGCGGTACTGAATCAAATGGAGTATGACAATCCTGTACTACATGGAGGGCGGCTATTCTTGTGAAAAAGTACCCTGGAGGCATTATGGTGCCGGGTGCAACATCCTGGTTTGAGATCGGGTCAGGTGCACAGAAGAAGTTGTAACGGTGTCCATGCTCAATAACCACTTCCGGAATGTCGGACGGGGAATAGGAGCCTAAACCCAACTCCTTGTCCCGGGCCTGATTTATGCCCGGCAGGATACTGGCTACATTATCAGCAGATATTGTTAAATCATGGTTCCCGGGAACATAGGAAACCAGAATTTTTTTGCCCTGGATGATGCGGTTAAATGCATCTATCACGCCCTTATTAGCGATCGCAATTCGCCTGACAAAATCTGCCTGGTCTTTCCCCTTGTAGGTGTCGGTTGTAGACGGCACGAACCATTCATCCAGCAAATCTCCTGCAATGACAAGCTCCTTCACATTCGGTGATACCCTGATCTGTTCGAGAAGTTTCTCAAGTGGCTTCAGGTTTTTATTGATCTCGGCATATGCAAGGTCGGCTCCAAGATGAATGTCGCTGATCACAACAATCATATTACGTTCCTTGCTCCCATTGGAGAAAGGGTCATCAGCCGGAATTGAAAACGACGTGTTGCAAAAGGCATTTAGACATAAAACCAACATCAGCCTGACTGTCTTCAGGTTTGGTCTCATCTGTAAAGAAGCGGAAGTGAATTTTCTCATATCATGGGTTATTAGAAAATTAAAGATATACAGATTTTTTTGATTTAAATTATTAAATTCCCGGGGCTGCCTGCATATTCCTGATGCAAATATGCCTGATAAAAAGCAAATCAACGGTTGTTGCATCACTGTGACGTAAATTATATATCATATGTTCATAAGTAGATGATAAAAATTTCAAATCTGTTAATATTGATTTTTTAAACCCTGTAGCTTTACGACATCATTTAAAAAGAAAAATTATGGCAAAAACAGTAAAGACAGTTGTCAAGAAAGCAGCTCCTAAGGCAGCAGCAAAGAAAGTAGTAGCAGCTAAAAAAGCAACACCTGTGAAAGTTGCAAAGAAAGCAGCTCCCAAGGCAGCACCAAAAAAAGTGGTAGCAGCTAAAAAAGCAACACCTGTAAAAGTTGCTAAGAAAGCAGCTCCCAAGGCAGCAGCCAAAAAAACAGTAGCAGCTAAGAAAGCAACGCCTGTAAAGGTTGTCAAGAAAGCCGCTCCTAAAAAGGTTGTGAAAAAAGCTCCCGCTAAAAAATAGGATAATTAATACATGTTTTTTAATACGCTATCACTTGCCCGCCGGCAAGTGATAGTACTTTGCGGCAATCCTGCCCTTTTTTTGCGTATGTTTGCAAAGTATTCTTTCATTTGCACTTACATCTGATATCCAATTTATATGTTGAGACTGATTTCTCTTTTGCTCCTTGGTTGTTTCGCGGCATCGGTTTTGCCTGCTCAGAACTCCGCCAGTCCTAAACCTCAGGTTTCAAAATGCGTTTATTTCGATGTCTCTCCCCCTCTCAGGGACATGATCAGCACTCCTCCCACAAAGGCCGATATGTCGTGGAAAGACGGGATTGTATTAAACCACCTCGATCCTGCTGACCAGCCCAAAGACAGAACATTACCCGGGATCGATAATTCAGTTCAGAATTATCATGGCATTAACGCGACCGACAGCCTCCTGATCTCATTTGACGGAAACAGTAACATCAATGGCGTGGCTCCTCCCGACTGTGACGGGGATGTTGGCCCGAACCATTGCTTTAATGTTGTTAACAGCCATTATTCGATTTTCGACAAGGTTGGCAACCTTCTGATGGGCCCCTTTGCAAACAGCACTATGTTCAACGGGCTGCCTTTTAATGCCAACAGCGGTGACGCAGTTGTCCTGTATGACGAAGCTTCAGACCGCTGGATCTTTACACAATTTTCCCTGCCCAATTATCCTTCAGGCCCGTTTTTTGAGATGGTTGCCGTTTCCCAGACTAACGACCCCCTCGGCCAGTATTACCGTTACCAGTTCCAGTTCACATATATGCCCGATTATCCAAAGCTCGGTGTTTGGCCCGACGGAATCTATATGAGCAGTAATAACTTTGGGAACTCGGGCAGTGTGGGTACCGGAGCTGCATGTTTTGAAAAGGCTGCGATGTATGCCGGAAGCCCGACTGCACAAATGGTGTATTTTTCACTTCCCCATTCCAACGAGGCATGGGGTGTTTTACCATCCGACTGTGACGGGACTTATCCGCCTGCCGGAACCCCGAACTTTTTTTCCTGGCTGAGGAACGGGCATATACGGATCTATGGATTCCATGTTGACTGGACGACCCCGGCAAATTCGACCTACTCTGAACTGGTTACCATCCCCGTTGCTTCTTACAGCGGGAATGTCGCCCAGATTCCCCAGAAAGGGACAACGTTCACTCTGGACCCGATTTCCGGACAGCTGATGTTCCGCCTGCCGTTCAGGAATTTCGGCTCTCATTGGGCGATGGTTTGCAATGCCACTGTTGATGTGAGCGGACATGCCGGCATCCGCTGGTGGGAACTTCGCAATACAGGAGCTAATCCTGCAAGCTGGACTATTTACCAGGAAAGCACTTATTCGCCCGATAACAATGGCCGCTGGATGGGGAGTATCGCAATGGATTCACTCAATAACATAGCACTGGGCTTCTCTCTTTCAGGAGCCGGCAAATTTCCTTCGGTTTATTACACCGGCCGGCAGGGAACCGATCCTCTGAACAGTATGACTGTCGCGGAATCTGCAATAATCGAGGGAGGCGGCTCCCAGACTACCCTCATCGGTGGCAGGCCGAGGTGGGGCGATTACAGTTCCATGAGCGCTGATCCTGCAGCCCCGGGAAAATTCTGGTATACCCAGGAATATTACAAAACCTCGAACTCAAGCTGGTCATGGTTTGCAAGAGTGGGAGCCTTCTCTATCGGGAATACCCTCATGGCAACGGCATTTGCCGTGCCTTCAATGATCTATCCCTTCGACACTGTACATCTTAACGTCACAGCTACCGGGGGCAGCGGGAATTACACCTACCAATGGACATCAAATCCCGCTGGATTTACATCAAGTCTCAAAAACCCCTGGGTGCGTCCGCTTGCCGGAACTACCTATACAGTCCATGTAAACGACGGCATTCACACATTTACAAGCACTGTTCCGGTCATTGTTCAGGATCCTGCCACTGCCACTCCCACCATCATCTGCACCGGCGACAGCACCCAGCTGAACGTCAGGGGAACAGGAGGGGGCAGCTACACTTATTCCTGGACGTCTGTTCCTCCCGGGTTCACATCCGCCCTGAAGAATCCCTGGGCTCATCCTATGGCAGGCACTCTGTATAATGTTCTGATCAGCCAGGGAAGCAATTCTGCAAACGGCTCGGTCTCGGTACCCGTGCAACCCGGCCCTTCGGTCAGCGCCGGCAACGATACCACCTACTGCAATTATGTTCCGGTGTTCACAGTCCATGGAAGTGCCTCAGGCTATGACCAGAATTTATGGTCAACCTTAGGTGATGGCTCCTTTGATGATCCTTTCGCAATAGTCACCCAATACCACCCGGGAGCCCTGGATAAACAGAACGGTGTAAGACTTCTCCTCCAGATCCATCCTGTTTCTCCATGCCACGGACTGAAAGGCGATACGGTTACGATATTATTCGATCCCTGCACAGGCGTAAACAGTGGCGCAGCAGGTAACCCTGAAATCAGCATTCAGCCGAATCCTTCAAATGGCATCTTTGAACTTTCAGTTTCAAACTGTGGAAAACTCACTGCGGATGTGAGTGTCACCGACCTCCTGGGGCATATCGTTTTTCAAAGGGAATACGAAACCCGCGCTTCAGCTTTAAAACAACAACTCGACCTTTCATACCTCCCCAAAGGAAGTTATCTGTTAACTGTTAAAACTGCCAGCGGCCGGCAGGTGAAGAATATCATCATCTCAGGGAAAATCTTCTGATCCCCTTGCAACCATTTGCCGATTTAACAGGTCTATGCTGTTAAATCAGTTTTATGTATATTTGGTTATTGTTTGGTATATCATAGAACTTATAAGGGGGAAATGAGAAAGACAATAATACTATTACTGTTTGCATGTGCATTAAGCAGTGTTTATGCCCAGAAAAGACCCTGGAGAATAGGGATCAAGGGAGGTATCAATTACATTCACGTCGAAAACTACGGCAAGGGATATTATTCAGACTTTGATCCAAAGATGGGATGGACGTTCGGAGCTCTTTTTCAGTATACAAAAGGAGGCTTTTTAAATTACTCAATCGTCCCTGAAATTTTATATACACAATCAAAAACCAATGCCGATCTTCTATATATAACCGATTGTATGACAACCATACATTCGATCGATGTTCCTGTGAGCTTTAAACTGGGCCTGCAATTAAGCAAGATCTTCAGACCCTATATACTTGCAAGCATTTATGGCTCCTATGTTGTTTCGTATGATGGAGAGCTGTTTTACACAGGTGATAACGAGGAATCCATATACAAATACAATATCGGGAAAGTATACTTCGGGCTTGGTGCCGGGATGGGTTTCGATATCTGGAAATTCCAGCTTGAAGGCAGATACAGATGGAACCTGAACAGGATAAATTCCGAATACTTCTCGGCCCTGAAACAAATGGGGCTGGAATTGACATGCGCGTTTCTTTTTTAATTCTGGATTATTAATATCATCGGCAGATGAAAAAGTTATTCTTGTATTCACTGGTACTCTTTAGCTTCTATTCCTGTAAAAAAGCTCCCCTGGAAGATTTTATTTTTCTTGAAAGAGTTGATAAGGTTGAGGTGATCGACAAGTATACCCTTGCGACCAGGCTTAAGCAAAACCCGAATTCCACTCTTTATAAGGCATTGCCGAATAAGAAAATTAAGGTCGTTTCTATTGTTTACAATACTACTGACCCCAAAGGAAATTCAATACTCGCCTCAGGAGCAATTTTTTACCCTTCGGTGGATGCCGACTATGAGAGGCTTGGAACTATTCTGGGGGTTCATTATACCTTGGGAGCCAATTATGAGGTCCCGTCTCAGAAAATGGCTGTGACCGAAGGCCTTTTTTCCCTGTTTGGATACGTGGTTGTAGCTCCGGATTATATCGGGTATGGCGCTTCAAGGGATAAAGTCCATCCCTATTATGATGTCGGCAGTACAGGCCAGGTTTCTGCGGATATGCTTTTAGCCGCAAAAGAGTATTTCGCTTCGATCAGTAGAAAAGTCGCTCACAAAGTAACGGTGATGGGGTATTCACAGGGCGGACAGGCCTCGCTCGCATTTCTCAAATTTGTTGAAACTACGCCATTATACCAGGATGCTTTCATAATTGACCAGGTGTTTGCCGGCGGGGGAGCTTATGATCTGATCAAATCGTACGATACCTTTGTTGCCAAAAATTACAGCAGTCAGCCCGTGACAATTCCCCTGCTGATCCTGGGAATGAATTACGGCGACAGTCTTGATCTTGATCTCAGCCAGATGTTTGCCGAACCCCTGCTTTCCCATTACAAGGAATGGATACTGTCAAAAGAGTATACCACTGATGAGGTATCAGACATGATGAAGGAAACAAAACTGACCAAAATCATGGCCCCCCAGGCATTTGACACCAACAACCCGAATACGAAAAAATTCAGGAGGGCACTGAGGAACAACAGCCTGATCATATATGGAAAAATAACCAACTGGAGGCCTAATGCAAAGGTCACTTTGCTGCATGCGACTGATGATACGATAGTCCCGTACGAGAACACCGAAAGCGCTTACCAGGCATTTTTAATGTCGGGATGCAATGTAAAAAAAGTAGATATTTCAGGCAAGGATCATAAAGAAGCCGGTAACGATTTTTATACGTATTGCATGACGCATTTAATCATTTAGATATTCTCAGGATGAAGACCAGAATAATCATTTTAATGCTTTTACTGATCCCCGCTTCGCATGCTGCATTTGCAAAAGACTATTCCAAACACAATAAAGGATATTTCTGCGATGTCGGATTGGCTTTCGGAGGGACATTTCCAAAAAACAATGATCCGAAAGTAATTCTTGAAGCGTTCACAACGCACGGATACCAGTTTTCAAACACGTTTTCATTGGGGGCCGGTGTTGGGACTTACCTTACCGAAACGATTAACGTTTATCTGCAATTAAGGTTCAATTTGCGTGATATTACCGAAACCAGGACACATTATACATATATCTCAATCAGGGGGGGGTATTCATGGAGCACCTGGACCGGGGATGCATGGGGTGACGATAAAGGGCCGATTGTTGATCCTCGTTTCGGATGGTCTTTTTACACTAAAGAAGTGAACCTGAGATGGAGCGTTTTCGTTGCCCCGAGTTTTTACCAGTTCCATTTTATTCCGAAGATCGGGCTGGCATTTGAATTTTAAAATACTGCCTGCCTGATGCCTGTATTATTCGATTTTGAAGTGTTGAAACTCCATGACGATTATGAAGGGGAGGTCACTGCAACATTAATAAAATCAAAACACAATACCGCAGGACAATCTTCTGTCCTGTATATTCACGGTTTTTTCGATTATTTCTTTCATCCTCACCTTGCTGAACTTTTTCATCTGCAGAGGCTGAATTTTTATGCACTTGACCTCAGGAAATGCGGGCGTTCCATCTTGCCTCATCAACATGCATATTACTGCAAAGACATCGGCGAGTATTTCGAAGAAATTGATACGGCAATCGGGATCATCGGCAATGATTATAATTCAAAACTCATCCTGCTCGGTCATTCCATGGGTGGTTTGATCAGCTCGGCTTACATGAATTCCGGCAGGAAAAGAGATATGATCAGCGCCCTTGTTCTGAATTCTCCGCTTTTCGATTTTAATGAACCTTCCCTGGTAAAAGCAGTAGTTCCATGTCTCAGCAAAATAATTTCGGCTGTTTTCCCTTTTGGGCGGATAAGAGATCATTCGCTTCCCATATATGCCCGAAGCCTTCACAAAGATCATCAAGGCGAATGGAATTTTAATCCTGAATGGAAACTCCTGGATGAAGGGTACCCGGTTTACTTCTCATGGCTGAACGCAGTGAGTAAAGGGTTTTCGGGCATCAGGAAACATTCGTCCATAGCCGTGCCGGTACTTGTTCTGCATGCGTCCCATTCAGTAAAAAGCAAAGTATGGGATAAAAGCTTACTTGAAGCCGACGGAGTTTTAAACTTCAGGGATATCATAAGAATAAGTAAACGCCTGGGAAAAAATGTCACCATCATTGGCATCTCACAGGGAATGCATGATATATTCTTATCCATGGAGTCCGCCAGGATGGATGCCTTCAGTCAAATGATTGATTGGCTGGATAAAAACGAGCTTCATTGACTACCTTTGCAATATATCCTTCTCTCTCATCTCTGGCGGAGCTTATAAAAATCATGCGATTCAATTTCTGTTATCTATTACTTGTTTTCTGGGCCCTGACCTTTCCTTTAATTTCCGTTGCCGCCAAGGTTTCGGTCACTTTCAGAGTCGATATGAGCCAGCAAACCATTTCGACGAACGGAGTTCACATTGCAGGCAATTTTCAGGCTGTTGCCGGCTTCGGAGCTGACTGGGATCCCGCATCCACAGCCATGGCCGACCTTAACGGGGATAAGGTGTATGAAATTACAGTCATTATCCCTGCGGGCTTGTATGAGTACAAATATGTGAACGACAATACATGGAACGGGGCTGAAAATCCTCCATCTGCCTGCACCCTTGGAGAAAATCATAACCGCTTTGTCAACGTAGGGAACAATGACCTGGCCCTGATCCCGGTACTGTTCAATTCCTGCAATGCAGAGCTTTTATTTTCAGTTGATATGAGCTCGCAGGCGATCTCGCCCGAGGGGATTCATGTAATGGGTACTTTCCAGTCATCCGCAGGCTTCCCAAATAATTGGGATCCTGCCACGGTGGCTCTGCAGGACCTGAACCACGACGGGGTTTATGATGCAAGGATTCCTGTTTCAGCCGGGCAATACGAGTATCTGTATGTCAATGGGAAATCATCTGCTAATGCTGAAATACCGCCTGCTGAATGCTCCATCATAAACAATGAGGGGAAGGCAGTCAGAACCACGACCGTGGGCGCTGATAACGATACTCTGCCAGTATACCGCTTTGGGAGTTGCGACATAAGCAATCCGTCCATTTCAACAAATTATAAAACCTACTGGTGGAATGATGACGTATATTATGAAATATTCGTACGTAGCTTTTATGACAGCAATAATGACGGGATTGGCGATTTCAGGGGAATTATCAATAAGCTGGATTACCTTAACGACGGGGATACGGCAACAACTACAGATCTTGGTGTCACTGCCCTCTGGCTGATGCCGATGATGAAATCACCGAGTTATCACGGGTACGATGTCAGCGATTACTATTCTACGAATCCCGACTACGGAACCATGGCCGATTTCGAAGAGCTGGTTGCAAAGGCCCATGCCCGCGGCATCAAGGTGATCATTGACCTGGTGTTGAATCATACTTCCGACCAGATCCCCTGGTTCACTCAATCGGCAAACAGTCAGAATGGTTACCGTGACTGGTATATCTGGTCCCCGACCAATCCGGGGTATACCGGTCCCTGGGGACAGAGTGTTTGGAATTATAAAAACAATGCATATTATTATGCCATATTTTACAGCGGCATGCCCGATTTGAATTACAGGAATCCTGCAGTGAAAGCAGAAATGTTCAATGTTGCGAATTTCTGGCTGGGTAAAGGGATTGACGGATTTCGCCTGGATGCTATCAAATACCTTATCGAAGACAGCATAGTACAGCAGAATACACCCGAAACACTGGATCTGATAGCCCAGTTTAACACGGTTTACAAGACGGCAAATCCTGATGCTTTCACTGTTGGTGAGGTGTGGGATCCTACAGCGGTGATCATTCCATATGTACAGGAAAAACGGCTGGACGCCTGTTTTGAATTTACGCTTGCCTCTTCTATAGTAAGTGCGGTTAACAGCGGAAAACCTTCCGCAGTAAAGAACCAGATGAATACCATCCAGCAGTCCTATCCGGTTCTCCAATACTCGACCTTTCTGACAAATCACGACCAGGACAGGGCATTCACGCAGCTGGGGACCGACCAGGTGAAGATGAAGCAGGCCTCTGCGATTTACCTTACGTTGCCAGGTATTCCTTTTATCTATTACGGTGAAGAAGTAGGGATGATTGGTTCGGGTGCCGACGAGAACAAACGCCGTCCAATGCAATGGACCGCGGGCACCTATGCAGGATTCAGTAACCATGTTCCCTGGGAGGGCGTGGGGAGCAATTACCTGACCAATAATGTTGCCACAATGTCGCAGAATTCGGGATCTCTCCTGTCACATTATAAGAAACTGATCCACATTCGTAATGAACATGCGGCTTTGCGAAAGGGATATTTTCTGAATTTGAACTGCAGCGACTCCAATGACCTTACATATGCCAGGATTTTTGAGGATAATGCTGTTTTGGTAATCTCAAATTTTGGCTCAGTCCTGTCAACTCCAACGATCAGCCTTCCTGTTTCTTCTCTCCACAGCGGAACCTATTATATTAACGAATTGTACAGCGGGATTCCGATGGGCACTCTTATAATCAACGGCAACGGTGGATTTGTGAACTGGCAATCGACAGGCCACAGCCTCGCCGGCCGCGAAACCTGGATTTTGTATGTCTCGCCAAAGGACCCCGGTTCGGTTTCAGACATCTCCCGGGATAACATTGGCATGGTATTATCGCCCAATCCTGCGAAACTGCAGGTCAGGGTAAAGCTCAACCAGCCTTTGAACGGGGATGCAATGGCTGAAGTATTTTCTGTTGCCGGAAACTGTGTTTACAGTCTACCGTTTGAGGGAGACCAGGTCACTATTCCCACTTCCGCACTGGCAGCAGGAGTCTATTTTGTAAAGATTTCCTGCGGAAGAAAATCAGGAATATCGAGGCTTGCTGTTATCAAATAACACAGCCATTAAATCTGTTCAAGGGAAGCCCTGACTTTTTTCAGCTTTTCCAGTTCTTCTATGGTGAAGTCCTTACCATATTTCCAGGCCGGGTTCGACAGGTAAATGGCATTCACCGACCGCATCTGCAGGATTATCTGTTCTTCAACATATTCCTTGAACAATGCCAGATCCTGCTCCGACTGTTCGTTCCTGAGTTTTTCCAGGTTTATTTTTTTCCGGCTGATATTATCAACCCAGGTGGTAAATTCCTTAACTCTGTTTTGTTCAGACATACTATAGATATTGATTCACACCACTAGCTCTTCCCTCCCAAAGTTATATCTTTATTAATTCATAAGCCAAAATTCTGCCTGCAGATTCATTTGATGCATAAGTCCGGCATATGAAATGAGTAATTTAGCAGGAGAATCATTACAAATTCAAACCCGGCCAAAATGAACAAAACAGCATTAAAATCAATTCTTTTGTCATTCTCAATTTACTGTTGCTTTCACACAAACCTGGTGATTGCCCAGTATTCAGAACGATTCAGCAGTAATCAGTTTACCAACGGCAAAGGGGATACGCTGAACTATCGGTTGCTGACTCCTGATTATGATACCCTGAGAAAGTATCCGCTGGTCATTTTTCTTCATGGGTCAGGTGAGAGTGGAAGAGATAACAAAGCCCAACTGAAATGGGGTGTCATGAATTTTGCCTCAGACCAGGCAATGGCAATGCACCCGGCCATTATCATTGCACCCCAATGCCCTGAAAATGAAGACTGGTCAAATTTTTCTGAAAATGAAAAGACCAGGGAGCTCCGGCTTCAGCCAACTCCATCCAAAACCATGGTACTGTTAATGGAATTAGTAAAGCATATGATAAAAGCATATTCGGTTGACACAAACCGCATCTACATTACCGGGCTTTCGATGGGAGGCTTCGGAACCTTCGATGCAGTGGAAAGATATCCTCAATTATTTGCAGCAGCTGTCCCGGTTTGCGGGGGTGGCGATACCTCGATAGCAAGTTCAATTGCGAAAGTCCCCATGTGGATTTTCCACGGATCTGAGGATTCAGGGGTGAACCCTCTGTATGCTATCGACATGATAGAGGCCTTAACCAAAGCCGGCTCTTATGCCGGGCTTACTTATTATCCAGGTGTGGGACATTTTTCATGGCTGGCAGCATACAGCGATCCGCTGATGATGGAGTGGTTATTTAAACAGCACAAATAATCCATGCAAACCAGGTAAAAACCATGAAATAAACAGAATTGCCGTATGAAGGAAAATGAAAACAAACAGGGGCTTAACTGGCACGATGGATTTATTTTTAAAGACGAGAGCCTCGTCTTCGAGCTGATCAGGGTCATGTCGAAAGCCACTGAACACGGATCGGATATAGGGGAATCACTCGCTGCTGCATATCTCATAAAACAGAAAGAAGGCGACCGGCAAGCCCTTCTCAATGCATGGTACGAAGTATGGAGGAAACAGGGAGAACGAATTGAAAAAATCGGAGACGAATGTCTTGCGAAGGGACAAAAGGTAAGCGCGGGAGATTCATACCTCAGGGCTTCCGAATATTACAGGAGCGCCGATTTTTATCTGCACGACAACCCTTCGAACCCGGCAATTCCTGAATTATGGGACAGGATGTTTACCTGCTTTGAAAATGCCAGGAAACTTGCTGAACCTTCCTTTGAACTGGTTCAGATCCCATATGAAGGAACTACACTCCCTGCCTATTTCTGCCCTGCAGGCAAAGGCAGTAAGCGGGCGCCTACCATTCTTATTCACCAGGGATTCGACGGAACCATCCAGGAACTGTACCTTGGTTACGGAAAGGATGCAGTAAGGAGAGGGTACAATTGCCTGATGTTCGAAGGACCCGGACAGGGCAGTGTGATCAGGAAACAGGGACTGCCCTTCAGGCATGACTGGGAAAAGGTTGTAACGCCGGTTGTCGATTACGCATTGAAGAGAAGTGATGTGGATCCCAGGCGAATTGTGCTTCTCGGTTTAAGCATGGGCGGATACCTTGCACCAAGGGCGGCGGCCTATGAACACCGGCTCGCAGCTCTTATTGCCAATGAAGGTATCCTCGATAATTTTGCGACCACGTATCAGCGGCTCAGCATGAAGCGTGAAGAACTCATAAAGCTGATACAGGAAAAGCCTGAGGAAATCAATGCAGCATCATTCAAAGCAGCAAATGGGAACATCACATCATTCTGGGGGCTTTCAAATGGAATGTGGACTTTCGGGGCGAAAAGCCCGGCTGAGTTTGCGCTGAAACAGTCAAAGATGACGCTCGCCGATTGCGCTCATCTGATCTCCTGCCCTACCCTGGTTATAGATTCCGATGCAGAACAGTTTTTTGGCGGACAGCCGAAACAACTTTATGATACCCTGAAATGCCCTAAAGACTATATGGTCTTCAAATCAGGGGAAGGCAGCGAACTTCACTGCCAGGCAGGAGGCCAGATTCTCGCCAATCAGAAAATTTTTGACTGGATTGACGAGAAGCTTTGCCGCGATTAGAAATCACTTTATTTGCGCACCTGCACTTTCATAGTTGCCTTCAGGTCATTGCTTCCGGTTAATGCAATTATATACATGCCTTCGGGAAGACCTGAAAGATCAAGTCGGTAAACCTCTCCTGCATTCCAGTAATTGAAGGCTTCCTTTATAATGACCCCGCTGAGGTTTCTTACACTGATTGCAGCCGACAGACTAACGTAGCTGTTATTCTTCAGGTTCACAATACCATTTGTTGGATTAGGATAAGCTGATATTCCTGAATTCCCGAGCCAGGCAATGCCAAGAACATCAAATGCTTTCTTAACCGATTTCTGGGCATCGATCTTTCCCCAGCCCCAGTCATTGCTGCCCGAAGGCGGGATCGGTCCGGTGAAAGCATCGGTTCGCGCATTATCCTGAAGTATCTGTTTAACCCTTTCGGGGCCCAGTTTCGGATTTGCCTGCAGCATCAAAGCAATAATTCCGCTTGTCATTGGCGTTGCCATGGAAGTCCCTTGCTTTGCTCCAAAATACCATTTCGAACCACCCTTTTCGACCATCATAACGGTATATATGTCGTTCTCTTTAGACGAGCTATCCGATGAATTCACTGATGATACCAGCATTTCCCCCGGAGCGGTAATCTCAGGCTTTATCCTGCCGTCAACGGTAGGCCCCCTGCTTGAGAAAGAAGCAAGTTGATTTATCGGGTCGTCACTTTTCATAGTATCACCTTTCATATTCACAAAAGTGTATTTCGTGGTATACGCTCCAACAGTAATGATCTTTTTGGATGTTCCCCCGATCTCACCAACAGTGCAAATATTATCCCCGGCCTTGTATCCGGGCTGTTTTATTCCTTTTAACTTATCAAACAGGCCTGCGCCTCTGCCCAAACCGTCGTTCCAGACGTTTAGTGAAGTATTGGCGCTGGTAAGTATAAGCGTTACCACATAATCCTTCTTAAGCCGGGTAAAAGTTACAAGCAGGTTGGGTTTCTGGTTCAGTGTACTTTTACCTACACCGGTTACTGCATAAATAAGGCTGTCTCCTCCCATCATAATCACTTTCTTAAAATCAGGGTTGTCTGATGCTTTGTAAAAAGGAGTTGAAGTCTTTACCGTTCCATTGGAATCTGATATGCTGATCCCCATGGAAAAATCCGTGTTCGCTGACCCCCATTGTTCAATCTTTCCTGAATTAGACGCTGGCTTGTCATTTTCAAAAGCGACAAATGTCCTGATTGTATCACCGCTGAAATTGTACGAAAGATGCAGAAATTTGTCTCCTTCATTGCCTGCCGCGCCTGCAACTATCCTTCCCTGTCCCACGAGGTTGTCGATAGTCTGGTCCATAAGCGAAGTGCCGTCATGCGGACCAATATGCGTGCCCAGGCTGAGATTTGCCACAGCCGGTTTTCCCTGTTTAGCAGCCTGCTGAAACACATAATTGATACCGTCGGCAATGTCACTATTGGCTCCTTTATAGTCCACAAAGATCAGGTCAGCATCAGGAGCAACACCCCTGTACCGGGCTCCTGGAGTGAGATAACCCGAACCTCCGGCAATACCTGCAACATGAGACCCATGGGATTCAGAATTATCCGAACTCTTGCTGCTCAGCAATGCCTGGGTACCAATAATCTCTGTTCCGTAATCGAATCCTTCAGGCTTGGGCCCCGTGTTGTCACGCTGCTCCCAGGCCCTGAGGATCCTGAGCCTTGTTCCTGTGGTATCATAAAACATTGGATGTGTATAGTCAAATCCGTTGTCAATGATCCCAATAACCACTCCGTCGCCAAGGTATTTTTGGTTCACACCCGTTCCGGACTGAACCAGTTTAACCTTGCTCTCGGCGGTTGCATTGTCAAGCCTCTTACCTATCCGCCCGTCAACTTCAACATATTCCAGCCCTTTGATGACCTTCAGCCCTTCAAGAGAGGCCAAAGGTATTTTCACCGACCAAACTTCACCAGCTTGTGTGTTGATCATTACACCCAGGTTTTCAAGTCCTTTACGGTCAATATCCGGAAGGACTTTTATCAGTGCTCCGATGTAATTCTGTCCGCCAATGGTGGTCACCGGGTAAAACTGCGAAAGCCCTGAAGCAACGCCTGCCACGCTGCTTTTCAAAGCCGACAGCTCACTGGCCTCAAGTTGAAATGCTTTTGTGTTTGCCGAGAATTGCACGTTCTGCGCAAAAACCGGCATTGCAATTACATACATTGCAAGAAAGAAAAAAATCCTCGTCGTTTTCATAAGCCTATACTTTAGTGTAATATTGATTTATGTCTGCGGATGAGGGATTCCGGTTCCTCAATCCGGATAATTCTTAAGTTCATTGCCTGGTTTTTACGTTAAGGTCAACCTCCACCAGTACCAGTCCTTTCACCTTTTTGAGCTTCTCAAGCTTGTAAACAGGAATCCTGGCGGTCAGAATATCACCTGCAGTGGTGTTGATCTCAACTCCCAACTTCTTCAGCTTTTTCATATCGATCCCTTCATCGACCTTCAGCATGGCTCCAACCACAACCTTATCCCCGCTGACCCCGATGCCGAACTCCTTTTTCAGTTCGTTGATCTCATTTACAGAACCAGGTTTCAGTGTTTTGTAACTTTTTAAACGGAGGATGAAAAGCTGTGTAGATGCAGAGAACTGCACTTCCTGGGCCCCGGAAATCGCGGGAAATCCCATCAATAGCTGCATTAAAAAAATTCCTGCGATCCATCTCATAACTGCAAATTGATTTAAATCACACCATTATTGGAAGCTTTGTATTCAATACCTCACCGGCAAAGAATAGTTTCGCGCTGCCAGCATTGAAATCAGCATTCCCGGGTCATCGGTTATGATACCATCTACTCCCCAGTCTATCAGTTTCGATACCAGCTCAGGATTAAATACTGTTTTACTGTGCTCTGGCCAGGTCCACACAACAACCTTGAGCCCAAGGGAATGGGCTTCATCAAGTGTTGCCTTGGTAAGTTCAACATCTTCGGGTTCCCAGCATGTTCCTCCCATGTCCTTTACCATCTGCGGAATGGAATTCTTATGGTCCTTGACCAGCACACCTCCTGTCCATAACCCGGCAATGGCAGGATTGGGATCAAAGAAACTTAAAGGGCACCCTGGTTCATTGTCCCATTCGGTAAGATAGGCAGTCCTTGCCCGTGAATCCAGTTTCTGAAGTTCATACAGGCACCTCCAGTCGAACGACTGGATCTCGCTCATGCCAACAATGTTTTCCTCAACCAGGATTTTATAAAGTGCAGCAGCAAATTCAGCCGGCGTATAGGTCCAGTCGTTATGTTCCGGATCGGTCTTGAATTCGATCTGGAAACCTACTTTCCTATGGGTTTTGTTATTCACAAAACGGATCACTTCACGCAATGTGGGCATACGCACTCCATCCATTCCCAGCTGGGCAGGGAAAAATTTGCTGTAGGTGGTTGAAGTATCCATCCGCCCTACATCATATTTCTGAATTTCTTCAAGTGTTAATGTTTTGACAAGTTTTCTGTCGGTGATGAATTTCCCTTCGGCTCCTCTCACAATAGCCGGATTAAGCTTTATATCATGGGAAACAACTACCTCCCCATCTTTCGACATGACGATGTCCATATCGACCCAGTGCGTCCCAATTGAGAGACCTGCAGTGTACCCCGGGATCGTATTTTCAGGGGCATAACTTCTTGCTCCCCTGTGGGCGTAAACCTCAACCTTTTCAAGGTTGTCCGGGACTACAGGATCAATATTGCTTTTTTTACATGCCGGATTGAGAAAAACAGACATACTGAGCAGTATAAGCAGTTTAAAACGGTATCGCTTTATGATTTTCATTTAAACAAGTTCTGAGACTATTCTCAAATATACGAAATGAACAGGGTTTTTCAGTACTTTCGGCAAAAAATTTTCCGCAACTGCATGAAATCGATTTTCTCCTTCCCAAAGAATTTCTGGACATCCATTTCAATGGAGTTTTTTGAAAGGGGATCCTATTACGGCGTAATGTCGGTATTATCGGTCTACCTGGTCCTTACAAAAGCTGAAGGAGGACTCGGGTTTTCAAAGGAAAGTGTGGGTGTGATCAAAAGCGTGATCACGCCCCTGTTGTACTTCCTTCCGATTCTTTCAGGCGCAATCGGTGATCGTTTCGGCTATAAGAAGGTGCTGTATTTTGCCTCGGCTGTCATGTGTACCGGCTACTTTTTTACAGGTATCTCCGAAACCTATTTCACTGTTTTCGCAAGCCTGATACTCATGGCTGTCGGTGCAGGTTTTTTCAAACCCATGATTGCAGGTACAGTGACAAGGCTGACCGATGAAACCAATTCCTCACTCGGCTTCGGGATATACTACTGGTCGATCAACCTGGGAGCTTTCCTTTTCCCGCTTATCCTTGTACCATACCTGAAATCCATCGCATACAATTATATTTTCTTCATGGCCGCAGCAGGTACCGGATCGCTGATACTGATCAACCACTTCCTTTACCGGGAACCTACCGGGAACAGGGTTGCAAAACCAGTCTCACAAGTCTTTTCAGAGATGTTCAGTGTGTTGCGCGACTTCAGGTTCATACTCATGATCGTATTGTATTCAGGTTTCTGGATCATGTATTTCCAGGTTTACGATTCGGTTCTTTGGTACCTCAAGGAGAAAGTCGACATGACGGGATTCAACAACCTTATCAACAGCTTCCTTGGACTGTTTATGAAGAATCCCGGATGGAAATACGATGCCGAGCATGTAACGGTAATGAATGCCGGGGCGATCATACTGCTCCAGCTTCTTGTCTCTAGCCTGGTCAGGAACACTAAACCCCTTCCTACGATGATCTTTGGCATCGCAATGGGTTCAATTGGTATGGGCATGCTTGCAATTTCTCCCAGTGGATGGATATTCATCGCTTCCATGTTCATCTTTACACTCGGAGAGATGATCGCCCATCCGAAATTCATTTCGTATGTCGGGCTGATCGCTCCCGAGGATAAAAAAGCCCTTTACCAGGGTTATTCCTTCCTGTACGGCGTGATCGGAAGTGGAGTGGGGGGAATACTCGGCGCCTGGCTTTATGTGCTCTACGTCGATAAAATGAACAAGCCTTCAATGCTCTGGCTTACATTCAGCATGATCGGAGTGGTGACCATCATCGGCCTTCTGCTCTATAACCGCTTCCTGGCCCCTAAGCCAAAATGAATCTCAGGATTTTCTGTTTACCTCTGGTATGTTTTTTCAGAATGGCAGCCGGGAGTACAGCTTCCTCCCTTTTCGAGGATCCTGAACCTGATTGGCATTTCCCATTTTCCGAATGGGACCTTTTCGGCGATCAGCTTTGAATTCAAAGCACCGTGAACACTATGGCAGGTGTTGCAGTTCCTGGTCTTGCTTCCCTGGATGTGAAGGTAATGAAGATTCTGATTCCCGTTCCTGAAATGGGTGGCGGTTTCGGTGGTCTGCGCCAGAAGTAATTCGCTTTTATGGCAGTTAAAACAAATCAGGAAGGTTTCCTTATTCGGAGAAGTGAAGATCCCCTCTGCATATTCGCCTGAAAGCCTGAAACGGTTGGCCGATCCATGAGGCATATGACAGCCCGAACATCCTTTTTTACTGAGCTCTCCGTGCGTGAACGTACTGTTTTGCAGCAGCTGCTTCATATTTACCGTGGGTTTGTCGTCAAGGGTAACAGATTTATTGTGACAGCTGGTACAGGTTTTTGCTTCATCAGCAATAAGAAGCTTTTTCTCGTTCGAGGCATGCGGAGAATGGCAGTTCATGCAGGTTTTCCTTATCCTGATGGCAATATGCGGAAAGGCTGTCTCCTGAACACTGGCCTGTACGTCGTCGTGACAATCATAACACATCTGCGGAGCATTTTGCTTCAGAAGGGACAAGGTGTCGGAATTATGTCCGGAATGACAGATAAGACAGTTCTTGCTGAACGGAGGATGAACGGTTTTCGAGCCCAGCATAGCTTTCTGCTTCTCATGACAGCCAGTACAAAGTTCCGGGCTCTCACTTTTCAACTGCTTTTTGAAATTACTCTGGTGGGCATCATGGCATGCCTGGCAGTTGCCATCGGTCACTGCCTTGTGCTGTGATTTTTTTCCGCTCATGTCAATATCATGGCATTCCATGCAAAGTGTGGCCTTCGGGTATTTCAGTAAGGCTTCGTTCGCACTGCTGTGAGGATCATGACAGCTCAGGCATTTTCCCCCGGCAACCGGTGTATGCACATTCTTCAAATCATTTTTTGCATCATGGCATTGATAACAAAGGTCAGGAAGAGCCTCAACCAGGGTGAATCCTTTTACCCCTTCAACAGGGTGGGTTTTGCCGTTTGGTTTGTGACATATTTCACATTTTTTATTTGCAGGAATATGCTTATTCACGTTCTCCATCACTTTTGCGTGACAATCGAGGCATCCCTGGGGGTTATCAGCCCACACATCCGCAGACAGGAAAACAAAGCAGAACAATAAAACTTGGAAAGCAAGTATATCAGTGAAGCATTTCATTTTCTGGTCCAGTTAAAAGTTCTCACAATCTGTACGAATCCTCCCATGAAATTTGTAAGTTCATGCAGGTAATCACGGCGGTAAACGTCCACGCCGATCTTAATGAACATCTGCCTGAACACCGTGGTGAACTGCAAACGACCAGTCAGAAGGTTAAGGTCGATTTGCTGTCCAACCTGCTTACGGTATCCGAATTCCAGCGAGACATTACACTTCGCATTCATCTGGTAGCCGATGTTTCCTATGACATCGATAAACTGCTGACGCTGATTTTCGGCAGTAAGGTTGTAATTCCTCCAGTTCCCATTCAGCGAACAGTTGATCTTATTCTTGATAGTTCCCTGAAGCTGGACCCAGTAACGGATCAGCTTGTAGGGAACTATCGTACTGCTGTAATTCTCATACTCAACACCACCGCTGGCAAATTTATACTCCAGCTTGAGTCCGTAAACAGTCTGGGTAAAATAATTAAGCGTAAGATATTCCGTCGTCTGCAGGTTACCATATCCCTGGTTCGCCCATTTGAAATACACTTCGGCAAGGCGGTTTAAGATTGAAACACTTGCTGATGCAGAAATAAAATTCACATCATACCTGAACGAACCGGGTAAAGAGGCAATGTAATCCACATAAACTTTCCCTTTGTCGGGGATTTGTCCGCCCGGCATACGCTGTATTTCGACATAGTTTCCCCGGGCAATCAAGATATAATCCAGGTTCAGCTGGTAAATGATAGTCCCGGTGACATCCCTCACAATCACCGAATTTAGATTTACATATGCCTTGTTGAGAAGGGTTATCTGCCCGTCGGTAAGTACATGTTCTTCAAGTTGTACCGGCATCTCAACTGCGTTGCCATTATGCTGAAGCCTCTGCCAGTTATATACAACTCCAAGGTTCAGCCTTCCCTTTAAGGGGATCTTTTTATCGTAAGTCACGTCTATTCCGGCCTTGGGATTGGTTTCTTTATAGAAGGTCTGGTTGATGGCGATGTATTCAAGCCTGAGTCCCGAGCGGAGGCTTTCATACAACTGGTGGCGGAGCTCGACGCTCCCTGTGTTCTGGCTGATAGTTTGGAAGTTCCTGCTGTAATTATAAAAATTGTAAGCGAGGAACAGGCTGAAACGTTTCGGAAGACTCAGATTAAAGCTTTCGTCGACCTGGAATCTCCTGAATGCTTCAGAACCATATTGATCGATCCCTGAAATAGCCGAGATGAAGTTATAATTCCGCTTTTTGTCGAAAAACACGGTATTATTCATTGTGATATTATCGGAAATATTATGCGTCCTTGAAATGTTTGCATCATCCCTGGTATAATCATTATGGAAATAAAGGACCTGGTTATTGTCATAAGCCGTGAACGATTTATCTATCCTGGTCTGAAAATTCTTCTGAAGTGTTGAAAACGTGCGTCCTGTGAGGATCTCTGTTTCATACCATTTCCCCTGAAGATATGAAGCCTGAAATGGGAGAATCTTATTCGAACAGGCAAAATTTCCTCCGAAGTTGCTTGTGTTGGATTTTATATTCGAGAGGTTCTCGCGATTTGCGTAAACATCATTAAAATGATAAAAGAAACTGAAATTGACTATTCTCTGGCTGAAAAAATTCAGGGCAACATCTAATTTTCCAACAGTAACCACTTCGGCCTGGTCGGGAATCACAAGGTAGAGATCCTTCCCGATCATAGGGTTGATTTCTCCTCCAAGATTCAGGGTAACGAAATTCGGATGGAGGAAATAACTGTTGGTGTTTATCATGACTCCACCATAAAGCCTTGAACTTTTCTGATAGTTGTAGATATCGTTTGAATAGCCTTCCTGGTAGCGGTAACCGCCTCCTACCTGGAAAGCTCCGTTGACACTAATGGGAGCCCAGAACTTACGTGAAATGGAATATGTCTGGGTGTTCCCCAGGACTGGCAGAAGAAGCAGGAAGCATATAAAACGCAGGCTTTTCATCCCTTATTCCGGTTTCAGTTTAAAAAGAACTTTTTATTCCCTCCATGGGGGTTATGACAGGTGGTACATGCTGACCCGTCAATTTTTTCATGGGCAGGAACGGCAACAATGCGTTCAGATTCGTGGCAATGCAGGCATAGATCCTGTCCCTTGCGCAAGAGCAGTTTCGGGTTGTCGGATGAATGCGGATTATGGCAGGCGGTGCAGTTACCGGATGCAACAGGGCCATGTTCGAATTTTCCTTCATATGTATCATGGCATTGGTAGCATAACCCTGGCTGGGGCTCAATCAGTTTGCCTTTGCGGGATGCATCGTGACATAGTCCGCATTTCTTGTTTGAAAAAGGCGGATGATTCGAATGAGCAGAAGCTGCAGCATTGGCTGCCAGCGCCTTCGCCAGGCTGGAGTCGGCTGGTTTTGCATGTTCCCTCGCTGCAATTCTCAGTGAATCGCTTTCCTCTGGTACACCATCGAAGAACACAGTCAGAGTCTTGTGTGAACATCCCCATAAAAAGGAAATGATAACAAGAACCAGAATAACAGATGTGTTCCTCCTCGAAAATATCATTTCAGCGGTTTTTCCTTCTGCCTGATTGAAGCATAAACGTTGATCTTGTCGGGGCCAAACTGGTTTGAAACAAATACGAGGTAGTTTAGCTTGTATGCCGGATCAACATACTTTTCAAACAATTCCAGGTTATCATAGTCGATGATCACTTTGGCAGGAAGCCACATATCGCCGGGTCCCTTGTAAGGGCCTCCGAAAAACATAAGGATCTTGCCGTCTTTATTGAAAATCTGCGTGTTTTCAAAACCTGCGTCGACAACAAAAAGATTTTCTTCCTTATCCACGGCTATGCCTTTGGGCCTCACGAACTGGCCGGCATTGGTACCGTTACTGCCTACCGCGGAAATAAATTTACCGTTATGGTCGTAGATTTTAATTTTGAAATCTCCGATGTCGCTCACATATACCTTATCGGAAGTCACATAGAGGTTGGCCGGAGAATAAAGGAAATCAGGCTGGCCTTGTTCAGATTGCGGGAACGTGTAAAGCAATTGATTCGTTGCCTTGCTGTATACATGGATTTTATTATTCTTTATGTTGGCAACCCAGATCTTGTCGTCTGTCACAAAAACGTCGGTGGGCTTGTATTTTTCTGCTTCTCCAAAAGCTGAGAGATATTTCCCGTCAGCATCGAAAATAACCACCTGCATCCTTAGTCCGTCAGCAATATAAAGCTTGCCATCCTTATCCACAAAGCAATTCAGCGGGAGCTTCAGTTTTCCTTCCCCCTGTGGATCGAAATATTCAAAGGTGTTTTTCCGGAGGTCGATCACTTCAAGCAACCCCAGTCCGGAATCACAGATATATATTTTACCTGAATGTATCGCGATCCCGTAAGGCTTTTTTATCGGCCTTACAGGTGATTCCCCGAAAATGAAACGTGAGAATGCAGTCTGTTTCCCTATTGTATTCTCAGAACTGCTGAAAGCGGTAAGGAACTGGACCCTCGCAGTATCGGGAGGCGTGGGATAAATGATGGCGCTCCGGTGTGCTGTTGATCTACTCAGGTTTTTTGAACAGCCTGCAGCAATAAGGACCAGTAAACCTATGAGAACCGGCAGGGTAATATTTCTTCTTGACATGGTATAGTTCTCCCATTAACGATAAAATGGAAGGGCTGCAAGGGGCCCTTCCAATCTATCGCTGTCGAATAGTGTAAAATTGTTATTTATTGTGACAGGTCAGGCAAAGGGCACTTGCAGCGTTACTCTTCAGCAGAAGGTGGGCTACTCCTGTACTGTTATGGACGTCATGGCATGAAGCACATTCCATTTTATTGTTGAACAGCATCGTCTGGGAAATTGTTCCCGATCCGATACCTGATGGATGTGTGGTGGGATTCCACAGTCCGGGGTCGGCCGAAGCAAGGGCCGCATCATATAGGAAAGAAATCGGGTGATCATTCCGCAAATCATTGCCCAGGTTATTGACCCCCGAAATATAATGGGTGCCATTGGTTGTTGTACTGAAATTCTCAAGAGCAACTGTACCATCATGACAACTCAGGCAAAGCTTGGAACTTCCGCTGGGCTGGGTGATGGTGGCAGCTCCGTTGAAGGTCGGGCTTGTGTAAAGCTGAAATGTAGCTACGGTGAGCTGATGGTTCCAGAGGGGTGCGTCAGGAACACTGATGTTTGCATTGTGCGGTGTATGGCAGCAAATACAGATTTCACCAGTCGTATTCCACGCCTGGGTTGAAAAGTCATGGGCAGAACCGACGATGGTTTGCCCCACACCAACATTGACCAACAGGAAAAATGCCGGCACTGCAATCAGGAGTTTTTTAATTTTCATAGTTTTTGAATGTTTTGTTAGTTGTTAGGATGATGCGGTTAGAAGACACATTCGTTTGACTTACCTCTCTTATTTTCAAAAATTATGCCAAAGACAAAAACTTAAATCCATAATGATGATTTTCAATTACTTGAAAAAATTTACTGATTGTTAAAAACAGGAGAATTCTGAAGTTGGGTCAAATTACCCAGGTGGCATGGGTCAAATCACCCTAACAATTGAAGATCCTCTCGGCAAGCAGCGGGGAATGCGCTCGCGGGGATTCAAAGGGAGTACTTTTTCATTTTATACCTGAGGGTGTCCCTTGTAATCCCAAGAAGTTTTGAGGCCTGTGTTTGATTTTGGTTAACCTTGTTAAGGGCTCCAAGAATGGCTTTTTTCTCAAGATCGTACAGGGAATTGCCTTCTTCAAAGAGTGCGGATGGATCAACTCTTAAATCAGGAACAATTTCAGGTTTCACCTTGCTGAGCCTGATTATCTCGGCCGGCAGGCTTTCGACAAGGATAGTTTGCCCTGATTCAAGAATAACAGCCCGTTCGATCACATTTCTTAATTCCCTTATATTTCCGGGCCACTGGTACATTTCCAGAAGATTTTTCGCAGCAGGGTCGATCTGTTTTATATTCTTGTGGAACTGGGAGTTGAAATGGGCCAGGAAATGGTCGGCAAGCAAAGGAATATCCTCGGGATGTTCCCTGAGGGGGGGAATGGTTAACTGGAATACTGTCAGCCTGTAAAAGAGATCTTCTCTGAAGGATCTCTCCTCAATGGATCGCTTGAGGTCTTTGTTTGTAGCGGCAATAATACGTATGTCGACTGGTATATCTGATGTACCGCTGAGGCGGCGGATGACCCTGTTTTCGATCACGCCAAGCAGCTTCACCTGTGTGACTATATTTATCTCCCCTATTTCATCGAGGAACACGGTTCCCCCTTCGGCCATTTCAAACAGGCCTTTTTTGAGCTTTTTAGCATCCGTGAAAGCCCCCTGTTCATGGCCGAAAAGCTCGCTTTCAAGAAGTGTTTCAGGCAGGGAGGCACAATTGATGGTAACAAACGGTTTACTGCCCCGGCTGCTTTCATTATGGATTGCCCTTGCGAAAAGATCTTTTCCTGTTCCGCTTTCACCAAGCAGAAGCACGGTAGTTGAATTTATATTAGCAATCTTGTTTGACAGCTGAATGATCCTTCGTATTTCAGCTGATCTGCCAATGATGTGATTAAACGTAACTTTATCCGACTGCTGCCTCCTGAGAAGCTGCACCTCATTGTTTATACTGATCTTGGCCCTGATGCTGTCAATGATGGCATAGATCTCCTTGAACGAAAACGGCTTGTTTACGTATTCCTGTGCCCCGAGCTTCATCGCCTTGACAGCTGTATCAATGGAACCATAGGCTGTCATGAAAACTATGATGGTTTCATCATTGATTGCACGCATCCTTGTAATAACTTCAAGACCCTGGAGGCCGGGGAGCTTATTGTCGACAAAGGCGATGTCGGGAAACTGGGATTCGAAAAGACCAAGTCCTTCTTCCCCGCTCTCTGCAGTGAGGACGGCAAATCCCTGAGCCCTGAGCTTTTTTTCAAACGACCAGCGGATCAGCTGTTCATCGTCAATCACCAGTATTTTTAAAGGTTGCATTAATACCTGTTATGCATTATACAGTACATGTTAATTTACCGGAAGGGAAATGTTGAAGGTGCAGCCTTTTTCAGGATTATTCTCAACCAGAATTTCCCCCTGGTGCATATCAATGATTTCTTTTACGATAGCCAGTCCCAATCCTGTTCCCTGGGTCCTGGTGGTATAAAAGGGTTTGAAAATATCGGGCAGCTTATCTTCAGGGATTCCAATCCCATTATCAATAACGGAGATTTTTACCCTCTTTTCCAGTACTGACAGTGATGTGCGGTAAGTAACCAGACCACCTGTATCACAGGCCTGCATTGCATTCAGTCCAAGGTTCATCAGCACATTCTCAACCTGCTCCGGGTCAAAATAAAACTGCGGGATACCTTCTCCCAATTCAAGCCTGAAATTAATCTTTTTATCGATTGCCTGGTTCTTCAGGAAAAAAACCACAGATTTAATAATTTCGTTGATATCTCCTTCCTGGATATTAAGGTCCCTCGACCGTGAATAATTAAGCATATTTGACACCGCTTTATTCACCCGGTTTGCCTGCCTCTGGATCTCCTCAAGTATCGTTTTATTTTCAGCATCTCTTGTTTCTTCTATAATGATCTCAATGGCATTGGCAATACCTGTAATCGGGTTGCGGATCTCATGTGCCAGCCTGGCCGACATTTCCCCGATAGTTGCCAGTTTCTGGGAATTTCTGATCTCTTTCTGATGATACTTCTGCAATTCATTCTGGGTCTGCTGGAAATTTCCAACCATTTCGTTAAAACTCTTTCCAAGCTTGCCAAGTTCGGTCGATTTTGGGATGCTAATGCGAGCTCCGAGATTACCCTGGTTAATGTCGTTGATAGCAGCCTGGAAACGGGAAAGGGACTTCCTGACGATTTTATAATGCATAACCAGAACGAAACCAAATATTAAAAGGAGCATAATGCCAGTAAAAATAAAACTGAATTTCCTGGTAAAAGCCAGGGTGTCTTCAGGAGAATGAAGGGAAAATTTTACTGCTATGTAACCCAGTATGGGTTTCTCCGATCCATGACAACTATAACAGGTTGGAAGGTTGTTCAACCTGATGAGCGCTTTTGAATAAGGAACCGGATCATCCTGGTATGTGCTGAGCATTATGTCGTGGGGCATGGCAGCCATTCGTTTGACATTCATGGTGTCGAGGATCTTTTGATCGAAATTTGGAGGGTAAAGTATCTTCCCTTCGGAATTGATCAGGTAGGAATGTAACACATTTGCATGCTTATCAAGCTGCCGGAGGGTGGGTTTGATGATACGGCCGTCATGAACAGCCACAATCTGGTCCTTCATGAAGTAAAGCATCGACAGAATGTCTTCCTCGGCATTCCTGTAGATCTTCCTGGTGAGGTAATAGTTATAAGTATAGAAAGACGCAAAAGACATCAGGGTGATCACGACTACAAGGGTCGCAATGATCTTGAACCTGAAAGAGGAAAAGTTGATTTCTATTTTCATTAAATTTCATTGTTAGCAGGATGTATCAAGAGTCAGTATGATAAATTATTATGATTCTCGCCATGGCAGACCAGTTTACAAGTGCCGTGCCTGAGTCCGGTATCTGTAAACTGAATAATCCCTCCCGATGGGGAAACAATTGAAGTATTAAAATTAATCAGGTTTGAGTTATTTGTTATTGTCCCCGGACTTCCTATGCCATGGGCGTCATGGCATGTAGTGCAGGGGGCGCGCTCATCCACAATATGCAGTCTGTGGCGGGGGAAGGAATTGACATTGTTGATAATGTTGTTCCTGTTGTGGCAGGAATAGCACAAGGCGTAAGCTGCAGCAGACTCGGTGGTGTTATCCGCAGTAAGATACTGTAGTTTAAGTATATGAGGATAAATAGAGCCATGCGGACCCGCCGACCCGCTGCCGTCACTTGCATGACATGCAGTACAATAGAGTATTGTTGAAGCTGTATTCGGAGGGAGCAGGTTCCCTGTGATTTCTGTGTTGTTCCTAGCGCCAACCACCGGGTGAAACGAAGGATTCGATGTTGCGAATTCAAGGCTTACATTTGTCTGCACAATTTTTCGCGGTGCAGCAGGTGGTGGCATGCCTGGTGTGTTTGTGTGACAGCGGTAACAAATCTGATACTCATAAACTGCCGGATTTAAGAGATTTCCATTCTGGTCTATCCCTTTTACGCCCAGCAGAAAACCGTTCACATTCGGAGCGACCGCGGCTGTGCTGTTTGCCTGGTGAGGATTATGGCAATCGACACACTCAACATGGTTGGTTCCCACCAGGGCATTCTCAACCGGATCATGAATCCCGGAGTAATTGTATACATTATGCCTGTATGTTTTTGCTTCCTCGGCCTGTATGTTTTTTGCAGCCACATTACCATTGTGGCAGTCAAGACAATTATTTTCTTCCGGAAGGAAATCCATCAGCCTCAGTTTACCACCCGCTGAATGAGGATTATGGCAATTTTCGCAGCCATTCTGGGCAACCGTAGTATAAGTCGTATGAAACCAGGGGTTCGGGGCAATCCCGTTCCATGTTTTAGTTGATGAATAATGAACTGAACTCGTCCAGTTCGAGGGAGTATGACACTGAACGCAAAGATTCGAGTTCTGAGTGCTTGCAACAAGAAATTTCGTAAATACATTTTTATGCGGATCATGACAGGAAGTGCACTGAAGCTTCCCGTTTTCAAGTTTAACCGGACCGGTAAGACCCGCAGGATCGAGCAACTGTCCGTCGGCAGCAGCAAGCGCAGCATTATATAAAAAAGAAACAGGATGGTCATTCGAAATATCCTTTGTAAGATTATTTACTCCGGATGGCATGGTTGTAACTCCCCCTGCCATGGTAATTGGGGTAACACGGCTTATAACACTTCCAAGCGCAATGGTCCCGTCATGACATGAAAGGCAAAGTATGGAAGCCCCGTCGGGTTGCCCTATTGTTGCCTGGGTGGTTGAACTGCCATACAAAGTGTAGGTAAGACCCGGGTCTGTCCTGTTCCACAAAGGCTTGTCGGGCCTTGCATTATGCGGGGCATGGCAGAATATGCAAATCTCCGATTCGGAACTGGCTTTTATTGTGCCGGTACCACTGACCGAAAGATTATGCTTTGTTGTAACAATAGTCTGGGGTGCTGCAAAAATCGGAATCCAGAGCAGCAGTACCAGGATTATATTAACATCTTTAATCATTACTTTCCTCCATTCATAAGCTGAAATACCTGTACCCTGGAATTATAACTGTCGGCAACAAAAATCCTGTCCTTCTCATCGATGAACAATCCTGAAGGCATCCAGAACTCTCCCTTCCCCTGCCCTTTCGTACCAAATGTATAAAGAAGCTGTCCTTCACGGTTGAATATCTGCACTGCACAGAAAAGAGCATCAGCAATGTAAATGTTCCCGTATGAATCCACTGCTATTCCTTTGGGTCTGGCAAAGCTGCCACTGCCATCCCCAGGTTTGCCGAACTGCGATATATATACACCCTCAGATGAAAAAATCTGTACCCTGAAATTCATCGCGTCAACAATATAGACTCTTCCATCCTTGTCGGCACACACCGAAGTTGGGTAGTTGAACTCCCCCGGACCAAGCCCCCTCTTCCCGAAGCATTTCAACAGGTTTCCGTTTTCATCAAGGACCGACACCCTGTGGGCATTGGTTTCAACAACCCAGATCTGTTTTTCGGCCGGAAGCCATGCAATGCCTGCAGGCCGGTCAAACGAGGAATCGGAAAGCAGGGTGAGTGACTTTTTTCCGGGTTCAAACAAGAAGATTTTATTATAATACGTATCGGTGAATAGAATTTTGTTTTCCTTGTAAGCAGTCATACCAACCAGTGAGGGGAAAATTTTATACTGTTTATTCTTAAAGTGGGTGATTTCACCCACCTTATCCTTTACATGGAATATCACCCCGTTTTCCTGGTCAATAACATAAAATGAAAGGGAGTCTTTTGAGAGAACAGCAACCGGACGAGTAAGTTCAAATGCATTTTTTCTTCCAAGAATAAAGTCTGCAACACGGGTTCCGAAGCTTTTTTTAGGCTTCTCATTAGATGCGGGAGGATATTGCGAAAGGCAGGTAATATAAGGCAAACCATCATTACCTGGAGCAGTTCCCTGAACTAAAAGAGGGATGAAACAGGAGATTGCAACAACGAAGGTTAACAACAAATTTCTGCAATAATTCATATGGTTCTGGCTGAAGCTAAATTCTAATTTATACTTCCTGATGACGGACTGATTTGATTAAACTTCCCCAGTTGGTACCTATTACTCAAATTTAGTGCCAAACGATAATTTTATATGAAGAAATATTTTCAGGCCCGGCTGCTTTTGGTTATATTAAAAAGACGAGGCCGTCCTAAAAGGACGGCCTCGTCTTGTAATATGTGCTAATTGATAATTGTTATTTGTTGACGACCACCTTGCGGACGACCTTAAACTCAGAGTTGAGGAATACCACGGAATAGATTCCGGCGGGTATTGGCCTGAGGTCAATGAGTTTCTGGTACTTTCCATTGGTTGTTCTAACATCCTTCAGCTCGAAAATCTGAGCGCCAAGCTGGTTGAAAATATAGATATTGAATGTTGTCTCAACCGGGTACTGTATTGAAGCGGTGAATATTCCGCTATTGGGTACAGGATAGATGGTGAAGGAAGCATCGATTGGCAGTTCTTCAGTACCAACAACTTCAATATACACTTTGTTGGAGATATCAGAGGAACAACCGTTGAGGGTAACCACTACCCAGTAATAACCGGTGTTGTGGGTCACGGTGTAAGTCTGGCCCGTTGCCCCGGCAATTGCAGTACCATTATAGTACCACTGGTTGCCTGAAGCTGCGC
>JBAXLI010000038.1:0-38882 GCA_037134895.1 Bacteroidota bacterium
CAGGATGCGGGATGCAGGATGCAGGATGCGGGATGCAGGATGCAGGATGCAAGATGCAGGATGCGGGATGCAAGATGCAGGATGCAGGATGCGGGATGCAAGATACAGGATGCAGGATGCAAGATGCAGGATGCAGGATAACTGGATAACTGGATGGCAGGTAATGAAATTTAGTAAGGATAATATAAATATCGGCGCGAAGCGCCATATCCCGGATCTTGAATCTGCGCGAAGCGCCGGATCCCGCATCCTGCATCCTGCATCCAGGTATCGTGATGTGCTGATCTTCCTGCTCATCTTCGCCTGCGGGATCTTTCTCACCGTCAACAACAACATCCGCGACGGGAAAGTGAGACATCCGGGAAAGGTGTGGAGCGATGCGGCACATTATTATGTATACATGCCTGCGACATTCATATATGGATGGGATGTATATAAATTTCCCTACAAGATCGAACAGAAATTCCAGGGATTCATTCTGAACAGTGAAACCGGGAAGGTCGAGATCAAAACCACCTGCGGAGAAGCTATTTTACTCACACCTTTCTTCCTCGCAGCACATGCTTCAGCCTGGGTGTTTAATCTGCCGATGGATGGATTTTCCTCATTCTACCAAGTGTTCATGCTGATTGCCTGTGTATTTTATTTTACCCTGGGGCTTTACTTCCTGAAGAAATTCCTTGACTATTATTTCAGCCATGCAGTCTCACTCATTTCAATCCTCGTCATTGCACTAACAACCCAGCTGTTTTTCTATGCCTATGATGCAGCCCTGATGTCGCATGTGTATTCCTTCTTTTTGTTTTCGGCTTACATTTATTTTCTTAAACTATACCTCGAAGGAGGGAAAAAATCTTATGGATATTTCACCCTGCTCAGCCTCAGCCTTGCGCTCGCTGTATTACTCAGGCCAACGAATATACTTGCTGTATTATGGATCCCTTTCCTCGACCTGAAATCGGGCAGGGAACTATGGCAGCGCATACTGTTCTTTTTGAATCCCAGGCGCAGCCTGCTTTACATCCTCATTCAGTTCATCGTTCTGATACCCCAGTTCATGTACTGGAAATACCTCTCGGGACATTATGTTTATTTCTCCTATCCAGGGGAGAAGTTCTTCTGGGAATATCCCATGCTGCTGCAGATATGGTTCTCTCCCTTCAACGGACTGTTTCCCTATCACCCGGTATTCCTGCTGTTCCTCGCCGGCATGGGGATCATGATCTGGCGAAAGAAACTCAACGGAATCTTTTCATTGCTGTTTTTCCTCCTGGCTTCCTACGTTTTTTCCTGCTGGCATTGCTGGTTCTACGGTGGAAGCTTCGGTTTTCGTCCGCTCGCCGAATTCACCGTATTCATGGCCCTCCCGCTGGGGTATTTCATCAACCACATCCGCAGTCACCGTAACCTGTTCATCAAATCCTCGGTAGTTGTGCTTTTCATGGTCCTGACGTATTACAACCTGATGCAGTTCTATCACTACAATATTTTTACGGGAGGGATGTGGTCATGGGACGATTTTTTCATCAAGATGAAAAAGTATGAACTGGTTGATTATCCGCAAAAAACATATACATGGAAAAACGATTTCTCGAACATTTACTATTATGAGCCTGTCGTTCAAACATGGGCTCATCCGCGGTCAAGGGTGATCGCAAGTTACTGTAACAAGGATATCAGCTATAATGTGCATTACAAACGGAGGCTTGCCGAGATCCTCGACCACCCTGTGAAAAAGCTTGTCATGAGTGTTTGGGTGTATGCCGCGGATTCCAATTTTACTAATGCACTCTGGGTTTGCCGTATCGATAATGGCGACAGCCTGATTTTTTACAAGGATATCAGGTTTGATGAATTCGTAAATAAAAAGGATATTTACACCGAAGTTAAAGGAACGATCGAAATTCCTGAATGGGTCGATCAGAATTCGGTGATCCATTTTTCAGTATGGAACCCGAAAGGCAGGGAATTCTATTTTGATGATATGAGTATCAGATTCGAATGATATGGATATGAAAAAACGATTTCCTTCCTGGATGCAGGCGGTGTTTTTCATACTTATCCTGGGTACGGCATTACTGCTTACATCGAGGTACCATCACGATAAGGGCCATTTCAACTGGAAGAGCGAGATCTGGAGCGACAAGGCGGGATACTATATCTATCTTCCCGCAACCCTCTACTATCACTGGGATCTGAAAGCTTGTCCGCAGAAAATGGATGAACGTACGGGTTATGGTTTTGTTTATGAACAGTCAAAAGGTAAAATCAAAACTGATTTTACCTACGGAGTAGCATTCCTCTTATCGCCTTTTTTTGCAGCAACGCATGTCATAACCAAAATCGCCGGAATCCCGCAGGACTGGGCATTTGCGCCTGTTTATCATAAGATGGCGGATGTGGCTTCGGTGGTGTACCTGGCGCTGGGGCTGTTTTTCCTGTTCAGGTTTCTCAGGAAATATTTCAGTGAATTCAGTTCGTACATCACGATTCTCATGCTTTTTGCAGGAACCGGACTGTTCTATTACTCGGTGATAGACACATTGATGTCGCATGTATATTCTTTTTTCCTTGTTTCTCTCTTCCTCCTTTTTCTGAAAAAATTCCTTGGCGACACCTCAAAACGCCTGTATTTCCTGGTCTTCAGCCTGGCTTTTGCTTTTGCAGTCCTGATCAGGCCTTCGGCTCTCATCCTGATTTTTGTTCTCTTGTTCCTGGATGTCAAATCACGGACCTCATTTACAGAGCGGCTGAAGCTGATCTTCAAACCGGGAAACATCGGATTGTTTGTTTTAGTAAACCTTATTGTATGGCTGCCCCAGATGGCATACAACCATTATCTGACAGGGGATTTCATAGTTTTTCCTTCTCAGCCTGAAATGTTTCCAAACTTATTCTGGCCCCGGCTTCCTGAGCTCTGGTTCTCGACTCTCAACGGGCTTTTTATGTATACACCATTGATGATCCTTGTTGTTGTGGGGATTGTCATGATGGTTAGAAGGAAAGCGGTGAACGGATTGATGAGCATGTTTATTTTCCTGTTGATGTCATACGTTTTCGCTTCCTGGTGGTGCTGGTATTTCGGATGTGCTTTCGGTCAGCGTTCGTTCACCGACTTCCTGCCATTACTGGGTATTCCGCTGGCTTACCTTGTTGAGCAATGCGATTTTTCGGCGAATAAAGTGAGAGCTGTTTTAATTACAATATTGATCCTGTTTTTCTGCTGGTTTAACATACGGGTTTCATATGCATACGATGGTTGCTTTTTCGGTTCAGCCTGGGACTGGAACCAGTATGGAAAACTTCTTAACAGATCGGGCCTCTGGCCTGTGAAGCCTGGGTTCAGCCATCATAACGATTATGAGAACCTGAGTATGGCCAACGGAGGAACAACCACCTCTCTCGTTTCAAGGTCACGAGACCACAGCCTGCTGTTTGACAAGGATCATGAGTTTAACTCCTCTTTCTTTGAATATCCTGATAAGATGAAGCAATCAGGACCTTTGAAAAAGCTGAAAGTGAATTTTTATATGTTCAGGACCGGGGGGTCGGCTACCGGTGCGGTTCTTGTTTGCGATATCAAAAAAGACGGGAAGCAGATCCTGTATGAAGCCAGGCCCTTGGATGTTCCCATGGCCCGGACTCGTGAATGGTATGTTGTACCTGCGAATTTTGACATGCCTGCAAATTTGGATCCATGGGCTGAAGTAAGGATTTATATCTGGAACAAGTCGAAGACGACGTTTTATGTCGACGACTTTGACATCAATACCGAATAAATGTACGCGAAGAGAATTCTTTTCCTGATTGTGCTGCTGATGCTGCTCGTATTTGCGATCCAGAAAAAAACCGGGCTGATCCACAGCAAAGGCCTTGAAGGCTTTGTACCAAAAGATTCGGTGCCTTCGCTCACGAAATCATCCTGGCTAAGCGGGACTTACCAATCCGCATACAGTAAAGAATTCAATAATACCATGGCTTTCCGGCCCGACCTGGTGAGGTTGTACAACCAGGTCGATTTTTCACTTTTCGGTGTGCCGCATGCAAATAAGATTGTTGTGGGGAAGAACGATTACCTGATTGCACAGCAGTATGTGGAAGCTTCTCTGGGGTATGATTTTATCGGACAAGCTGCAATCGACCGCACTGTTGAGCTGATGAAGGACCTGCAGGATAAGCTTGAGCAAACGACAGGACAACATTTCCTGGTGTTGTTTGTACCGGATAAGGGGACGTTCTACCCAGAGATCATTCCCCAGAGATATCTCGGCAAGAAACAACCAGTAACGAATTATGCATATTATGCCGAGCGCTGCAAGGCCGAGGGAGTGAACTGCATCGATTACAACGCATGGTTCCTGAAGATGAAGGATACTTCGAAGTGTATCCTTTACCCGAAGACCGGGATACACTGGAGTACTTACGGTTCCACGCTGGCTGTGGATTCCCTGATGAAATACCTTAAGCTGAAGTTCGGGATGAATATGCCCCGGCTGGTGATCGACAGCATCAGCATGAGCAGGACCGCGAAGTATGAAGACGATGACATAGGCAGGACGCTGAACCTGGTCAAACCGGTTTCGTATCCGCCTCTTGCATATCCGGCATTTCATTTTGTTACTGATACCTCCAAACCCAAGCCCAGGGCTTTGTTCATAGGCGATAGTTTTTACTGGCAGCTGTATTACCCGGGATTCGTTGCAAATATGTTCAGCAACAGTGAATTCTGGTATTATAATAAGGATGTGTATCCTGAGACGTTCACTGCGCCTAAATCGACGGATCAGCTGAACTATATACAGGATGTGCTGAGCCAGGATCTTATTGTGCTTATACAGACCAATGCGGGTTACGGCAACGTGGGTTACGGCTTCGTGCAGCAGACCTGGCAGGGCTTGAATACCGCGGCTGGCGACAGGGTGAAAGAGTTGGAGAACAACATCCGTAATTCGCCTGAATGGCTTGATAAAGTGAAGCAGAAAGCTGTTCAGAACAAGGTCAGCCTTGATGAGCAGATCCACCGCGATGCGGTATATATGGTGAACATGGAAGTCATGAACAGCAAAAAGAAATAATATGGCATTCAGCAGCGGTCTATTCCTTGTTTATTTCCTTCCTGCTTTCCTGATCCCCTTGTTCCTTCTCGACAAGCGGTACAAGAATTACTGGATCCTGCTTTGCAGCCTGTTATTCTATGCCTGGGGAGCGCCTCAGTTTGTGTTCATTCTCCTGGGTTCGGTGATTTTTGATTTTTATCTTTTACGGTGGATGGCAAAGAAGAATGCAGAAGTGCGGCAGGTCCTGTTCTGGCTGTCGCTGCTGCTGAATCTCGGGCTGCTGCTGTATTTTAAGTATATGAACTTTTTTGTTGAACAGTTCGATATGCTGTTCAGCCATTTCGGCGCCAATCCCGCACCCTGGGTGAAGATCGCAATTCCACTGGGAATTTCTTTCATTACCTTCCAGAAACTGGCTTACACCTTTGATGTGTATAAACGGCAGTTTGCGCCTTTTGAAAGGCTGGAGCAATATGCAATGTACATACTGATGTTCCCCCAGTTGTTATCGGGGCCCATCGTAAGGCCTGCACAGATCGCTTCACAGATTGATGAGCGCAGCGGGAACGAAACTCTCGACGATCGTCTCACGGGCTTTTACCGTTTTGCACTCGGACTTGCAAAAAAGGTATTGATTGCGGATGTACTGGGTGAGCAGGTCAATGCGATATTCGCTATGAATTCGGCCCAGCTTTCGAGTGTTGTGGCCTGGATTGGGGCGATCGCCTATACCTTCCAGATCTATTTTGATTTCAGTGGTTACACCGACATGGCTCTCGGGATTGCACGTATGATGGGCTTCAGGCTGCCCGAGAATTTTAACAGTCCGTACGTTTCGAGGAGCATCACCGAATTCTGGAAACGCTGGCATATGACACTTGGCAACTGGTTCCGCGATTATGTGTTTTTGCCTCTTGCATATTCCACTTCGCGTAAACTTCCGAAAGAAAGATACTTCGGGATACGGGCCGATAAAGTGATCTATCTCATCGCCACTTCGGTAACCTTTGTGCTTTGCGGATTCTGGCATGGAGCCGCCTGGACGTTCATCCTCTGGGGCGTTTACCAGGGGATCTTCCTGATCTTCGACCGGCTGTTCCTGCTGAAGTATTTCAAAAAGGCCGGGCGTCCCGTAAGTGTGATTGTCACGTTTTTCATCACTGTCTTCGGATGGGTCCTCTTCCGCAGCGAGAGTCTTGATTCTTTCAATTTTTATATCCGCCGGATGTTTGCATTCAGGGGAGGCGACAATGAGCTCTGGCTCAATCCGAAGTTCTGGACGGTGCTGGTGATTGCGGTTCTTTTCTCGTTTATCGGTTACAGTAAAAAGATTGAGGAATGGCAGGGGCGGTTGTATGATAAGCCGGGGAATGGTATCATCGTTGCATTCTCTATTCTGGCGTTGCTGCTGTTTGTGCTTTCACTGGCGGCGGTCACTTCAACGGGGTTCAGTCCGTTTATTTATTTCAGGTTTTAAGCGTCGCTTCCGGTCGCACATTCACAACGCTGCTACGGACTAAGTGAGCTCACCATTTCTCTACCCTTAATCATAACCCAAATCTCTGTTCACTCACTTAGTCCTAATGCAGCTTATGTGATGTGCTCCCTTCGCTCACTTAGTCCTGTGCAGCTTATGTGAAGTGCTCCCTTCAATAATAATCAAGATATTATTTTACAATCAGCTTCCCAATATATTGCTTTGCATCGGAGAGGGCTTTGATGATATACATTCCCGGGCTTAGGGAGGAGATGTTGAGGAGCTGGGAATTGGTAATGGGTTCGGCGGTGGCGGAGAGTACCGGGAGCCCGCGGATGTCGTAGATTTCGATCTGAACTTTGGTGCTTGTAATCCCCGGGAAACGGACCTGAATCTTGTCTTTGGCAGGATTGGGTGATATGGAAAGTTTGCCAGCAAGGGGTTCGGAAATGCCTGTGCCAGCTGTCACACTGATGTAGTTTCTTCTTGTCAGTGTTTTGGAGCGGCTGCCGTCAGAAACCGTGAGAGTTGCATCGTAAGTACCCATTGCCTTATAGCTTACCACAGGATCGGGCTCGCTTGAAACTGCTGGAGTGCCCCCGGGAAATTCCCAGGACCAGGTGGTAACAGCCGGATAAGAATCGTTGAGAAAAGTAAGAGTGTCGTTTGGAGTACAGCTTGTTTTCGATGCATGGAAAAACGGGAAGGGACCGCTCAGGCTGATATTGAAAAAGTCGAGGTAGCCCTGCATCAGGTCTTTTTGATTACAGGGAGAAGCGCTGTCGACAATGGCCCCGAATTCAAACAGGGAAGCTATCGTTGAATATCCTTCCCCCTTGTAGCATATCTGGATGCTCTTAGGATCTGCTGCGGTATTTGTAAACGAAGCGAAACTTGAATCGGCAGGGTTCAGATCATACACACTGCCGTTGATGGTGTGTTCGTATGAAAAATTCATATCCTTTGAAAAGGCTGAGGATACACCTTTAAGCCTCTGGTAAAAGAAGGCGGGAACGCGGCTGGACGTATACCTGAAATACGGCAGCACATCGAGCGGGGATGCATTAGTCCAGATGGCATTTCCTTCCATATAGAGCTTTCCGCCATGATCGAGGTAGGAGGCAAATTTCTGGCCTTCATAATTCGTGAGAATATGCTCGGCAAACGTAGTCCCGTTTAAAAGGAAAACGGCGTTGTATTCATTGGGATCAAACGAGGTATGAGTAAACTCTGTATATGGAATTTTCAGGCTGTCGAGCGCAGTTTCCATGGCTTTGAGTGAAACTGATTCGGATGAGAGCCTTGCAAGGGCCAGTGGTTTGCGACCATGCAGCAGGCTGAACTGAACATTCTTTTCGGGGATATTTATGCCCCTTATTCGTATGCTGAGGATGCTGCTTTCGCTGGCATTCGCATATCTCGAGGCTTTGAGCAGGAAACGGGGCTTGCTTGCTTCCCCTGGCAGGAGTGAGGGAATAAAAGCAGCAGGATCAGAAATCACCTTCACCAGTGTATCTGCTGAAGAGATGTCAAGGAAAAGGGAATCTGCTCCTGCATGTCCCAGGTTTATAATGCTGACCTCAAGTTCTGCAACTTCTCCGGGATCGAGAAAGTGGTTATCGCCATCGACGACATCGGGCTTGGGAATTTCAATATCCGGAGCTGAAACAGGCAGCGCAAGGTCTATATACCAGGTTCTGTTTGATGTACTGGCCTGGATACGGAAATGAGCGCTTCTCTGGTCGGGAAGGAATGCAGCAAGCCTGAAAGAAAATGCATGATCGAACTGTCTTGTATTTCCGGCAGGCAGGAGACTTATACTCCTGCTGCTGTCGGTGAAAATAATACTGGCATCGCTGCAACTCAGGCTGAGCCTGAGGTTCTGCATATCAGCAGCTGTCCTGTTACTTACAGTAAGGTTCATCGATACCGGGTCACCAAACTTCAGATTACCATCCCAGCCATCCGCAAATGAATAAGAAAGTCCAAGTCCGTTAGATACCTGGTAAATCTTTTCATCATGCATATGGTTTGCATCTTCAACTCTTGCGTGTACGGTGTATATCAGCGAAGAATCGGGGGTTTGGGCCGTAAGCAGTCCGCTTTCACTGATATGGAACACGCCGTTTTCCCGGGAAGGGACCCAGGCAAAGCTCTGGGAACCAAAGGATGAACGGTTGGTAAGCTTTTCAATTTCATAACAGATCCCGTCTCCGGCCGACCATCCTGTATAGAACGGCATGTCGATGGTTGGGTTGCTCATAGAGCCGTACCTGACTTCATACTTTCCGTCTGGATAGAGGATGAGTTCAACATTATTTGTAATCGAGCCAGCTGCAAAGTTCACTTTCATAAACCAGCGGAACACTGCTTTGGAGGGGGAAAGCGAGTAGCGCATACTGTCGGAATAGCTCTGGCCTGAGAAATATTTCCTGGTATAAGCGGGGAAAATGCCTGCAAATGATTTCAGCATTGCAAGGTCGTCGCAGGTAAAAAAGTACGGGACATCCACATTATCGAAGCAAACCAGTCCGAGGGTATTCATCCACAGGGTATCATACTGTTTCCCCAGGAAAGGGAATGAAAATGGCAGCGCAACTGTGACATAGGGTTTGTTTACAGGGGGCATGGAAGGGGAGCTCCCGGGATAGTAATTAAAGACCGAATCGGTCCTGATGCGATTGAATGACGGGGTTTCCGACCATCGAACGGGAGGCATTCCGCCGGCATACTGGAGCTGCTGCTGGTAAGCTTGTCCGTTTACAAATGATGGTACTTCGGGCGTAGTTATCCGCAGTTTATCAAAAGCAGGATCAAGCACCACCGAGGCATAGGTGCTGCCGTCGCGAATGCATGGAATATTGTGCCTCGGGCTTGTAAATTCTTGTGCTGCAGGTGTATAATTAATGAAGGCAAGGTTGAGAATTTCGCCGCCGAGGTTTGAGAGTGAATCGAGGTTGTCAACGATCAGGAAAAACCGGGAAGGAGCACCGGGTTCCACGTAACTCAGCAGGGGAGTCACGTCGAGACCGGTCTCGAGGCTGTCGTTGCCGGGAATGCTGTCGAATCCCTGCATGCCAAGGCAGTTTCCCTGGAAGTTGAAAATGGGAAAATCGATTTCATGTTCAGGGATGGTCATGGATGTATCGGCACTAACCCCTGCCCTGAAGCGGTAGTGGCTGCGGCAGCTGGTTTTAAACGAGAGTTTCATGGTAAGCCGGGGCTGGTAGTCGGCCATTGGCTCCAGGATAACCACGTTCGTGTTCTGAACTCCTCCGGCTCCGTAGGGATGGGCCATGGCACTGTAGAGGACGTAATAAAATCCCTGGTCACCCCACCAGGCCCCGTAGCTGTTGGCGACCCTGAAACCACCGATCTCCCAGTCAAGGATATCGACTTTGCCGTCGTTATTGATGTCGACATCGTTTGTGTATTGACCGTCGTTGTTGATGTCGTAGCGGATAGAGTCGTTATATCCCACGATGGTGCCTCCATGAACCGCAAACCAGTCAAAAAATATGATCACGGGTTTATCCGCTTCGGGAGTTCCCGGGGGCAGGGACCTGAGATACGGTCCGTATGGAGAGGTGGCCGAAAACAGCGCGACACCTCCTGTGGGAGATTCCTCAAGATGGTCGTAAAGGTAATGTTTCAGGGTGTTTTGACCCTCTTCGGTGTTCATCGGGATGGTATAGGCTTTTGCGAGGCGGTTATGCATCCCGTTGTAGTATTTGTCATATCCCGTTGGCCATCCCGAATCATCCATAAGCTGGTCAACCCCATAATCGCTGCCGGTCATCTGGCCTTGTGACATCAGCACATCCAGGCTGTGGAAATAACTCACGCCTATATCCCAGTTGGCATTGTTGAAAAAGTTAAACGTAAAATGCGATGGGTAAAAGTTCCTTGGGAGTTTCCCGTCGAGGCCGCGAAGGCGGTTGATCTCGTAACCGAAAACATAGGAAACACTATGATGCTGCTGGCATGAAGCAAACAGTTTCTGATCAGAGATACCGGCAAAGCAGGGGTTAAGGGAGTTGTCGAGCACTGCAGGGAGGACCTGGTTTTTGCAGTATTCAGGAAGTTTCAGTTCAGGCAGGTCCCGCATTGTATGTCCCTGGTAAGGCAGGAACGATGAGGGTTCATGCAGGATATTGCGTGAAGATGAACCCTGGCTGTATGCGTGAACAGCAGCCAGCAGATGGAGGATCAGGCAAAGAATGCTTATATGTGTTTTCATGATCATCGGATCAGGGTAACGTTTCCGTGTAATTTATAGGTTGTACCGGGGGAATCGGCCAGTTCATAAGAAACAATATAGGAGTACACATCCACCTGGCAGGGTTTCCCTTTGGAGTTTCCGTCCCATCCGGTTTCCTGGTTGGTAGTTGTGAAGATCTGCTGTCCCCAGCGGTCATAAATAGTCATTTTAAAATTGTAAAGGACCGGCCCGATGGGGTGGAAGTCGTCGTTCTTCCCGTCGCCATTAGGGCTGAAGGCATTTGGGAAATAGACCTGGGTTGAGCAGTCATGAACGAAGGAGGTGTCTTTGACTGCGCATCCATCGCGGCTTACTCTCACCCAGTAGACCCCGGGTTTGGTAACTGAGAACAATGAATCGACAGAGCCATCCTGCCATTCGTAGGTTGCGCCGGGAACGCCCGCATGAAGCACCAGGGAAGCTGCATCACAAAGGGAGGTGTCGTGTGCAAGCTTCACATCGATAGCAGGTTTAAGGGTGATGATAACCGTATCGGCGCCAGGACAGTTGTTGATATCTATCGTATGAACCCAGTAAGTGCCCCCGGCATTTATTTTCAGGAATGAGGATGTATCCCCGGTATTCCAGGTCATTGATTTGAAATTTGTGCCCGGATTAAGGATGTATGTCTGCCCCTGGCAGATGGCTGTATCGGGTTTAAGTTTCGCAGGGATCAGCGGATACACACTGAGGGTGACTGTATCACTTCCCCAGCAGCCGAATTTGTTGATATTAACCCAGTACGTTCCGGGCTGGGTTATTTTTATTCTGCGGATGGTATCTCCCGTTGACCAGCGGATTGTGTCGCAGTTCGCTCCGGCGTCGAGATACCCGCCGATTCCCTGGCAGAGGGTGCGGTCGGGGCCGAGGTTAATGGGAGGATGGTCAACAACTACAATATGTTTGCAGATGTTCTGCTGGTTTGGCTGTCCTTCGTTCACCGTAAGCCTTACATTATAGATCCCGGCTGAATCGTAGGTGTATGCAGGGGGATCATACAATGTGGATGATGGAATTGATGAATTGGTGCAGGTTATAAAACTCAGACGGGTGATCGTGGTGGAAGTCTGGTTGCAGACGAAGGTATATATTGTATCCCTTACTCTTGTGATCTCCGAAAACTGCTGGGGTTTATTCAGGTTGCCTATGTTTCCCATACTCTGGGTCGAAGCGGGTCCGGTGATCCCCTGGGGCATGAGCAGCCTGAAAAGGATGTTCCCGCTATAGATGAAGCGGTCCATGAACCCGTTGGTTTGTCCGCAATCCCTGATCAGCATGATCCCCATCGCATCGGTCCCGCAGACTTTCCCGAGATTGGTCCATACGGGTTTGTTCAGGAGGGAAGATCCGAAGTTCCCCCGGCTGAGGCTGCTGCTTACCGAATTGACGACGAAACAGTAATAGTTGCCGTCTTCCTGCACCAGGCTCAGAGGTCCGGGATGTTCGAACAGGAATCCCTGTGTGATATCGGTCAGGGTGGGATTGTTTGCGAGGCTGTTGCCGAAGGTGATGAGATACATACGGTTGCCCACGGAGCTGCTTACCACACCATACCACAGGTTGTCATCGGCTTTCAGAATAAACAACCCATGCATACTCGACGCTCCTGTTTCAATCGGATAGCGTCCCGGACGGTTGTTCGCAAGCGAGGTTCCGAATTCCATCCGAAGTAAAACATTATCGGCTGCAAGGAATCCATACCATTGACCGTTATCGTTCCTGATCTGTATCCCCTGGGCGCTGTCATTCTTGACCATACTCACGTTGATGGTGTCGGAGGTGATGGGGTCGTTCTGGAAGCTGTGCCCATGATAGAACCGGGTCACCGCATTGTTAAAATGATTGGAAACGAAGCTGTAGCATTCGTTTCCGGCCTGGGCAACGGTAATATATGCCGGGCCTGCCAGATCCCTGGCATTTACAAGTTCAGAACCTATGGGATCAGAAGCTGTACTCCCCGAACAGAAACTCCAGTAAAAATCAGTCCCTCCTGTGGTCAGGTTGGTAATGATCACAGGCTTGTTCACGCAGATGGTATCGGGGAGCGTGAAATCAGCAACCACCTGGGCCTGCAGGGAGATGCAGGAAAAGAGGAGGATGGTTGCGAAGGTGAGTATGGTTCTCATACTATTTTAGTAACAAGGTAACAAGGTAACAAGGTGACAAGGTGACAAGGTAACAGGGTAACAAAGTAACAAAGTAACAAAGTAACAAAGTAACAGGGTAACAAAGTATGAATTAATTAAATCGTAAATCGCACTTCGTAAATTGTAAATTGTGCATTCTAACCCCTAATCCCCAATCCCTAATCCCCAATCCCTAATCCCTAACCCCCAAACCCCATCGCCGCCAGGGGTTTCTGGGGAACATTCGCCACATCGAAATGCAGGAATGCGATCAGTGACTGGAATCCCAGGATAACGGGGAGTCCGGCCAGGATCACTGTCCCTGCAGTTGCAGGATGCAAGGTTATATTACTTTCCGTCCATTTATATGCCCCGAAGATAACTCCGAATATCGTAAACACAAACCCGATTATCAGCTCCAGCGAACCAATATTGAAATCGCGGAGGTAATAATTGTAAAACACGCGTTTTATCATGCGGTGCAAATACTTGCCCGGAAACTGTAAGACAACCCTGTGGACCTTAAGGTTGCTTTTCTCATTACCATAAACTGCACGCATCGGCATCTCGGCAACTACTGCACGAATGGTGTTCAGTCGGAACAGCATATCGCTTTCGAAGAAAAACCGTTTGTCGATGCGATCAAGCGGCAGGCTTTCCAAGGCATTGCGGTGAATCGCAGTGAAGCCGTTGCTCGGGTCCATGATGTTCCAGTAACCGCTGGCTGCCTTGTTCATGAATGAAACTCCTGAATTTCCCAGTTTTCTCAGTAGTGGCATCTGCCGCAAAAATGTAAGATCGTAAAACCTGTTTCCCTTGACGTAATCAGCCTGAGCTGTTTTCAAAGGCTCGATAAGCCTGGGAATAAGGGAAGAGTCCATCTGTCCGTCCCCGTCAAGTTTGACCACGATTGAAGCATTATCGGCCAGCGCCTGTTTGTATCCTGTCATTGTAGCTCCACCCACCCCCTGGTTTTTCTGGTGGTACAGCACTTTTACCCTGGGATCGCTGCAGTTCGCCTTAACAAAATCACCGGATTTTTCCGGACAGCAATCATCGACCACGTAAATCAGGCCGGCTTCGGGGCCTATTCCTGAAATCACCTTCAGAATATGGGCTTTTACCTTATAACTCGGAATTACAACTGCAACCATACTACTTTTTGTTTTGGATTGAATCCTTATCCTTTGCAACGATGTCCATCACCAGGTCATCGATCAGAAGATCACCTTTGCCCTGGTGCCAGACATAGATTTTGATGTAATCATTTTTCGATCTGATCTTAGGAAGTTCAGCATTGATGAACACCTGCATCCATGCCCCGTTTACAAAACGTGATTCCTTTACGAGGAAAACTCCCTGGTAAAAATAGGCCCCTTTTTTATTTTCAAGAGAGATCACAAGGGCAGCGGGATTTGAAGTGTAGGGCAATTCAGAATACAGTTTCACCCTGGCTTTGACTTTAATACCTTCATCAAGATAAGGAAGGCTGCTGCAGGCAAACAATAGTCCCGGACTGAATTCCGTTTTGCCGTTCATGAGAAATGAACGCTTTCCTGAAGCCGCATTACTGCTTGTTATCCTGGCAGCATCCACATCCGCCCTCTCAGATTCAAAATCATACACATGATGGAATACAGACTTCAGGGGTTTATCGCTCTCGTCGATAAGGCCCTGGAGCAGGATATAATTATCGGGGTCAGAGGTTTTGCGGTCGCTTACGAACACCCGTATTTCGTAGGGGAGGTCGCCCAGGGTTGTGAACATCTTTTCGGGCCTGAAAATCTTAACCAGCCTCAGCTTTGTATGCTGCATGATGGAATCGAGGGGCATCTTGCACTCGTTCGGGCCAAAGTGGGCGTCCCAGATGTAGACGACATTTGGGGGAATATCCTTTATCTGCGATGTAGGCCAGATCTGGCGGCATATCGCGAGGTTGTAGGGATCTGTGCCAAGGTAATAGGGCATGTTGAAATCGTTATAGAGTACCAACGGCAGGGGCTTGAAATTGTCCCTGACCCATAAAGCCGAGGTTTTTGCGAGTTTTTCTTCGTTCTCAGGCGGGAAAGGGAAGCGGTAGGTCGTGAAGTTGAACACGATCATGCTTCCGAGGAAAAGCACTATGAATAGCACGCGGAGCCATTTCCTGCTCCCGGCGATCATTGTAAACAGGGAGAAACCATACAGAACGATCAGGGAAGTGAGAGGGATCATCCCAGCCATCACCCTGATAAATCCCAGGGAGCCCGCCCATCCTTTGTAAAACATGAAGGAATGGAAAAAGTAATATACAAGCACCGGGACCAGGAACAGCAGGATGATATATGCTGCGTTCTTTCGTTTTTCTTTGTTGGCGGACCACAGTGCCGCGAGCAGCATGATGATCCCGATGACAAGCATTCCTAAGCCCGGAGCCCCGAAGGTAATATCGGCCTTTTCGATAAATACCCAGAAATCGCCTGGCTGATGATATACAGGGTGTATGAGGGGGTAGGGGTTCTGGGTGATGACCCAGAGCAATTCTCCGTACTGGTAAACCCCGAGCAGGGAGATCACAACGAACCCGAGAGCCAGGAAGGGTATGGCTTTCCATTGTCGTTCGATCAGCAGGGCCAGTCCGAGAATGGGGATCATGAGATACCCTTCGGAACGGGCGAAAGGAAGAAAGGAGATGACGATGGCCGAAGCGATAAACCGTTTTGAGAAAAACAGGTAGAGCGAGAGGATGAATACAAACCCGAACAGGATCTCGGTCATGGCGGTGAACAGCATCACCATATAAAGAGGTGTGAAGCAAAGTATGATCAGGCTCATCCATGAGGGGTTCACCTTCAGCTTTTCCGCGGTTTTCATCAGCAGCCAGGCGCTCGATACTCCCAGGATCACATTGAAGACTTTGATCCCCCCGAAACCCAGCTGGGCAAAGGGCGAGCTAAGGATTGTGTAAAGCGGACGGCCCCATGGGTTCAGGAAAAGTTTAGGATAGTCAAAGGCATACCGTGAAATAAAGTAATGGTTGATGTTGTCGGCTCCCCCGTAATATCCTTCAGAGAGAAAAGATAAAATGATCAATAAAATGAATACTGCCGGCAGGATGAAATATTCAGGATGCAGGATTCTTGTGGTTTTCATACAGATCCCCCGGGGGATTTTGAAGATGTAAATTTACCGGATATCTTCAAACCGATGAAGAAAAACTTTAAGTTTGTTGACTGAAATGCGGCAGCAGTAATGAAAAGCAAAGGAAAGCTCTACAGAAATCTCTTTATCGGCAGCCTTATCCTTATCCTACTGATTGCCCTGGCCTCCCGATACCTGCCTTATTCAAAGATCATCAGGGTTGCCGGAAGCGAAGAACTTTCGTTTGCCGATACCCTGAAAACAGGAGCTGAGCCCCCCAACAGCCTGAGTTTTGATTTTGAAGTTCCCAGGGGGAAGGAAGTTCCCAAAGGCATCATAATGGGGAATGCCCATTCGGGGAATTATTCAGCCAAAGCTTTCGGCAAGAATGCGTTCACTCCGGCTATGGAAAAGACTGCCGGCGAACTCGGCAAAAACAAGCTGAAATTCATATCCGTCTCGGCCTGGATCTATGTCGCGCCCGGTTCCGACCCGGTGAATGGGGCGTTGGTGCTGGCTGCTTCGAACAATGTAGGCGTGAACATCGCCTGGAAAGGCATCGGTCTTAAAGACCCCATGGTTCTGCGCGGGAAGTGGTTCAAGATGAGCGGACAGTTCGAACTGAACAACGAAAAATTCAGCGATGATACTCGTTTGCAGATGTATTTCTGGAACAACAGCAATACCGATATTTATGTCGATGATTACTACCTGGTTTACGGAGGTCCCACTCCAAGAAGAGGAGATACGACCTATGTAGACCTTACAAAAGGACCCTACCAGTCAAGGTTCAATTATCCCCCTTTTCCTGTCCGGTTTCTGCGGATGGCTGAGATAGTTGGCATGCTGGGTGTGAATATCAGCCAGGGTCCGGGGAAAGAGGGAGGGATGCTTTTACCTTCAGATCCCATGATCAGTGGGTTATTCCTTGCAGGCAACTCCTCAAGGGATGTGCTGTTTACACTGCCTTCTGTGGGGAAGCCGCTGGTGTATGCCTTTTGTCCTGAATCGAACTCCTTCAGAAAATCGGTGGTGGAACTTCCTGTTGCCCTCAGCCCCTCGAGGGAAAACGATTATATGCTGAAGGGAAAATTCCTTGCGGGTGAGAGTGAGCAGCTGCTTTATATGGGAGAGAAATCCTGTTTCCTTTACCAGTTTAGCAATAAGAATCCAGTCTGCCGCGATGGTAACGTGATAAAAGCCGACCTGCTCTGGCAGTCGGTCAATTTTGAAGGAATGAAATCCGATCCCATGAAACCATTGCTGGCCGGGGATTTTGATGGGAACGGACTCAGCGAGATATTATCGGTCGACCAGGGTGGTAACTGGAAACTCTACAGTTTCAAACCGGGTAAGGGCAAGGAAGCAGCAACGTTTGTTCTCAGCGCCGAGGGCCGGGAGAAGCTTGCCGACTGGTCCTTTGAGAATGGGAAAGTACAACTCAATGCGGGGCATTTTGTTCCCACGCAGACAGGAGCTACCGTGCTTGCAGTATCGGAAACCAGGCAGGGGAAATATGCATATTCCCTTAGGATATTCAATGCCCGTTCAAAACAGTTTGTTTCGGTCTTTAATGCGAAATACGGAAATTATGGAAGGATAGTGGGGATCGACAGCCTGAAACCTTCCGACCGGTTTTTCTGCGGGAACTTCGGAGTGAATGCTTCTCCCATGGTGCTCAGGTATAACCGCGACTGGAGGTATGACCTGAAAGAGATCTGCTTCAGCGATTCCACTTATCAAATCATTGATAACATCGATTTTGCAGGATATTCCGAAGATCATAATCCCAAGTATTACGAGGTCCTGAGGCTGGTCCCGGGGAGGTTTACCGGCAGCCAGGCTTCATTCATTGTGATTGGCAGGAACTGTAAAAGCAAAGATTCTGACTGTAAGGAATATAAGGATCTTCCTGAACTGCCAAATTTCATTTCATTGTATTCATTTGTGAACGAATGAGGAGGAGTGATTCCATAAGATATTACGCGCTGATCGGCATGCTTGCTGTTCTTGCATCGTTCACCTCCTGTAAACGCGGAGAAAAATCATCCGAAGTCAAAACTGAAAATTTTATTGTCCGTGATTTTAATCCTGCTTCAAACCGAGACCTGAAACAGGTTCTTGAGCTGGATTATGAAGGAGCAATATCAAATGGATTCGTGATCCCTTCGGTACATCAGACAAATGATGGTTTTTTTGACTTTGAATTCAGCATCAAAAACACCTCTTCACAGGCTCAGAAGTTTGCATATAAAATCTACTACCAGAATGAATCGTATAAATTTCCCGAGGCTGATCCTGCCGACAGCCTGAGGCAGCATGAATACGCCTGGGAGAATTTTTACGGCAGCTGGGAGGACAGCCTGAGTGGGTTCAGGGAAACAGAGGTGATTGCGAACGACAACAGCTTTCACAAGGTCAGCAGCCAGTTCAGGATTGTGGGAAACCCCAGGAACGAAAGGCTGTATTTCAATGAAGGGGCGAATGAGCGCTGGAAAAGGAATCCCAGGGTTGGTGAGTACAGTTTCATGCTGGTTGTGACTGCAACGGGAACCATCAGCCAGAACCTGGTTCCCGAATATGTCCAGTTCATAAACCATAGAAATAACGGGGAGTTCGTGAACCCGTATTATTTTTTCCTCTACGGACTGGGGAAGAGGCTGCCGAATACGATGGTTAGTGTTTCGCACCAGAGGCTGAAGGTTATGGCCCGGCCTGATCCGGGCAGCGGGATCTATATTCAACCCATCCATTTCAAGAAGGAGGTTGTTGACAAATATGCAACCAGCTGTTGCGGGCAGAACGATAAACTCTACCAGGATGCGGCTTTCAGCCAGTTTATCCATTTTATCGATGCTTCGACCAAGCTGAAGAACATCCCTGTGATCGAGGATGTGCTGGGCGATAATTATTCGAAGATGGATTACAATTGGAATGCCAGGTTTTACAGGAAGGAAGAGCTCATCGCAGCAACCTCGCTTACGGCGCCGGAGCCCTGCCAGACGGTGGTTTCCGATCCGGTTGACAAAAAAATCACCATGTTCAATCCGAAGGCTGAGTTCGGCAAATGGCAGAAACAGAATGTGGGGGTTATCACAAGGCATCCTTTCACATATGGACGATGGACTGTCAAAGCAAAACTTACCGAGCTGCTGAATCGCAACAATATGTGGAACGGGCTCACGAATGCCGTATGGCTCATCACCCGAGACCAGGCTGAATGGAACTTCCGCAGGGATTGCAACAAAGGTGGGTATATGGCGAATTATTACGGCGGACAGGAAGATGTTCGTGTAAAGAATGTGGGATATTCGGAAATCGATTTCGAGATCCTGAAAACCGTGCCTTATTGTCCGCAATGGCTGCTCCCGCCTGCATACAATTACGGTGTTGACAGGCAGTACGATGTTCCTGCATGGAATGTTCCTTTTCCTGAGGAGATACTGGCCGATGACGATAAGATCACCGTAGCCTGCACCAACTGGGACCTCGCCTGCTGGGATCCGGCGAAGTTCAAAGACGGTTGCCAGACGGTCGATTACCAGGGACAAACCTTCTGGGCCCACCGATGGGATAAGAACTACCGCGCCATTACCGAGAAATCGCCTGAACCCGATGATGAACTGTTCGGTTCAAAGTACTATTATTTCCAGATCGACTGGAGGCCCGAAGAGATCATTTGGCGGATTGGCCCTTCGAAAGACAAGATGCGGGTTGTGGGGTATGTGAACAGCAGCATGAGCTGTATTCCTAATAATGAGATGCTGCTCATCGTGACCCAGGAATTCCATAATACCAAGTGGTGGGTCGGTTCGCAGTACCTGCAGGAGAATATTCCGTATCCTGCCAAGAATATAGTTGGAGAGATTTACGAGGTAACGATTGAATAACGGTTACATCTTCTCCTTTTTCTTCTCAGCTAAGGAACTTCGGCATTAGAATAACGGTTACATCTTCTTCTTTTACTTCTCAGCTAAGGAACTTCTGCGACCCACGTTACTAATTCCGGATACATTTTCCAGTCAAAACCTGGTCACCGCTTAAAAGCTTTATAAAATACAGACCAGGGGACAGGAGGCTTATATCCACCTGTAGTCGGGACCCGTTAACGGTTTTCCTGATAAGTTCCACTCCGCTTATGGAAGAAACTGTGAGAACGCCGTCTGAAGCCACCAAAGGACATTTAACTGTTATTATGCCAGCCGAAGGGACCGGGTAGATTTTTAAGCGGGCAGAACTTTCCTTTATCTCTGCTGTTCCAACAGTGACATTGTTCCAGGTGAGACCCGCATCGGTAGTTCTCAGGATGGTTTCATTAGTGCCGACAGCAAAACCGGTGTCGGGATTTATGAATACGATTGAGAGAAGATATTGATTTGTACCTGGAGTTAGATTCGTCCAACTGCTCCCGCCATCCGAAGTTTTCAGTAATATTTTATCATTGCTTAGCAAATTTACTCCTGAAATATAACCGACCATAGTTGATGTAAACCATACCGCCCTGTAAGATGGGTAAGCAGCCCCCCCGGGTTCTATATGAATCCAGTTTGACCCGTTATCAATGGTTTTCCAAATGTTCCCATTGTATCCGACAATATAGCCTGTTGTGTCATCGGGAAAGTGAACTCCGGGTGTATCATCACCCGGATTGAGGTAGTATGGCGCGGTCCATTGGGAAGTAGTGCTGTCATACCTTGTAAAGATTCCTCCAACTGAATAACCTGCTTTTGGTGAATGGAAAAAGATGGATTCAAGAGAAGCCATTGTCCATCCCCAATAGGAACGAGTCCATGTAAGACCAGCGTCTGTGCTTTTTAGAATTATTCCACAGGGGTACTGCGCACCGGGGGGCAGACAGCCTTGTTTTACTCCACAAGTATATACGGTTGTTGAATCTGAGAAACAAACTGAAAAGAGTGTGGAAGCATCTACCCCGCCTGGAATTTGCCAGCTTTCGCCTCCGTTGGTTGTCCTGAGCACCAATGAACTATCACCTACGATTACTCCTTTGTCAGGATTTATAAACGAAACCGAGTACAGATTTTTTGTGGTGATTTGGTTTAACCTGAAAAAACTGTTTCCGCCATTCGTGGATTTCAGAAAAGTACCCCTATCGCCTGCAATATACAAGGTTTGTCCGCCTGCAAAACATATGGAATTGTAGGTTATACCAGCTGATGGTAATTCCGGGAATTTCCGGTTTTGTGCATTCACCGAATAATACGAAATGACTGCCAAAATTATGACTATGATATTTTTCATGACTTTGGAATTAGTATATACAAATGTAATAAATAATTGGTGATTGGTGATTGGTGATTGGTTGTTGGTTGTTGGTTGTTGGATGCAGGATGCAGGATGCAGGATACAGGATGCAGGATGCAAGATGCGGGATGGTTGTTGGGGATTGGGAATTGGGGGTTAGGGATTAGTGATTGGAGAATTTTTTCATGTGAGTGCCTTAGAAAATCTGCGGATGTTACTTCAATACAATAAGCAGAATGATTGGCATTTAAGCTGATTTTCGTCAGCACGAACAGGAAAAATTTTCCAATCACGACTCATAACTCACGTACCACCTAATTCGGTATCCCAATCAGGTTCACCAAATGCGGCTCGTAAATGATCAGCAAGACCATATCGGGTTTGACGTCGTCAACAATGTTTTCGTTTGTGCCATAGAACCCTGTATCATAGATGTAAACCGTTTTTTTTGTGTGTTCATCGAAGAAAGGCATGATGGAATACACGAATGAATCAGAGATGACCATAAGGGTGGGCAGGGTGGTATCGCCTGAATACCTTACGTATTCGCCCGGGAACACTGAATTCGGATGTTTCGGATAGTTATGCAGCTTCCCGGTTTTTGCCTTTGAATTTTTTACATTGATAATGACATCCTCATCGGAGATATAGTTTGTGAGGTTCATGACCTCGACAAGGTTTTTGCCTTTGATGACAGGGTAGCTCATGGTAAAATCCGATTCGGCCAAGGGCTGGAAGCGGGGGAAATCCTTCGACATCTGTTTCATGACTTCGAGGTAACCGAAATAAGCGCCCCAGGAGTTCCAGTGTGTATCGGTTTTATAATACAATGGCATGCCCCGCTTTTTGGCTTCCAGCAAGGGTTGTTTTACATCGATGTAATTAATGCTCGTATCCTTTTTGAGTTCAGCCATGATCTTGTCGGTGGCCGTTCCTTCAGGGGACCTGAAGAATCTTGAGGGAAGGAATTCGGGATAGAGTTCCTGTTTGGCAGGGGGAGAAATAAAATAGAATTTGATCCCTTTTTTCCTGAAAAATTCGGCCCGTTTATGCAGCTCGCTAACCACTCCGGCAGCCTGGCTGCTGTCGATCATGAAACTCCCCTGGTAGAGCGGTCTTTCCAGTTCGAAGAACATCCAGTTGTCCTTGCCCAGGTTGACTTTATTCGGATAAGGCGAACGGTGCAGCATGCGGTAATTGATAGCGCCGGCATAGAAATCGAAAAGGCCGAAACGGTAAGGGAAATGGTCGTTGTAGAAATTCTCGTATGCCCTGGGATAAGGATCGGCAAGGGCTATATTCCAGAATGGTTTGCGGGCAAGGAAGCGGTTTTCGAAAATGCTGATCTTCGGGGCTGTATAATACCCGAAAATGTCGTTCATGAACACGTAGGTCATCAGGCCGAAGAAGATCACCGACAGCAGGACTGAGTAAATGTGGCGTATACGTTTCATGTCAGAACTGGAAGTATATAAATGAATTGTTCGTGCCTGCGAGTATGAACAAGGATGATAATAGCAGCATGATCAGAACAACAAGAATGGCCGATATTTCGAAAAAGTTGACCGACAGGCCTCTGAATGCATTGTTCCGGATCGAAAGAGCTTTTACCGAAAGCTGGCTCAGCCTCTGCAAGAGCGAAGCCGATCCTGCAATGGCAAAAATAAATGCGATGAGGAAACCCGGATTGAAATATTCTCCCAGGGCGGTCCAGTTGGCCGGGGCTCCGTGGATACCGAACATGACACCCACATACTTAAACGCGTATCCAAGGTTCGGCGACCTGAATACCACCCATGAAAGCGTGATGAAGGCCAGGAGGTAAAGATGTTGGATAAGCGGTATTCGGTGTTTCAGGAATTTTCGCAGTCCGAGTTGTTCGAAAACCAGGAAGATCCCGTGAAGTGCGCCCCAGATGATGAAACTCCATGCAGCTCCATGCCAGAATCCGCAAACGGTAAAGGTTACCATTGTTGCGATGATGTAGATAATATAATCGGCCCTGATACCGAGGTAGGAATATTCCTTGAGCTTGCGTGAAGTGGAATAGGCGAGGGGCAGGTAGAGATAGTCGCGAAGCCAGTTTGAGAGAGAGATATGCCAGCGCTGCCAGAATTCCTTTACGTTTTTCGAAAAGTATGGCAGGTTGAAATTCTCCATAAAGGTAAACCCGAACATCCGCCCCAGTCCTATCGCCATATCGGTATACCCCGAAAAATCAAAGTAGATCTGCAGGCTGTAGGTGATAGCTCCCAGCCAGGCGACGGGAAGGCTGAGTGTATCGGCCGGACGAAGGAAGATCTCGTCAACGGCAATGGCGAGGGTGTTTGCGATAAGTACCTTCTTCCCCAGTCCGAGGGCAAATCTTTTGATGCCCGAAGCCATCAGTTCGAAGCTGTATTCCCTGGATTTCAGCTGGGGCTCCAGGCTGCGGTACCGGTCGATGGGGCCTGCGATGACTTCAGGGAAGATCGAAATAAACAAAGCCAGGTCTATGTAGTTCTTCTGTGCGCTACATTCATTGCGGTAAACGCTCATCAGGTAGGAGATGGCTTTGAATGAATAAAACGAGATCCCGAGAGGCAGAATGAAATGAGCTACGGTGACTGCCTTGATCTTGAAGACAGAAGTAAGTACATTCATGGTTTCGGTGAAAAACCCGGTGTATTTGAACAAGACCAGGGGCAATAAGTTCAACAACACCCCAGCGATCAGTATGATCCTGCGTTTCTTCTTCTCCTGGCTGCTCCCAATCAATAGGCCTGAAAAATAATTGATCAGTGTGGATGCAATAAGCAGAGAGGAATACGAAATCCCTCCCCAGGCGAAAAATACCCAGCTCGAAATCAGCAGTACCAGGTTCTTGTAGCTGTTGTTCGTGAGGTAATAAACCAGCAGGCTCAGCGGCAGAAACAGGTATATGAACAGGAGTGAGTTGAAAAGCATTCTGCGGTTTATTTCAGGGTTTCAGGTGAAGGATATTTTTTACATAAGGTTCATACATCTCGAGCAGCACGATATCCGGTTTTTCCTTCTGTATGATGTCCCAGTTCAGGTCGTACATCCAGGCATCGAAAATATACACGGTTTTACTGAAGTTCTGATCGAGGAAGGGTATCATCTGTTCAATCTGCGGATCACGGATCACCAGGGCTTTAGGCAGTTTCCCGTTTGGCGTAACCCTGACTTTCCCGAACTCCCCGAAAGTCACAGCCTGAACCGCAGGGAAATCCCTTGCAATTCTCGAAATCACCTGCTTATAGGCTTCGTAAGCTCCCAATGAATTCCAGCTTTTTTCGGTCCGCGTAAACAGTTCACCTTTGGGTTTGGCATTGATCAGCGAGGGGTTCACATTGATGAATGGGATCAGGGTGTCGGAGGATAAAACCGAAATGACTTTTTGAGTCAGGGTGGTATCTGAATAATGATAATAATACGACGGAAGATATTCGGGATATATTACAGATTTCATCGGGATGATGAATACATAAAACCGAATTCCCTGGGCTTTGAAGAAGATCACGCGGTTCCTGATGGTCTGGTGGATGAGTTCGATGTTTTCGGCTGAGAGCTGGGTCAGCCCTTCATAAACCGGCCTTTCATCAGCTGCGAACAGCCATCCATCCTCACCTATGTCGACCATACTGCGCTCAGGAGCTCTTTTCAGGGCATCGGCTCCCATCTTTACCGACCACCACTTCAAGAGTGTATCTTTCTGCGGAAAGCGATTGTAATAATACCTTTCAAATTCCCCCGGAAAGGGATCAAGACGGCCGGGATTGAATACCGGACGGGGAAGAACGGAGCTGAGCTCTTCGCGGCTTACAGCTTTCTTTTTTCCGCCCACAAGATTGCTCAAAAGGAATGGAAGCAGCAGCCAGGCCATGAATGAAACGGCGAACAGTACCGAATATATTTTTGTGCCTTGTTTCATCAGAACCTGAAAAATATGAAAGACTGCAGGGGTTGTGAAAGTATCGTCATTCCTGAATATACGAGGGCTGCGATCACAAGGATCAAAGTGCTTATACGATAAAGATGGTATGCAACAGGAACAGAATCATTGTTACCTGCCGAAGCTAATGATTCTGCTTTTCTGCGGATGAGTTCGAAGATCCTTGTACAGCCAAGGATGGCAACGATAAAGCTGAAAAGGAATGCGGTATTGAAAAAGCCGAGAACCCTGCCGATCTCAGGTTTTGCCCCTTCGATGCCAAAGAGCAGCCTGTAGAACTGAAGTGCATGTTTCATGTCGGCCGAGCGGAAGATGACCCAGGCAAGGGCAAGAAAAAACAAGGTATAGAAATGCCCCATTGCCCACGGACTTTTATCCAGCAAGCGCTTAAATCCTGTTCGTTCAAGAATAATAAACAAACCGAGGATCAATCCCCATAACATCGTATTCCATCCTGCTCCATACCATGAGCCCATGAGAATCATGGTTAAAAGAAGAGAAAAGCCTGCTCCTGCGCCAGATTCATGTGGCCCGGAGGCAAGCCGAACTCTCTTATCCGCAGACAAAAGAGCAAGATAGAGGTACTCCCGGAACCAGGAATTCAATGTTATATTCCAGCTGTTCCAGAAATCAGTGAGAGATTTCGCGCTGTACGGGAAGTCGAAATTCTCAGCTAAACGAAACCCGAACATCCGCCCCAAACCAACAGCCATATCGGCATACCCCGAAAATTCATAATACACCTGCAGCATGAAGCTGATCAGCCCAAGCCAGGCGAGAGGTGAATTCATGGTGGGGGGAGCGGCTGAGAAAATCTCGTTTGCAACAGATGCAAGAGGAGTTGCAATAATGACCTTCTTGGCCAGTCCGAGCGCAAACCGCCGAACACCTGAAGCGAAAAGATCCAGTGTCGGATATGGGTTTTCAAACTGGCAGGCAATGTCTTTGTACTTGTCGATGGGCCCGGCAATCAGTGTTGGGAAGAATCCCAGGTAAAGCCCAGTGTCAATAATATTGCGTGAGGGAAGAGTTTCTCTCCTGTAAATAGTGACCAGGTAAGAAATGCCTTTCAACGCAAACACCGAAATCCCGAGAGGCAGTATAATATTGTGTACATGCGAGGGATCCATTCCGAACACAGAAACCAGGATATTGGATTCAAAAAATACGGTGAATTTGAAAACGATCAAACCCGCAAGGTTCATGATGATTCCGGTAACAAGCCAGCATTTGCGGGTAGTAAGGGAGGTCTCTTTCCCAATAAGCAACCCCAAAAAATAATTGAACAGTATGTACGCGATAAGGATTGCAACGTAAGAAACGCCTCCCCAGGCATAAAACACAAGGCTGGCCAGAAGCAGAAGGGGCTTCCGCAGCTTCGGAAGGATAAGCAGGAAAAACAGGAGTGTAAACGGCAGAAAGAGGTAGAGAAAAACGAGAGAGGTAAAAAGCATATCTGCGGTTTGGGACTGCAAATTTAGCAATTGTCAAAAAACAGGCTGAAATTATAAGCAGAAAGATGTGCTGCCTTATTCTTGCGGATGCCTTCTTTCGAAAATCTTCAGTTTCACCAGTCCGAGTTTCTGGAAAGCATAAGACCATGCCGTATTCATCACGCCTATGCCGTAAATCATGCTCCTTTTGAAATTTATCGAAGAGGCTTCTTTGAAATATTTCGTTGGACAAGTGACTTCGGCGATCTCAAAACCAGCGTAACAGATCTGGGCAAGCATCTGGTTGTCGAACACGAAATCGTCGGAATTTGCCTCATAGTTAATGGTTTGCAGCACCTCCCTTGAAAAAGCGCGGTAACCGGTATGATATTCAGATAATTTCTGTCCCATCAGGATATTCTGGCTGAGGGTAAGCATGCGGTTGAAATAGTATTTGTAAACCGGCATGCCTCCTTTCTTGGCACCACCGCCAAGTATTCTTGAACCCAGAACTACCGGATACAAGTCTTGCGCAATGATATATGCCATTGGGGGTATGAGCTTCGGAGTGTATTGATAATCGGGATGAAGCATGATCACGATATCCGCCCCAAGCTCCAATGCTTTGTTATAGCATGATTTCTGGTTACCGCCATATCCCATATTCCTGTCATGGGTAATGATATGCCTGATACCAAGCCGTTTTGCAACCTCTACGGTATTGTCACGGCTGCAATCATCCACAAGGATAACCTCATCAACCAGGTCGAATGGAATCTCTTTCCAGGTCAGCTCAAGGGTTTTTTCGGCATTATAGGCCGGAAGGACCACAACAATTTTCTTATTATTCAGCACTTCGCGTAAATTTGTGATGTCAAAAATACAGTAGTAATGAATATAAACAAAATCCCTTTTTATCTCAATATTCTTCTTTTTCTGGTTACTCTGTATTTAAATCTTAATGTTCAATGGGATAGGCACAGGTGGGAAGGGTTTGCCGATTCCAAAGATTATTTAAAGCAATCGAAGGTTGCTTTGTTCTCAAAAGATTTTTTTATCCCCAGGCCTGATTCGGGCTATTACCCCCGCCCGTTTACAATTCCTATGTTTTATAAAGCAGCTTCCTCCAATGCAGCGAACATTGTTACAATGCAACAAATCATGCACAGTATTGCTGCGGTTGCCCTGGTGTATGCCATGCTGCTGATGCTGACTACAGGAATTTCAAGGTACCTTGTCATGTTATTTATTTACTTCCTGATGTCGTGGTGGAACATCCTTGGCTGGACCACCCTCCTTCTTTCGGAATCCCTGTCAACCACCTTTGTTTTTCTGTGGATAGCAACCTTCGTAATGTATTTTTGCAAACGTACACCCTGGTTCCTCGTCCTCCATGCGTTGACTGCTGTTTTATTTTCCTTTACCCGTGATTCCTGGCCATACCTGCTGCTGCTTCTCTATTTATGCATGATCCTGATTGCCTGGCTTCTTGACAGGAAACTTCTGAAAGGAATGGCAGTCATGTTGCTGCTTAGCCTTGCGATTTATTTTTTACAGGGTAAGTCGTCGGAGATCGGGCAAAGAACAAGGCTTCCGGTCATGAATAATATCATTCTGCGGGTCATGCCTGTGCCTGAACATTATGCCTGGTTCATCAGCAGGGGGATGCCCGAAGCTGTGTTGCTGAAAAAGGTTTTCAGGCATGTCGACCTGAACAAGGAAGCAGACCTCTGGAAGGTATACGGTTTATATGTGCATCCCGAATATAAGAAGTTCAGCGACTGGGCTGCGACAGACGGGAAAGGACTGTATATGAAATTCCTGTTGACCCACCCCAGGTATACCCTGATGCTTGACGAACCGGAGGATAACCTTAAGCGCATCTTTGCTTACAACCTGGAATACCCGCTCAAAGCAAGTGGTTACAGCTCCCTTGCAGATGAAATCTTCCCCGTTTTCCCTCCATTTGCCCTGCTGTTCCTCAGCTTGCTTCTGGGCTGGGTATTTATCAGGAAGCCCTCGTCACAACTGCTGCTTCCGATAGTATTTGGACTTGTGTTCCTTTTTAACGTATATTTGATCTATAATGCCGATACCATGGAAGTGAGCAGGCATTTGTTCATCACCCTCATCATGGTGCAGTTAATTTCGGTATGGATTGTTGGCGTCCTAATCGACGAGCTTGTTAAAAAAATGAGATCAGTATGAAAAAGCAGATCCTGGTTTTAGGCGCCGGAATGGTCGGAGGCGCAATGGCACTTGACCTTTCGACTGACGAAAAGTTCGAGGTCACGGTAGTCGATTTTAATTCGGATGCCCTGGCGAAAGTCGCAGCAGCAGGTAAACTGAAGGTGCTTCACCGCGACCTGAGTGATCCGAAGCAGGTTTTCGAACTGGCAGGGGATTTTGATATGGTTGTTAACGCAGTCCCGGGTTTCATGGGTTTCCAGACGTTCAAAGCTGTGATTGAAGCAGGCCGCGATATTGTTGACATTTCCTTTTTTATTGAAGATCCCTTTACTGCGGATGAGTTAGCCCGTAAGCAAAACGTGACTGCGGTAATGGACTGCGGAGTGGCTCCGGGCATGTGCAATGTCCTCATAGGGGATGCACATCACCTGCTCGACAAGACCGAGAATGTGGTGTATTATGTTGGCGGACTGCCCGAACTTCGGGAATGGCCGTATGAATACAAAGCAGTGTTTTCTCCCGTGGATGTACTCGAAGAATATACCCGTCCGGCCAGATTCATTATCGGAGGAACAGAGGTGGTAAAGCCTGCCCTCAGCGATCCTGAACTGATGAATTTCCCCGGCATCGGAACACTTGAGGCGTTCAATACCGACGGGCTCCGTTCGCTAGTCCGCACGATTAAAGCTCCCAATATGCTCGAAAAAACCCTGCGTTATCCGGGGCATATAGAAAAAATGAGGGTGCTGCGGGAGACAGGGTTTTTCTCTAAAGAACTGATGGAAGTGGGAGGTGTGAAAATCCGTCCGCTCGACCTGACTTCCAGCCTTCTTTTCCCGAGTTGGAAATTCACTGAGAAAGATGTTGATATTACTGTGATGAAGGTGGTTGTTGAAGGTCTCAAGGATGGCAAGAGAACCCGCTTCACCTGGGATCTTCTTGACCGCAAGGATGAGAAAACAGGGATCCATTCCATGGCACGAACCACCGGTTATACTGCAACCGTGACCCTGCGCATGATCAACGACGGGGTGTTTACGCAAAAAGGCGTGATCGTACCTGAATACTTCGGCGCCCAGCCGAAATGCGTAGATTATCTGCTCAAAGGACTGCGCGAACGAGGAGTCGTGTACAAGGAGAAGGTTGAGGAAATATAATTGACAATTTACGAATTACGAGTTACGTTCGGCGAAGCCGAAATGAGCACCATTAAAAATTAACAATATTGCGAATAATTACGAATTACGAATTACGAATTACGATTTACGAATTACGATTTACGAATTACGAATTACGAATTACGAATGACAAATGATAAAGGAAATTGATTTTTCGAAAATTCTATCACCGTGATGAATCTAAAATTCGTAACTCGTCATTCGTAACTCGTCATTTAAAACTCATCCGTATCGATCACCGTCTTTTTCTTCTTTTTCTTCACTTCCTTATGCGAGTTCGGCGAGGCAATGGCATTTTCCTCGTCACCGCAGTCAAAGTCGACTTCAAGAGGTTTTTTCGGTGCATCGAAATCCTTTTCTTTTACGATATGCAGGCTGGGATCGGCATACACCTGCTGCATATATAAAGCCCAAACGGGAAGTGCAGTGTTGGCGCCTTGTCCGAGAGCAAGAGTGCGGAAGTGGGCCGAACGGTCTTCGCAGCCTACCCACACCCCGCTGACCAGGTCGGGAGTGATCCCCATGAACCAGCCGTCGCTCTGGTTCTGAGTCGTGCCGGTCTTCCCGGCAACGGGATTGTCAAAACCGTATTTGTATTTTAACCTGATCCCTGTTCCGTAATTCACCACGCCCTGCATCAGCTGAAGCATGAGGTATGCAGTTTCTTCACTGATAGCTTCCTGCCGTTTGGGCCTGAAATCCTGGATGAGGTTGCCGTCCTTATCTTCTATCCTGCTGATCATTATTGGTTCGGTGAACACGCCTTTGTTGGCGAAGGTACTCATGGCTCCCACCATTTCAAACAGCGAAATGTCGCAGGACCCAAGGGCAATGGAATATACCGCCGGGATGTCGCTTGTGATACCCATTTTATGTGCAAGGGCAACAACAGCCGAAGGGGAGTATTTGCGGATCAGCTGTCCGGAAATCCAGTTGTTCGAATTGGCCAGGGCCCATTTTAATGTGACCTGCTGTCCTCGCCTTTCCTCGCTGGTATTTTCAGGAGCCCAAACCTGTCCGTTGTCAAGCTCGATCACGGGCTGTACATTGGGATAACGTGAACATGGGGTTTCGCCTTCCTGCATGGCCAGTGTATACAGGAAGGGCTTGAACGTTGAACCTACCTGCCTCTTGCTGAATTTCACATGATCGTACTGGAAGTGGCGGTAATCGATACCTCCAACATAGGCTTTCACATAGCCTGTATGGGGGTCCATCGACATCAATCCGCATTGCAGGAAAAACTTGTAATACCTGATCGAATCGAAAGGAGTCATGATGGTATCCCTTTCTCCCTTCCAGGAAAATACTTTCATTTTGGTCTTTACCTTGAATTCCCTGATAATGTCATCTTCTTTGTATCCTTGCGATTTAAGGTTTGCATAACGGTCGGTGCGCCTCATCGACGAAATCAGGAGGTTGTTGATCTCCTTGCGCTCATCGGCTTTTTCAAAAACGAACGGGGCCGTAGGGACGCCTTTCCAGTGGTTATAAAAGGAAGGCTGGAGTTCCTTTCCGAGGTAGGCGGCAACGGCTTTCTCTGCATATTCCTGCATCTTGTAGTTGATGGTGGTTTGCACCCTCAGTCCGTCACGATAGAGGCTGAATTCTGTTCCGTCTTCCTTCTTATGAGTGTTGCACCATTCGGTGAGGTAGCCTCGCAGGTATTCCCTGAAGTAGGTGGCGAGCCCGGTGGTATGGTCCTGAAGGCTGTAATTCTCCATGTTCAATGGAACAGTCCTCAGGGAGTCGTAATCGGCTTTGCTGATGTAATCGTATCGTTCCATCTGGGAAAGAACGGTATTCCTGCGTTCTATGGCCCTCGCGGGATTTCTTACAGGGCTGAACCAGGTGGGGGCTTTTAAAATACCTACCAGCAGGGCTGCTTCTTCGGGGTTAAGCTGGGCGGGTTCCTTGTTGAAATAGGTCTTGGCAGCTGATTTGATGCCGAAACTCTGGGATCCGAAATCCACCGTATTGAGATACATTGCTAAAATCTCTTCCTTGGAATAGTTGCGTTCAAGTTTAATGGCCGTGATCCATTCCTTGAATTTGATCATAACGGTTTCCCAAAATGTGCGGTTGGGTTTGCGGGGAAACAGGTTCTTTGCAAGCTGCTGGGTGATGGTGCTGCCTCCTCCTTTGGATGTTCCTGTGGCGACTCCCCAAACGACCCTGAAGATCGCCCTGAAGTCGATTCCTGAATGTTCGTAAAATCGGGCATCTTCGGTCGCGATAAGCGCATTGATGACGTTTGGAGACAGTTCCTGGAAGTGGGTGTTGGAACGGTTCTCGAAATAATATTTCCCAAGCAGTTTTCCGTCTTCGCTGAGGATCTCCGTAGCCAGGCTGCTCCTGGGATTTTCAAGGTCCTCGAAGGTAGGCATGCTGCCAAAGATGCCAAGGGCAACGCCAACGAAAAACAATACAATAACGCCGATGCTGATGATATAAGCGAACCAGAAGTATTTAACGTATTTCTTCGGATCCACTTGCTTCGGCTTTTTTTCTGTGTTTTGTAAAATTGGAATATGATCTATCCCGCTCATAGTTCAATTTCGAGTCCAACATCTCTGATACCTTTCAGTTCGCCTGTACGCATCGCCTGTTCGAAAGTGAAGGTGTAATATCCCTTCTGCCTGAACCTGACCTCCTTCTGGAACAGGAAGCGGTTCTGCCTGATGCTTCCCGAGCCTTTGCCCAGCCAGCGGCCGTCATAGTCGGCAAGCTGGCATTCGACGGTATCCCTGGCAATACGTCCATCGGGGAAACGCGTATCAAGGAACATGTATATATTGGCAAACGGATAATCCACGTCGTTACGTATGTCGATATAGAGCGAATACCGTTTGGAAGTATCGGGGATATTGACCGAAAATACTACTTTTTCCTTTACATTCCATGTGCCATCGGGGATACGGCGGGTTTCACGGAAAAAGTAATTTGTATTGCATGCGAGAAGAACCATGATCAGAGCCGGCAAAACAAGAAGGGCAGGAGAAATACCTCGCATGGCTGGGGCAAATATTTACAAGTGGTCAAATCGGGTCAGGTCGTTTTCACCCCCAAGGCCATTGTCGAAAGCACGCTTCTGCTCCTTCATATTTGCGAACTCTTCAAGGCTTTCGGGGGTTCTTCCGGCTTTATTTTCATCAATGATGTGAAGTACATTTTTTAAAGGGATGGCCAGGAAGTTCTGCTGGTCACTCATATAGGAATACCACATGATCTGTTTGAAGATATCGGATTTCTGGTGGATGGCGTCTCCTGCTTTTGTTTTAAGGCGGATTTCGGTGTTGGGAAATTCCTTGATTGCATCGACATACGTGTCGTATTCGTAATTCAGGCAGCATTTGAGTTTGCCGCATTGACCGGCGAGTTTCTGCGGATTGAGCGAAAGCTGCTGAACCCTTGCCGAATTCGTCGAAACCGAACTGAATTCGCTCAGCCAGGTCGAACAGCAGAGTTCCCTTCCACAGGTCCCGATGCCTCCAAGTCTGCTGGCTTCCTGCCGGGCTCCGATCTGCCGCATCTCGATCCTGACCTTGAACTCGTCGGCAAGCACCTTGATAAGTTCGCGGAAATCGACCCTGTCATCCGCAGTGTAATAAAAAATAGCTTTTGTGTGATCGCCCTGGTATTCCACGTCGTTGATCTTCATCTGGAGGCCGAGCTTGTCGGCTATCTCTCTCGACCTGAATATGGTAGGGGATTCGATCTCTACTGCCGAAACCCATTTCTCAATATCGGCGAGCCTGGCCCTGCGGTATACCTTGCGGATCTCCTGTGAGTCGGGATCAATTCCTTTGTGTTTCAGTTGAAAGCGGATCAGTTCTCCGCTGATGGAGACGATGCCTATATCATGGCCCGGCGATGCTTCAACAGCAACAATGTCGCCGGTTTCCAGAGGAAGGTCGGGGGGGACCCTGAAGAAGTCCTTGCGGCTGTTTTTAAATCTTACCTCGACCACGTCTGGGGGATTGTAACCCGGAGGAAGCGGAATCGGTTTGATCCAGTCGTAGGAATCGAATTTGCTGCAGCGGTGCTGGTAAACCCCGTTGTTTTTCAGTTGTGCTGTAGGCGTACTGCAGCAACCACGGGTAAGAAAAGGGTTCAGAGAGGAGTCATATCCCGATCCCCTCAGCTCGACGTCAGGCTCGGCCAAAGACTCTGATTCCTCCTCAGACTCAGAGTTCTCAGGGTCAGGAGCAGGCCGGTATGATTCGTAAACCAAACTGCTGCCAGCCTGTTCATCGCCATCTGCCTGTGTTTCCGGCTCCTGAGCCGGGATATCATTAACGGGTTCTTCCATTCGCCTTTAATTCCATTACAAAGGTACGAATTTTGGATTAAAAAGCCGGACTATTTTCAGGGAGAGGTCGAGGAAGAGGGCAGGGGCATAAGCGTTACGTTCAACATGATATATCGCATTGTTGAACAGGTCGTGGAACCCCTCCAGCCCAGCTGAGTGGATGATAGGAGCAAAACGTTCCAGGAATTTAGCTTCTTCAGGATCTCTGCTCATCCGGCCGGTTTGTTTGTAAACCACAGCCGGACAAAGTGAAACTATATGCAATGCATATTGCAGGAATGTTTTCTGCTTCTCCCTTCCCGATTTGGCGATCTCCGCGGCGAAGCTGATCAGTTCGGGCACTTTCATGCCGTAACAGTGGCGCATCCAGGTTACGAAAGCCTGGAGATGCTGGTTTTCACCAGAATCTTCATCCGCCTTGATGATATTTTTATCAGGGGGTATTCTAAGCATAAGGCATCTCGACCTGATGGTGCTGATGATCTGGTCGGGATCTTCGGTGATCAGCAGGAACAGGGTTTTTTCGGGCGGCTCTTCGAGGATCTTCAGGATCTTCGGGGCAGCCGAATGGAACAGCTTCTCAACCATCCAGATGATCATGACCTTGTACTCCGATTCATACGTTTTGTAACTCAGGGTCGAAATGATCTCGTTGCAGTCCTCGGCATTGATGATCCCCTGCTTGTTTTCAATGCCGATGAAATCGTACCAGTCCTGGAGGTTTACCGGGAAAGGCCTCTGCAATATGAATTTTCTCCAGTCCTCGATGAAGTGTTTGCTCTGGGGTTTGCTTTTGATTTTTTTGGTGCTTGAAACCGGGTAAATGAAATGCAGATCGGGGTGTATGAGTTTCTGGTATTTGATGCAAGAGGGGCAGATGCCGCAGGAGTCGGCTATTGGTGATTGGTTGTTGGTTGTTGGTGATTGGTTGGGGATATCCTGCATCCCGTATCCTGCATCCTGCATCCCGTATCCTGCATCCTGCATCCTGGATCCTGGATCCTGGATCCTGGATCCTGCATCCTGCATCCCTGTTTTTCTATTCTTACAATTAATATACTGAGCGTAGGCGATAGCCAGCGCGAGCTTAGCCGAACTTTCGGGACCGTAAAACAGCTGGGCATGGCTTACCCTCTGCTCGCTGACGGTGCGGATAAGCTGTTCTTTGATTGCAAACTGGCCGGGGATGTCTTTGAAAAGCAAGGGGTTGGGGTTAGGGGTTAGGGGTTAGGGGTTAGGGGTTGGGGATTAGGGGGCTTAGTATTCTTTTGCGTTTGTCGTTCTTTTATACGTGAGATGAGTTTGTTTAGCATTTTGCCCACTATTGTTAAATCGTCATTAATACGAAGATAAGATTCTGTATCCAGGTACTTCAATTCAGAGGCTAAAATTAGTAAAGTATGCAATTCGAAAAGAGATCCTTTCGAATTTCTTAGGAATTGCAGGTAATTCCCCGGGGTCTCTCTGCCCCATCCTTCAGCTATATTAGCGGGAATGGAAATTGCCGACCTGCGAATTTGATTAGTCAGCGAAAACATCTCCGCAGCCGGGAAAGAAGAGGTAAACGCAAAGACTTCCTTTACTAAGGTCATGCTTCGCTTCCAAACCTCCAGATCTGTATACGATAACACCCTTTCACTCATAACTCTAACCCCCAATCCCCAACCCCCAATCCCTGACCCCTAACCCCTAACCCCCAGCCCCTAACTCACATTCGCACAAATGAACTCCAGGTTCATGCGGGTGATGTTGGAACGGGAAATAGACTTGGGGCATTCGGCTTCGCAGGCGTAGGTGTTGGTACAGTTGCCGAAGCCGAGATCATCCATCATCTTTACCATCTTCAACACGCGTTGTTTGGCTTCCGGACGGCCCTGGGGGAGTAAGGCAAACTGTGAGACCTTGGCTGAGACGAACAGCATGGCCGAGGCATTCTTGCAGGCAGCGACGCAGGCGCCACAACCTATGCAGGCAGCGGCATCCATCGAGAGTTCGGCAGCTGGTTTGGGTACGAGGATATGGTTGGCTTCCATGGCACCCCCGGTGTTCACCGAAATATATCCGCCTTCCTGGATGATTTTATCAAAGGCAGTACGGTCAACCATGAGATCTTTAATGACAGGGAATGGCTTGGCACGCCAGGGTTCTATCGTAATGGTGTCCCCGTCTTTGAACTTACGCATATGAAGCTGGCAGGCTGTTACGGCATCGTCGGGGCCATGCGGGCGACCGTTGATATACAGGCTGCACATCCCGCAGATCCCTTCACGACAGTCATGATCAAACACAACCGGTTCTTCGTTTTTCTGAATAAGGCTTTCATTTAAAATATCAAGCATTTCCAGGAAAGAACAATTGGGGGAAATATCGTTCAGCTGATAGGTGACGAATTTTCCCGTCGACTTGGCATCTTTCTGCCTCCAGATCTTTAGTGTAAGGTTCATATTTTGGGGATTGGGGGTTGGGGGTTGGAGGTTGGGGATCAGGGATTAACTTTGATAAGCACTACCCTAATCCCTAATCCCTAACCCCTGGTCCCTATTTATAATTTCGTGCTTTCACTTCAGTTTCTTCATACACCAGCGGTTCCTTATGCAGTTTGAACTCGCCTTCTTTCACATATTCCCAGGCGGCTACATATTTATAGTCGTGGTCGTCGCGGAGGCATTCGCCTTCGGGGGTCTGGTATTCCTCGCGGAAATGCCCGCCACAGCTTTCGTTGCGTTCGAGGGCATCCAGCGCCAACAACTCGCCCATCTCAAGGAAATCGGCAACACGGTTGGCTTTTTCAAGCTCCACATTCAGCTCTTCAATGGTTCCCGGGATACGAACATCCGCCCAGAATTTCTTTCTTAATTCCCGAATCTGGGCAATCCCTTTGGTAAGTCCTTCTTTATTACGCCCCATGCCCACATGTTCCCACATGATCTTCCCGAGCTCCTTATGGAAATGGTCAACCGACTTTGATCCCTGTATTTTCATCAGTTTTTCGAGACGGTCCTGAACGCGTTTTTCAGCTTCAACAAACTCTTTTGAATCAACAGGCATTCTTGGAGTTTTGATTTCTGCGGATAAGTAGTTCTGTACCGTATATGGAAGAACGAAATACCCGTCGGCCAGGCCCTGCATGAGGGCTGATGCCCCCAGGCGGTTGGCGCCGTGGTCACTGAAGTTGGCTTCCCCTGCGACAAACAATCCGGTGATGCTCGACATCAGTTCATAGTCAACCCATAATCCGCCCATAGTATAATGAACAGCAGGGTAGATCATCATGGGGTTTTCATACGGATTCTCGTCAACGATCTTTTCATACATCTGGAAGAGGTTGGCGTAACGCTCTTCGATGACATGCTTGCCAAGGCGTTTGATGGAATCCTTAAAATCGAGATAAACAGCAAGGCCTGTAGGCCCGACCCCAAAGCCTGCATCGCAGCGTTCCTTGGCTGCACGGGAAGCCACATCGCGGGGTACAAGGTTTCCGAATGCCGGGTACCTTCTTTCAAGGTAGTAATCGCGGTCTTCTTCGGGAATATCGTTTCCTTTGAGTTCGCCTTTACGGTTCTTCTCAGCGTCTTCCTTTTTCTTCGGAACCCAGATACGGCCGTCGTTTCGGAGGCTTTCGCTCATCAGGGTGAGTTTCGACTGGTAGTCGCCGTGGACCGGGATGCATGTGGGGTGGATCTGGGTGAAACAGGGATTAGCAAAATACGCCCCCTGTTTCATCGCCTGCCATAGGGCGCTGGTATTTGATCCCATGGCATTGGTTGAAAGGTAAAATACGTTTCCGTATCCGCCGGTCGCAAGGATCACAGCATGGCCGAAATGGCGTTCCAGCTTTCCTGTGATCAGGTCACGGGCGATGATGCCGCGGGCTTTGCCATCGACCATCACAAGGTCCATCATCTCGTGGCGGTTAAACATCTTTACCATGCCCAGCTTGATCTGCCGGCTTAAGGCTGAATACGCACCAAGCAACAACTGCTGGCCTGTTTGTCCGCGTGCATAAAAAGTCCTTGAGACCTGTGCACCCCCGAATGAACGGTTTTCGAGTGATCCGCCATATTCACGTGCAAAAGGAACACCTTGGGCAACACATTGGTCGATAATCGCGTTGCTGACTTCAGCAAGGCGGTACACATTTGCTTCCCGGGCACGGTAATCTCCCCCTTTCAGGGTGTCGTAATACAGCCGGTACACGCTGTCGCCGTCGTTGGGATAGTTCTTCGCGGCATTGATGCCTCCCTGGGCGGCAATACTGTGGGCACGACGGGGGCTGTCCTGGTAACAGAATATCTTCACATTGAAACCCAGTTCACCAAAAGAAGCTGCGGCAGAAGCGCCTGCCAGCCCCGTACCTACGATGATGATATCGAGTTTGCGTTTGTTCGAAGGATTGACCAGGTTCTGGTGTGCCTTGTAATTGCTCCACTTCTGGGCAACCGGACCTTTCGGGATTTTTGAATTCAACTCAGCCATAAAGCCTAACGGATAAGTAAAAAGTAAATGGG
>JBAXLI010000039.1:0-38844 GCA_037134895.1 Bacteroidota bacterium
GAATAGGGATTAGGGATTAGGGATTAGGGATTAGGGATTAGGGATTAGGGATTAGCTTATACACTAACCCCCAAACCCTAACCCCCAGCCCCTAACCCCTGAAAAACATAGTCATGAACATACGATTGATTTTCTTTGTCCTGGTATTGGCAGCCCTGAGTGTCGCCGGCCAGACCTATCAGGAGCAGCTTAAAAACATCCGTTCAACCGTGATTGAACAAAAAGACGGGAAATCATTTTATATTCATTCTGTGAAGCGTGGCCAGACTCTTTACATGATCTCTAAAGCTTACGGGGTTGAAGTCAATGATATCATCGATGCAAATCCCATTGTAAGGGAAGGACTCAAAGCCGACCAGAAACTTTACATTCCTGTTCAAGAAAAGCAAGTTGTCGAAGAGACCAAAAAGAGCAGCGAGGTGACGAAAAAGACCAGCGACCAACCACCAATCACCAGCAACCAACCACCAATCACCAACAACCAACCACCAACCACCAATCACCAACCACCAATCACCAGCAACCAGACTCCCTGCGGCTCCGACACTTCAGCCGCCCGTCACCGCTATAACGTCGTACTGATGCTTCCGCTTTATCTCGGGGAAGTCGAAGCAATGAACCCGGAAACCGCTACAGAAGAAATGATCGACAGCTGGAATCCTTCGAAATACCTGCCATTCTATAATGGCTTCATGCTGGCCGTCGACTCTCTCAGGAAGCAGGGGCTGAACCTGGTTTTGCATGTTTATGATGTCGGCAAAGACAGCGCCAGGGCCCAGCAGTTGCTGAAGAAACCGGATGTAAAAGCAGCCGATCTCATCGTGGGAGTCCTGTTCAATAAAAGCTTCCAGATCGTGGCAAAATTCGCTCATGAAAACAAAATACCTATCGTGAACCCCCTCAGTGAACGCACCGAAATCGTCAGGGACAACGAATTGGTGTTCAAAACGAATCCTTCCCGCTCTTTTTTTGCGGAAAGCCTTGCCGATTATTTCCAGAAAGGCCTCTACCGCGGGCAGATTATCATTATCAGGAATGGTCAGTTCAGGGATAAGGATATTGCCGACAAACTGAAAAAGGAATGCCTGGAACGAAACCTTAATGTATTTCTTGCCGAAGGACAGGACGGTGCGATTGGCAAACTCTCCAAATCAAAGGAAAATGTGATCGTGGCCTTCGCCGATAATAATGTATATGCTCTCGATCTGATGAGAAGGTTTTATGAACTCAGGAACGATTACAAGATCAACTTAGTGGGGCTGCCCGACTGGGAAAAAATCGAAGGGCTTGAAACTGATTTCTTAAACGGGCTCGAAACGCATTTCGTTACAGCGGGCTTTGTTGACTACGGCGATAAACAGGTTCAGAACCTGGTGCGCTCATACCAGGACAAGCTTAAATCTGATCCTGAGCCACTGGCTTTCCAGGGCTTCGACGTCGGTTACTATTTTTTGTCGGCAATGATGAAATTTGGAAAGTCTTACCCCGCTTGTATTTCCGGTTTCCGCCTGAAAACCGTACAAACAAATTTTGATTTTGTAAAATCAGGAAATGCGGCGGCAAACGGTTTTGAAAACCGTCACTGGACAGTGTACAAATATGAAAATTTCAGGCTTATCAGGCTGAATTAGCATTTGTCTCCGGGTAAAGCCAGCAGGGGTACATTGGTTGCAAAAAGATTCTTTTTCGTAATATTTCTGGTAAAAACCATGTATACCAGCGAACGTTTATGAGGCTGAAAGGCAATCAGGTTAATGAGTTTGCCCTTAACAAACTGGTCAATGCTGTCCTGGTTCTCGCCTTCAATTTCGATCAGGCTGAAGTGTATCCTGCCTTCAGCAGTCTCTTTTGTAAATCCCGATTGCAGCGTTTTTAACTTTGCTGCAGCTTCATCGAGTTTCGAAGTATTACAAAAATGCACTGCATGGATCTGGTTTTTAAATGGCGCAAAAAGCTGGAGCAGGGTGTTGATCGAGCGATGGTTCCCTTCCGAAAGATCGGCTGCGAACATCACGTTCTCGAATCCTTTAAAGCTTTTCAGAACGGGGATAGTGAATACCGGTATCTTCACATGGTCGATAATGAAGGTGGAGACCTTGCCCCATACATTCAGGTTGTTCCCTCTTCCTGTGGTTCCAATCACAATGATATCGGGATTGAAATCCTTATAAATCTCGATCAGTTCATGTTCTACTTCGCCACCAGTAACATGGGTCGAGATGGTCACGTTTTCAAGGTTCTTTTCTTTAATGCGTGCCTCAAGTTTCTCATGCAGTTCCTTCATGCTTGCTTCCGACTGCTTGTAGATCTCCCTCATCAGCTGTTCATTATACAGCGTTGCCATGTCGAGAGTGTCGGGGAAACTGGTATCGGTGAGGATGATCTGGTCGAAATAGGTATGGAACAGCTTCATCTCAGCGCCGTAGGTGGCGGCAATTTCGAGCGCATACTGACAGGTGATGTCGGTATGATGCGAAAAATCAACGGGGACTAATATTTTTTTCATAGTGTAAAGTTAACAAATTCAGAAGTTCCTTGCAATTTTTTTTGTTTGAGTAAGTTGCATCCAGGTGCATCAGCCTGGCCTGTATCATATCGTCGGTGAATTCCTCTGAAAAACAACCCATGGCTTTTTCCCTGAGTTCTTCGGGTGTTTCAGCGATCAGGCAGAGGGGGGCGAGGTTCGTTCCGGCAACCATATTCCGGTTTACAATGCAAAACCTGCCGTTGTACAATGCGTTCAGGAGTTTCAGCTTCAGCCCGGTTGGCTGAAAGGTTACCATAATATGCAGCTGGGCGTCACGGATGAGCTCAAACATCTTGTCTTCACTGGGATTGGCAAGAATGCGGATGTTCCGTTTCGCCCGGGCAGCCAGGGTAAGTGAAGGATCCGGGTTCTGTCCGGCAATGATCAGCTCAGGCATAGAGGCATCCCATACCTCGCTGATCAGGAATTTTGCTGCCTGCCAGTTCTCCGGTACACTGAGTTTTCCGTGGTAAAGTGCGAAACGGCCTTTACCTTCCTTCATAAAGACCCCGTCCTCCCTGTGAAAACTGGGCATATACTCGATCTTCTTCGAGGGAAATATGTTCCTGAGGTACTTCCTGTCATCTTCCGACACTACAAGCATAAGGTCAGCATGCCTCAGATACTTCTGGAAATGTTTCAGCCTTAAACTTTCGACCAGGAAGAAAATTTTATTCCTGATGCCTTTCTCAGCTTTGAACAAATGGAAATAATAAAGATGCTCAATATTGCTTTCGCGATAGATCTTCAGTCTTTTCCCGAAACGCTTGTCTTTAATCGGATGACAGGTATGCAGACCTTCAAATAAGATCGGATGATCATCCTTCAATAAATTTTTTTCAAGGTCTGCGGAAATCCTGCTGCCGACAATATACGGTTTCAGGCTCAGATGCGTTTTTAACCCGTTCTTCCTGGGGTAATAATTCACGCTGAAACATAAATCCTCCAGCTTTTTCTCAGGTTTCCGGTTATACTCGAAACAATGCAGGTGGATATTAACGCCCGCTTCACTAAGGCTTTTGACCTTGTAGTACACATCAATCACCCCTCCGTAATCGGGTGGATAGGGGATGTCGAAAGCGATGATATGCAGGTGAATCTCACTCATCCGGCTTTCAGTTTTTCAATGACCCCGGTCAGAGACTTCTCTTCATTTTCCCAGCAAAGATCTTCGGCTGCCTTCGACAGGTTCAGCCTGTACAGACCAAGTCGTTCGGTATTCATCAGCATGGCATCGAATTTCGACGCAAGGTAACGGGGATCATGGTTTTCGATGGTTTCACCGATAAAGTACTTGTCAACGATCGCTTTCATCTCGGGGAATGGGGAGATGAGTACAGGAACCCCGGCCTGTATATAGTCCATGAATTTATTCGGCAGGGCATAATGATAATTCAGGCTTACATCCTTCTCTATCGAAAGCCCCAGGCTGGCCATCAGCGTAATTGGAAAAAGTTCCTCAAAGGGTACCTGCCCCAGGAATATGATTTTTCCTGCAACGTTCCGGTCTTTGGCAAATTTCTTTATATCATCGAACACATCCCCGGTCCCTGCAATCACCAGCTTTGCATCACTTCTCAGGAACTTCATGGCTTCAATGGCTTCTTCAAGTCCGCGGTCAACATTCACAGACCCCTGGTATAATATGACTTTCTGATCCGGCTCAATCCCAAACTTTGACTTATCGGCCGGGATGCCACCTTCCTTCCTGAACGGCACATTCCTGATTACCGTAACCGGCAGATTATACTCCTGTTCATATAATGAAGCTACGCTTCTGTTTACTGCAACTACGGCCGGAAGTTTCGGAAAAATATGATCTTCGAGAGCTTTCCAGATGCGTGTGGTGAATTTTCGTCCAACCAGCTCGGGAACCCCCCTGAAATATTCATGGCAGTCGTGAAGCAGCCTGACAGGGCTGCCGAAAAACCGTTTCCACCTCCAGGCAGTAAAACATCCCGGAAGTGTATCAAGGTCATTCGATACGATCAGATCACAAGACTTACCCATCAGCAGGAAAAACAGGCTGAGATTATGGGCGGCATAAAACAAGGGTCCTTTGTCGAACCAGAGGTTCATACGGTGCATCTGGTAGTCGCGTGGCCTGAGAGAGATGCTGTTGTTCCTTTTCCTCCCAACCAGACATACCTCATAACCATGTTTGACCAATGTCATACAGGTACGGTGCACCCTCTGATCGGTGGTAAGGTCGTTGGTGACGGCAACAATCGCTTTCGGCATCGGCTTATTCATCCCAGGGTTTACTTAGCAAAGTTAATTTATTTACTTTTGACGCATGCAAGTCCTCGAGAACATCTCCCTTAAACCATACAATACCTTCGGAATCGATGTCAAGGCAAAGTATTTTGCCGAACTGCATTCCGATGATGAGATTGCTGCTTTCTTCAGCGGCCTTAAGCCTGAACACCTGCCATTCCTGGTCCTTGGAGGGGGAAGCAATATTCTATTTACAAAGGATTTCGAGGGCAGCGTGGCATGCATCCGTAATAAAGGCATTAACAAACTCATCGAGAACGACACCCATGTATTTTTAAAGGTAGCTGCCGGAGAATCCTGGGACGATGTGGTGAAATACGCTGTGGACCACGGATGGGGAGGGATTGAGAACCTTTCACTGATACCCGGCAATGCAGGAACTGCACCTGTTCAGAACATAGGTGCCTACGGAGTTGAGATAAAAGATGTGTTGTATTCGGTTGAAGTTGCCGACGTTCTTGCCCGTCATTACAGGGCTTTCAGGCCGGCTGACTGTGAATTCGGTTACCGAACAAGCCTGTTCAAAAAACAGGTCAGGAACCGGCTTGTCATCACCGGCATCTGCCTGAGGCTCGAAAAAAATCCGGTGTTGAAACTTGACTACGGTGACATCCGCAAAGAATTAGAAAAGTCAGGGGTCAAAGTCCCCACCTTATCCGCAGTCAGGGAAATAATAATAAAGATCCGAAGCAGCAAACTTCCCGATCCTGCTGTCCTCGGCAATGCCGGCAGTTTTTTTATGAATCCTGTGATTTCTGCGGATGACTATACACGTTTGATCAGGGAGTTTCCGAATATGCCATCCTTCAACAGCAACGATATGGTCAAGGTGCCCGGCGCCTGGCTCATCGAGCGTTGTGGCTTCAAAGGCAAACGCTCCGGCGATGCCGGCGTTCATGCGACCCAGCCGCTCGTCCTTGTGAATCACGGCAATGCAAGCGGCCGGGAGATACTTGCCCTGGCCGATGACATCATTAATTCAGTGAGGGAAAAATTCGGAATTACCCTGGAAACAGAAGTGAATGTGTTTTAGCAGACTTTCAGTGCGCCAATAAGATCTTTTGCAGATGCAATGTTGTGACGGTCCAGGTATTCGCTGATGCCTTCCACGATCTTGGGCGCTACCATGGGGTCGATGAAATTGGCCGTGCCGACCTGGATTACAGAGGCTCCTGCCAGCATGAATTCAATGGCATCGGTGGCATTCATAATGCCTCCAAGTCCGACGATGGGAACGTCCACTGCCTTGAACACCTGCCACACCATGCGCAGGGCAACCGGTTTGATCGCCGGTCCCGATAATCCGCCGGTTACAGTAGTTATAACGGGCCTCTGGGTTTCAGCATTGATAGCTATGCCCAGCAAAGTATTTATCAGTGTGAGCACATCGGCTCCCCCGTCGACCACTGCTTTTGCCATATCGGTAATGCTGGTGACATTGGGAGAAAGCTTGACCATGAGTACTTTTTTGTAAACATTCCTGACTGCTCTGGTTACCTCTGTCGCTGTGGAAGGCACTACGCCAAAGGCCATTCCGCCTTCCTTCACGTTGGGACAGGAAATGTTCAGCTCAATGGCCGGAATATATTCAAGTTCGTTGATCCTCTCTGCCACCTTAACATATTCTTCAATGGTTGAGCCGGAGACGTTAACGATTATTTGTGTGTTGAGATCCTGTAGCCTTGGGTAAATGAACTCGCAGAAATGATCGACACCCTTGTTCTGCAAGCCGACCGAATTAAGCATCCCCGAGGGAGTCTCAGCCATACGGGGGTATTTGTTGCCATCACGGTTTGACCCTGTAACAGCCTTTACAAAAATCCCGCCCAGAAGTCCCAGATCGTAAAAATCCTTGAACTCTTCACCGTAACCGAAACAACCCGAAGCCGTGGTAACGGGGTTTTTGAAGTGCATTCCTGCTATGTCGATACTTAAATCTGCCATACCCTAATTAAATGGTGAGATGGTGTTCGGCGAAGCCGTAATGAACACCATAGAAATAAGCAATTCGTGAATAAATTGTGAGTTGGTGTTCGGCGAAGCCGTAATGAACTCAAATGAAATAAGCAATTCGTGAATAAATTGTGACTTAATTCGTAAATCGTAAATGGTAAATTGTAAATGAAATCGTAAATCATAAATCGTACTTCGTAAATTATTTCTCCCATTTCAGTCTCGCTGCATCAAACACCGGTCCTTCCACACAGACTCTCTCATTCCCTTTGTCAGTTTGTGTGATACAGCATAAACAAACCCCGTATCCGCAGGCCATAAAATTTTCAAGCGACACCTCGCAGGCGACTTTTCTTTCAGCTGCGATAACCGAAACAGCATGCATCATCGCATCTGGCCCGCAGCAATATATACTGTCGTAGGGGAGTGGTGCCTGAGTGAATACAGGATGCTGTGTTACAAAACCCTTTTCTCCCAAACTGCCGTCATCTGTAGATAAATATACCTTGCCGTACCTTGAATATTCTTCGATCTGGGACACTTCATCCGCAGACCTGAACCCTAATAAAAAATCAGGCCTGATATTCCTGGCATTCAGGAAATCTCCCATGAACATCAGTGGGGCCACACCTGCCCCTCCTCCTACAAGCAGCACTCTGCCAGGAGAAGGAACCGAAAATGAATTGCCAAGAGGATACACCAGATTCAGTTTGTCGCCGGGCTTCAGCATGCCCATGTGTCGGCTGCCTTCCCCTTTGACCTGAACAAGCAGTTTAATGCTGTTGTTATGGTAATCGACAAAATGAATTGAAAACGGCCTCCTCAGGAAAGTCGAAGGGGAATTATGAACAAGTACCTGCACAAACTGCCCGGGAAAAATATCCGGCAGGGGCATCCCTGCCTGCAATTCTAAAACAAAATGCCGGGTATTCAGGCAGGTATTGGCTGTGACTGTAAAATCGTGTTCAAATTTTTTCATCCCCATCAGGAAATGTTATTCTGACTTCTTTTTCTTCGGAGTTTTCTTTACTTCCGGAGTAGTTTCCTGCGCTTTTTCCTCACGTTCTTCCTTACGATCTTCCTTACGATCTTCCTCACGAACTTCCTTACGTTCTTCCTCACGACCTTCCTCACGCCCTTCCTCACGATCTTCCTCACGCCCTTCCTCACGCCCTTCCTCACGGTCTTCAGTAAAATCCAAAAGGTTCTGTGCAAGCAGCATATTATACCAGCCTAACATTTTGCGGATGTCGGAGATGTATACTCTTTCGCTGTCGAAATCAGGTACGTGCTCCTTGAAAAAAGCTGTGATGACTTTGTTGTCAGCCTTGGGATCTATTGCAGATTTCCCTTCGAGTTTTTCGAAAAATGCCTTGAATATATCTTTCAGCGGCCTGTCTTCGCCAGTGGTAAAAACACTGATCTCCTCAAGTGAACTCATCTTCTCATGACCGAATGCAGGAAACCGTTTCTGATCGAGAAGAGATTCGACGATCACTGCATTTTTGGACTGGGAGATCACTTTGAACAATCCGCTTTTACCCGAAATGGAGACAATTTTAGTAAGGTCCATAAATTGATATTTTATGCAAATATACAAGTATCCGATAAGCTGTGCAATTCTTGATTTACTGCCGCTGACTGCCTTCAATAGCAGCTTGCGTCAGCCGAATTGTTTACCGGAGAGATACAGTGAGAGCTCCTCGAACAAACGGGGCTTCTTGCCGGGGCCAGACTGGATCAGTTTCTGGTATGCCCTGATCTTTTCGATCTTTTTTACTTCGCTGACCTCAATGTCTTTCGGAAGCAGGCTGGCTATATTATGATAGGCGCCAATAAAGAGGATCCCTGTTTCATTTACCCTCAGGGTATCAGAAATCCTGCCTGCGATAAATGTATCCCTTTTACGAAGGTTTGATGCTTTGGAAATTTTGTACCTGAGCAAATTATACAATAACCTCGCACTGTTTACTGATCTCAATAATGATTGTATCCCGTCATACTCGTTTTTCACCAACGCGTAATCTTCGGTCTTTACCAGGATACCCCCTCTCATGATAAGGTTTAAGACAATCTCTGAGTTTTTACTTCCTGCCTCAATGCCTGCATCGATAATCTTCATGGCCGCATCTCCCTCGGCAAACATCCCGTCCTGGTAAAGTTTCAAACCCTTGACCGTATAATCGAGATGATTAAAATAATAAACAATCGATTCCCAGTAGGCATTCACCGTGTTAACATGTTTTTTCCACTGTTCCTGTCCGAGCAGGGATGCAGTTTTATTCTCCAGCTCATCTCTCATGGAACCCATGTCGGAGCCTGTATGTATTATCGGGACATAGACAAGTTTCCTCATTGCGGATGAAATTGTGGTTTTACATCAGGTCGCCCAATGGGCCGAGGTTAATGTTCAGATCCCTGTCGGTGAGGTTAAAATGCTTTTTCAGCTCCTCCATTTTCATCTCCAGTTTCATAAGAGTCTCTCCAAGCCGCTCGATCTCGGCATCGGTTAGTGAACCTCCGTCGACCCTTCGCATGGCCTGTTTCTCGACCAGTTTTCGTATCAGTTCGATCAGGGTGAGTACCAGCTTTGCCAGGCCCGAATCTGCATTTCCGGGATTCACGTCCAGGCGGGAATCGGCTGCAGGAGCCAGTTTCCCGATCTCTGCAGTGAGCTCATCCAGTGAACCTGTATTGAACAGTATCTTATTCTCGCTCATCCTGATCTTATTTTAAGGTGATATCAACAAAACTGTATGGGGGCCATGGACCGGTTAGAACAAAACGGAAACCGGGATACCTGACCTGCAACTGCTTCACAACCTCAACTATGCTCTCTGTCTTCGTTTTCTCCAAAAGAAAAACCGCATCGATAAGGTTTGACGATGAAGGCATCTTTTTAAACTTATGAAGAGGGTTCAGCAAGGCAAGATGGTCGGTGATCTCTCTTCCCACGTTATTTACATGTGCAAGTATCATCTCTTCAAACCTGTGCTCTTTCAGCTTTTTCCTGACATAATCCATATACACCGATGGTTCGCCCTGGTTTGTACTCCCCGATGGCTGGTTTTCGGCCTTCTCCCTGAATAGCTCCCTGATGCTTTCGGTGACGCAAAATACTTTCAGCCCGAATTCAAGCTTGTTTTCAACCTTTGAAAGGTTCTCAATAATTGCAGGGTAATTCTTCTCAATCATTGAGCTGATTGAATCTGTAGATTCCATGAGCGATCCGAAACGAACAGGCAGAAGGTTGAACTCCCCCGAAAGCTCTTCAATCACTCCGGCATATTCAAGGGCTGTATCCTGGGTGGCTGAAAAACCTGACCTCTCAATATCGCTGAAAACTACCCCAATCTGCCCACTGGTGACTGCATACAGCCTTGATCCTGCAATACCGGCAGTTTTTTCAAGTGCCTTTTTCAACAGGTCTTCTGACTGATTGGCAGATACTATGGAATAAACAAGTTTTTCCATTTCTATTCAAGAGGAGCTTTGCCCGAACGTAACTGCTCCATTGTTTCTACCGAGCTTAACATTAGCTTTAACCCAAGATACACGAGATCAACATCTGCCACTGATATGACAATATCGCCGGTGATAACTACTCCTTTATTCAGCACCCGGTCAAGAAGCTCGAGTATCGTAATATCTTTCGACTGGTCTATGACATTGCCATGCATCAGTGATTTTCTTTAATGGCTACAAAACTATACGGAGGCCAGGGCCCGCTCACTTCTGAATTTAACCCCAGATGCTGGTACTTCTTTTGTAAACTGGCAAGCACCGATGTCAGGACGTCTGATTTCTCTTTCAGCACAAGAAAAGCAGCATTAAGAATCATGCTGTCTTCCCTGCCCGTGAGCTCTTTCGGCAGGAGGTTGTTCAATGTGGTATCTTCACTCAGGTCCCTGATCTCGTTGAAGTATTCCTGTCCGTATATTTTTAGCAGCCTGTTCAATTCGTTTTCGATCAGATCAGCCTTTTTTCTTTTAAGTAAAAATGCTTTCCCTGGTGAACTGGCCATGATCTGCTTTTCCAGATCCGCGGCTTCAGTACTCAGCTCATCGATCTGCTCAGTGATGACCTTGAGATTACAATAAATTTTGATCGACCACTCTTCCTTGCCGGAGATGTATTCAAGGTTATCCGAGAGAGAACCTGAATACTCAGTGATGAATTTTTTCAGGTTTTCTTCCGTCTCGAAGATCGTTCCGAAATTAAAAGGTATAACGTCGTTTTGCTTCATAAGCATCCCGATCACTCCGATATGTTCCCGAGCATTGATGTCCAGCCACTGTACATCTGATAAATTCTTTTTAAGGTTCTCTTCCGAGAACTCATCCGGTGAAACAGCTTTTACCACCACATGGAACCCGCAGGCAGTGATAGAATGCAGCTTGCCCTGAGCCATCCCCGGCAAACCGGCAGGAAGCTTTTTCAAAAGGCAATATACGTATATCAGATCATTGGCCATGATGTCTCATTATTTACGTGGGATTACTGCGAAGCGCTGTCGATTCCCTCGAATGAATTGAGACGCTCAAACGAAATGATCTCCATTTTACCATCCATTTTTACCGAGTAAAACAGTCTGACTTTTTTTGGCGGAAGATTCATCGATTTCAGGAATGAATCGTCTTCATATACTTCGGCCACTGAATGCCATATTTCCTGTACCTTTTCTATCTTGATAACGGTGACGTCATAACAGCTAATATTCTCTTTCAGGAATTTTACGACGGTTTTTTTAACATCAATAATCTTGCTCATACTGGCCTCCATAGTTTTATACTGGTACTACAATGCAATCGTAATTCTATTTCTCCTGACGGCCCGGCTTATTTGCCCCGGATTTTTTCATGTTGTTCCCGCAGGCCGGACAAAACTTGTATTCGAACATAAACCTCCAGGTTTCTCCGCATTCAGGGCATTTAACGTCGAGAGCCTGCCCGCACTCAATACAGAATTTTTCATTCCCACCTGTCAGCTTCCCGCATTTCGGACATTTAAACGCATTCATTTTTCCCTCCTTGTTTTATTATTTTCTCTGCCAACAACCAATCACCAACAACCAATCCCTACTTCCCCGCCTTCTCTTCTCTGATCCGCTCGAGCAGTTTCAGCAATTCATCCTCCCTGCGATCATATTCTTCCTCATCAATTTCATCCATCTCGAATTTAAGCTGAAGGGCCATCAGTCTTTCTTTTATTGAACCTTCATCTGACATCTCCTTTTCAATGACTTCATTGATTTTCTTTCCTATAAAGATAATCCCTTTAAGTGGCGCAAGCAGTATATCGTCAATTAAAAACATGTCAGATGCCTTTGGTGTTGATCACAAGATTAACAAAGTTGTAGGGAGGCAGTGTGCCCACATATTTGAATGTCATTAGCTTGCCATACATTTCATCGAGCTCGTTAACTGCCTTGTCAAATTCTGGTTCAATGCTGTTTTTGATCAGGAATGCAGCGTTTAGAATCATGAGTTCGCCGTAATTGTCGTTTGTTTTCACTTCCTCGGCAAGTTTGCTCAGGCGATCAAGTATGATTACCCTATAGTTCTCCGTTTCCTTTTTCAGTGCTTCGGCAACCATCTCTCCGATCTTCATCCTCTGGTAATGGGTTTTATCAACCGGAAGATTTATAAGTTTGTTCTTAAGTGTCTTTATTTCCTGGTATTTTTCAACAATACTTTCAAACATAGGAACGTCATGCGCTAGTACTTTCAGTCCAAGTTCCTTTTTCCCATCCATCTTGTCAAGCAGCTCACTGAATTTTTTATACTCTTTTTCGAGTATCCTCACAATGCCTGAATCATCATCATGTTCCGAAATAGTTGAAAACCTTACCGGAAGCACTGTGAACCGGGTCATTACCTCCTCAAGAACTTTTTCATGCGTGGTCATGTTCACCCTCCTGGCCTCGTATTGTATTATAGGTGAATTGCTCACGACCGCTGTAATATCCTTGAAGCAGACTCCGTAAACATGATCATTCCTTTTACCGATGCCGATCGGGCCAAAATCAATTGGCCCTTGATGCCTGACGATGCCGTAAATATACTTTCCTTCTTTCGGATTTTCTGTTTCTGAGCTCATATCTTTATTTAAAAGTTCGTTATAATTCCCATTTTTCGGGGAATATCTTCAGGTCTATAAAATTAAAAATTGGCAATGGAGTCGTATATACGAAATCACTACGATACTGGTACTTCCTTCCAAGATCGGCCATGATGTTGTCAAGTTCGATTTCCCTTCCGCTGTTAACAAGAAAAGCTGTATTCATGAACATGTTGTCCCCGCTTGTCTTGTTTGGTTTAAATTCAAATACCGACCTCCGGAACGCATCAACAATCAGATCGGTCTCCTCGGCTTTCTTTGCTATCAGGGCTTTGGTCACAAGATTGCCCGCTTCGGCTATCTTCTGGTCTCTCTTCTCCCTGTTTGTTTGTTTCTCGATTTCGGCCCTGATTTTCTGAAGTTCAGGATGGGTCTTGTCGATTTCCTTGTAGATTACCGACATATCCTTCCACATCCCCCTGATATTGAGTTCCACCTTGTCCTCAAACTGCTTTAGCAATTCCATGAATTCACTGTACCTTCGGTTGAGCAGGTTTCTTATCTCATCGGGTGTGGCGGCAATAGTTCCAAACCTGATAGGGATCACGCTCCTGAATTCTTTCATCACCGTTTCGATAACTTTCTGGTGCGCCAGCATGTTGTCGGGATTAACAACAAAACGGGTCAGAGGATGATCACTTACAACCATGCAAAGGCCTTCAAACCCGATGGCCGAAACCAGGTCTCCTCTTCCGCCAACCCCGATAGGGCCCAGGTTGAGATCATATTGCGTGGCAATGATGCAATAAATGTATTTTCCGTCTCGCATATTACTCTTTTATCTTTACTAAAATCAGGTGATCCAGGATTTCAGCATGATTCAGCGAAATCTGTTCTGCGTTAGATGTCTGTTTTAACGCTGACTGGTAATCAATAAGTGTATGATAGGCGTTTTGTATGGAATTGAACTTTTCAGCGTCAAAATTATTATCTCCGCTATCGGGATGATGTATTTTCGCTTTTTTCAGGAAAGCTTTTTTGATCTCTGCCTCAGTAGTTGTTGCTCCCAGCTCCAGTTCCTTACCTGCCGAATTGATGCTGCCGGCATCGAGTGACTTCACTTCCAGTGTGAAATAACTGTAACAGGGCAGGGGGCCTACCAGCTTGAAATTCAGTAATCCGCTATACCTTGTATCCAGCGCTTCAATTGCTGCTTCGAATTTCTCCTGTTTGTTTCTGTGAAGGAGAAATGCTGAATTGGTGATCATCTCACCGTTCATGACTTCATGAATCTTGATGTCAATGCCGAAAGGGGAAAGGGTGTCGAGTATCGCAAGTTCTGTGGCTTTGTTCTTTTCATCTATCTTTTCCTTAAGCAGTATCCCGATCTTGCACTGGTCAACTTTTGAGGTTGTACCGTCCTCCCTGATGATCTCCTTCTTCATCTCCTTTACATCGGGAAGTTCGGCAATATCTTTCAGCATACCTGTAAAATCAGCCCATGTGACCACAAGATCAATTTCGGTCAGATATTCAATCTTTTTAAGTGAATCTATGATCAGGTCGTACCCCCTGGTCAGGATATTGATGACCTCATCCGTAGATTTTACAATGGTTCCCAGCCTCATGGGAATGATCATTGTAAACCCTTTAGCCTGGAGTTCTTCTATGGTCTTCTGATGGTGGACCAGCAAATGCCCGAGAGATTCCCGGTCAAGCTGCTCAAGGCCGGCGACATTGCTTTCAGAGACTATCGCAGATATGTTGCTGTGCGTTATAGCGTACACCCCTGAATTTTCGAGTGACTGAAAATGAGTCGTTCCGTAGAAGTTGGGAACGACCCCGTAAATGTAAATTCCTTTCATATCGGGCAGATGTGTAGTTATTTTTTTATTGAGTTTTGTTTCATCACCAGGTCGATTGCTTCTGTGAAATGGCTTTCCAGAATGCTTAGCCCTTCTTTTGGCATGGTTACCTTGCCTTTTTGCTGCTCAATAACACTGCGGATGGCGAGCATCGCAGCTTTCCGGCAGATAAATTCAATGTCAGAGCCGGTGAGGCTGAACGTTTGCTCTGCCAGGTTGCGAAGATTGACTTTTTTGCCTAAAGGTTTATTGCGGGTATGAATGCTGAAAATCTTTTCCCTGGTGCCTGAGTCGGGAAGAGGCAACTCAAAAATAAGGTCGAACCTTCCACTTCTCAGCAAGGCCGGATCGATCAGATCTAACCTGTTGGTTGCAGCAAGAACGATAACACCTTTAAGATCCTCAATCCCGTCCATCTCGGTTAAAAACTGACCGATCACTCTTTCGATCACACCTGAACCGGAACCGTCACTGCTTCTTCTTGGCGTGAGGCTGTCGATCTCGTCAAGGAACAGAATACAAGGGGAAGCCTGCTTGGCCATCCTGAACAGTTCCCTGACGCCTTTTTCAGACTCTCCAATATAACGACTTAAAAGCTGGGGGCCCTTGACCGAAATGAAGTTTACCCCGCTTTCGCTTGCCAGGGCTTTGGCCAGGTAAGTCTTACCAGTACCGGGTCTTCCATAAAGAATAATTCCTTTGGGAGGTCTTGTATCAGCTTTTTTAAATAAATCTGCGTATTTCAACGGCCACTCGACAGTTTCTTTCAAAGCATCTTTGATCTCTTCCAGTCCGCCTACATCCTCCCATTTCACATCAGGAACCTCAACAAATACTTCCCTTATTGCCGATGGCTCCACTTCTTTCATGGCATCATAAAAATTTTCCATTGTGACTTCAAGGGCCATAAGCACCTCATATGGTATTTCGGCCATCTGGAAATCGATTTGAGGTAAAATCTTCCTCAGTGCAGTCATCGCAGCCTCCCTCGCCAGTGCTTCCAGGTCGGCTCCTACGAAACCATGGGTGATCTCGGCCAGCTTTTCAAGGTCGACATCCATTGCCAGGGGAATTCCCCTCGTATGAATGTTGAGTATCTCCAGCCTTCCTGTTTTATCGGGAATTGAAATTGAGATCTCCCTGTCAAATCTTCCTGGTCTGCGAAGTGCAGGATCTATTGAATTGGGAATATTGGTGGCTCCGATAACGATCACTTTGCCTCTTGACTCTAGCCCGTCCATCAGAGATAACAGCTGTGCCACAACCCTCTTTTCAACCTGCTTTTCGCCTCCCATATCCTCCCTCTTTGGAGCGATGGCATCGATCTCGTCAATGAAAATTATCGAAGGGGCATGAGCCTGGGCTTCTTCGAAGATCTTCCTTATTCGTCCTTCACTTTCTCCATAGAATTTACCCATGATCTCCGGACCGGAGATACTAATGAAATATGCATCGGTTTCATGAGCGACTGCTCTTACGATCAGGGTTTTTCCGGTGCCCGGGGGACCGTACAGAAATACGCCCTTGGGAGGCTGAACTCCCAGGCGATCAAAAATCTCCGGGTATTTCAGCGGAAGCTCGATCATCTCCCTGATCCGCTGAACCTGATTTCCGAGCCCACCGATGTCTTCGTATGAAACCCTGCGTTTCTGCTCTCCTTCCTGCTTTGTGAGTTCAAGCTGGAAAACCGTATTCGGATGGATAAGAACAATACCCTCCGGATTGGTGCCGGTCACCGTATAATCGACAGAACGGGATCCGAATAAAATCGCCCTGACCTTGTCGCCTTTGCTTACCGGCAAACCGTTGATGAGGGAGCCTATATATTTTGCATCATCGGCTTTGAACAGGGAGCCTGTTTTGGTGTCGGGTTTCAGTTTGATTTTGGAGGCCTGACGGCAGTCGGTTTTGATAAGCTTAACTTTTTCATCGATTCCTGCCTGGGCATTCTCGCGGCTGATCCCGTCAATCTGGATTATTCCCTTGTTCCTGTCTTCCGGATAGCATGGCATGATCTTGACAGGGGTTGGCCGTTTGCCTTCAATCACAACCACGTCCCCGCTCTCAAGTGAAAGTGCCTTCATGTCTTTCGGATCTATCCTGGCAATAGCTCTCCCGACGTCCTTCAGCAGGGCTTCTTTTACCCTCATTGATGTTTCACTTTTTAAAGCTGCCATGATTAGTGATATTAAATTTTAATGGTGATGATTTTTTTTATGATGTTTTCTCACTGAACAGTATTTTTGTTAATGCATCCAATGCCTTCACACCCTTGATCTCCCTTGCAAATACGGGAATTTCTGCTTTATCCAGATCCGGGAACAACGTCGCAATCTGCTGAATGTATGGTGCCTGTCCGGCTTTTCTTTCTCTACAAAAATCGCAACCTTCCGATACCATAACGTTGTTCAGAATGATCTGCCTGGGAACAATTTCCGAACTGCCCAGGTTTTCGAGCAGCCTCTCAGTTTCCTTGATCGCCATAACCTCAGGAATACATACCGGGATAAATTCACATTTTGTCCTGTCTTTTAAAATACTCTCGATCCGCTTGACGGTTTTCTTCAGGCTCAATAGGAATGCATCTACCTCATCAGGTTTATATGAGCCTGAAAAACTTGTAACCATATACCGGTACTTCCATCTCATCCTTGCAGCGACCTTGATCCAGTCATCGAGTAGCTTCGGTGAGGAGATAAGCCGGAGGGCATGCCCGGTGGGAGCAGTGTCGACAACATACTTCTCATATCCGCCTTCCTCTATAAAATCAATAATGGTCTTAAAACTCATGACCTCATCGATACCGGGTATCGAGAGCGTCAACAGATCATCAATGTCCTCATTGTCAAGACTGGTAGAGGTTTCAAGGAGTTTCTTGAGCTCTGGCAGATGCTCGCTTTTAAATCCGGCGAGCGCCTCGTCTGCAATTACTTCTATAGCCCAAAGCTTTTCCATGCCTTCAACTTTTGTAACCTTGAAGCCTATTTTTTGTTCCAGGCAATCCGAAACAGAATGTGCCGGATCAGTAGAAATCAGAAGTGTTCTGAAGTTTCTGGCCAAAGCAATGGCCGTGGCTGAGGCGCAACTGGTTTTTCCAACACCGCCTTTTCCGCCGAAAATGATCAGTTTCAGGTCGCTGTTCTCCAAGCCAGATAGTGCCATCGCCTTATTTTTTTATCCTTATCTCAAGGATTCCATTTGTAAATTTATGCCTCAGATTTTTCTTAATGGCTTTCACCGGCAGCAGCAATTCTTTCCTGTATGTCCGGTTTTTCCCTGCTGCAGAAATTTCAAGCATGTCTTCCTTAAGCTCGATCTTGATTTCATTATCTTCGATGCCTGGCATCTCGGCAATCACCACGACTTCGGTTTTTTCATTGAAGATGTCGGTGATGGGTTCCCTTTCTTCATCTACTTTGGGCCCTTCAGGAGTTTTCTTAATGTTTCCGAAAGTTTCAACTTTCGGAGCCCCGCCTCCCGCAGTATTGATGGTGAAACCGTAAACCCCTTTCATCCCTTTCTTTAAATGATCAAAGTTGATCTCTCCTTCTTTTTTAATCCCGCCATTCTCTTCTAGTTTCCCGGCAAGGTCAACGAGCTTTTCAATGCCTTTGAACAGTCCGCCAAGCCCGAAAAGATCAAAATCGGCCTCTTCGTTTTCCTTTTTTTTCTTGTCCTTTTCCATATTATCAGAATTTTAAAGGTTTTTTTTATTGCGGTTTGCTGATGGCTTCGAGCTTTATCAGGCGGGCTTCGAGGTCCTGCTGCTGCTGCATGAGCTCTTTTTCCCTGGCTTTTGTCGAAAGGTAGGTGTCTTCCTGCCACCAGTTGATCCCCATTTCCATTGCCTTGTCAACCGAGGCGATCAGCAGCCTGATCTTGATGGTCAGAAGATCTATGTCGGCAATTTGTATCTTGATGTCACCTGCAATCACTATGCCTTTGTCGAGTACCCTCTCAAGGATGTCGGCAAGGTTGGTCGCCTGCAAAGAATGAGTCATTTCAGCCATTGTACATTGTTTTTAGTAGTCTATAGACATTGTTTTCCATTCTTTCTTTTCGTCTTTCTTTGACTTTTTTGGCTTTTCAGCCTGCACGGGAGTATGCATGTCGCCTGCCTTCTGGTCATAATAAACCTGGATTTCCTTAAGCCTGCCCTGAATGATCTCAAGCCGCTGGATGATCCGGATCTCTTCGCTCTTCAATCGTGACCTTTCTTTTTCAAGCATATATAATTTGATGAAATCAGAATCTTCCTTGTTGGGAATACCTGATTTAACCACGCTCTGCATGCTTTTGATGCTCTGAAGCCCTTTTATTCCGCTGGATATTGGCATATACCTGAGTTTTGAAAACCTGATTAAATTTATTTTTTTACTTCTCCCGCTCCGCTGCCTAATTTTTATTAATGAATTGCTCGATCAGTTCATCCACGATGGTCCTGACTTTCTCCTGGTTTGTTTTCGAGCCTATCCTGCTCGTTTCGGATGTCAGGATGTCCTGGCAGATCTTGCGGAACATATCCTTTGATTTGGATGGCGTCGTTTTCAGGGTTGCCAGGGTCTTTGCAATCATAATAGACCCCCTGATGGTAGGATCGAATTCAGTCTTGCCAGATTCCCTAAGACCTCTGACAATCCTTACAATTATCTCTGTATCCTTAAGTGAAAGGTCTGATTTGGCCCTGGTGATCTTGAGCTCGGTTTCATAATCAAAATGATCCAGGTCCATGGTCACCATGCGGTCACGGAGTGCATCCTGGGTGCGGTTGACCCCGGCATACTCTTCAGGGTTCGATGTGAAGATAGCCCGGAATTCGGGATGTACTTTCATATAGTAATCTTCTTCCTTGGCCGCTGATGTGCTGAGCATCCTTTCCTGCAGTATTGGGAGAAGAATATTGTTGGCCTCCGGACGTGAACGGGTGAATTCGTCGTAGATCAGGGTGAAACCATTTTTGACAGCTATCGTCAGGCGGTTATTCACCCATTGTTTGCTCATATCCTCCTCGTATTTATGTACGGAGTGGATGAATTTATCATCGAGCTTCTTGTACTTATATCCCTGTTCACTTCCTATGAGATCCGACGTCTTATATTCTGCATCGCCATGAATAATAACGACAGGCCTGCCTATTTTACTTGCCAGGTGCATGGCTACGGTTGTTTTACCCGTTCCTGACGGCCCCCTGAAATGGACCGGAAAACCTGCCTTGATGTAAGTAAGACTGCGTCCGGTTATATCTTTAATATAATCCGTCTCCACAAAATTCGACATGGGCTTGAGCTCAAGTACGGTGTTCATTTCATTATTGTTCATAGCAGAATTGGTTGAATTGTTGGTAGCCTGGTTTGCCTTTTGTTCACTGATCAAAGTCCTGGTCGGGGAGCTGTGCCATTGTGTTCTTCCAGAGGAGCTTCGCCTGTTCTATTTCGGCCGTAATCTCTTGTTTTGCTTTCAGGAACGCCTCCTTCCTGGATTTGTAAGCCTTGATAGCTTCCTGTCTTTTCTGAATACTGTTTCTGAGACTTTTCCCTATCATTGTTGTGTCCATGGTCAGGCCCCTTCGAATCCCTTGCCTCCGCAACGCGCGCAGGGCAAACCGTCAGTTGATTTTCCGGAACCTTTGCAGGCCGAACAGACCAGGGTGCTATTACACTTGTAATATCCTTTGCCACCGCAAACAATGCATGCAATCCTGGCGCCCAGAGGATTTTTGCCGGTTCCGGAACAGAAAATACACCTGTTAACAGGCTCCTCCACTTCAACCAGCCCGCTGCCTTTACAAACAAGACAATAAGAAACGGGGGAAAGAAGGTCAAAAGGATCCTTCTTCTTTCCCCCACAAAATGAGCATGTGATAGTTTTGATCATGACTCAGGAGATCATTATTTGTTAAGCTTGGGCTTGGGGTAGTATACGTTTTCGATCTTCAGAACTTTGCCTTCATCAAGAAGGTTCTTGGCGACAAATCCGAGTTTCATCCTTGTTTCACCCAGCGGCTGCTCCATAGCAGATATTTTCACACCCTTGGGATGTTTCTTGATGAAATCAAGGACTTTTTCCTTCAGAGCCATTGGTTCCTGGGGAGCAGGAGGAATAATACTCTCTTCCCTGACTACGATCTTTTTTTCTGCCTTAGCGGGGGCTGGCTCAGCGATTTTTTCTTTCACTGGTTCAGGGACAGCCACTTTTTTAACTTCGGGTTTTTCTGCTTTTTTTGCAGTTTCCTTAGGAGCTTTTACTGTACCGGTTTTCCTTATCTGAGCCATGGCTGACTGCATTTTACTCCATTCCGATGCAGCCTGGTTCCTGTTAAGCAACAAGTCGTCGAGCATGGCGGCAGTTGAATTCCTGATGCCCTTGACTTCGGTACGTATACCCTTGATCGAGACATTGATGCCTTTCATTATCTCAGCATAGTCACTCATCCTTTCAGCTTCGCCTTTGTCAAGGTCTTTCCTCAGCTTCTGGGCCATCTTCTGGTTCTCTTTGCTGATCTCTGCGAGTTTCTTCTGGAAGCCGTTCAGTAAATTCCTGGTGTAATCTACTCTTTCGTTGAGATTTTTACTTAGTTCAGCCCTGAGTTCTTCACTCATGTCCTTATGCTCTTTTTCAAAACGTTCAAGCATGTCGTTGGTGTTCTTGAAAATAGCCGCCACCTCATCATTAATGCTGCTTATATCATCGTTGATGTTTTTCATCATAGCATCAAAATCTTTCATCCTGGTCTTTTCGTTGTGCCTGCGGTCAGCTTGCCCCTTTGCAAAGAATTTATTAAGCTCTCCGGCCATCTTTGCCCTGTCGGTCGTAAAGTCATGGATCATACTGAGAGTGCTGTTCTGGATATCCACAACCTCCTTCTGAATGGAGGTGATTGTATTATGGATGCCGTTCATCATTCCTTTATAGGTGTTCAGCCGTTCCTTCTCTCCCTTTGCTAATCCTTTTCTTAGGGCAGCTGCGTTAGCATTGATAACATCGGCCATTTCCTGGTGATCCTTCCGGAAGTTTTCCAGGGTTTTCTGTACCTCGCTTACGAGATCTTCATTGGCCTTAATACGTTGTTTGAACGAAGAAAGTAACTCTTCGCTCAGATTTTTCATTTGTGAACCTAGTCCCATTTTTTTATCTCCTATGTTTATGATTTTTTGGTTGCCTGTATTAGTTGAGTTGCTTTATTATCTGTTCTTTGGCATTTTTTACATCCTGAACATGAACATGATCGCCGTTTTCAAGAAGTCTCTCCAGACATCCGATCATTTTATTATGCATCTGCTGAAAATCCGTGAAGGTCTTCATCACAGTTTCTTTTCTCTGTTCCTGCAGCTTTGTGATCTCGTGGAGCTGGTCCTTGAATATTGAAATTTTTTCGCCTGCATCCTGAATGCTTAGGTCTTTCATGCCAAGCAGGCTGCTCTTCAGCGACTGGGCAGTTTGTTTCTGGGATTCAAGAAAACCGAGAAACTGCCTTTCTGCTTCTCTTTCTTTCTCATCAAGCAATGATAAAATGCCCGACATCATGGTGTTATAATCCTTTTTTCTGAGGGATCCGTTTTTTGCCAGGGTCTCGCAAAGCTTTGAGTTCAGTATGTCCCTTTCTTTTTTCAGGTCATTGAGGGAATTATGAACACTGTCAAATAAATTATGTGATGATTCTGTGATGATTTCCGAAGACTGGAAAGCCGATTGTATCTTTTGAATACGGGTTTCATATGAAGTGATAATACTTTCAAAAAAACCATCAAGGTTTAATTCAGGTTTAGGATTCATATGTTATTTGGTTTGAAATGGTACTGAATGGGAGAGGATGAAATTCTGTAGAAAAAGAGAAATTCCTGGTAAACCATGCTTCAGGGCGGGTTGCCTGTGAAGGATACTTTAGCAAGAATTGCGCTTAACTGTTAAGCCTTATGCAGCTTTTGCAGTTAAACCGATTGCTTCTGCATACTTCAGGTATGTTTCAACAGAGGCAACGACAACTCTTGCTTCAATAGCAAGCAGCTCGATACCAACCAATGATACTCTTACCCATGCATCTACAACGACACCCTTGTCGAGGATACGGTCGATCACCTCAACGAGGCTGGATGAACCGATGGTCTTTTCTACTGCCATTTTTTTAATCTCCTATTTTGGTTTATGTATGCCGTACTTGAATGTTCGAGGGACGGTTTACCTCTTGTTGCGTTATACTATGCAAAGGGCGGACCACAAAATACGAACCGGGTGAAGAACCTTCATCCGTTTAGGTTAACACGCTGATTACAAAAGGGAAAAAAATGTTTATTTTTTAGCGATTGCGAAATGTCAGGTCGGTGTAATGGACATTCAGGGCCTGTTTTTTCGAAATAATCGCTTATGTAAGCGAAAATGCGCTACTGTTCTGCCTTACTTATACTGATGTTGAACTTCTTCATTTTCCGGCTTAAAGCATCACGGTGGATCCCGAGAAGTTCAGAGGCGTCCTTCAGATTGAAATCGGTTAATGACAAGGCTTTCCTGATAAGCTTTACCTCGTATGTCCTAAGGTTGACCGATTCTGCCTTGTCGTCGCTATCTGCTTTTGACGCTTTTACCGGAAAATCTTTTAAGCCAAGCAGGCTCCCTTTACTGAGGATGACTGCTCTTTCAGTCATATTCCTCAGTTCCCTTACGTTTCCGGGAAATCCGTATTTCAGCAGGGCATCGTAAACCTCCTTTGTGACCTTCAGGTTGGGTTTCCCGAATCTGACCGAATAGGAGTCGACGAAATAATTCAGAAGAGGTTTAATGTCTTCGGGCCTTTCACGCAAGGCAGGTATGTGAATATGTAAGGTGTTGAGACGGTGCAGGAGGTCAAGTCTGAATTGTTTCTTTTCGACCCTTTTTTCAATATCATGGTTGGTAGCTGAGATAATGCGGAAGTCGGTACGGATCTGGTTTGTGTCACCGACCCTCGTAATAACCTTCTCCTCCGTTGCCCGTAAAATTTTAGCCTGGAGGTTTACAGGCATATCGGCAATCTCATCCAGGAAAAGTGTTCCTTCATGACAAACCTCGAAGAAACCCATTTTGTCTGAAACAGCCCCTGTAAATGAACCTTTTTTATGCCCGAAGAACTCGCTTTCAAGCAGGGATTCAGAAACAGCGCTGCTGTTTACTGCACAAAAAACATGATCTTTCCTGGAGCTTGAATAATGTATGATCCTTGCAATATTCTCCTTGCCTGTACCACTCTCACCAGTGATCAGTACGTTGGCATCGGGATATTTTGCAGCAGTGACGGCCAGGTCATAAACTTCCCTGATCTGGGGACTTACACCGATGAACTCCCTGTTGATCTTTTGCTCAAGTGTTTTCGAGATCAGAGAATTCCTTTCCTCCATCTGCTTGAGCCTTCTTTGCATCTGCAGATATTTCTGCGTCCGTTCGATGGCAATCTGGATGTCGATATACCTGAATGGCTTGCGCAAATAGTCAAACGCTCCCAGCCTCATGGCCTTGATCACAGTATCCATATCCCCATGTGCCGAAATGATGATCACCTCCATAACCGGGTATTGCAGTTTTACCTCTTTGAGGATATCGAGTCCGTTTACCCCGGGAAGCCTTACATCAAGGATCAGAAGGTCAATTTCATTATTATTTAGTATACGCTTTCCCTCTTCCGCAGTATTCGCTTCAAAAGATTGATAATCAGATCCTTCAAAAAAGCCGCTGAGTTCCTCGGTAAATTGTTTTTCATCATCCAGGATAAGGATCTGAATTTTCTCTTGTTTTGTCATGACTGTTTCTTCTTTTGGTAATCGAGCACGAGTTTCACCCTGGTGCCGCTGGTCTTATCGCTGGTGATCTCAATTGTTCCGTCCATTTCCTTGATGATCTGATAACATATTGATAAGCCCAGACCAGTGCCCTTGCCTTCATCCTTGGTGGTATAAAACGGGAGGATGACGTTGTTGATGTCGTCGGTACTGATCCCTATGCCATTATCAGCCAATTCAACAACAAGGGATTGGTCTTCATGAAATGACCTTATCCCTATGATCATTTCATACGGTTCCGTCATCTTGTTCTTTTTCTCAAGAACAGCATCTTTCGCATTTACAAGTAAATTAACTATTACCTGCTCAAATTTGAATGTGTTACCGAAGACCTGGGGAATAGACTTGTCGAGTTCGAGGTTAAGCCTTATGCCAAGATGTTTAAACTGCTCCATGATCATAGTGGTGGCATTCTCAATGCTTTTATTGATGTCAAAGGCGGTTAAAACATAATCGTCATGGCTTCTTGAGAATGCCCTGATATGGTCAATGATGTTTCTCATCCGGGTAATATTCTCAAAGATCTTTTCGGTTTTTCTCTTCAGGAAGTCATACCCGATGGTCTCAGTCTTTGCCGCATCGAAAAGAATCTTGTCGACAACCATCGAGATGATGTTCAATGGCTGGTTTATCTCGTGGGCAATACCCGATGCCATCTCTCCCAGGTTTGCCATCCTGTCGGCATGCAACTGTTTAGTCTCGATCTTTTTCCTCTGAGAAATGTCACGGATGATGATCATGAATGATAATGGAATGCCACGGGGGCCCTGGATCAGGGTTGTACTGGTTTCGCTTACAAAAATTGAATCCTTTTTTTTCCTGATCTTTAATTCAATGTTTTGTGCCAGGCCTTCGTTCATTGTTTTTTCAATGATCTCCTTAAGAGTGGATTTCTCGTTGGGTGGAACAAACCTCAGGAAATGCATTCCGACCAACTCTTCACGGGAATCAGCCCCAAACAACTCAAGCCCGATTTCCGACACCTCAGTAATGATGCCGTTGAGGTCGATCAGGAGAATTCCGTCGGGGGAGGCGTCCAGCAGGGTTTTATATTTCTCGTCACTGACTTTAAGCGCCTGCTCAGCGATTTTTCGTTCAGTTACATCCAGGCTCAGGATTGAAACTCTTACGGTCTTTCCGGATTCTGCAAGTACAGGGTAAATTGAGCTTTTGTAGCAACGGCCCGCATACTCATCTTCAAAAGATAAGGGTTCTCCCGTTTTGAATACACTGTCGATCTTGGGTTTCCTTGTTTTTACAAGTGCTGCAGGAATGATTTCACTGATCTTTCTTCCTTTCAGTTCATCAGGATCAAGGCCAAGCTGCCTGCCGAGTTCCCCGTTGTTAACGATAATAGTCCCGTCCTTATCCATTAGAAAAATTGCTTCTGGCAGGGAGTTCAGGATGGCTTTCAACTCTTTTTCCCTGCTCAGAACTTCTTCCTCAGCTGCTTTCCTCGTTGTGATGTCAGAGATAATACCGATTATCCCGTTAATTTGCCCGTTTTCATCCCTGATCAGCGCTTTGTCAAGGATCAGGTCATTCTTTTTCCCACCTTTTCCCGTGACTTTCCATTCGTATTTCTGGATCCCGCCTTTATCAATCAATTCCTTATCCCTCCTGGTAAATTCCTCGGCTTCTTCCCTGGGTGAAACCTCAAACGATGATTTGCCATAGATCTCGGTATGGTGTTTCCCAAGGAATCTTTCAAAGGCGGCATTGAATATTCTGTAACGTCCATCAAGATCTTTCTGAAAAACCGGGTTGGGGATGGTGTCGAGCAGGGTGTTCAGGAAACGATATTGCTCCATGATCTTTATCTCTGCCTGTTTCCTGAGCGTTATATTTTTTGCGAAACCCAGGTACCTTTCTTCGGTCAGCCTGACAGCTTCAATACTGACCCAGAATTCGGTTCCGTTTTTCTGATGCATCATCAGATCCGCCCCTGCATTGCCATCCCTTACAAGGCTTTTCAGGAAAGTCTTTCCTGCCGTAAGATGCGTTTCATGGAGCAGGTTCTCGAAACTCAGGCCGATCAGCTCATCTTTGCCATACCCGGTCAGAATGCAGGCTGCCTCGTTTACCTCAATGAATTTTCCTTTCCGGTCCGAAATAATAACACCATCAGGGGCATGGTCAACATATGAACGGTATTTTAATTCGCTGTTTCTTAGAGCAGTATTTGTCTGTTGCAGGTCGTCTGCAGATTTCTTCAATTCCTCAGTTTTCTGAATGATCAAGCACTTCTGCCTGTACAATTCAAGGAACACCTGGATCTTGGAACGGAATACAAGTGTGTCGACCGGCTTAAAAATGTAATCTACAGCTCCCGATGAATATCCTTCGTAAATCTTCGATTCAATATAGTAATCTCCTGTAAGAAAAATGATAGGGACCTTTTCATCAGGCCTGGCCTGGTTCATTCTTTTGGTAAGTTCAAATCCATCCATGTTCGGCATCCGAACATCTATTATTGCCAGGGCAAGGTCAATGCCGGCCGTCTTCTCCAGTGCAATCTTGCCGCTTGCCGCCAGGATCAGGTTAAGGCTCATCCCTTTTAAAATCGACTTGAGGTAATTGAGTTGTTCAAGATCATCATCAACGACAAGTACATTTGGCAGGTGTTTCATGGTTTTGATTTTCAGGGTTTACTCATACGATCCTGTAATTCTTGTACTCACCGATACGCCATCCAATGCTGTTTTCAATTCCCTGCAGCAGTTTCCTGGTTCCTGGCAACTTGTTCTTACCGGGATCGGGGGTGAAATCCCAGTTTTTCAGAAGTATCCTTGCATTCATAACCTGCGGATGGCTACCCGTGAATTTTTTTAGTCCGCCCACGATATTGTAATCAAACTCATTTGCAGGGAGGACATTTTGTTTCATCCATTCATCGTCATGCCAGTGCTTGTTAAAAGACTCTTGCTTGGCCTGCTGTGAAGCCGGAGGCTTCACCCAGCCGTAATGGTAAACCCATGCTTCGAGCGGTTTTACGTTCAGTTTCACTCCATCTTTTCTGAATCCCTGTGCGTCTTTGTAAGATCGGATGGCCCGGTTGTTTTTGATAATCCTGACTTCCTTCCGATACCACTCACGGGAGCTGGCCACATAATCATATGAGCCGAAGAAATGAAGATAATTGAACAATAATCCGGTTACCCTGTCATGATCCTTCCAACGTTCCATGCCGTTCCTTATAACCTCGAGGTATTTTTCATGGACCACCTCATCCGCCTGCACATAAAAAGCCCAGTCACTGCCGGCTGAGACTGCATCCAGGGCTTTGTTGGTTTCAACGGCAAGAACGCTTCCGCCTTGCCTCAATTTGTCGTCCCAGATGCTATCGATAATTCTGATTTTCCGCGGATCAATTGATTCGATGAGAGAGCGGGTGCCGTCATCAGAATTCCCAACCGCTACAATGAACTCGTCACATAAAGGCAGTACAGACCGAATGGCTTCTGCAACAGGGTAGTCGAACTTCAGTGCATTTCTTACAAAAGTGAACCCGCTGACTTTCATATCAGATATCGATGATGCCGGTGTAATTCTGGGGGGTGATCTTTTTCAATTCGTTTTTAATCTTTTTATCAATGGCAAGCGTGTCGATGAACCCGTGAAGCACTTCCCGGCCGAGATGCTGGTTCCCTCTTGTGAGGTCTTTCAGTGCCTCGTAGGGGTTGGGATATTTTTCACGCCTCAGAATCGTCTGAATAGCTTCAGAAACAACAGCCCAGTTGTTTTCCAGGTCCTGCTGCAGCTTTTCATTGTTAAGAATGAGCTTGTCGAGGCCTTTTAACAGGGATTTCAGGCCTATGACCGAATGGGCGAAAGGAACCCCTGTATTTCTGATCACGGTTGAATCGGTGAGGTCTCTTTGCAGACGGCTTACGGGCAGCTTGGCCGAGAGGTGTTCAAACAAAGCATTTGCGATCCCCAGGTTCCCTTCTGAGTTTTCGAAATCAATGGGATTCACCTTATGAGGCATGGTCGAGGAACCTGTCTCGCCTTTTTTTACCTTCTGTTTGAAATACTCCATCGAGATGTATGTCCAGATATCCCTGTCAAGGTCGATAAGTATGGTGTTTATTCTCTTAAGGTTGTCGAACAGGGCGGCAAGATTGTCGTAATGTTCAATCTGGGTAGTTGTCTTTTGCCTCTTGAGACTGAGTGTCTTTTCAAGGAATCGGTCGGCAAATGCAATCCAGTCAATATCGGGATATGCGGCTTTATGTGCGTTGAAATTTCCTGTAGCTCCACCGAATTTTCCTTCAAACCTGAGCGATTGCAGAAGGGCAATCTGCGATCCAAGCCGTTCAGCAAAAACATAGAGTTCTTTGCCTATCGTAGTAGGGGAGGCAGGCTGGCCGTGCGTATGGGCCATCATGGGTATCCCTTTCCACTCCTGTGCCCGCTCATAAATAACATTGAACACCTCTTCAAGGAGGGGCAGGTAGACTTCGGCAAAGGCATCTTTTGTGGCCATCGGGAAAGCCGTATTGTTAACATCCTGGGAGGTAAGTCCGAAATGAATAAATTCAGAATACTCATGGAGTCCCATGGTCCTGAATTTTTCTTTCAGGAAGTATTCTACTGCTTTTACATCATGGTTGGTTTCCTTCTCCAGTTCTTTTACCCGGTTTACATCGGTTTCGCAAAAGCCGGCGACGATCTTCCGGAGTTTCGGGAAGGCCTTTTTGTCGAAATTTATCAGTTGGGGCAGGGGAATGCGGCAAAGGGCGATGAAATATTCCACCTCGACTTCAACCCTGTATCGGATGATGGCCGACTCGGAAAAGTAAAGGGCGAGTTTCTCAGTTGTTTTCCTGTATCTTCCGTCTACAGGAGAAATGGCATAAATAGAAGAATCCATGACAAAAAGCCTTCAGGTTAATATATGCGAATATACAACAATTATTTTTTAGACCGAAGGATTAGCCGGGCATACGAGTTGGAGTATGCTGTAAAGAAGCCAATGGAGCCGTTATCGATATTACCTTCAACGTTTGCAGGAGGGCCTGAGAAGAAAGGAATCTGTATTCCGGCAAACTGAACCTGTTGAACAAAATTATAGTACTCCCTTGTGATGCCGCTCATCTGAACCAACAAGGTGTCACCCGCGTGGAGTGTTTCCCAGGGATGGTTGTTGTTGATCCGAAATGCAATAAGCCCGTTGATATAACTTCCGTTGAAATACTTATCGTCGCTTGTAACCCATTTTTGAATTGAATCAGACATCAGCTTTCCGTTGCGATAATATTTGAGAAGGTAATAATTGACCTCGTCCCCCGGTTCCTGGGCATATATTTTTACGAGCCAGTATCCGTTTTTTCCCATGTCGGGATTGAATTCAACCGAAACGGAGTCCAGCCTTGCGACTTTCATCATCTTACAGGAAGCTGCGTACTCGTAATGAGCTCCAATAGGCTCGCGCAAAGAAATGTTCAGGTTGTAAGTTTTTCCGATGACCCCTCTGAAGTTACTGTCGATGCTGTAACTGCCCGGATTATTCGGGAGTTCCTCCTTCAGAGTATCGAGGAAGGAACCATCGCTGAGAGTGACAACTGCATTGCTTATCACAGGAGGGGGCTGGTTGTAGAAATAGCTGGCCGATTTAGTCAGGCGTACTGTCCTCTCCAGGCTGTCGGTTGTAATACCCCCGTCGACCACAAGCCTGGTGTAGGAATCATCGAGATTCATATTGATCCTCTCGGTGCATCCGGAAGCGATCAGGATGACAAGAAAGCGTAAGAGGAACTTAATCATGGCCGATATGGAAATTAAATGTGACTGATGGTATGATGCCGAACAGGTATACTTTTTCGGCATAGGTGACATTTGGGTCAGTATTGTCCTGAACAAAGTTGATCGACCAGGTATTATGACGGTTATATGCATTGTAAACCGAGAAGTTCAGGTCCCATGAGAACTTCCGATTGGGCTTTTGTTTTGACGAAAATGTAACAGCAAGGTCAAGGCGGTTATAATCCTGGTAGCGGTAAGCATTCCGGTCAGAATAGATAGGAACGACTTTCCCGGCGATCAGGGCCCTGCCTGTAGGGAAAGTCACCGGCGCCCCTGTGGCATATACCCAGTTTGCACTGATGTTCCAGCGTTTGGCAACCTGGAAGTTCAATACTATGCTGATATTGTTTGGCTTGTCATAAGGTGCGGGATATGGGGTTGCCTGGATGTCGGGGATGTCACGGAACGACCTGGAATATGTATAGCTGACCCATCCGCTTACAATCTTCTCGTTAAGCCTTACCAGGAATTCGATGCCATAGGAATTGCCGGTCCCTGTCCTCACCTGTCCTTCGAGAGTGTCGCTCAAAAGCAACTGCGCAAAATTCTTAAAATCGATAACATTCTGCATCCATTTATAATACACTTCGACAGAGGTTTCGATGGTATTATGCCTGAAATTCCTGAAATAACCAAATGCTACCTGGTCGCTGATCTGGGGCTTGATATTGGGGCTTGCAGGAAACCAGATATCCAGAGGAGTGCCTGCCGAAGAGTTCTGGGCAAGCTGCAGGTACTGAAATGTGCGTGCATAGCTTGCTTTAACTGATGATTTTTCATTGAATTCGTAAAGCAGGCCTATCCTGGGTTCAACACCCCAATAGGTATTGTAGATCCTCCATGGTTTATAAACCGTTGAATCGATCACTACATAGTTTGGTGTATAATTATAGATAGTACCGGGACCGATATTCTGGAACAAAGACATCCGCAGTCCGTACTTTGCAACGAAATGAGGGCCGATCTTCTGCTCGTTAGTGATATACACACCCGATTCGATGGAGTAGTTGTTCGGTACCTCCACGGTCGTGAAAACCGTCTCGCTGCCTATGCCTCCCGCTTTACCAGGGGCTATCATGTGATAGGTCACAGCGCCACCGAATTTCAGGGTATTGTTTGAATTCAAATACCAGGAAAAATCTCCTTTGGTGCCAATATCCCTGAGGTTGGCATTCCATTCAAACGAATTCGACTGCCCGCTGGGTGTCCCGAGAAGGTACCGGTAATCGCTGTACACCGCGGTAAGATTGAAAAATAATTTTTTTGAAAAAATGTGATTCCAGCGGAATGTCCCGGTGCCATTGCCCCAGCGCATTTTTGCAAACTGATTACTGAATACATCCCTGCCGAAATATCCCGAAAGGAAGATCTGGTTGTTGTCGTTGATCACAAAGTTGATCTTTGCATTCAGATCGTAAAAATACAAGTGGTTGTTTTGAAGGGCTTTGTTTGATGATAAAGGCAGGAAAAGGTCAGCATATGTGCGCCTGCCGGAGACGATGAAAGAGCATCTGTTCTTGATTATCGGGCCTTCAAAGGTCAGCCTGCTTGCAATGATCCCAATCCCACCGTTAATCTGGAAACCTTTCGAATCACCCTCGTTCATACGAACGTCGAGGACAGAAGCAAGTCTTCCGCCATAATTCGCAGGGATGTCGCCTTTGAACAGTTTGACATCTTTCACAGCATCATTATTGAACACCGAGAAAAAACCCATCAGATGGGATGCATTGTAAACTGTAGCTTCATCTAACAGGATAAGGTTCTGATCAGGTGCGCCTCCCCTTACGCTGTAACCGCTGGATCCTTCGCTTACACTCTGAACCCCGGGTAAAAGCTGAATTGCCTTGATCACGTCAACTTCACCCATCAGGGCCGGGATCTTCTGTATGGTTTTGATGTCCATTTTGAAGACGCTCATTTCGGGTTTCGCGACATTCTGGTCGTTTCTTTCGCTTTTTACTTCGACCTCCTGCAATTCCTTCTGCTCCGAGGCCAGTTCCATCTTGAGGATTATGTCTTTATCGAGAGTCAACTCGAGATTTACGGTTGTATAACCAATATATGCGAACAGGATAGTGTATTTCCCTTCAGGGATCGTAAGCGAAAACCTCCCGTATGGGTCGGTGGTGCAGCCCGTCTTCAGTTCCTTCACGAATATTGTTGCCCCGACCAGCGATTCACCGTCATTCTTATCACTTACCTTGCCCGAAATGGTATGTTTTTTAACGTTTTCACTAAGCACGAAAACCGGGAAAGCTATAAGGAGTAATACAAAAAGGAGAGTGAAGCGGGGAAGGTTCATTAAAACAGGCTGGTTAAGGTCTGATAACGTCAAATTCCCCGTTTTCGTATAATTTGATGATCCTTGAAGGCCTCAGTGATGAAACAACATCATGATATAAAGCAACGGTATAATCAACACAGCCAAGGATAGCGGGATTTATTGCCTGAAAACTCTGAGGGTTGGGGTCGCCCGAAAGGTTCGCAGAGGTCGAAACAATCGGCTTTCCGAATTCACGGATCATCTCCCTGCAGAAATCATGGTTCACTATGCGAATGGCTACCGAACCATCTTCCCCAAGTATATTGGGCGCCAGGTTTTTCCCTTTGGGATAAATAATGGTAAGGGGGGTAGTGATGTTCCTCAGCAGGTCCCAGGTGATAAGAGGCAGCGATTCAACATAAAGCGGAAGTTTGTTAGCGCTGTCGAGCAGTATGATCTGTGATTTGTCGCCACTCCTCCTCTTGATCCGGTATATTTTATTTACAGCCTCATCATTGGTGGCATCACAGCCAATACCCCATATGGTATCGGTGGGATATAATATGGTACCTCCGGCCCGTAATATTTCAAGGCAGGACAACACTTCCGGTTTCAGTGATTCACTGATCATTTTAGCGATGCAATAAACAGCACAAAATTACCTAATAATTTTGGATAATCTCAGATGAGTTTTGGAAATTGATCCGCCCTTATCGTCAGCGCACAATCAAAATGTTTCTCCGGGCATACCCTCCTGCCATGGAGCCCGCATGGCCTGCATGCCAGGTGTTTCTCAGTCTGAATGATGAAGTGGAGTTCAGAAAGCGGTCCGAACCCGAACCCTGGTATGGTGCTGCAGTATACCACCGATGTTGGTGCATTTACCGACGATGAGAGGTGCATGGGAGCTGAATCATTTGTATAATTCATCCTGGCTCCCTTCATCAGAGCGGCGGATTCAAGAAGACTCAGGCTCCCTGCAAGAATACCGATGTTTCCGCGCCCTGTTAAAGTCTTGATTTCATGGCATAGACCTGAGTCGGAATTAGAACCAAGAAGAAAAATGCTGAAATCTTCAGGGATGCATTGTATAAGTTCGGCCCATTTTTCGACAGGGTATTGTTTGGTATACCAGAGGGAAGCAGGGGAGATTGTGACATATGGCTGTTTCTGGTAAGTCATGACCTTGAATTCATCGGAGGCCGATGGATAAAGCACCGGCCTGGGCGGGATACCGAAATCTTTCGCTCTCTGGCTAGCTGTAATCAACGGTTTGATCAGTGAAAGATTACGTTCAACCTCGTGAACACCCTTCCCGATCTGGTGTTGAATGCGTTTAGTAAAAAGGAATGAAAACGGGTTCTTGCTGAACCCAATGGTGGTATCCGCTCCTGATAATACAGCCAGCAGCCCGGTTAGCCCGAATCTCTGAATGTTGATCACGAGATCATACCTGCTTTGCCTTAAATCCTTCAGTATTCTCCAGGCATCGCTGTGTTTTTTTGACTTATCCCATAGAATGAGCCTGCCTGCAAATGGATGCTCTCTGAACAAGCCCTCTATGCCTTTTTTTATCAGGAGATCAATGACTGCGGATGGGTAAGCTGCGTGCAATCCTTCCAGCACCGGTGTTGCGAGGATCACATCACCAATCGAAGCTGTCTGTATCAGAAGTATTCTTTTCATCACCCGCCCAATCTTCTTACCCTGTTACCCTGTTACCTTGTTACCCTGTTACCTTGTTACCCTGTTACCCTGTTACCCTGTTACTCTGTTACCCTGTTACCCTGTTACTTTGTTACCCTGTTACCCTGTTACCTTGTTACCCTGTTACCCCGTCAAGCACTCACACTAAAGTCCCTCAGTGCCTGGTTTAACGATGTTTTCAGGTCAGTCGACGCCTTTCTTTTCCCAATGATTAAAGCACAGCTTACCTGGAATTTCCCTGCAGGAAATTCCTTCTCAAAACTACCCGGTATCACTACCGATCTCGGCGGGATCAAGCCTTTGAACTCAACCGGGTTGCTCCCCGACACATCGATGATCCTGGTTGATGCGGTGAGCACAACATTTGCACCAAGCACTGCTTCTTTACCAACCCTCACGCCTTCAACAAGTATACATCTTGAACCAATAAAGCAACCGTCCTCTATGATTACCGGAGCAGCCTGAACCGGTTCAAGCACTCCTCCGATGCCTACCCCTCCGCTCAGATGTACATTCTTACCGATCTGTGCACAGGAACCGACCGTGGCCCAGGTGTCGATCATGCTGCCATGATCAATATATGCGCCGATGTTTATATATGAAGGCATCAGTATCACGCCTTCGGCGATGAAAGAACCATATCTCGCCACAGCATGAGGTACTACCCTCACGCCTAAATTCTTATATCCTTTTTTCAACGGGATCTTGTCATGAAATTCAAGCGGGCCAGCCTCTGTCACTGTCATTTTCTGGATTGGGAAATACAGGATCACCGCCTTTTTAACCCATTCATTGATGATCCATCCTTCCATCACCGGCTCAGCAATACGGAGTTCTCCTTTATCAAGAAGATGAATGGTTTCCCTGATCGCCTTCTGTATCTCAGGTTTGTCAAGAAGTTCCCTGTTTTCCCAGGCAGGCTCAATCGCCGAACGAAGAAGATCTGTCATGTTAAGGATTTATTGGGGTTCAAAGGTATGAAAAAAACGTGGATGCAGGATGCAGGATGCGGGATGCGGGATGCAGGATGCAGGATAGCCGGATAATAAGAACCACCAATCCCCAATCCCTAATCCCCAATCCTTAATCCCCAATCCCCAATCCCCAATCCCCAATCCCCAGTCCCTAATCCCAAATTTTTTTAACTTTGCAGCCATTATGGGAAGGATACTTGCAATAGACTATGGTCAAAAGAGGACGGGGCTGGCAGTTACAGATGAACTTAAACTGATTGCTTCTGCTCTTGATACTATACCTACAATGGAAATCATGGGTTATCTGAAAAGATATGTCAGTGACAACCCGGTTGAATGTTTTGTTGTCGGGGAACCAAAACAACTTGATAATACACCTTCTTCCGCGGCAAGGTTTATCGGACCTTTTCTTGAACAGCTCAGGAAGTCTTTCCCCGGCACAAGGATAGAGAGGGCCGATGAACGCTTTACTTCTCTCCTGGCGGGCAGGGTGATCCTGGAATCTGGTATAAGGAAAATGGCACGCCGTGATAAAAGCCTTGTCGACAGGGTCAGCGCCACTATTATATTACAGTCATTCATGGAATCCGAAAGTATAAAACAAGAACATTCACATACATGATTTTACCTGTTTTGGCCTATGGCCATCCTGCATTGAAGAAGAAAGCTGCTGAAATCGGCCCTGGTTATCCCGACCTTCAGCAATTCATCACCGACCTCTGGGAAACCATGTACCAGGCCGACGGAGTTGGCCTTGCAGCCCCCCAGGTTAACCAGTCCATCCGCATCTTTGTCATCGATGCTTCTGGTTTTGTAAAAGATTATCCGGAAGCGGAAAATTTTAAAAAACTGTTCATCAATGCTGAGATTTATTCCGAAGAAGGGGAGGAGTGGGTATTCAATGAAGGCTGCCTAAGTTTCCCTGGAATGCGGGAAGATATTTCCCGTAAGCCTGTTATCCGCATACGCTGGGTGGACGAGGAGTTTAATCATCATGATGAAAAATTCGAAGGGATACTGGCAAGGATTATTCAACATGAATATGACCATATCGAGGGCGTGCTGATGGTCGACAGGATCAACTCTCTGAAACGAGTACTTCTGAAACGAAGGCTTGGCGAAATAACCAGGGGAGAAGTTGATGTGTCATATAAAATGCTCTTCCCGGTAATTAAAAAACGTAAAAAATAACGTTATGAAAACAAGGTTTTTACTGCTCCTTTTCATTCCAATTATACTCGTTTCCTGCGGCCCTTCCAGGGATAAGGAGGCAAAAGCAATTCAAAATATCGAGAAAAGGTTGTTTTCGCCCGATGCGACCTCTCTCGATAAAGAATCCGCCGACAGTCTTCTGACTCTTTACTCTGCATTCATCATAAATTTTCCTTCAGATACTCTTACAAAAAACTATATGTTCAAGGCAGGCAGCCTGTATATGAATACGGGCAACGCGAAAAAAGCTCTTGAAATGTTCGATTTGTACAGGGCTGGTTATCCCAATGACCCCAGGGCCGCTATGTGCCTCTTTTTCTCCGCATACATGTATGAAAATCTTCTGCAGAACCTTGATAAAGCGCAGGAACTCTATATTTTATTCATCGAAAAATATCCCCATCACGATTTTGCCGACGATGCCCAGATGGCACTGAACAACCTGGGAAAGACTCCCGACCAGATGGTTAAAGAGTTCGAACAACGGAAATCAGCCGACAGCGCAAGGGTTGCCGATTCGCTTAAAAAAGCAGGAAAGAAGAGAAGAAAAACTTACTTGCTGAATGTTGTCGTCAGGAATTTCGCGAGATCTGCGGCACTCACCTTCTCATTGAGCTTGCCGTCGATACTGTAAGAAATATTGCCTCTCTCTTCGGAAATAACAATAGCAACAGCATCCGATTTTTCGGTAAGCCCGATTGCAGCCCGATGTCTTAGTCCGTACCATGAAGGAATACTGCTAAGTTTCGACACCGGCAAAATACAACGGGCAGCAAGTATTGTTTCACCTGAAATGATGACAGCACCATCGTGGAGCGGACTATTCTTAAAGAAAATAGTCTCCAGTATCAGTTCTGAGATCCTGGAGTCAACGATCTGCCCGGTTTCAACATACGATCCAAGCTGACTTTCCCTGGCGATCACAATAAGCGCCCCTGTCTTTGTCTCAGCCATTTTCTGACAGGCCATTACCACTGAATCTATATTGGGTACAAAGGGATTGCTCAGCCTGAATTTCCAAAACAACAACTTCCTTTTACGGTTGTGTATTATACGCGTATTCCCGAGCATCAGAAGGAACTGCCTGATTTCAGGCTGAAATACAACAATCAGGGCGATCACGCCAACACTGATGAACTGCCCGAGGATCTCGCTGAGCAGCTGCATTTGCAATGCCTTGACCACTTTCCATATAATATATACCGCGATAATCCCGATAAAGATCCTGATCGCGGCAGTTCCTCTCACGAGAATGTATACCTCGTAAAGCAGAATGGCGAACAGCAGGATATCAACAAGGTCAACAACCCTGAGGTCAAACAATCCGCTGATGTATAAAAGCTGAAACATTTTTTATTATTTGATGTTGCCTGAAAACTCTTTAAGCGCCTCAACAAGCATGATTACCTGCCCTGCTTCCCTGATATCATGAACCCTAAGGATATTAGCCCCCTTCAATAATGCAACAGTATTCAGAACACTTGTCCCGTTGAGTGAATCTTCAGGACCTGTCCGGAGAATGCTGTATATCATAGATTTTCTTGAAATGCCGACCAGCAAAGGTAAATTAAAGAAAGCAAATGAATCAAGACCGTTCAGGAGCCGGTAGCCATGGCCGGTCGTTTTTCCAAATCCAAAACCAGGATCAATGATGATCGAATGTATTCCCTTCTCCCTCGCCTCTGCAACCTGCTTCTCGAAAAAATATGTGACCTCGGCGACAATGTCAGAATATTCAGGATTATGCTGCATATTGCGAGGCTCTCCCTTCATATGCATCATCACATAAGAGACCTTAAGCGCTGCTATCGTCTCGATCATACCTGCATCAAATCGTCCGCCGTAAATATCATTAATCATATCAGCGCCGTGTTCAACCGCAGCTCTGGCTGTCAGAGGGCGGAAGGTGTCGGCCGAAATGATTGCTTCAGGGAAATGCTGGCGGATGGCGCTGATAGCAGGGATCAGGCGGTCAAGTTCGCTGGCCTGGCATACATCGGCTGCCCCCGGACGGGTTGATACCGCTCCTATGTCGATGATCGAAGCCCCGTCGGAAAGCATTTGTTCAGCCCTCTTCAACTGTGCATCAGTCGAAACAAAACTGCCACCATCGAAGAATGAATCGGGGGTTATATTCAGAATACCCATAACGGCCGGTTTCGACAAATCAAGCAGTTTCCCGTTACAGTTGAGCCTGAACATCCTGTTTTTTTTACAAAGTTACTAAATTCGGGAGTCAGAAAAAGGTAACATGGTAACATGGTAACAAGGTAACATGGTAACAAGGTAACAGGGTAACAAGGTATCTTGCATCCTGCATCCTGCATCCCGCATCCCGCATCCTGCATCCTGCATCCCGCATCCTGCATCCTGCATCCTGCATCCTGCATCC
>JBAXLI010000040.1:0-38824 GCA_037134895.1 Bacteroidota bacterium
GGTTTTCAACAAATATATAATATTTTCTCAGGAAAACAGAAGAGGAGAATTCAACTCAGGAGGGCATTTCATACATTTGTATTCAAAAATTGTTCCTTCCGCTTCGTTTATATACAAATCATGAAACGCTTACTGCTGTTTGCAATCGTACTTTTTTGCTGCACTTTCACAGTACTTTCACAGGAGAAACCAGATCAGCTCAGGCAACAACTTAACGGCATCCTTGATCAGTGGCATAAAGATGCGGCCCGCTGTGAGTTGAGCAGGTATATCAATGCCATGGACACGGGCGGAGTTTTCCTGGGAACCGATCCGGGGGAATACTGGAAGAGGGAAGAGTTCAGGTCTTTTTGCAAACCTTACTTTGAAAAGAAAACAAGCTGGGATTTCAGGGTTGTGAGCAGGAACCTTTACCTGGACAGCGACAGAAAATTCGCCTGGTTTGATGAGGTGCTGATGACCCAGATGGGAATCTGCAGGGGATCGGGGGTGATCTGCCTGAAGGCTGGCAACTGGTTAATCGAACAGTATGTTCTCTCCCCTACCATCCCCAATGACCTGATGAAAAAAGTCACTGCCCTGAAAGCATCGGAAGACAGTATGCTTATGATACAGTCTGTATTTGAAAAATACGGACTGAACGGAACTATGATTATCTATGATCCCAAAAAGGACAGGTACTTTGGTTTTCATCCTGAGCTTTGGGATGTACCATATATCCCGGCTTCCACATTCAAGATTCCAAACAGCCTGATCGGGCTGGAGACCAGAGTGATCGACACTTCTTATATTTTCAAATGGGATGGGAAAGCACGCCGGCTAAAGCAATGGGAAAACGATCTCACGCTCAGGGAAGCTTTTGCAGTTTCATGCGTTCCATGCTACCAGGAAGTTGCAAGGAAAATCGGGGCCGTCAGGATGAGAAACTACCTTGAAAAGTTTCAGTACGGAAAAATGGATGTCAGCGACTCGACTATCGACAAGTTCTGGCTTGAGGGCAATTCAGGAATCACCCCAAGGCAGCAGATATATTTCCTGCGGAAATTACACGATGGCGATCTGCCCCTGCAAGCCTCAACCATGGCTGAAGTGAGGTCCATCATGCTCAACGAAAAGTCTCCTTCATTCACTTTATACGGAAAGACCGGCTGGGCTGTTCGTAACGGGAATAATTATGGCTGGTTCGTGGGGTATCTCGAGACAGGAGACAAGGTAATCTACCTGGCTACCCTGGTGGTACCAAAAGAGAAGGAACTTCCTGCCGATTTCAGCATTGCCAGGAAATGGGTTAGCCTCGAGGTACTCCGGCTGCTTAAATTCATCCCTGAATGACACAAGCCATAAAAAATCCGGATCCTGCCGAAGGTCGGGACTTCATTCCCGAGCTGGCTTTCTCGTTTTCAAGAAGCAGCGGTCCGGGCGGACAAAACGTGAACAAAGTCAGTACCAAAGCAGAACTGCGCTTCAATGTCACGTCATCGACCCTTCTTTCTGAGCAGGAAAAGGAAATGGTATTTGAAAAGCTGGGGTCAAGAATAAACCTTGAAGGGGAGCTGGTGCTTACTTCCCAGAAAGAAAGGACCCAGCTGAAAAACAAGGAAGCAGTCATCGCCAAATTCTATACCTTGCTCAACAGGGCTTTGACCCCAAAGAAAAAACGAAAAACAGTCCGCCTGCCTAAAGCAGCAAAAGAAAAACGGCTGGAGAATAAACGCTTAAATGCTGAAAAGAAAGATCAGAGATCGAAGATCAGGCCTTGAACTTCTTTTTCTTTGGCCCTCCATGTTCCTTCAGAAAATCAACTTTTAAAGGCTGGTCTCCGAACCAGGCGCTTCTGAGTACCTTCACAAGGTGGCCAGCACTTTGCTCAGGCACATCAAAGATCACCGAGCGTTTGGTAAGTTCAATTTTACCAAGCCTTATCTTTTTGCCCGGGGTGTTACGGTTAATGAGTTCCATGAGCTCGGCCGCGTACATGCCGTCGGCCTTGCCCTTGTTGATGATCAGCTTAATGAACCCTTCCTCCTGTTCATTTCCCCTGTCTTTCCAATGCGGTTTTCCCTGATCGCCTTCGCGATCCTTGCCTTTCCATTCGCCTTTGCCCTGCCTGTCTTTTCGAGAGCCTTCGAAATTATCTACAGGCACATTCAGATCGGGCGCATTTTTGTAATAGTCGAGGAAACGGTTGAATTCAAGTGCCACAAAACGTTTGATCACATCTTCCTTGTCGAGCCACTCAAGCTTCCTGTAGATCTGCGGCAGGTAGGTATCGATCTCCTCGTTGTCGAGTTCGACCTTCTCCATTTTGTCGACCAGGCTGAAAAGCTGCTTTTCACAGATCTGACGGCCTGAAGGAACAGGCTTTGAAGTAAACGTTTTATTGATCTTCTTCTCGATCCGTTTGATCATGAACTTTTCCTTGAGGTTCAGCAAAATGATCGAAGTCCCGAACCGCCCGGCCCTGCCTGTCCTCCCGCTCCTGTGTGTATAGGAATCCAGGTCCTCGGGCAGGTTGTAATTGATAATATGCGTAAGGTTGTCAACATCCAGTCCGCGCGCAGCAACGTCCGTCGCAACCAGCAGCCGGATATGACCGATCCTGAATTTGTTCATCACTGTATCCCTCTGCACCTGCGAAAGATCCCCGTGCAATGATTCGGCATTGTAGCCATCGTGGATCAGCTTGTCGGCGATCTCCTGGGTCTCTTTACGGGTACGGCAGAATACGATGCCGTATACCGCAGGGTAATAATCGACGATACGTTTCAGGGCAGGATATTTGTCCTTTGCATGAACCGTATAATATACATGCTTGATATTTTCAGCCCCTGAATTTTTAGTACCTACAGTCACCTCGATGGCGTCTTTCATGTACTTTTTTGCAATGGAAGCCACTTCCGAAGGCATGGTTGCTGAAAACAGCAGGGCCCTGCGCTCAGGAGGTACAGTTTCCAGGATGTCATTCAGGTCTTCAGAGAATCCCATATTCAGCATCTCATCGGCTTCATCCAGAACAACAGTCTTTACCTGGTAAAGCTTAATCGCCTTACGGCGGATGAGGTCGAGGAGACGGCCCGGCGTGGCGACCACGATCTGTATGCCTTTCTTCAGGGCTTTGATCTGAACATCTATGCTGCTTCCGCCAAAAACGGGAAGGGTGGTGAGATCATCGTTGAATTTTGCGAAATCATTAAGGTCATCGGCAATCTGCATGCAGAGTTCGCGGGTCGGACAAAGGATAAGTACCTGCGGATGATCAACCCCGGGGTCGATCATTTGTATAAGCGGCAGTCCGTATGCAGCCGTCTTTCCTGTCCCGGTCTGGGCCAGTACGATCATATCCCGGTTCTCATTCAGGACCAGGGGTATGACTTTTTCCTGAACTGGCATAGCCGTTTCAAAGCCAAGTTCTTCAACGGCCCTGACATATTGCGGGGAAATGCCCAATTCTTCAAATGTAAACATGGTAATTAAATTTATGTGCTGACGGATGTTTCGGTCCCTGGGGTTTTACTCTGTGATGGGAAAACTATGTTTCGTAGCCGTGAACACGGATTAATAAGGCGGCAAAGATACCACTTATTTTATTGATAAACAAGGAGTATATGCTGTGAAGTTGTATTTCTGAGGCGTCTGCCGACAAGATCAACCGTTTACAGAATTCATGAAAAAAAATATCTGCGGCAGGATGAACTTTGCGGGCTGAATCTTTATATGTATTTTAAAGCCCAGTTTGAATTCAAAATCAACCTTATGAAAAGAACGTTTTTATCAGCTATAGCATGCTTCACCCTGCTTTTCCTTTTAACGGGAATGTCATCACTCACCCATGCCCAGCAAACCATCATCCCATTCGATACGGCTCATTGGGAATACCTCGATGCAAAGACTGCCGAATTCCAGGGAAAGTCCTGTATCATGGGCACGGCAATCCTTAAAAACCAGGATATTACCGAAGGGGTGATTGAGATGGACATGGCCGTGACCGGACAAAGGTCATATCCCGGCGTGATCTTTAGAATGTCCACACCTCAGGATTACGAACGGATCTACATCCGCCCTCACCTTACAACAGTATTTCAGAACGTGGTGCAGTATGTGGCAGCTTTCAACGACATCGATTCATGGCAGCTGTATTCAGGCAACGGGTATACCGCAAGCGCGGAAATACCTAAAAACACCTGGTTTCACTTGAAGCTGGAATTCAAAGGGAAGCAGGCCAGGTTTTACCTGAACAACCAGGAAATCCCGGTGCTTTCTGTTTCCCAGCTTGCACATGGAGCAGGAAAAGGGAAAGTGGGAGTTTACGGTCCGTCCGATGGAACCGCATATTTTGCCAACTTCAGCTGCAGGGAAGACAAGTCGCTGGTATTCCCTCCGGAGGAAAACATTGAAATTCCATACGGGGTTATTGAAAACTGGCAGATCTCCCCTGTATATAAAGCGGCTTTGACAGATTATGAAAAAACTCCCGAAGCCCAGGGCATAATAAAAATTCCCTGGAAAAGCATCAGCTGCCGCCCCGATGGCATCGTCGATATTTCACGGATTTATCCGCGCTCGGGCAACGCCCCCGATATCATCTTTGCAAAAACCACCATCGATGCCTTGAAAGATGAAGACAAACTGTTTGCTTTCGGGTACAGCGACATCATCTCGGTATTCCTGAACGGCAGGCTGCTGTTTGAAGGGAACAGTTCGTATACCAGCCGTGACCCGAACTTCCAGGGGATAGTGGGGCTGAATGATTATATAACCCTGCCTTTGAAAAAAGGCAAAAACGAGCTGATGGTTGCAGTGATGGAAAGTTTCGGCGGGTGGGGATTCATTTTTCGTGATACCAGGGCCGTTTACACCGATAAACAGCTGGTAAAGAAGTGGGAGCTGAAGAACAAATTCAGTTACCCCGAATCGGTTGCCTATGATAAAAAGCGGGATGTGCTTTATGTTTCGAATTATTACAACGAGGGCAAGGAATACATTTCAAAGGTAAGCACCTCGGGAGAGATCATAAAAACAGATTGGGTCGCCGGCATCATGCAGCCCACGGGGATGAGCATCATAGGTGACAAGCTGTTCGTTGTTGGAAGGTATGCCCTGGTTGAAGTGGATATTGACAAAGGGACCGTTGTTAACCGATACCCCTTTCCCGAGCCAGGCATGCCCAATGATGTTACAGCCGATGACAAGGGTGACCTGTACATCACCGACAGCCAGAAGAACCTGATCTATAAATGCTCTGGAGGGAAAATGGAAGTCTGGATTAAAAGCGATCAGCTGATCAGGCCAAATGGTATTCTGGCTGATAAAGGGAAGCTGTTAGTTGGGACCTCGGGTGATGGATGCATTAAAATGATCGATCCTTCAACCAAAGAAATTTCAACCAAGGTCTGCATCGGCCAGGGGTCGGTAATGGACGGTATCGCGGCTGAAGGGAATGGGAATTACCTGATCTCCGACTATAACGGAAGAGTATTCAGAGTGAATATGGGCGGAGGCAAAACACTGCTGTTAAATACCACTGCCCCTGGAAAATATTGTGCTGCGTTTGAGTATATTCCAGAAAAGAAACTCCTGATCATCCCAACTTTCCTCGACAACAGCATAATGACTTATGAGGTAAACCTTAAACCCTGAACAATTATTACCTTACAAAGGGAAGTATCGCCTTTTCAAGGATCACAGCCGAAAAATGCAGGTTTTGTATTACTTTTGAATTGAAAATCCGGGTTCGTGAAACAGCTTAACAACATCAAATTATCGTTCTGGCATTACCAGCTTGGAGGCTGGCTGATGGTTGAGCTGGTTATCTTTTTCAGGCTTTTTTATACCCAGTACGTCAGCAAGACAGCGCTTTCGGAGCATCATATGCTGATCACTGCCATTTTCGATATTGTAGGTTTTATGCTGACGATCGTACTCAGGTATGTATACAGGATTATTCTTAAAAAGGAGCTTTCAATTTCATTCCTGCTGCTGCTCATTTTGGGCATTTCGTTTTTAACCGCCGTCATCACCGAATGCAGCGAATACCCGATAAATTATTTCCTGCATACCGGTAAACCCTATATCAGTTTTCCAAAACTCATCTTTAACGCTACCTGGAATTTCCCGATCTTCTTCGGCTGGAGTCTTCTGTATTTCGGCATAAAAAGCTGGAATGCTCTGACCCTCGAAAAAGAGAGAGCGGCAAAAGCCAGTTTTCTCGCCCAAAGCGCACAGCTTCAGATGCTGCGCTACCAGCTCAATCCGCATTTCCTCTTCAACTCCCTGAATTCAATCTGGGCACTGATCGATGAAGATAAAAAAGCATCCAAAGAAATGGTGAGTGAGCTGGCCGAATTTCTCAGGTATTCGCTGATGAGTAAAACCTATTCCGACGTTCCCCTGAAACAGGAGTTGGAAGCCATAAAACATTATTTCTCGATTGAACAGAAAAGGTTCGAAGAAAAGCTGAAAGTTGATTTCGATATAGAACAACAGGCAGAAGACTTCCCGGTCCTCAGCTTCCTGCTCAACCCCCTGGTTGAGAACGCAATAAAATATGGTATGAAGACCAGTATCATGCCTTTGCATATATGCATTTCGGCCAAGGTCAAAGGCGACTCCCTGGTGTTGCAGGTGACCAATACCGGGAAGTGGATTGAACCCACTCCTAAGGAAAACGGCAGCGGCACCGGGACAGGCCTGACAAACATCAGGCTCAGGCTTGAAAATGCTTTCCCGGGGAAGACGAAGTTCAGGATAGGGCAGGATGGCGACAAGGTGGTTGCCGAAATAGAGATCAACAGGAAACCATAAGCAGGTATGACCAAAAAACTTACAGCGGTTATTGTCGATGATGAAAGGCTTGCCAGAAATGCCTTACGCACATTGATTTCTGAACTCGGGAGCATCGACATCGTGGGCGAAGCCGACAGTGTGGGCTCTGCGATCGGCGTGATCGAAAAAGAGCAGCCTGACGCAGTCTTCCTCGACATCCAGATGCCTGGCGAATCAGGTTTCGATCTTCTTGAAAAGATATCCGCAGGCATCAGGATCATTTTTGTAACAGCCTTCGACGAGTATGCGCTCAGGGCTTTCGAGGTGAACGCCCTGGATTACCTGATGAAACCGGTTTCCCCTGCCCGCCTCAGGGAAGCCGTTGAAAGGCTTTCAGAAAAGCCCGATACGGTTCAGGCATCCAAACAGAAGCTTACCTCTCTAGACCGCCTGTTCATCTTATTCAATACTTCATACGTTTTCCTGAAGATTAATTCAATAACCTATATCAGTTCTTCGGGTGACTACTCTGAAGTTCACCTTGACGACGGGCGGAAGGGACTCACCAACAAATCCATGCAGGAATGGGAAAACCGCCTGCCTGCTGATACCTTCTGCAGGATCCACCGTTCGACCATCATCAATCTCGACTGCATCGTAAAGATCGACGAATGGTTCAACCAGGCATTCCGGGTACAGGTCAAAAGCTGCAATGAACCATTCATCATGAGCCGAAGGTATGCCTCGTTGATCAAAAGCCGTTTCAGTTAGGAGACTGCCTTTTACCGTTTAATAAAACCACTTGGCCGATTGTTGTTGCCTCTTTTGTTTTCATGGCGGATATTTACCGGAAAAAACCATGAAATCTGCTATGTTATTTCAGAAATACACCAGGCCGACAGTCCTGATCGTCCTGATCTTTGTATTTAATTGCTTTACATCTTCAGCCCAGGTCGTATCAACCTTTCTCACGGGCAACGGGCTTAACGGCCCCGACGGATTTGCCCTCGACAGCGCCGGAAACCTGTTCGTGGCCAACTGGGGAGGAGGATACGGAACCACTGTTCTGAAGATCACCCCCGACGCCCATGCCGATACGTTCAATAATGCGTGCAGCGCCCCCGACGGCCTTGCGTTTGACGCTGAAGGGAACCTGTACATTTCAAATTATGCGACAGGGGTCATCAGCAGGATCACGACTTCGGGAACCAAAACAGTATACGCCACCGGGTTCAACAAACCCAGTGCACTTGGTTTTGACAGCAATGGCAACCTTTATGTTTCAAATTACGGTGGAACGACCGTAAGCAAAATAACATCTGCAGGAATTGTTAGCACCTATGCTTCGGGTTTCAACGCTCCTCTCGGGCTTGTGTTCGATCCTGAAGGTAATCTGTACGTTTCAAACTATAATACAGGCATCGTGAATAAAGTCCTGCCCGACGGTACCTCAACAGTGTTTGCTTCAGTTCCGAATGGAGCAGGTTCAAAGATTCAGTACCTTGTCAGGGGAGCCTCAGGAAACCTTTATCTCCCGGCTTACGGCCATAACAAGATTTATAAAATCACTGCGGATGGCATTGTAAGTGTATTCGCAGGGACCGGGGTTGCGGGAGGCAAGGACGGGCCAGTGGATTCGGCCCAGTTCAACGGCCCCAACAGCATTGCTCTCACGTCAGAAGGAGACCTGTTTGTTTCGGAATACAATGCAGGCCGTATACGCAAGATCACCGGCGTTGAATTTCCCGTGGGCATCAACGATCAAAGGGGTGGTGAAACACAGGGCCGCATTTTGTTTCAGAATTACCCAAACCCGTTCAGAACATCCACAACCATCCCTTGTCATCTCGACCACCAGGGAAATTCGGAAATCAGGATCTACAACCTGTCGGGCAAAGAAGTTTACAGGTCCGAAGCCCCTGTTTCGGGCCCCGGGGATCACTCTTTCACGACCGGGTCATGGCATCCCGAACCCGGTATCTACGTGGTAAAGCTGATGGTGAACGGGAAGATGGCTGATTCGAAAAAAGCCATATGTAATTAGGGATGAAAGATATGCCGGATTTTTCATAATTTTGGGGAATACAAAGTTCAAATAAAATGTTCCTATGAAACAACTCATTATTCTTCTCACCCTGGTCAGTTTGATAACGTATTCCTCTCTTGCCCAGGAAATTGCACAATGGAGAGGTCCAAACCGTGATGGCATCTACCCCGAAACCGGCCTCTTTAAATCATGGCCTGTAACCGGCCCCGCCCTTCTCTGGCATTTCGATGAACTGGGCGAAGGCCATTCCTCCGCAGCAGTTACCTCCGACAGGATCTTTACCACAGGTATGATCAACGGCATTGGGTATCTCTATTCCTTTGACCTTACTGGAAAACTGCTCTGGAAGATCCCTTATGGTGAGGAATGGACCGAAAGCTGGCCGGGAGTCCGCAGCACACCACTGGTTTATAACGGAAAGATATACCTGATCAGCGGCTTTGGAAAGCTGGTCTGCCGCAATGCCGACAACGGTGATCTCGTTTGGACCATCGATGTACTCAAAGACTTCAGCGCGCCAAATATCAAATGGGGCATCACTGAAAACCTGCTGATCGATGGCAATAAGCTGTTTTGCACACCTGGCGGGCCCGAGGCTGATGTTGTTGCCATCGACCGCCTCACCGGGAAAGTGATCTGGAGATGCAAGGCCATGGGTGAGGAAAGCGCATACTGCTCCCCAACCCTGATCAACCATAATAACCGGAAAATTTTCGTCACCCAGACTGCAAATTCAATTATCGGAATCGACGCTGAGAGCGGCAAATTCCTCTGGAGCCAGAACCAGCCCAACAAATACTCCGTGCATGCAAACACCCCGATCTATTTCAACGGGTCTGTATATACCGCTTCGGGATACGGACAAGGCGGGGTTCAGATCAAACTCAGTGCCGACGGGAACAGCATTACCGAAACCTGGAGAAACCAGAGCCTCGACCACCGCATGGGAGGCTTCGTCCTTATCAACGGACTGATCTATGGCTCCGACGATTCAAACAAGGCCTGGTTCGCTGTTGACTGGAAAACCGGAAAGGATGTGTATTCGGAAAAAATCACCGGCCGCGGTAATATCATTGCTGCCGACGGATTACTTTACCTTTACAGCGACAATGGTGAGATGGTCCTTGCACAACCCACTGCCACGGGGTTCACAAAGATCAGCTCATTCAAAGTCCCGTTCGGCACAGCCCAGCACTGGGCGCACCAGGTTATCAAAGACGGGAAGTTGTATATCAGGCACGGAAATTCCCTGATGGTATATGACATCCGCAATAAATAATTGTGAAGAAGTTCTCCCGATATATCCTGGTTTCACTGGTTTTACTTGGCCTCGGGCTGACGGCCTTATGGTTCTTCCATGATCCTGCAGCCTCCCTGAAAATGTCGGTACCCGGCATGGACAACAGGAAGAAAGGCCCTGCTGCCGCCGGGGAGAAAGTGAATATCGGAGAAGATTTTATCCTCTACAAATCCGTTCCGGGCATTCCTTTGGCAAACTGGCCCAGGTTCAGGGGAGAACAGTTCGACAATATCAGCAAGGAAAATATAAAGCTGATATCCGACTGGGGGAAAACCGGCCCCCGTATTGTATGGAAACTCAGCCTGGGTGAAGGGCATGCAGCCCCTGCCGTATACGACGGAAGGGTGTATATCCTCGATTATGACGAGACGAAAAAAGAGGATGCGCTGAGATGTTTCTCTCTTCTTACCGGAGAAGAGCTCTGGAGAAGAGGGTACCATGTCCATCTCAAGCGGAACCACGGCCTCTCGCGAACCATTCCTGCCGTGACAAAAGATTATGTGCTTACTATTGGTCCGCGCTGCCAGGTAATGTGCTGCGAGCGTACAAGCGGGGCTTACCTGTGGGGGCTTGACCTGGGCCGGGAGTTCCAGGTCGAGGTGCCTTTCTGGTATACCGGACAGTGCCCACTCATCGACAACGACACCGCTATAATCGCAGTGGGAGGTAAGTCGCTTCTCATCGGGGTGGACTGCAAAACCGGGAAAAAGGTTTGGGAAACACCAAATCCGCGTAACTGGAAAATGTCGCATGCCTCTCTCATGCCCATGACCCTTGCAGGGCAGAAGATGTACGTCTACTGTGCCATTGGCGGGGTTTGCGGGATTGCGGCAAACGGACCCCTGAGGGGAAAGGTCTTATGGGAGACCACTGAATTTGCCCCCTCGGTGGTCGCCCCCAGCCCGGTAATCCTGAACGAAGGACGTATCTTTGTCAGCGCGGGATACGGTGCAGGCTCGGCGCTACTGCAGGTAAAAGTAGTGAACGAAGGCTTCTCGGTGAAGGTGCTTCAAAAGCTGAAGCCCCAGGACGGCCTGGCCTCTGAACAGCAAACCCCGGTGTTTTCGGGGGGATACCTTTACGGGATCCTTCCCAAGGATGCTGCAGGATTAAGAAACCAGTTCGTCTGCTGCAAGGAAACCGACTGCAGCCGCATCCTGATGAGCAGCGGAAAGACCGAACGCTTCGGGCTCGGGCCATACATCCTTGCCGACGGCAAATTTTTCATACTGAACGACGACGGGGAGATGAGTATTGCCAAAGCCTCACCAGCCGGGTTCAACGTTCTGAGCAAGGCCAGGATCATCGACGGACAGGATTCCTGGGGGCCCATTGCGATCACTTCGGGATACTTGCTGATGAGGGATTCAAAAACCATGGTATGCCTTGATATCAGGGCTAAAGATTGAGTATATGAAACAAAAGATCTTCATTCTATCCGGACTTGTTCTGCTGATCGCCGTGATCGTAATTATGGCAGTCGATCTGTTTTCTTCTAAAAAAACAGTAAAGGACAATCCATATGATTACAAGATAGAAGAGCTCAGGAAGAGCGACAGCAGCCAGAGTGGCTACACCGAGAAGGTTACCATTGTAACAAATCTCGCTGAAATTCACGCTTTGGCCTGCGGGGCCGGCGACCGCATCTATGTTGCAGGAAAAGATACGCTGGCGATGTTTGACCAGTTCGGCAAGTCTGCAGGCCAATTCCTGTATAACGGTACAGCCAGCTGCATGACCCTTGATAAAAAAGGGAATGTTTACATCGGGATGCAGGACCACGTTGAGGTGTTTGATCCAAATGGAAAACTTCTGAAAAAATGGAAGCCATTCTCAACCGAATCCCTGATCACCGGTATTGCAGTTTCTGATTCCAATGTGTTCCTTGCCGATTTCGGGAAGAAGATCGTTTACAATTGCAGTATCGATGGCCGTCTTATCAATCGCATCGGGGAGAAAGACCCTCAGAAAAAAGTTCCGGGCTTCATTGTGCCAAGTCCCTACTTTGACCTGGCCCTTGGCAAAAAAGGCGAACTCTGGGTGGCCAACACCGGGAGGCATTCGATGGAGCAGTTCAGCCGGGATGGCAGTCTGAATTCAGCATGGGGCGAGGCTTCTATGGCTGTTGAAGGCTTCTGCGGATGCTGCAACCCATCGCATTTCGCATTCCTTTCTGATGGTTCTTTCGTGACAAGCGAGAAAGGTATTGAACGGGTCAAGGTATATTCGCCACAGGGTGTTTTCCGATCTGTGGTGGCTCCCCCCGAAGCGTTCATTGAAGGCACAAGGGGACTCGACCTGGCAGTGGATTCAAAAGACAGGATCATTGTTCTTGATCCTGAAAAAAAGCTGATACGGATCTTTGTAAAAAAGTAAGTCATGCCAGGCAGGAGGGAGTTTTTAAGCACATTGATGAGGGGAGGCATTCTCGCCGCCCTGGGCCTGCTTAGTGGTTCCCTGCTGTTACGTTCGCGGGATGAAAAATCCTGTTCATCGGGTTTCGCCTGCAGCAGCTGCAGTAAATCGGCCGGCTGCGCCCTACCCCGGGCTATTGCCTCAAGACAGATGGTATGGCAGCTCGACCCGGGCAAATGCATTCAATGCGGACGCTGTGCCACCGAATGTGTCATGAGCCCTTCGGCAGTCAAGTGTACACATGTTTTCGCCATGTGCGGTTACTGCGACCTCTGCGGTGGATATTTCAAGCCCGGCACCAAGACCCTCGATACTGCCGCCGAACACCAGCTCTGCCCCACGAACGCCATCCGCCGTAAATTCATCGAAGACCCGTTCTTCGAATATACCATCGACGAACCGCTTTGCATTGGCTGCGGCAAATGCGTCAAAGGCTGCGGGGCTTTCGGCAATGGCTCGCTTCAGCTGCAGGTAAGACATGACCGATGCCAGAACTGCAACGAATGTTCTATCGCCAGGAACTGTCCGTCCCAGGCCTTTACAAGAGTCCCGGCTAACAAACCTTCTCTGCTGAAAGGGTTCGGGAAGGAGAGGATGCAGGATCCTGGAAACAAGATGCAGGATACAGGATGCAGGATGCAGGATGCAGGTTACAAGATGCAGGATACAGGATACAGGATGCGGGATGCGAGATGGAAAGGAGGGGGCAATGCGTAAAAATCTTACATCGTACATCTTACATCGTACATCGTACATCCTGCATCGTACATCCCTCGCCCTTTTCTTCCTTCTCCTGCCCCTCGTAACGCTCTCCGTCCAGCGCTTTCCAAAACCAGAATTTGAGAGCAGTTACACACAACCCATTACCCAGGTCCCATTGCCCAGGGGCGAATTCCTGGCGTACCTCGACGTATTCGTGCTTCTTGTCGCACTCTCTTTATGCACCTGGCTGGTCCTGAAAAAACGTTCAAGGTTATGGGTGTTTTTCCTCAGCCTTTTCTCTCTCGTTTACTTCGGCTTTTACCGGCAGGGCTGCGTATGTTCAATCGGCTCCATTCAAAATATAAGCCTGGCCCTGTTCGACAATTCCTTTGTACTTCCCATCAGCGTCCTTCTTTTTTTCACTCTTCCTCTCGTTTTTACAGCCTTCTTCGGACGCACATTCTGCGCGGCAGTATGTCCGTTCGGCGCCCTTCAGGACCTGTTCGCCTTCAAACCCCAGCCTCTCGGTTCAAGGCTTAACACTGTATTTGGCATCATCCCCTACCTGTACCTTGGCCTTGCTGTGCTGTTTGCAGCCACCGGTACCGATTTCATCATCTGCCGGTACGATCCTTTTGTAGGGATCTTCAGGTTCGACGCATCATTCGGCATGTTCCTGTTCAGCGGTATCCTGCTTCTGTCGGGTGTTTTCATTGCCCGCCCCTACTGCCGTTTCATTTGTCCGTATGGAGTCCTTCTCAACTGGACCAGCCGGTTCTCAAAAAGGCATATGAGCATCACACCAAAAGAATGTATTCAGTGCCGGCTGTGCGAAAATTCCTGTCCGTACGACGCAATTGACCTGCCCGTGACTTCAAAAAGCCCCGAAAGCCGTTCCGTAATGGTGAAAAAGATGATGATGCTGGTACTTATTATTCCGGTTTTAGTGATTGCATTCGGCTATGCAGGATCCAGGATGCAGGATGCCCTTGCCGGGGTCGACAGCAGGGTGAAGCTGGCGAAGGAAGTGCTGGCGCTTAAGGGGATGCAGGATGCGGGATCCGGGATGCGGGATGCAGGTAACAAGATGCAGGATGCAGGATGCGGGATGCGGGATGCAGGAAACAAGATGCAGGATGCAGGATACAGGATGCAGGATGAGTCATTTGAAATAAAAGCATATAAGGCAGCAGGCAAAACTGAAGCCCAGGTTTATTCAGAAGCGGAAACTGTATTACATAAATTTTATGTGGGCGGATGGCTTTTCGGCGGTTTCATAGGGCTTTCCATAGCTCTGATGATAGGCGGGCGGATGCTGCCGGTTTATCGCACCGATTATGTCACCAACAAAGGACGGTGTTTCAGCTGCGCAAGATGTGTTGATTATTGTCCGGTTAAACCCTGAGTATCAAAAACAAGAACATGCTCACTGTCAAATCACCAAAGAATACCATACGGCTGCTCGAAAATATTTCGCTGGGAAGCGCAGTTTTTGCAGTGGTCCTTTGCGTACTAATCATAGTTAATTTTATCCAGGTTAAGCGTGCCGATCCTCTGAATTCAAAGGCTATGACGGTGTTGGTCGGGAAGCTTCAGAACGATCCGGGCAACGAGCAGCTGAGAGAGGAGATCCGCACACTCGACCTGCTGGCAAGGAAGGCGTTTTTTACTACTCAATGGCAGGTAAGAACCGGCGGCTATCTTTTATTCATCAGCATCCTGATTCTTGTATCCTGCATCAAAACCATAGAGCTCATCAGGGCAAAGCTTCCCGAAGAACCCGGCGGCAAACCCCTGATGTTCTGGGAAACGCGGCAGCTGAAACGCTCGTGGCTGATGTATTCAGGAGCAGGATTGATTATTCTAACAATCCTAATGGCATGGCTTACGCACAACGACCTGGGAACAGAGCTGCGCTCCGGGAAGATGCAAGATGCAGGATCCGGGATGCAGGATGCAGGATCCAGGACACAGGATGCAGGATCCGGGATCCAGGATCCGGGATCCAGGATGCAGGATGTAGGATCCCCAACAGCCAACAACCAACAACCAATAACCAATAACCAAGCCAACATCCCGCAACCTGCATCTGAATATCCATCCTGGCAGGAAGTCCGGGCCAACTTCCCCTGCTTCAGAGGCCCTGGTGGCATCGGCATTACAGACCGCACCGGAATCCCCACCAGCTGGGACGGAAAGACCGGGAAGAACATAAAATGGAAAACAGCTATTCCTTTACAAGGTTATAATTCACCCGTGATATGGGATGACAGGATCTATCTTAGCGGTGCAGGCGAAGCAAAGCGTGAAGTTTATTGCATCGATGCCCTCAATGGTAAAATAATCTGGACTGCAAAAGTTGATAAGATCCCCGGATCGCCTTCGGCATTGCCCACAGTAAACAAGGAAACAGGGTTTGCGGCGCCCAGCCTGGCCACCGACGGGCGAAGGGTGTATGCCATCTTTGCAAACGGAGACCTTATTGCATTAGATACGAATGGAAGTCCTGTCTGGTCTAAGAACCTGGGTTTGCCAACGAATCACTACGGTCACTCTTCCTCGCTTATGGTATACCGTGACATTCTCATCATTCAGTATGACCAGAGAAATTCACCGGCGGTGATGGGGCTTTCGGGCAAAACCGGGGAACAGGTATGGAAAACCGCCAGGAATGTCAAGATCTCATGGGCCTCCCCATCGCTTATAAACACCGGCAACCGCATGGAACTTATAATTGCGGCGGAACCAAGCGTCGCTTCTTACGATCCACTCACGGGCAAGCAGCTATGGAGCCTCGACTGCATCTCGGGAGAAGTGGGGCCATCGCTGGCCTATGCTTCAGGGATCGTATTCTCGGTGAACGAATATTCAACCCTCTCTGCCATCCGCATATCAGATCCTTCCAAAGTGCTTTGGGAAAACAACGAATACCTCTCCGATGTACCCAGTCCGGTAGCCACCGACAAATACCTCTTCCTTCTCACATCCTACGGTACTGCGGTCTGTTACGATGCGGCTGCAGGAACCAAATACTGGGAGCATGATTTCGGGAACCCGGTATACTCCTCTCCAATGCTTGCCGAAGGAAAAGTCTTTATCATGGACAAGAAAGGCATGATGTACATCATCAGGGCCGACAAGGAGTTTGCCCTGGTCTTACAATGCCCGCTGGGAGAAGGATCATTTTGCACCCCTGCATTTACAAACGGGCATATCTTCATCAGAGGTGATAAAAATTTATACTGTATCGGAAAATGAAGCAGGCATTTATAGAATACCTTTATCAGGAATAAAAAAGGTTTTTTACTAACCAAAATACCGACCAATGAACACAGGGGATTTATCGAAGCAGGATCTTGTAAGTTTAACAAATACCCTTAGGCAGCAGGTTGCCCTGCTGGAAACTGAAAAACACCTTCTTCATGAAAGCATGCAGAAATACCAGGCCATTTTCTCGCATTCTCCCCTCGGTATTTTACATTATGACAAGCAAGGGATCATCCTCGATGTGAATATCGAATTTGTCAGGATCATTGGATCCTCGAGGGAAGCCCTCGTAGGCATGAACATGTTCACACGACTCACAGATCAGCAGTTGCTGCAGACTGTGAGTGATTCATTGAATGCCGGTGTTGGCCATTACGAAGGGAAATACCATTCAATCACAGCAGATAAAGTTACTCCGGTAAGGGGAATTTTTGTCGGTCTGTATGATGAAAAAGGACAGGTCACCGGTGGAACAGGTATTCTCGAAGATATAACCGACCGCCTGCAGGCTGAAACCACATTGAGGCAAACCCGTGAGAATTATGAAACTTTCTTCAACACCATCGACGAATTTCTTTTTGTGCTGGACTATCAGGGTAATATAATTCATACGAATTCAACAGTTATTGAACGCCTGGGGTTTTCGAAAGAAGAATTGGCGGGAATATCTGTCCTGAATCTACCTCCGCCTGAACGCCGGGCCGAAGCCGGGAAAATCGTGGAAGAAATGTTAAACGGAAAGGCTGATTCCTGCCCGGTTCCGCTTCTCGCAAAGAATGGCTCCCTGATACCTGTTGAAACCCGTGTTTCAAAAGGAAGCTGGAATGGCAACCCGGCTTTGTTTGGCGTCAGCAAGGATGTTTCAAAGATACTTCTATCGGAAGAGAAATTCTCAAAGTTATTTTATATCAATCCATCAGCATGTGGATTGACCATGCAGGACACACACAAATACATAGAAGTCAATGAAGCATTTACCAATTTACTCGGCTACAGTAACGAGGAAGTATGCGGCAAAACGGCAATCGAACTGGGCATCGTAACACCTGAAACCCTCGAATCCGTAAAACTTGAGGCACAAAAAAGAGGTAATGCTATTGGTATTGATGCCGATCTGAAGGCAAAGAACGGAGATATAAAGCATGTTCAGATGTCGGCTGAAACTATCCAGATACAGGATAATAAATATCGTTTTACAGTAGTCCATGACATCACTGAACGAAAGAAAGCCGAAGCTGAACTTGAAGAGAGCAGGGAAAAGTACCGCGGATTATGTGAGGCGGCTTTCGAAGCGATATTCCTCTCCGAAAAAGGGATCTGTATTGAGCAGAATCTTGCAGCCGAAAAGATGTTTGGATATACTTCCGAAGAAGCGATAGGCCGGTACGGTACCGAATGGATTGTTCCCGAAGACAGGGAGATGGTCATGAAAAATATGCTTCTTGGATATGAAGATCCTTACGAATCCAGGGCATTAAAAAAAGATGGGACTACATTCCCCTGTGTTCTTAAAGGGAAAATGATGCATTATAAAGGCAAGCAAGTCAGGGTTACATCCTTAACAGATATAACAGCCAGGAAGGAAGCTGAGGAAGAACTCAGAATCAAGGACTGGGCCATCGAATCTGCTATCAATGCCTTTGCCATTGCCGACCAGTCGGGGAACCTGAAATACGTAAACCCCGCATTTCTCCGTTTATGGGGTTATGATTCTCCCGTGGAAGTGCTTGGAAAATCACCAACCAGTTTCTGGCTGATGGAGGTGAAAGCTTCGGAGATTATGGGGAAGTTATTGTCACAGGGAGCCTGGTCGGGTGAGTTGGTCGCGGTGAATAAGGCAGGCGGACTTTTTGATGTGAAGGTTGAGGCGAGTGTGGTAAAAGATTCTGAAGGCAAGCCGCATTCAATGCTGGCCTCATTCGAAGATATCACTGAACGAAAGAGAATATTCGCCTACCTGAGGGAAGCCAAGGAAAAGGCAGAAGCCGGGAACCGCCTGAAAACGGCGTTTATGAACAACATCTCGCATGAATTGCGTACACCTTTGAACGGGATCCTCGGTTTTGCCAGTCTGGTGGTCCAGTCTGATATCAGCCAGGAAGAAAAAGAACAATTTTATTTCCTCATCAAACAAAGTTGTGACCGCTTGCTCAGGACTATCACGAACTATATGGATATTTCCTTGCTGGCTTCCGGCAATATTGAAGTCAGGCGAAAATCATTTAATCTTCATAAGCTGCTGCACCAGGTATATGAGAAATTCCTTCCTCTTTTCACCGAAAAGAACCTGGAACTTAAACTTGAAATCCCTCTTAAATCTGAAACCTTACACGTAGTTTCAGATGCAGAGTTACTGAAAACAGTATTTTCTCATCTTCTCGACAATGCACTGGTCTTTACCAATGAAGGCCTGATCTGCCTCGGTTATAACAAACGGAACAAGGCGATTGAGTTTTATGTGAGTGATACCGGTATTGGTATCAGTGCAGAATCGATCCCCCTCATTTTTGACAGCTTTGTACAGGGTCAATCGGGATCTCCGGGAAGTCAGGAAGGCAGCGGGCTTGGACTGGCGATTGCGCAGGGATATGCAAAATTGCTGGAAGGTGAAATCAAGGTTGAATCAGAACAGGGCAGAGGATCTGCATTTTATCTCTCTATCCCCGACAATGAAGCAACGGAAGACCCGCCTGTGCCTGAAGAAAAAGTTGTTACAGTTGGATTTAAAGCCAAACCGGTCGTACTTGTGGCCGAAAATGATGCCGCAAATTTTCAGCTCATCGAGGTCATGTTAAGAGGAAGCGGGGTCAGGATAATTGCAGCTTCCAACGGTAAGGAAGCTGTCGACTGCTGCCGCGGGAACGACAATATCTCCCTGGTTTTAATGGACATGAAAATGCCGGTACTTGACGGGTTTGAAGCCACCAGGCAGATCAAGTCATTCAGGCAAAACCTCCCGGTCATTGCAGTGACGGCATTCGCCCTTAGCGGTGATGAGAAAAGAGCTATTGAGGCAGGCTGCAATGATTACCTTGCAAAACCATTTGTAAAAACAGTATTGCTGAACAAACTTAAACGTTATGGAATCGGCTGATCACACAATCCTGCCAAATTCCATGCGTTAACTAATTACCCTGTTATTTACGGGAAGGATTTGAAAGATTATATTGACCATATACACTCATCTGTTGACCGCATCATTTTGCGAAGAGGAACCTCTGAAGCTGCCGTCATTCCTATATTGCAGGATATACAGCAGGAATTCAGCTACCTGCCCGTGGATGCTTTAAAATATACCTGCGAGGTCACTGAGATCAGCCAGTCTCGTATCGAAAGCGTAGCTTCGTTTTATTCACAGTTCCGCCGAAAGCGCAGCGGTGAACACATCATCAGTGTTTGCACCGGAACGGCATGCCATGTAAAAGGAGCGCTGCTGGTGTATGATGCCATCCGCAGGGAGATGAAGCTCAATGCCAATGAAGACACCGATGCCAGCGGGGTCTTCACGATCGAAAAGGTGGCCTGCCTGGGCTGCTGCACCCTGGCTCCGGTTGTGCGCATTGACCAGGTGACCTACGGACATGTGATGCCCGAAACCGCCGGTGAGATACTCACCGACTTCCTGAAGCGTGGCAAACAGACTTTAAAAGCAGGTTCAGCCGCCGCTCCCTCATCCGCAGTCAAAGGAGAAATAAGAATAGGCCTTGGCTCCTGCTGCATAGCCAGCGGAAGCCAGGAAGTGAAAGCCGAACTGGATAAAACCGTTGCTGAAGCCGGGTTGCAGGTCGACGTGAAACAGGTGGGTTGTGTTGGAATCTGCAACCAGGTCCCTATTCTCGAGATCGTCAAACCCGGCGAAAACACTGCCTTTTACGCTCACATAAAACCCGAAGAGGTGAAGCAGGTCGTGCTCAGCCACTTCAAGCCTGAGGGAACCTACCGGAAGATCAGGTCGAGGGTGGTGAATTTATTTGAGAACATGATGGCGGATGAGGCGCCGCGATCGGTGCAGAAGTATATGTTCGAACAGAGGGATACACCGCTGTCGGATTTCTTAGGCCCTCAACTTAATATTGCAACAGAGAACCGCGGTATCGTGAGGCCATGCGACATTACTGAATACAGGAATGCCGGTGGATTTGCTGCACTGAAGAAGTGCCTGGAGACCATGAGCCCGCAGGAGGTGATAGATGAAATTAAAGCCAGCGGTTTGCGGGGCCGGGGAGGTGCAGGATTTCCCACAGCCCGCAAATGGCAACTGGTTCACGACCAGGTATCCGAAGAAAAATATATTATTTGCAATGGAGACGAAGGCGATCCCGGGGCTTTCATGGACCGCATGCTGCTCGAATCCTATCCTTACCGCATCATAGAAGGCATTCTTATCGCAGCTTATGCCACCGGGGCCAGGCATGGCTTGTTCTATATACGTGCCGAATACCCGCTTGCAGTTCAGAGGATCACCGAAGCGATACAGGTTTGCCGGGGAGAAGGAATTCTTGGGGACGTAATCCTCCAATCCCAGATCCCGAATCCTAGATCCAGGATGCAGGATGCAGGATGGCAGATAGTGGATCCCCGACGCCCAACCCCTAACCCCCAACCCCCAACCCCCAGCCCCCATTTTTCCTTCGATCTGACCATTTTCGAGGGAGCCGGAGCCTTCGTATGCGGTGAAGAAACCGCGCTGATCGCTTCCGTTGAAGGGAACCGGGGGATACCCAGGCTGAGGCCTCCCTATCCTGCTGTTCACGGCCTCTATGGGAAACCAACGCTCATCAACAATACCGAGACATTTGCCATGGTCTCGTGGATAATACGCAAAGGATCTTCCGCCTTTTCAGGAATAGGCTCGGCAGGCAGCAAAGGTACCAAGGTGTTTGCCCTTGCCGGGAAAATAAAACGTGGAGGACTTATCGAAGTCCCCATGGGGATCAGCATCCGTAAGATCGTTGAAGAAATCGGAGGGGGCATTGCCAACGGGAAACAGTTCAAAGCGGTTCAGATCGGCGGACCTTCGGGAGGCTGTATTCCTGCCTCACTTGCCGACCTGCCGGTTGATTTCGAGGCCTTGTCGGAAGCAGGCGGTATGATGGGTTCGGGCGGGCTTGTTGTGCTCGATGAGGCTGACTGCATGGTCGATATTGCGCATTATTTTCTTTCATTCACCCAGAGCCAGAGTTGCGGACAATGCACTTTCTGCCGCATCGGGACCCGGAGGATGCTTGAACTTCTTGAAAAGATCAGGAGCGGCGAAGCTGTTGAAGAGGACCTTGAAAAACTTGAGCGCCTGGCTGAAAGCACACAAGCTGGCAGCCTTTGCGGACTGGGGAAGACAGCGCCAAACCCGGTATTGTCAACGCTTAGGTATTTCAGGGATGAATATGAAGCGCATATTAATGGTGTTTGTAAGGCAGGCAAATGCACCGCCCTGATAAGCTATTCAATTAACGATGAATGTATCGGTTGCACCAAATGCGCACAACGATGCCCTTCTGATGCAATCGCTTTTAAACCATACGAAGTTCACAGTATCGAACAGGAAAAATGTATTAAATGCGATATATGCAGGCAGGTATGCCCGGTGGAGGCAGTCATAGTAGAAAGTAACAGGGTAACAAGGTAACAGGGTAACAAGGTGACAAGGTGATAAGGTAACAGCGTGACAGGGTAACAAGGTGACAGAGTGACAAGGTAACAAGGTAACAGGGTGACAAGGTGACAGGGTAACAGGGTGACAGGGTAACAGGGTAACAGCAACACGATTGAAATTAAAAATAGATCATAGGGAAGTGGAAGCAAAGGAGGGCATGAGCATCATGCAGGCCGCTGCTTTGCTTGGCATTTCCATTCCAGCTCTCTGCTATTCCGAAGGAGTCGCCCATCATGCATCCTGCATGGTATGCATGGTCAAAGATCTCGGCAGCGGGAGACTGCTGCCTGCCTGCGAATACCCGGTTCAGGAAGGGATGAACATACAAACCCATTCCCACGAGATCCATGAAGCCCGTCGTGAAGCGCTTGAACTCCTGCTGAGTGACCATGTGGGCGATTGCGAAGCCCCCTGCCGCAGGAGCTGTCCGGCGTTTATGGATATACCACAAATGAACCGACTTATTGCTGCCGGCCGTTTTGAAGAAGCGCTGAAAGTTGTTCACGATGAAATCGCCATCCCCCTTATCCTTGGATATATCTGCCCTGCCCCCTGCGAAAAAGCCTGCCACCGGTCCTCAATCGACGGGGCCGTGTCAATCTGCCTTCTCAAACGCGCTGCAAGCCTTGATTCAGTTAGCAGTTACCCTGCACCGGGTACCAGCCGCCTGGTAGAAGGAACCCGACTGTCCGGCAGCGAAATCCTGATCCCTAATCCCCAATCCCTAACCCCCAACACCCGACATCGCATAGCCATCATCGGTACCGGCCCCTCAGGCCTTGCAGCAGCATTTTACCTGCAGATGCTCGGTCACCAGGCTGTGCTCTTTGACCAGCATAAGGAAGCGGGCGGATTGCTTCGCTACCATATCACCGAAGACAAGCTTCCGCGCAAAGCGCTGGATGCCGAAATCGAAGTGATACGGCAAATGGGCGCTGAATTCAGGCTGAATACCCTGGTCACAAAAGAATTTTTTGAAAACGTCCTGCTCAAAGAATTTGATGCAACAATAATCGCCACCGGCAGGGAAGATACCCAGATCTCCGATGATTTCGGGCTGGAACAGGATGAGCACGGACTGAGAGTGAGCAGGACTACGCTGGAAGCAAGGATGAAGGAAAAGCGTGATACAGGGAGAGTGGAACGTGATACAATGGACGTGAAACATGACAAGCAGAACGTGGAACGTGATACATTGCATGACCCCCAACCCCCAATCCCCAACCCCCAACCCCCAACCCCCACCCACGGCATTTTCGCCTGCGGCAACATCATCCGCAAACGGCAGATGGCCGTGCGTTCGGTCGCACAGGGTAAGGCTGCGGCTTTGTCGGCCGACCACTACCTGAAAACCGGAAAATCCGGGATCGCACATCAGTCTTTCAATTCATCCTTCGGCAGGTTGTTCGAAGAAGAATATACAGAGTACCTGAAAGAGAGTCCGCCAGCCTCACGCGTTGAACCAGAACATGGATTCATGGAAGGATTTAACAGGGAAGAGGCCATGAATGAAGCTTCCCGCTGCATGAATTGCGACTGCCGCAAACCTGTAAGCTGCAAGCTCAGGATCTATGCTACAGAATACCAGGCCCACCAGAAACGCTTTGCCCCAGCTGATCGCAGGCTTTTGACCAAAAACCTTCAGCATGAATTCGTGGTTTATGAAACCGAAAAATGCATCAGGTGCGGGACCTGCGTGGAGATCACTATGGCCGAAAAGGAGTTGCAGGGCCTGAGTTATGTGGGAAGGGGATTCGATGTAAGGATCAGCGTACCACTCGGAGGGTTGATGAAAGATGCTCTTGCAAGAGCCGGGGAAAAAGTTATACAGGCCTGTCCGACCGGGGCTTTGTCATATAAAATAAGGAAAGATGAATAAAGCCCGTATAGTAGTGATGGTCGTGATGGTCGTGATGAACCTCGAGGCGGGAGCCCAGCTGAAGTCAGCATCCTGCTGGCCATCGTACAGGGGAGATCCACGGCTGACAGGCCTTGCAGAGGCAGTCATCAGCCCGCCATTAACCTTATTATGGACCTTCAAGGCAGGCGACGCCATCAAGTCATCCGCAGTCATATGCAATGGAATTATTTATATAGGTTGCGATGATGGCTATCTGTATGCCCTCAGCGATAAAGGCAGCCTTCTGTGGAAATTCAGGACAGGAACGAGCATTGAAGCCCCTCCCCTTCTCCTGAACGGCCTGATCTATATTGGTTCCATGGAAGGTGTTATTTATGCACTCAACGCCTCGACAGGGGTTCTTAAATGGACTTACACCACCGAAGGACAGGTTTCGGGTTCCTGCAACTGGTCGGCAGGCCGGGATGGGAATCATCTGCAGATCCTTGCAGGAAGCTACGATTTCAGCCTGCATTGCTTTGATGCTCAAACCGGGCAAAAGATCTGGACGTATGCTTCGGGCAATTACATTAACGGAACTCCCGCCGTTTCGGGAAAAACCGCTGTGATCGGCGGCTGTGACGGTTTCCTTCATATCGTAAACACATCAACCGGGAAGGCTGTGAGAAAGATCAACCTCGAGACTTATATCCCGGCTTCAGCTGCACTCAGTGCTGACAGGGCGTTTGTTGGCAATTATGACGGGGCCTTTTTCTGTGTCGATCTTAAATCGGGAAAAACGATCTGGAAAAAGGAAGTAGAAGGCGCTTTTACAGCTTCCCCTGCAATCTTTGGCCGTAAGGTTGTAAGTGCAACCCAGAATAAACTGATGTATTGCTTTGATGCCTCGAACGGGGATGTACTATGGAAGTTCAAAGCCAAAGGGAAGATCGATTCTTCGCCGGTTATCGCAGGGGATTATGTGTTTATCGGGTCTGCGGATGGCCGTCTGCATATGCTCGATCTGGCTACAGGAACCGAGAGCTGGGTTTATGAGATCGGAAGTGCGGTCAGCGGGACACCGGCAGTGACAGGCAGTTTGGTTGTGGTTGGGGCTGAAGATGGAACAGTGTATGCCTTTGGCCCGGTGAAAAACAAGAAATAAAACGTATGAAAATTGTCAATATAGTTCCGGGCTTCGGAGGAACCTTTTACTGCGGCAACTGCCTCCGTGATTCAGGTTTTGTGAGTGCGCTCCGGAAGGCCGGACAGGATGCCATGATCCTTCCTGTTTACCTCCCCCTTACCATTGACGGGGATGTTCAGGATACACCCGTATTTTACGGGGCAGTGAATATATATCTCAAACAGATGTTTCCGGTGATGAGGCATATGCCTTTGTGGATGGAACATGTATTTAATTCGGGCCCCCTGCTCAAACTTGCGGCTAGCAAGGCAGGTTCGACCCGGGCTCACGGACTGGAGGAACTCACCGAATCGATGCTGATGGGAAAGGAAGGGAGGCAGGGAAAGGAACTCGATGAACTGGTACATTTCCTGAAACACCATGAGAAGCCCGATATTGTTCACTTCTCAAATGCCTTATTGCTCGGGATGGCCAAACAGGTTAAAGAAGAACTCGGAGTCCCGGTGGTATGTTCACTTCAGGATGAAGATGTGTGGGTCGATGCCATGAACGACAGTTACCGCGGGAAAATGTGGAACCTGCTTGCTGAAAAAGCAAAAGATGTGGATGCTTTCGTGGCCGTGAGCAGGTACTTTGCAGAGGTCATGAAGAAAAGCATGCATATCCCCGACACAAAACTCCATATAGTGCCGATCGGTATAGATCCCTCACGTTACGAATTTCATGCAGAACCACCCGAGATCCCGGCTCTTGGTTATTTATCAAGAATGTATGCGGATAACGGTTTCGGGATACTCGTTGATGCGTTCATTTTGCTCAGATCCCGGGGGGGCTTTGAAAATCTCAGGCTGCATGCCAGTGGCGGGATGACAGGCGATGACAAAGCCTTCTTCAGCAAGCAGACCAGCAAACTTCGGAAAGCCGGACTACTGAGTGATTTTAAGGTGTTTGAAGATTTCAGATCAGAATACCTCGGAGAATTTTTTAAATCGGTCAGCGTTCTTTCCGTTCCGGTTCTTAACGGGGAAGCCTTCGGTTTATACCAGCTTGAAGCGCTGGCATCGGGGGTTCCGCTTGTTCAGCCGGAATTGGGCGCGTTTCCCGAGATCATTGAAGCAACCGGGGGCGGACAAATATACTCGCCCAACACAGCCGAAGCCCTGGCATCATGCCTCTCAGCACTTCTGAACGACAGGGACAGGCTCAGGCAGTTCGCCTCGAACGGAAGGAAAGCCGTTGAGGAGAAATTCCATTGCAGCGACCTTACCGGTAAAATGCTGGACGTTTACAAAAAAATCATGTGATGCTTGCAGAACTACATAATATCACAAAACACTATAACCAGGCCGTATCACTTAGGCAGAAGCCTGTCCTTGACGGGATCTCGCTCAGCGTGGGAGAGAAAGAGTCCATAGCAGTAACAGGCCCCTCGGGTTCGGGCAAGACCACACTGCTGAACATCCTTGGGACCCTCGACACTCCTGATTCGGGAAGGGTGATCCTTAACGGGCAAAACACCGCCGGGATGAAAGACGCGGAACTGGCTGCCCTGAGAAACACCTTTATAGGTTTCGTTTTCCAGCTTCATTTCTTACTGCCCCAGCTCAGCCTGATCGAAAACGTAATGCTGCCAACCCTCCCTTTGAAAGATGCCTCGTTACGCAAAACAGCTTACGAAAGAGCATTAAGGCTTACAGGGCGGATGGGATTGCAGGACCTTCTCAAACAAAAGCCAGGGGAACTTTCGGTGGGTGAATGCCAGAGGGCCGCTGTTGTAAGAGCCCTGGTAAACAGACCCCGCTTGCTGCTGGCCGATGAGCCTACGGGTTCACTCGATGCTGAGAATGCTGCCCTGCTGGGCCGGCTGCTGAAGGAACTCCATACAGAAGAAGGTCTCACCCTGGTCGTTGTCACACATTCCCCGGAACTGGCTGCACAGATGGATAAAATTTACACTCTCCGATCGGGAAAACTTCTGCCAACACTGAGATCATGAGCCTTTACCGGTTTATACTAAGGGATCTTTATCACTACAGGAAAGCTTTCCTTGCAATGCTGTTTGGGACCATCCTCAGTACTGCCGTACTCACCGGGGCCCTGATCCTCGGGGATTCAGTGAGGTACAGCCTGAAAAATCTAACCGAAGAAAGGTTGGGAAAGATCCGTTTTATAATGCGGGCCGAAGGCAGGTACTTCAGGGCAGCCCTTGCCGATGAGCTGGGCAGGAAAGCCGGATGTATCGCAGCTCCTGTCATGCTGAGTGAAGGCATTGCCATAAACTCTGAAAATAACAATAGGATTAACCGGGTTCAGGTCCTTGGAATCGACAGCCGGTTTACAGAGTTCTGGGAAAAACAGCCTTCCTGCCCCGGTTCAAACAACGCCCTCATCAGCCGCAGCACGGCCGAAAAACTCGGATTAAAGCCGGGTGACAGTTTTTTGCTGAGGATCAACAGGCAGGGCCTGGCCCCGGCAAATGCCCCATTTGCTGAAGAAAAATCGGCGATGGCTGCACTTCGCTTCAGGGTGATGGCTGTTGCCGAAGATGAGAATATGGGCCGCTTCAGCCTGAACAGCAACCAGTCGACCCCCTTCAATGTCTTTATCTCCCTGGGTAAAATGCAGGCAATGCTTGACCTCAAAGGAAAAGCAGGCATGCTCCTCCTTTCAGTGAGTAATACGCACAGCCTCGGCCAGGCAGGCCTTGACAGCCTGCTCCATGAAATCTGGCAGCCCGAAGATGCGGAACTGAATATTCATCCGCTCCGGGGAACCGAAAAATACGAGATCACCTCAGGCCGTATTTTTATTGATAAAAAAACAACAGAGGCGATCAAAAACGCACTCCCTCATCCGCAGAAAATCCTTACCTATCTTGTCAATTCCATTTCCTGTAAAAACCACTCCACTCCTTATTCTTTCGTCACTGCGGCTTCACCGGATTTCCTTTCCCTGGATCCGGGCCGTGACGGGATCATCATCAATTCATGGCTGGCAAAAGACCTGGACGCAAAGCCGGGAGATTCAATTAGCCTGAGATATTTTATCATGGGCAAAGGCAGGGCCATGACCGAAGACAGCATGGTATTCGTGGTTAAAGCTATTGGGCAGATCAGCGATAAATTATGGGACCCCACGCTGATGCCCGATTTCCCGGGCATTTCAGAAGCCGGGAATTGCCGTGACTGGGAAACATCCGCCCCAATAGATCTTAAAAAGATACGCAAGTCTGATGAGGACTACTGGAACAAATACAGGGGCACTCCAAAAGCATTCATCTCCTTTGAAACCGGCGCCAGGCTCTGGAAGAATCCGTTCGGGAGCATCACTTCCCTTCGCTTTGAGAAGCCTGAACAAGGTATTCAATCCCTGTCAGGACAGGTCATGCAAAATCTCGATCCCCTGAGCCAGGGAATTTTATTCATTCCTGTTTATGAGCAGGGGATCAGGGCCGCTGCAAATTCAACCGATTTCGGCGGACTGTTTCTCAGCCTGGGCTTTTTCATCATCCTTGCCGCCCTGCTTCTGACTGCATTGCTGTTTTCGCTGCATATCCGGACACGGGCAAGGGAAAATGGCGTGTTGTCGGCCATGGGATTCAGCAAAAAAAAGATCGCCGGGATGCTGTTTGCCGAAGGACTTATTATCTCAATAGCAGGCGGCATTCTCGGGTCTTGTGCAGGCATATTGTATAACCGCCTGATGCTTCTCGGGCTCAACACAATATGGCAGGATGCAGTGGGCATGTCGGGGTTGCAGATGCATGTTCGTCTTTCGACCCTGATCACAGGAGCAATGGCAGGCGCACTTATTGCGACCCCTGTCATGGGCATCGTGCTGCTCAGGGCTTTTCGCAAACCGATCAGGATGCAGATACAGCAGACTGGCCCGGGCGGTAATGCAATTGAAAGAAAAAAACTCAGGATCAGCATGGCCCTGTCTGTAGTGTTACTCTTTTCATCAGCCCTGCTTATTGCATTCCTGCTGATCAATTCAATGTATGGCAGCACCTCCCTGTTCCTCATGGCCGGGGCCCTGATGCTTGCCTCCGGTTCCCTGGCATTCTATTCCATACTGATCAAACAAACCATGACTTCCGCTTCTTCACAGCCGGTCCGGGGTCAGATATCCATAAAAAACGCCGCACTGGCACTAAGCCGAACGATGACGGTTGTTGTTTTACTCGCATTAGGCACCTTCACCGTGTTCATCACCGCGGCAAACCGCAGGACTTTCTTCGGAAGCAGCATTGAAAAGAGTTCCGGTGCCGGCGGATATCGTTTGTGGGGTGAAACAAGCATTCCCCTCAGGTATGATCCTTCAACAGCCAGGGGTTTGAAAGAATATGCACTTTACGACGAACCCTTGATGAAAAGGACCAGGCTGCTTGCGATGCATAAGCTTGAAGGGGAAGACGCCAGCTGCCTCAACCTGAACCAGAGCGCCCGGCCGGCCATTCTTGGCGTCCCTGCAGATATTTTCAATCTTGACAGTTCCTTTAGTTTCCAGTCTTTGCAAAAAGATTTTTCCGGAAAACCTTGGACCCGGTTGCAGAAACCTTTGGGAGTGGCCCTCATCCCCGGCTTTGCCGACCAGACCGTGATCACCTGGGGATTGCAGAAAAAAACCGGCGATACCCTGTTCTATACCGATGCACAAGGAGACAGCCTTGGAATCAGCCTGTCAGGAGGTCTCGACAATTCGGTTTTCCAGGGGTACCTGCTGATTTCCGACAGCCTGTTTCGGCAGCACTTTCCGCATGTGGGCGGATATAAAAATTTCCTGGTAAACTGTACTGAAGAATCGGCCGACAGCGTTTCGGCTATGCTTGAATCGGCATTCAGTGATTACGGGATGACCGTCACATCCTGTTCTTCCCGCCTGGCTTCTTTCAACGCAGTAGAGAACACCTACCTCTCGGTATTCATGATACTCGGAGCAATGGGAGTAATCCTTGGCACCCTTGGACTCGCCCTGGTCCTGCTGCGTAATATGCTCGAACGAAAAAATGAAATTCGGCTCTATACCGCCCTGGGATTTCCGAGAAGGAAGATATTCACCCTCCTTTTCACCGAATACGTCATCATCCTGCTCACCGGTATGTTCCTGGGTATGATCTCTGCCATGGCAGGCATTCTCCCTTCCCTTCTGTCACCTGCCTTCCAGGTGCCGTGGCTTTTCCTTACCCTTTCGGGATCGGCATTCCTGGTCAACGGACTGTTCTGGGTGTGGATCGGATCGAATGCAACAATTAGAAAGATCAGGAGCTGACCGGGTCGAGGGGAACTGTGAAAAAGAAACAGCTTCCCTTTTCAGGAGCTGAATCAAGCCATATATTACCGCCCATGGCCTTTACATATGCCCGGGTAATGGAAAGACCCAGTCCGTTCCCTCCGAGTTTATGGGATATTCCGTCATTTACCTGCCTGAACCGGTCAAAGATCAGCTCATGATCGGCAGGATCTATTCCTTTTCCGCTGTCCATCACAAAAAATTCAAGAATCCTTCCGGTTAGGATGAATCCAAACCTGACATATCCTACTGATGTGAATTTAATTGCATTGCTGATGAGGTTGTCAAGGATCTGCCTTAGCTTGGTCTGATCAGTCTGCATTGGGAAAGCAGCACTGCCATGATCCATTTCAAAAACCAGTTCAATCCCTTTCTTTGTGGCTCTTGGCAGGAATGTCATCCGAATGGATTCCATCATCTCAATGAGGTCAAATTCAGACTTCAGAATATCGATCTGCCCGGATTCTATTTTTGAAATATCGATCAGGTCATTTATGATATGAAGGAGCTGATCGCAGTTTTCATTGATGATACGGATAAACCTTGGGCGTTCGGATTCTTCTGTGTCAGGATCGTCTAGAAGACTTGCAAAACCAATGATCCCGTTCATGGGAGTGCGGATCTCATGGGACATATTGGCAAGAAAGGAAGATTTGAGGCGGTCACTTTCTTCTGCTTTCTCCTTTGCCAGGATCAATTCAGCCTCGACTTCCTTGCGCGAAGTGATATCATGTAAAACACCTCTGACTTTGAATGGTTTGCCATCCGGCCCCAGAACAAGTTCTCCCCTTGAAAAAATGTCCCTTATCTCACCGTCCGATGCTCTCCTGATCTGAAATTCCACCTCGTAATCGCCGGCTCCTGTAATGCATTTCCAAAGGATATCATCCATTGTCTTGCGGTAAACAGGCAACACCTGTTCCTGTACCTGTTTCAGCGGCAGAACAGGAGGGGTGGTGTATTCCAGTCCGTAAATCCTGAATGCCTCTTCAGATGCCCACATCGTCCCAGGGTGGATATAGAGTTCCCAACTCCCCACCTGGGCAATCTCCTGTGCTTTTTTAAGTCGAAGTTCACTTTCCTGAAGTGCATCTCCTGTCTGTTTAAGCTGGGTTATATTGAGTATGGATGATAGCAGATACTTCGTCTTCCCGACCGAAATAATGCAGGTTGAGATCAGGACATCCATCAAAGTGCCATCCTTCATTCTTGCAACAGCAGGAAAACCATAAACCTTATTCCCGGCTTTTACTTCATCAACCAGTTTATCCCTTTCTTCAGGGTTGATAAAAAGGCCTAGTTCATTGGAGGTGTGTCCAATGACTTCTGCACGGGTATAACCTGTATCTCTGAGAAATATCCCGTTCACATCGCTATACTTCCCGTCGGCAAGAGAAGTCAGGGTCATCGAGACCGGACTGTCTTGAAAAATAGCAGAAAATTGTTCATCGCTCTCCTGTACGATCTCCCTGGCCATCTTCTGATCGCTGATATCATGGCAAACAACCATGTCGGCCGGCTGTCCGTCAAAATCGATTTTAATGCCCCTGCTCTCTATCCAGGCGGTACTACCGTCTTTACGCAGCAGTTTGTATTCTATCAGACTGGTCTCGCCTTTATAAACACGTTCAAGGTCGATTAGTGCAGCTTGGATTGAATCGGGATGTAAAAATTCGGTTACTTTCTTACCGACAAACGGAATCATATCTGATTCGTTAAACCCGAGGATGCGGGCGATAGCTGGATTTGTGTACAACACATTCCCTGAAAAATCAAGGATCACCAGCCCCTCAAGCAGATTGTCGACAAGCGTCCTGTAAATCGAATCACCTTCTGCAAGTGTTTTGCTTGCTGCCAGATCCTGAGGTTCATGGTCCATATAGCTTCTTATTACCTGGTCAGATAAGCTGAGTCAGCTTCCGAGAAACCAAAGATATAAAGAAATCGGGATTGGGGGTTGGGGGCTAGGGATTAGGGGTTGGGGATTGGGGGTTGGGGATTAGGGGTTGGGGATTAGGGGTTGGGGATTAGGGGTTGGGGATTGGGGGATTGGAATATCGAATATCGAATAACGAATATTGAATAACGAATATTGAATAACGATTTTTATCATCTTGCATCCTGCATCTTGCATCCTGCATCTTGCATCTTGCATCGGCGCGAAGCACCCCATCCTGCATCGGCGCGAAGCGCCCCATCCTGCATCTTGCATCCTGCATCGGCGCGAAGCGCCCCATCCTGCATCGGCGCGAAGCGCCCCATCCCGCATCCCGAATCCCGCATCCTGAATCGTACTTCGTAAATCGTAAATTTATTGTACCTTTGCACCCCCAAATAAAAAAATGTACGACATCAGAAATATTGCCATCATCGCGCATGTCGATCATGGTAAGACCACACTCGTTGACAGGATCCTATACCAGGTGCACCTCTTCCGCGCTAACCAGCAGATGGGAGACCTGATACTCGATTCGAATGATCTTGAACGCGAACGCGGTATCACCATCCTTTCAAAGAACGTTTCGGTAAGGTATAAAGGAGTTAAGATCAATATTATCGATACCCCGGGCCACTCCGATTTCGGAGGAGAAGTTGAACGGGTGCTGAATATGGCCGACGGAGTTCTGCTCCTCGTCGATGCCTTTGAAGGCCCCATGCCCCAGACCCGTTTCGTACTCGACAAAGCCTTGGAACTTGGCAAGATCCCTATCGTGGTGATCAACAAAGTCGACAAACCCAACTGCTCCCCTGATGAGGTACATGAAGCTGTTTTCGAACTCATGTTCTCCCTTGACGCGAATGAGCAGCAGCTCAATTTCCCAACTGTTTACGGTTCCTCGAAACAGGGATGGATGGCGGCCGACTGGAGAACGCCATCCACCGACATATCTTATTTACTCGACACCATCATCTCGCATATCCCGCCTCCTGCCAGGCTTCCCGGTACTCTCCAATTGCAGATCAGCTCCCTTGACTACTCTTCGTATGTTGGGCGGATTGCGGTAGGGAGGATCACACGGGGCTCGGTTATTGCGGGTATGCCGGTTTCCCTCGTGAAAAACGACGGGACCATACTCAAATCGGTGGTCAAGGAATTATACCTTTTCGAAGGGCTCAGCAAGGAAAAAATAAAGAAGGAAATCAACGCAGGCGAGATCGTTGCCGTGCTTGGTCCCGAAAATTTCGATATAGGCGACACTATTTCAGATGCCGAGAACCCCGAGGGCCTCAAGCGAATCAGCGTTGACGAACCCACAATGAGCATGGTGTTCACCATCAACAATTCACCTTTTGCAGGTAGGGAAGGCACCTACGTAACTTCCCGCCATCTCAGGGACAGGCTCTTCCATGAAACGGAAAAGAACCTTGCCTTGAGGGTCGAAGAAACAGCTTCCCCCGATACATTTAATGTATTCGGAAGAGGAATACTCCACCTGGCCATCCTGGTCGAGACTATGCGCCGCGAAGGTTACGAGTTCCAGCTTGGGCAGCCCAGGGTCATCACCCGCGAAATAGATGGTGTTCTGAACGAACCTATTGAAAACCTGAAAGTGCAGGTACCCGATACGTTTTCGGGAAAAGTCATCGAGATCGTCACCAAACGCAAAGGCGAGATCGTTAATATAGAACCCAGGCGCGACCGCATCACGGTCGAATTCAATATCCCTGCCAGGGGACTTATCGGGATCAGGAACCCCATTCTTACCGCCACCGAAGGTGAAGCTATCATCGGTCACCGCTTAAAAGGTTTCGAGCCATGGAAAGGCGATATGCAGGGCCGAATAAATGGTTCACTGATAGCTATGGAAACCGGACAGGCTATAAGTTATTCCATTGACAAACTCCAGGACAGGGGTAAGTTCTTTATTGAGCCGGGCGATGAGATTTATGCGGGACAGGTTATCGGCGAACATACCAGGGGAAATGACATCCTCATCAATGTGATCAAGACTAAGAAACTTTCAAACATGAGGGCTACAGGCAGCGATGATAAAGCCGTGATCTACCCTGCTATCAAATTTTCACTTGAAGAGGCGATGGAATATATACAAGGGGATGAATATACCGAAGTCACTCCAAAATCGATCAGGATACGCAAGATCATCCTCGACGAAAACGAACGCAAACGTGCTTCGAAGAAGGTTTAACTTTGTTACTTTGTTACTTTGTTACTTCGTTACTTTGTCACCTTGTTACCTTGTCACCTTGTCACCTTGTTACCTTTTTACCTTGTTACCTTGTCACCTTGTTACCTTGTCACCCTGTTACCTGGTTTTCCGGTTTTTCACCATCCACTGGGCACCCTGAAGCATTGAAAAAGCATAGTCCCTCATGCTGTATGCAACTTGCGGATAAACCTCAAGGTAATTTCTTTTTTCCTGGTTTTTGAAACGATACAGGGTTTCTGGTCCGTTCGTACGGTATACCAGGTAAAACTCATCATTAATGCAGCCCACCTGCTCATCCGCACAAAAATATGCATATGGCCTGCTTTCCCTCCTGAGATCTATCCCGAACGTATTGTTTGTATAACTGAGATTAAGTAATCCCATTATGGTCGGAAATACATCGAGCTGCTGCCCTGTCTTTGAGCAGGTCTGCGGACTAACAAATGCAGGAGAATAAATGATCAGGGGAATATTGAAATACTGCAGCGAAAGGTCATATACTTCATACGAAACAAAAGCGCCGTGGTCGGCAACAAACACGAAGATGGTGCTGTCGAACCAGCTTTGCTTCCTGGCCTTCGCCATGAAATGCCCGATAGACCAGTCGGCATATTCAACGATCTTGGTATCGGTGATCTTCGATTTCGGCAGGAACCCGGATGCTTCAGCAGGGATGATCTTGGGATCATGGTTGCTCGCGGTAAGAAACACACCGAGGAAAGGTTTACTCTGTGAATGCAGCTTATTCAACACAGGGATAGCATAATCGAACATGAAATGGTCGGGCACTCCCAGGGCGCTTCTGACCTGGGAAGCAGGATAGTCTTTCTGACTATAGATATGGTCATAGCCGTTCCCCCTCAGAAATCCGCCGATATTGTCGAACATCTCGTCGTGGGTTGTGAAATAAGCAGTGTTGTAACCATTGTCCTTAAGCGTCTTCCCAAGACCTGTAAATTCAGGGGTGATCACATCGTTTAAGGGATGATGGTTCAGCAGGTTGGGATAAGCAAATAAAGTTGCATATATACCTGCGGATGTGTGGTACCCCGAAGAATACACATGGTTGAAAAAAAGCGAGGCCGAAGCGAGTGAATCAAGGTTGGGCGTGAGATCCTGCCTGTTCCCGAAATGTTTCATAAACCTCCCCGACATGGACTCCATGATCACTACGACCACGTTGGCTCTAAGAGAAGGCCCTGCGGCATCAACCTTGCGGGCAAGCGGTGAAACAGGGGATAGCGAGGAAATGTTAAACCTCCTCATCATAGTAGTCAGAGCATGCTCATCGTTTACAAGATGCAATGCTTTGTTTTCTTCTTTCTGGTTGTCAAGAAAGCTGACCATAAACGTATAATCGGCATTCAGGGCCACCTGGTTCAACATAGGGTATTCAGAAAACGATGCAGCAGATGGTTTTAAAGGGCTTTTTTGAGCAAGCCTGCCCCTGGCCCCGAGAAACACCAATCCCATCATGAGAATTGTACTTATGACCAGGTCGAGCCTATATTTGCTTCTGCTCTGCGGATTCAGCTCCGTGCTTTCAAATGCCCGTTTGCGGATGTGGTGATGCATTATAATGAAAGCTGCCGAAAAGACCAGGAAAACAAAAAAGTAAACCAGGAATTTCGGTTCCTGCAGCACCATGAATAAAACGAAGCTCGGACTTGTCGACCAGTCGAAGAACGCGGCAGAGATCCTTGTCGAAAAATGCCTGAAATACGGAATGTCGGCAGCCGCTACCAGAAATGCCCCAAGGCATAGGATTACGACAAATGCCGTGATGATGCGGTAAACCTTCCAGTTTTTGACCCTTATGAAGGAACAGAACGAAAGAGCAAGCAAGGGAAGGCTGAGGATATAGCAGGCGATTACTGTATCGAATCTCCAGCCGATCTGGAATGCTTTGAAGAGAAGAGCGGAATTACCCGGAATGGACTTAAATGAGTTGAACTCGACAGCAACAAGGATGACCCTGAAAACAGTGAAGAGAAGGATCAGGAGGAGGTAAACTGAAACGAAATAGTACACATTACGTATGGAAGAACTGCGGGACATGGTAGTAAGAGATAGTTCAGGTTCTCTGAGAACACAAAGGTACTAATCATTTTAATACCATTGGATTGATTCGTATCTTTGACTGATCATAAAGATGTCAGATATGTCAGCATTTACTATACGCATTGCCTCTGTTACTTCCTTGTTTTTCTTCGCCCTGGGAGGATATGCCCAGCAACAGCCAGTCGCCGGACAGGCCATGTATAAAGATCCGAAATTGCCGGTCGAAACAAGGGTGAACGACCTTGTCTCACGAATGAGTTTAAAAGAAAAAGTCCTGCAAATGCAGAACAATGCCCCTGCCATCGAAAGACTTGGAATCCCCGCATACAACTGGTGGAGCGAATGCCTTCACGGAGTGGCCCGTAACGGCATTGCTACCGTTTTCCCACAGGCAATCGGCATGGCCGCAACCTGGGACCCCGCCCTGATCTATCGCGAAGCCGATGTGATCTCGACCGAAGCCAGGGCGAAATATTATGAATGTTCCTCCAAAGGCAAACGCGGCATTTACCAGGGCCTGACCTTCTGGTCACCCAATATCAATATTTTCAGGGATCCCCGATGGGGGCGCGGACAGGAGACATACGGCGAAGATCCCTTCCTTACGGGCCGCATAGGCATTGCCTTTGTAAAAGGCCTGCAGGGCAACGACCCCAAATATTTCAAAGTCATCGCAACCGCCAAGCACTACGCGGTACACAGCGGTCCGGAACCCGAAAGGCACAGCTTCGACGCCTGGTGCAGCGAAAGCGATTTGTACAACACCTATCTCCCGGCTTTCGAAGCCCTGATCAGGCAGGGTAAAGCGTATTCAGTGATGGGCGCATACAACCGTTTCTGGAGTCAGCCCTGCTGCGCCAGCGACCTGCTGCTCGATAAGATCCTCAGGAAGAAATGGGGTTTCAGTGGGTATGTGACCTCCGACTGCGGAGCGATCTGGGATATTTATCACGGGCATAAACTTCAGCCCGATTCAATAAGAGCTTCGGTTCTGGGAGTCAAGGCAGGCTGCGACCTTACCTGTGGCGATGAGTATGAAAGCCTGGTTAGCGCCATCGGGAAAGGATATATCAGCGAATCCGAGATCGATGTTTCTCTCAAACGCCTGTTCACCGCGAGGTTCAGGCTCGGTTTGTTCGATCCCGATTCACTGGTTCCCTGGGCTAAGATCAAACCCACTGATAACAATACCCCCGAGCATAATCAACTTGCACTCAAGGTGGCTGAAGAAAGCATCGTATTGCTTAAGAACGATAAAAAAACTCTCCCCTTTGGCAAATCGGTAAAGAAGATCGCGGTGATCGGTCCGTATGCTGACCGGCTTTCGGTACTTCTTGGCAATTACTGCGGAACACCTTCGGCCCCGGTGAATTTTCTTGCCGGTATCAGGGAAGTTGCTGGCAGCAAAATCGAAGTTTTGTATTCAAAAGGCGTTGACGGTTTAGAAGATGCAGCCTCGAAGCAGAATGATAAAAACGGGAAAGCCGCTCCCACTCCAACGGAACTCGAGGCCCAGGCCCTGCAGATCGCAGGAAATGCCGATGCCATTGTATTCGTGGGAGGCATCTCCCCCTATCTCGAAGGCGAAGAGATGGACGTAGCAGTTCCCGGTTTCAGCGGAGGTGACCGCACCAGTCTCGACCTGCCTGCCAACCAGTCGAACATGCTGAAGAAGCTGTCGTGGCTTGGCAAACCCGCGGTGCTGGTACTTACGAACGGCAGCGCCCTCTCGATCACACGTGAAGCCCTGGACATCCCGGCTATTGTAGAAGCCTGGTATCCCGGACAGCAAGGCGGCAAAGCCCTTGCAGAAGTCCTGTTCGGATTGTACAATCCGGCCGGGCGTTTACCTGTTACTTTTTATTCCTCGGCGGATGAGCTTCCCCCGTTTACCGAATATTCCATGAAAGGGCGCACCTACAAATATTTTACCGGAAAGCCACTGTACCCCTTTGGCTATGGGCTCAGCTATGCGACTTTCGCATATACGGCAGCAGCTGCGGATAAAGGAGAGTACTCATCCGCCGACACTGTAAAACTCAATGTCACCGTGAAAAATGAAGGACAATTCAGCGGGGATGAAGTGGTGCAAGTATATTGCCGCAAGAAGGATTCGAAATTCGAGCGGCCGGCAAAGGCGCTTTGCGGCTTCCTCAGAAAGAATGTCGC
>JBAXLI010000041.1:0-38659 GCA_037134895.1 Bacteroidota bacterium
ATTGTTGGGTTTATGAACCCTCAAAAACGGTCAACCTATTTCAGGCAAGCACACGGTGAAACACCGTCGAACTCGCCTGGGCCGTGGGCATGAGCACCAGGTCGTTGATGTTTACATGGGAGGGTAAAGTGGTGACATAGTAAACAACTTCAGCGATATCTTCAGCCACCAGGGGTTTGAAGCCTTTATACACATTGTCGGCTTTCTGTTGGTCGCCGTTGAAGCGGACGAGGGCAAATTCCGTGTTCGCGGCGCCGGGCGCGATCTGGGTCACTTTGATGTTATGGGAAACCAGGTCGATGCGTGTACCTTTGGTGATGGCATCGACGCCGAATTTTGATCCGCAGTAAACATTACCATTAGGATAGACTTCCTTTCCGGCAATGGATCCAATATTGATAATGTGACCTTGTTTGCGGATGACCATAAGCGGTGCAACAAACCTTGTCATATACAACAAGCCTTTCATATTGGTATCGATCATCCGCTCCCAGTCATCAAGCACTCCTTCATGCACAGGGCCCAGTCCGGCTGCCAGTCCGGCGTTGTTCACAAGAACATCGATGGACTTCCATTGATCAGGCAAACTATTTATTGCTTTTTGGACTGCGGATGAGTTTCTCACATCAAAACAAAGCGCCAGGACTTCAACTTTGAAATCGGTTGCGAGCAGTTTTTTCAGATCAGCAAGCCTCTCTTTGCGCCGGCCGGTAATGATGATGTTATCGCCGTTCTGAGCGAATTTAATTGCAATGGCTTTACCGAAGCCTGATGTGGCGCCGGTGATGAGGATGGTTTTTTTCATGGTTTTTTATTTTTGTATCGTGATGCAAGATGCAAGATGCAGGATATCAAGTTGCCTAGTGCCTAGTGCCTAGTGCCTAATACCCAGTTTTTAGCATTCACAAACGCCTCGACCCAGGGTGCAACTTCGTCATCCTTGCGGTCTTCGGGGTAATACGCCCATTGCCATGGCAGGACTGCATCTTCGATATGCGGCATGATGGCCAGGTGGCGGCCGTCGGCTGAGGAAATGCATGCTGCGTCGTACTGTGAACCGTTAGGGTTTGCCGGATAGCCGTGGTACGAGAACTTTGCGGGGATATGGTAATTCTCCTCGCTCATCGGGAAGTTGAACTTTCCTTCTCCGTGGGCAGTCCACACGCCAAGCCTTGCACCGGCCAGGGAATGCAGCATCACTGAATGGTTTTCCTGTACGCTGAGGTTAATAAACGCACATTCGTACTTATGCGAATCGTTCCACGACATCTTCGGATGAAGCTGGTGCTCGGGGTAAATCAGTCCGAGCTCAACCAGCAGCTGGCAGCCATTGCAAACACCCAAGCTGAGCGTGTCTTTTCGTGCAAAGAAATTATCGAGGGCTTTCTTCGCCTTCTCATTGTATAGGAAGGAGCCTGCCCAGCCTTTAGCTGAACCGAGCACGTCGGAATTGCTGAAGCCGCCTACGAAGGCGATCATGTTTACATCTTCGAGGTTTTCTTGGCCCGAGATCAGGTCGGTCATATGCACATCCTTGACATCCATGCCCGCCATATACATCGCCCAGGCCATGTCGCGGTCGCGGTTCACCCCCTGTTCGCGGATGATTGCAGCCTTCACGCCCGTGGGTTTACGTCTCTTCAGGTCGATGCCGTACTGACTGGCCTTACCTGTAAATGTTTCCGGAAACCTGAATTTCAACGGCTGGTTTTTATAGTTTGTAAAACGTTCCAAAGCCAGCTTTTCACCACACTGTTTGCGGTCAAGCAAATATGATGTTTTGAACCATATATCCCTGTAATGATCGATATCGAAGGAATAAATTTGTCCCTGATGGCGGATGACCATTTCCCGTTTTTCAGAGGTGGTTCCGATGATTGTGAACTTCAGCCCAGTAGCCTTCTCAAACTCATCCTGCATCCCGCATCCTGCATCCTGCATCCCGTCATCCCGCATCCCGCATCCTGCATCCTGCATCCCATCATCCCACATCCCGCATCCTGCATCCTGCATCTTGTCATCCTGCATCTTGTCATCCCGCATCCCGCATCCCGCAACCTGCATCACCACCCCCGGATTCTCCGAGAAAAGCAAGCGAACTATGTCCTTCTCACCAAGGCCGTCAAGATCCAAATCAAGTCCCAGGTTAGTATGCGGGAATGTCATTTCAAGCAAAGTAGTGATGAGTCCGCCGGCAGCAACATCATGCCCGGCCAGTATTTTCCCCTCAGCTATCCATTTCTGGATGACGGCAAAGGCAGCAGCGAAGGCCCTGGAGTCTTTGATATCCGGGGCAGTGTTGCCGAGTTTGTTCTGCACCTGGGCAAAGCTGCTGCCGCCCAGGGAATACTCATCCGCAGACAAATTAATATAAACAAGAACCGTATCAGGTTTTTCAGATAAGAGAGGACTAATCACCTTCCGAACCTCGCTCACTTCTGCAACTGCAGAAATGATAACCGTTCCGGGCGAATACACCACGCTCCCGTCGGGATATTTCTGGGTCATCGAGAGGCTGTCTTTGCCTGTCGGCACGTTAATTCCAAGGCTGATGGCAAATTCACTGACTGCTTTCACGGCTTCGTACAGACGTGCATCTTCACCCGGATTTTTACAAGGCCACATCCAGTTTGCGCTGAGTGAGACTCCTTTCAAACCATAAGTCAGAGGTGCCCAGATGATATTCGTAAGGGCCTTGGCGATGGAAAGCCTTGAACCCGCGGCGGGATCAATGAGTGCTGCTGCAGGCGCATGTCCGAAGGATGTGGCAATGCCTGATGTTCCCTGGTAATCGAGGGCGACCACACCAAGGTTGTTCAGGGGTAGCTGAACAGGTCCGCAGGTCTGCTGCATCGCGATCTTCCCTGAAACCGCCCGGTCAACTTTGTTGGTCAGCCAGTCCTTACACGCTACTGCTTCGATTTGCAAAACCTTTGTAAGGAGGTTTTGCAAATCGGCATCCTGCATCCCGCATCCTGCATCTTGCATCTTGCATCTTGCATCCTGCTTCTTGCATCCTGAATCAGTGCTATCTACCATCACCGTCTTCGGAGGCTTCCCAAAGAAATCATCCACATTCAGGTCAATCGGACGGCTCCCGTTGCGGCGGTCCTCGAACACGAACTGCATATCGCCCGTGGCTTTGCCCACATTATAAATGGGTGCGCGTTCACGTTTTGCAACTTCTTCGAGCAGCGCAAAATCCCTGTCATTCATCAGAAGGCCCATACGTTCCTGGGATTCGTTACTGATGATCTCGCGGTCGGAAAGTGTGGGATCTCCAATGGGTAAGGCGTCGATATTGATCTTCCCCCCGGTGGCTTCGACCAGCTCGGAAATCGAGTTCAGATGTCCGCCGGCCCCGTGGTCATGAATGGAAACGATAGGATTCTTCTTCATTTCGACCATTGCGCGGATGGCATTGAACACCCGTTTCTGCATTTCGGGGTTGGAACGCTGCACTGCATTCAGCTCGATGGAATTGCCGTATTCGCCCGTGGCTACTGAGGAAACCGCACCTCCACCCATCCCGATGCGGTAGTTGTCGCCGCCCAGTATGATGATGTCCTCACCACCTTCGGGGATATCTTTTATGCTGTCGTCCTTCTTTCCGAAGCCAATGCCTCCGGCCAGCATGATCACCTTGTCGTAGCCGAACGTTTTGCCGTTTTCGGCATGTTCGAAGGTAAGTAGCGATCCGCAGATCAGGGGCTGTCCGAACTTGTTCCCAAAATCGCTGGCTCCGTTGGATGCTTTGATAAGCAGTTCTTCAGGAGTCTTGTAAAGCCACTTCCTGGCTTCGACGGACTTTTCCCATTCACGGCCTCCATCCAGCCTGGGGTAAGATGTCATATACACGGCAGTTCCAGCCAAAGGGATGCTGCCTTTTCCGCCTGCCATTCGGTCGCGGATCTCCCCCCCGCTGCCGGTTGCAGCACCGTTGAAAGGCTCGACAGTCGTAGGGAAATTATGGGTTTCAGCTTTCAGGGAGATCACCGAATCGATATCGGAGATCACGAAGAAGTCGGCTTTATGCGGACTGCCGGGTGCGAACTGCTCTATCTGCGGACCGCTGATGAAGGCTACATTATCCTTATAGGCCGATACGATGAAATTTGGATTTACTGCGGATGTTTTTCTGATGAGGGCAAACAGGGTCTCGTTCATCTCCTTTCCGTCGATCACAAAGATGCCATTAAAGATCTTATGGCGGCAGTGCTCCGAATTCACCTGAGAGAAACCGAAGACCTCGCTGTCAGTCAGTTTCCGGCCAATTTTCTTACTCAACCCGGTGAGGTAATCAATCTCCTCCCCGCTCAGAGCAAGGCCTTCGGAAGCGTTGTATGCGGCGATGTCGTTGATGTACACGACGGGTTCGGGGTCGTGATGGATGGTGAAACTTGCCTGGTTGAGGCCCTGGTATACTGACTGGAGCATTGGATCATGATGCGAGATGCAAGATGCAAGATGGGAGATGTCAGATTCCGTATCCTGCATCTTGCATCCTGCATCCTGCATCATGTTTCCCGCATCCTGCATCCCGGATCCTGCATCCTGCATCTTGCATCCTGCATCCTGCATCCCATATCCCGCATCCTGCATCTTGCATCCTGCATCCTGCACAAATTCTTCTATCCGGCTTATCCCGGTGATCCCCATGTTCTGCGTAATCTCCACCGCATTCGTGCTCCAGGGTGTGATCATTTCCTTTCGCGGACCGACGAAGGTTCCCTCTAAAGCAGGTTCGGCGACACAATCTGCATCGCCGAACAGCCAGGTTAGTTTTTCGATATCCCTTGAATCCAGGGGGTTTTTATGCTCAACAGCATAAAGTTTATCAATATTCTTAAAAAACGTAAGCATGTGAATATTTAATGTGTGATACAAATGTGTTTACAAAATTACATGATAAGTTTGACCCTTCCAAAATTCCAACCTGAACAACACTGCAGGTTATTGTTTAAGAAGTTTCTTCCCTTTTTCAGTCAAGCGGTATTTTTGTAACCGGCTTTTAGGTTTGTCGGGAATTGTCAACTCAACAATCCCATTCTTGAGAAGAGGCGTTATGTTGGTTGTGAAATTCTTGGTTTGGTTGTCAATTTCAAGGAAGTTCATGATTTCACTTCTGGATTTCGGTTCGGTGAGAAAGTCAATCAGTTCAATAAATCTGGCTATCGACTTAGTTACCGACTTAGTTACCGACTTAGTTACCAGAAGATGTCTGACCTGGTCATGCACATCAGTGATATCAGAATCTAAAAGTGTGCTTATGGACTGAAAATCAATCCTTTTTGCAAAAATCAATTCAACATCCGCACTTGTTAACTTAATGCCTGACTTAGTTACCGAGATGGTACCCTGCAGTTGGGGATGGCAGGGGAGGGTGACCATAAACAAGACCTGCTCTTTGTCGGTATAGAATATTGGTTCGGGATTGCCGTTGGCAGCCATGGCGTCACGAATTACCGGAAATCCGGTTGATTTGCCTTCGGTGAGGTCAAGTTCTTTGAGAAAATCTCCAATACGGCGATTCCGGTAGGTGCGGGAGACTACTCTTCGCTGCTGTAAATCGATATTCGTGATCGGGGGCATGGGGCCAGGGTAGCTCAGCACTGTAATTTTATCGGGGAATACCTGTATTTCGATTGGCGACTCTTCCGCATAACTTTTATGATAAATGCTATTGCTGATCACTTCCTCCAGGGCGTTGAAAGGATAATTACTGATGGTTTTGCTCTCGGCCTTTCCTGAAATTTTAATGACTTCAGTGCGGATCACTTCCTTTTTAAGGTATGCAAGGCTGTTGCGGATTTGATGGTGCAGGGGGCCTTTGAAAGTTTCGGTAATAAAATTACTGCCGGTATCGTCGGGATGAATGGCAAACTCGATCCAGGCGCGGTTAAAGAACTTATGCGGTTCCCGGTTAAAGAACATCAGCCCGACATTCACAGGCCTTAGAAACTCGGCCGGACCCCGTGAAATCTGCATCTGACGGCATAATTCAGGAAAAGGTATCTTCACACTCTCATCGAACAATTCACTTCCAACCTCCTGCAGAAACTCACGGATTAATCCCAAATCGAGATCGTTTAACTGCGCCTGCTGGTTCACACGATCATCGAAAGGAACCTTTGCCGTGAGTTCAATAAGCCGCGCATGATTGTCACCATGAGGGACAATGCTACGGGAACCAGCACGGATGTAGTATTGCCTGCGGGCATCGTTGCCCAAAGTTGAAGGACAAGAATAGGGACGCAGATCCCCGGCCGGGACCCAAATGACAAGGATATGCCGATCATCAATAGTATACGGTTGAATAATTGGCAGGTAATTGGGTTGAATCTTATAGCAGATGTTAATCAGTTCACCCTGGATCGAATCGAGACTCTTCAGCGGCAATCCGACCGGAGGGAACTGAGGCACCCCATCGACCGTTTCAATACCCACGATAATGTATCCACCGCCCCAATTGTTAAAATCGTTAGCAAAGGCACAGATCGAATGCAGGACATCTTCGGGATTCCAGCCAGCCTTGAATTCAAGGCGTTCCCATTCCACTACGTTGCCGCGAATTAATTCTTTTATGTTAATAGGTAGCGCCATGGTTAAGATTGTTGTTGGACTATATCAAACAGGATGGAATTGAGTTAATCTTATAACAAAGTAAAATTACAAGATAAATTAAGATTTTAATGAAAACTAAAGTATTGATCACCTATCAAACTTCAGTCTTTTTGAACTAGGATAAAACGTCATATTCAATTCAATAAATCGGTAAGGCCCCCAGTTCGAACCCTGGACCCGGGTTCCACTCCAGAAAGGCGGGTAATAGACCGATAGAGATTAAAATCACAATATGTTATGATTTTAATTGCTTTTTGTCAAATTATCATTACATTTGTCATGAAAATCACATTAAAATGTTAGTTCAAGAGATAGGGGAAACTATTAAAAACAGGAGAAACGAGCTGGGAATAACTCAGCCTCACCTTGCCGAACTGGCAAACGTGAGCACGAACACTATATACAAACTAGAACGCGGACAAAGTAATCCGTCACTGGAGGTGCTGAATAAACTGGCTGAAGTGTTGGGGATGGAACTCAGCCTGAAGGTGAAACTCAATACTTAAAAAATGAGAAAAGCTGAAGTATTTAATAACGGAATGCTTGCGGGTGTTCTTACCGAAGAAAGTTCAGATCATTATATTTTTCGGTATGATGATGCATATTTCATCGATCCGGAGAAACCCGCAATCAGTTTAAGCCTGCCAAAAATTGAAAAGGAATTCCATAGCCCGTTCATGTTCCCTTTTTTCAGCAATATGGTAGCCGAAGGGGCCAATCTGTCAATACAAAGCAGATACCTGAAAATAGATGAAAGAGATATCATGAGCCTGCTGGGAGCAACAGCAGAACACGACACCATTGGAGCCGTCACGACAAAACTGCTTGAAACAACATGAACCCCCACGAGATCAGATATTGTCCGTGCACCCTGGCCGAAGGATTCAGCACATACAGTCCGAAAGCATTGAGACTGCTGTTTGACCGGAAAAAAGTAAGCCACATATTGGATTTTAATGCACCAAAAGCAGATGAAGAAGTGGCGGAGAAGCTAAGGCAAAACAGCAAAACAATTTCGATCAGCGGAGCCCAGTTCAAACAATCACTTGTACTTGACAGGAATAAACTCCGACTGACCGAAAAAGGCGAATCAGGCCATTATATTTTAAAGCCGATACCTTTCAGGGCTTCATTCGGAAAAGAGGATGAATTGCCGGCAAACGAGCATCTTACAATGCAAATTGCAAAGCAGGCATACAACATTGGTATTGCAGAATGTGCATTGGTATTCTTCAGCAACGGAGAGCCGGCATACCTTACGAAACGATTTGATTACGCTGCTGACGGCAGAAAAAAAGCCCAGGAAGATTTTGCTTCAATTTCGGGCAGATCAAAAGAAAAAGACGGGGAGAGTTACAGGAACAGCGGCAGTTATGAAGATATTGCCTCACTGATGAAGAAATATGTTGTGGCTTATGCAGTTGAGATTGAAAAATATTTTGAGCGGATTGTATTCAATTATTTGTTCAGCAACGGGGATGCCCATCTTAAAAATTTCTCGCTTCAAAAGACCGCAAGCGGAGATTATCTGCTAAGCCCGGCTTACGATTTGATCAACACAGCCATACATATTCCCGCCGATTCGTTTTTCGCACTCAGCGATGGATTGTTCTCTGATGACTATGTTAGCGAAAGTTTTAAAACCCTGGGCTATTATGCCTACGATGATTTTTTTGATTTTGGTCTGCGGATTGGCCTGCTCGAAAGCCGGATAAGAGCTATACTCGACAAGTACCGAACCGAAAATCAAAAGGTTCTCACCTTGACCCAATCTTCTTTCTTAACAGAACCGGCCAAACGACTGTATATAAACCACTATACCGACCGTTTACGAATGCTGAACACCTCGTTCTCTAAAAAGAGGCGTGACACGTGATACGTGATTCGCAATTCATTCGACATTCAAAATTCGAGTATTCTATTATTCGAGTATTCAATCAGGACGTCAAAAATCTCTCCGCCTCTATCGCCGCCATGCACCCTGTCCCGGCAGCAGTCACAGCCTGCCTGTAATAATGGTCCTGTACGTCACCAGCTGCAAACACGCCTTCAACGCTGGTCCTGGTTGAACCTGGCAGTGTTTTGACATAGCTCATCTCATCCAGTTCAAGCTGGCCCTCGAAGATCTCGGTATTGGGTTTATGGCCGATAGCAACGAAAACCCCATGAACCGTGATATCCCTGGTTTCGCCGGTTTTGGCATTACGCACGCGAATACCGGTTACTCCGCTGTCATCGCCCAGGACTTCATCGGGAATGCTATCCCATACCATTTCGATATTGGGAGTGCTGAACACCTTATGCTGCATGGCTTTTGAAGCACGGAGTTCGCCCCGGCGGTGGATCATGAATACCTTTTTGCAAAGCTTTGCGAGGTAAGTCGCTTCTTCGGCGGCGGTATCTCCCCCACCCACTATTGCAACCTCTTTCCCACGGTAGAAGAACCCGTCGCAGGTAGCGCAGCCTGAAACTCCCATTCCCATAAAATGTTTTTCCGATTCAATCCCCAGCCATTTGGCCGATGCACCGGTGGCGATGATAATAGTCTCTGCCATGACCGTTTTTCCGTCATCCGCCGTCACTATAAAAGGTCGTGAAGAAAGATCGACCGAAGTAACGACTCCAAATCGCACATCGGTGCCGAAACGTTCAGCCTGCTGTTTAAATTCCTCCATCATTTCGGGACCGGTAATTCCCTTCGGGTACCCCGGAAAATTCTCAACCTCGGTGGTGATGGTCAGTTGTCCGCCAGGCTGCATCCCCTGGTACATCAAGGGTTTCAGGTCGGCACGCGCAGCATAGATCGCAGCCGTATATCCCGCAGGACCCGATCCAATGATCAGGCAGCGGCAATGTTCAATATTTTCGCTCATAAAATCTCCGATTTATCTGTTGCAAAGGTACTAAAAATAGGTCAGACAGACAGGAAGGTAATAATAAGGAAAGAACAAAAACAGTCTGAAAAATAAGAAGAGTTTTACGGCAGGATTTGCGTAAAAATACTCAGGCAGAATTAGTATGCTCACTCTTTCGCCGGTGGCAAATGCTCTCGTACTTTGTACCTTGTGAAACGAATCACAGGGATAACTTACTTCTACACATTTAGAGATGACGAATACCGATATTAACCCTGGCTTAAAAATCCTTCGCCAAAAGGCGGAAAAACTTCTGGAAAATAATTCTTCTGATTCTGATTTGCTCCTTTCCAAAGATGAGACCTTGAAGCTGGTTCACGAGCTGGAGACATACAAGATAGAATTGGAGATGCAGAACGATGAACTTCTGGAGGCAAAAGAGCATGCCGAATTTACTGCTGAGAAATACACTGCATTATACGATTTTGCGCCAACCGGCTATTTTACGCTGTCACAAGACGGCAGGATCATGGATCTGAATTTATGCGCGGCATCCATGCTGGGGATTGATCGTTCAAATCTGACAAATAATTTGCTTGGCTTTTTTATTTCCGACGATACCAAAACAAGTTTCGCACTCTTTCTGGGGAAAGTCTTTAACAGCAAAAAAAGCGAAACCTGTGAAGCCAGACTGCTAACACAGGGCGATCAGGTAATCTTTGTTCACCTTACCGGCATCGCTACCGACAATAGAGACCAATGCCTGGTGACCATGGTTGATGTCAGTGAAAAGAAGGAAGCTGAGGAAAGCATAAAGACAAACACTGAAGTCCTCGAAAAGAACTATACCCGGCTGGCCAAGGAAATTCTTGAACGCCGGAGAACCGAACTTGCTTTAAGAGAGAGTGAACGAAATTTCCATGATGTGGTTCAAAATTTTCCTGGGCTCGTGTTCCAGTTGCGCATCTGGCCCGACGGTTCAAACAGCTTCTCCTACATCAGCCCGAAAGCTGTTGATTACTTCGGGATATCTTCATTTTCAGAGGTTCACGAACTTGATCTGAATTCAAGGATTTATCCAGATGACAGGCTGTTGTTTCTGTCTTCACTTGAAAAATCAATCACTGAAAAATCAGACTGGTATGTTGAAACCAGGATAGTCAATCCGAAAAACGAAATTAAATGGTTGCAGGTGATGTCAAACCCGGCAGAGACCAGCGATGGGCTGGTTTTTAACGGAATCATGATCGACATAACAGAACGAAAGCTTGGAGAGGAAGCACTGAAAATGAGCCTCTCAAAATACCAGTTACTTTTTGAGACAATTCCATACGGAGTCACCGTTTGCGATGAGAACGGAAAGATCATAGAAGCGAATAAAGAAGCTGAAAGGCTGCTCGGGATCTCAAAAGAGGAACAAAGTGAACGCTGGATCGACAGCAATGATTGGAAGATTATCAGGACTGATGGTTCTCCCATGCCATCAGAAGAATTTGCCAGTGTTAGAGCGATCAAAAACAACCGCCTTGTAAGCAATGTCGAAATGGGTATCGTAAAAGAAAATAATGCAGTTACCTGGATTAATGTTTCCGCATCACCAATCCCGCTCAAAGGTAATGGTGTTGTTATAACGTACAACGAAATCTTTAAATAAATTCATGCGGATGAAGATTATTCGATCCGCTTGTGCACACTGACCTCCGTGCCATTCTTTTTTACAGAAAATTCAATTTGTGCATGGATCAGAGTAGCCCTGTGAACAATATTGGCAAGCCCCCTTCCACCTGAGTTTTTCATGGCATCATCGGGTTTATAGCCTTTCCCGTTATCGATATATTTCATTGAAAGCAATCCGTTTGTAAATTGCAGCCCTACGCTCGCCCTGCTGGCACCCGAATGTTTGATTGTATTATTGATCAGTTCGCTTACGATCCTGAAAAAATGCAGCTCGATTTCCCTCGGAAACCTTTCATTCCCCAGGTTCGACTCAAGTTCTGCCGAAAACAATCCTTCTCTTGACATCGATTTGAGAAAAGAACGTACGGCAATCTCCAGACCATGGTTGTCGATAAGCCTGGGCATCAGGTTGTTTGCAACGACACTCATTTTATCAATCGCCTCCTGCAGGAGTTCCTGGCAAATATTGATATTTGACTTCTGTTTATCGTTGCTGCAGGTCTTCTCCATCAGCCCAAGGTGCAGCTTGATGCTCGACAAAATCGGCCCCAGGTCATCATGCAGGTCGGCAGCAAACCGTTTGCGGTCGATCTCCTCGGTCTCAATCGTCTTATTCAGCAGGAGTTTTTCAACGTTTATCGTTTCAGTGATATCAGTGAAGATCGACATCACAGCATCCTTGCGTTTGTAACTTATAATACTGCTGCGGATGACAAAATCCCTGGTCCCCCCCGATCCTATCCTTGCCTGGAGTTCAACCACCTTATGCAGATGTTTCGGATCGGTAAAGAGTTCGTGCATTTGCACATTGTTGGGAACAATTATCGGATCCTTAAGCAACTCCCACATATTCTTCCCAACAATTTCCTGTTTTGGCAGTCCTGACAAAGCGATCATTGCATCATTGGCAAATGCAATTTTTTCACCCATATGGATCAGGATGAGATTGGGTGATTTGTTCACAAGGGTCTTATAAAGGACCTCGCTTTCGCGTATCACTTCCTGGGCATGTTTGAGCTTTGAAATATCCCTGATAGTCCAGATGACATGCTTTTTTCCCGAAAGGTTAACCATTCGTGCCGAAAGCAGGTGAGGTTTAGGCCTGGTGCCGCAGCCGGTCATCAGCATCACCTCGATATTGTTAACCTGGCCTTTTGTTACCAGGCTGGGGAAGAATGATTCCAGTTGCGGGATATCCTCCAGCCTGAACAAAGAAGAACCGCTGGTCCCGATTATTTTCTTTTTCGGGATGCTGAACGCATTGACCAGGGCTGAGTTGGCATCAAGCAGCATCCGGTCGGCAAGCCGGTTGATGCCAATTCCCTCAGGCGAAAGGTCAAAGATCGTTTTATACTTTTTCTCGCTTTCCTTCAGACGTTTCAGCAGGGATTCCTTCTCGGTAACATCATCCAGTACGGCAAGGATATATAAATTTTTATTCTTTGTGCGGATGAGTGATTTCGTGATCGCGATCTTATGACGTTTACCATCGGGGAATGTCATCCGCAAAAAATTCACATCAGGAATGCCTGTAAGCAATACCTGCTTTTCGGCTTCGATGATTTTTTTCTTCCTGCTGATGGACAAGGCAGGCATATAGGTTGTGCCGATCAGGTCCTCTCTTTTCAGGTTGAAATGACTATAATAAGCTTTGTTGGCCAGGATGTGGCGGTGATCTATATCCTTAACCCATACAGGGATCGGAAGATCCTCGAACAAGGCCGACAGGAGATCGAGGTCAGTTTGAGCAGCAGATCGTTTCATGAGGTAAATGTCACTTGCCGGTTTCCATTTCCTCAAGGTTTACCAGCTTATTGCGGATGGCATAGATCACCAGGTTTATGGTATTCGAAAGGCCTGTCTTTTGCAGAAGCTTGGCCCTGTAGCCTTCGATGGTACGCTTGCTCATGCATAATTTTTCGGCCATTTCCTCGGTTGACAGGCCTTTGCAAAGCAGTTTCAGCAATTCATTTTCCTTGCCGCTAAAGGTGGGAATTTCATTGGTAGAGAACTGCCTGAGTTTTTTCGCCAGCATCCCGTTCAGTTCAGGAGTATAGTATTGCTGCCCGTTTGATACCATGCGGATGGCCCTTTCGAGGTTGGTGAGGGATGTGGTTTTCAGGAGATATCCGTAGATACCTTTAAGGACCATTGAATACAGGTATTCCTCATCGCCGAACATCGTGAGGACAATGATCTTCAGATCGGGATAAAGTTTCAGGGCTCTTTCGGTGGCTTCCATGCCGTCCATGACAGGCATTTTAAGGTCCATGAGGACGATATCAGGTTTGCCTTTTTCGAGGAATGCAAGGAATTGTTCCCCGTTTTCGGCTTCGGCAATAACTTCAACCCCACTTATTTCGGCAAGAACCTTTTTTATACCCTCCCTGAAAATAACATGGTCTTCAACTATGATGATTTTGATGCATTTTTCCAGTGGAATCATAACTCACAATCTAACAACACATTGGAACAATTTAGAACGAATCTCAATAATTTGAGAATTCAAAGTTAAGTATTTATACGCATAGTAAAAAGTGAATATATCAAATTTAACGTATTCTTTACCCAATATCAACGGTAAACTCTCTCTTGTGTACAATTATATGACAATCTAATTTTGTTGCTCCTGTGAGAAGGGCTCATTATGGAAAATTTAAGCATATGATTTATACCTCAAATTCAGATAAATTATTTTCATTCAGAAGTGGCCTGATGAGATATAATGAAGTCCGGGATTTACACTTTTCTGAAAATCAAATAGTCAATTACTTGACATCCGTTAATTTATTAACTATATTTAGGCGACAATTATTACAGAAATAAATTATTCTCAAAACTTCAAGCATTTACACAAAACCAACATAAAGAAAGCACAAAATAATACTAGTTAACGAGTTAACAATAAATACAATCGCTTATGAAAAAGCAATACAATTTCAAAACAAGCCTGATCTTATTGCTCCTGGTTCTGGCGGGGGCAACAGCGATGGGGCAGGTGACAACCGATTATGTTATAAATATTACAAAGAATCATGCGACTTGTGGGTATACGGTTACTGCCGGTGGATCTGTAGGCAGAGGAATTGAACTTTCAGATAGTGCTCACAATTTTATTAGATTTTATCCTATTACTCCTTCTACAGGAACTGGATTTACAGAAGATTCTGCCACCGCCTTAAATTCAAATACAAATTATTACATACGTGCATTTGAAGATAATGGCTCAGGGAAAGTATATGGAGGGTATTTAGCGTTTAAAACTTACTCAGCAGGAACCGGATCATATCCCTACCAATGTGATTTAAGAAATGACCACCTGACAGACGTAAATACTTTACAATTTGATGTTTACATATATAGCACGAATTCGGGCAATCTGTTATATTTAAACAATTATCAGCTTGGTTTTGAGTTAAATAATGTCGGGAATACAGCCGGAACTTTTACTGGAACATATGTTTCTCTTTCCTCGGACTTGCCTTCAGGTTTCCTACCAGCGACAAACATTATTTTTAGGGTTGATGGAACACATTTTGATATGGTTATTCCAGGTCCTGCGGCTTCTTCTAGTGGTACACTCATCCCTTACACTGCCACCGGTTCAGGAACACGAATTGGGACATTTCAGGTTGTCCACCATACAGGAGGCTCGATTACACCATTCCCTGCAGGCGTTCAGCTTCAGATGGTGGCAGATTTTGATGTATTAGGAAAAACTATCATTTATGCAACTCCAGGTGCAACAGGAACACCTGTCAATACTACTAATTCAAGTTCACATGCTCCAAGAGAACCAATCACAAATAACAATTTTTTACCCTCAAATAACTACATGTGCCAGGCTCTTAATTGGAAAGGGACAACAGATCAAGCGTGGTTAACTCAGGGAAATTGGGTTCAAAATCCATCTACCATTGCTTTCCCTCCTTCATCGTCTTCTTTGATTTATATCGAAGGGTATGGAGTCACCAATGCCCCAGTTGTATCCACATCTGGTGGCAGTGCAGCAACATGCGGGAATCTTACAATTGATAATGGAACGACTAGTTTAACAATCAGCTCAGGTGGGCAGCTCACAGTTAATGGGAATCTTGTCATAGGCACGACATCATCTGCTCCCATTACAATTCAATCTGACGGAACAGGTGCCGGATCACTCATTACCGTCGGGACCATTTCAGGAACAGGCGCTGCAAATTGCCAGGTCCAAAGATATATGACTGGCGATTGGACGTCAGGTCCCCCAACATTAGCCACAACTTATCATATTGTATCTGCCCCTGTGCTTAATCCTTCAAATAGTTTATTCAATGGCTCCCTAATGGATAAATGGGATGAAACCGCACAATCCTGGGTGGATTTAACGCTACCGTACGAAAATCTGACATTAGGCAAAGGATATATGGTTGCTCCGGCAAGCCCTGGCATTACTGCAACTTTTACAGGAAGTTTAAATACAGGTGATCAAACAATCACTGGACTAACTAGAACCGGAGCAACCACGTATTCTGGTTTTAATCTTGAAGGTAATCCATTCCCTAGTGCCATTAAATGGGATAACAGTATTTCTATTACTAATCTTGATGATTTCGCATGGTATTGGAATGGTTCAGCTTATATTTCTTTGGCTCGTTCCACAGGCACAGGTATAATAGCGGCTGAACAGGGGTTTTTTGTTAGGGTTTTATCGGGCTCTGGTTCGTTTACAATACCTAATTTAAACAGGACACATTCAGCAACAACATTTTATAAGTCAACTGTTACTGATTTATTAACACTTAGAGTCGAAGGTAACAGCTATTGGGATCAAACCCAAGTTCGCTTTCTTCCAGATGCCACAGATGATTTTAATGTTGGCCTCGATGCATACAAAATGATGGGTAGCGTGATTGCACCGCAACTTTTCACATATAAGCAGAATACTGAATTGTCAATACTCTCCTTACCAACTTTAAGCGTGTATCCAATAGTTAAAGTTGGATTTTTACCGGGCACTGCAGGAAACTTTACAATAAAAGCATCCGATTTTGAATCTTTTGCTTCTGGAACTAATTTCTATTTGGAAGACCTTGTTACAGGGAACAAACAAGATCTAAAGTCCAATCCGACGTATACATTTAACGCTGATCCAAGTGAACCAGAACATAGATTTAACCTTCATTTTGCAGCTTTAGGTGTTGACCAAAAAGAATCCGGAAACATCAAAATATATTCTTATGCAAAAGATATTTATGTCAACATTCCTGAAACTATAAATGGAGATATCATTGTATATAATATACTGGGCTCTGAAATACACAGGCAACCTATTACAGGTAATTCGCTGAACAAAATAAGTTTAAACCTTATGTCCGGATATTATATAGTTAAAGTTGTTGGGGACTCCCAGACATTGTCAAGAAAGGTGTTTATCCAGTAGCACAATTGTTTTATTATCAAATTTTATTGAATAATTAATAAATCTTCACATATGAAAAAGTTACTGACACTAATTACAGTCATGTTGTTCATTATAATTCCTCTTCTTACTGTCGCTGATCCTCCTGGACCACCAACAGGTGGAGGCGGCACCGGTGGCGGTGGAGGAACACCTGTGGGCGCGCCTATCGATGGCGGTCTTGGCATCCTTCTTGCGATGGGCGCGGCGTATGGTGGGAAAAAGCTGTACAAGGCCAGGAAGGATAAGAAGGAGAAGGAAAACGAAAGTGTTGCAGTTGAAGATCAGGCAGACCTGTTATAGGTCTGCCTTTTTTTTGCTACGCCTTATGTTGCATATGCAACCAATAGCCCGTGTCGTGGGATATCATTAGATAATATTTAACTTCTTGATTATAGGAGAACTGGGAAAATTTCGCCCGGGTTCACAGGGGATTCTGTTTTAATTCTGATCTGAAAAAAAAATTACCAAATAAAAATTACCATATGAAAAAGGTTTACACATTACTCGTTTTCGCATTATTTCTGGCTATCAATCTCCAGGCCCAGGTTTTAGGTGACTTCCGCTCCAAAACAGGAGGTACCGGAAATTGGAATGATTTTAATGCATGGGAAACTTATAATGGTTCTGCCTGGGTTGCTGCCATCTCTGGACAGCTGCCGACAGCCACAAGCGCAACGGAAATCCGGGCTACGCATACTATGACGGTAAATGCGGCCGGGCTTGTTTCCGGAAACCTTACAGTAAATGGTTCTCTGACCTACCATGCAACAATTGTGAGTGCGCTCACCGTGAGCGGAAATGTCACTGTTGGTGCGACGGGGAGTTTCACCTCCCCTGCCTCGGGGACTGTGATCACACATGCCCTTAATATAGGAGGGTCTACCGCGACGGGTGTCGGCGGTAACCTTGCCGTGAACGGAATATTCAACATGAATGTTTTTGCAACAGCTGCCGTTCCTGTGACCTTTTTCGGCACATCAGCCAACTCAATATCCGGAACTGGAACAACGATTAATTTTTATACTCTCACGGTAAATAAAGGAACAGATTATACCTCTATACTCGAAGCTACATCAGTTATCACCATTGTGCCTCCGGCATCTGCAGGAATGAGACTTATTCTCACTTCAGGTACTTTCAAACTGTCAAGTGCTTCAACACTGACGCCGTATTATGCAGGACAAACGATACTTACTGCAGCAAGCAGACTATGGTTAAACAATTCAGCTTGTTCCGTCTCAGAAGTCGGAGCTGGCACCGCGGCTGCTGCCGGCCGATTATTCGTTAATTCCGGGGGAAGGTTACAGATCACTGCAGGCACTTTTAGTTACGGATCAGGAAGTGATATTCATTCATTCGGCGGAACTACCACTTACCTTACCCTCGACGGACCCAATGCGGTCATGAATATTTATGGCAGTCTGCAGGTAGCCTATGGAACAAATACGACCATGAGCGCAGGAAATCTCAATATTTATCCCCAGGCCGGGAGCAACCTTACTTCCTACTGGGCACTGAGTCTTGAAAGTTATTTCCTGATTACCACAAATGTCCAGATAACCGGCGGTACGATAACCATCGTCGACCCTCCGCTTATTGCATCCGGCACCTATGCCAACTGTTTTAACGCTTCTTTATCAAATGGAACGTTTAACCTTTCAGGACTGACACTGCGGTTAGGCGATGGCGTTAGCGATAAGGCCGGAACCGCAAATGGTTTCAGTATTGCAAGCAACGTACCTGTCGGGACCGTTATCGTAAATAACAAAACGAGTTCGGTTCTAACCACGCGTGTAGTTAGGAATGCCGGTATAAGCATCGGAACACTTTTAACGATCAACAGCGGAACAGCTAACCAGTTCCTGTTAAATGGCTTTGCTCTTACATTGAATGGAAATATTGTCAATAACGGCACTTTCAATGGTGATGATAACAACGCCAGCAGTCTTGTTTTCGCAGGCACAACACAACAAGTGGTCTCCGGCACCGGAACTTTTACTAATTCCATTATCAGGAATATAACACTAAATAATACTTCCGTGGCAACGCCTTCGGTCGATCTTCAGGTAAACGCGGGAGTTTCAACCGGACTCACACTAACCGCCGGAACTTTGGGAACGACAAACGTATCCACTTTTACCATTGGGCGTTCGGCCTCCTCAACAGCATTTGCACTTATCAGGTCGAGCGGATCACTTTCAATAACACCGACTTTTGCCCTGGGAGGCGTCACAACGATCAATTATACTTACAATGCTCCCACTCCGGCGGCTGCCTATTCAACAGCTGTTGAATTACCTGCTGCTACACTTTTAGGAACATTTACGGTTAACAATACATCGGGGCTTACTCTCGATAAGGCCGTCAGCTGTACAACCCTTGCTCTAACTGCCGGTATCCTTACCACTACAAGTTCGAACAGCATGACGGTAGCAGGCACAGGCGTTGCCAATATCACAGGTGGAAGTGCAACCGCCTATGTTAACGGGCCTCTCACACGTACCATTCCTAACACTGCAGTTGCCCTGAACTACAAATTTCCGATCGGAAAAACCGCATATCGTCTTTTTGAATTTCAGAGCATTACCACTGGCGGAACCGGTAACGCAACGTTCACTGCCGAGGCCTTCGACGCTGGTCCATACCCGGGAACAGCCGGTACCGGCCTGGCCACAATCAATACAGATAAAATGTGGGAACTCAGCGGGAACCTGAACAGCGTTACTGTTACCAGTTCGCAGATCAGGATCACCGAAGCAGGGATGGTCGCCGCCAACCGCCTTGGGCAGGCAAACAATTTTTCAGGCCCCTACAATTCTGTCGGGGGTATTCTTGGAACAGGAACTATCTCTTCAAGGAGTGCCCTTGATTATTCGAACCTTACCACAGGTACGTATTTCCGCATTGGGACCCAGGGTTCTTTCGCACCAGGGATCTATGCTATCGGACCCAACGGTCCGTATGCAGGCTATGCCGGATGGTATCCCACATTCCAGAATGCAGCCGATGCAGCATCAGACGTAACCCTTTCGGGAAATGTGATCTTCGAATTCCAGGATGATTATCTTCCTGCTATCGAAGTTTTTCCAATCACACTGTCGACCTATATGGTAAGTAGCGCTTCTGCAACTGTTACCTTCAGGCCTTCCCCAACAGTTGCTACAGTTATTAACTTTTCTGCTGCCGGGAATATTCTGACCAATACTGGGGCGGATTATGTGACGTTTGACGGCCGTGCCGGTGGAGCTGGTTCAGGTCGATTTTTGCAGTTTACAAATACTGCAACCACCACGCCTACTGTTAGTCTCACAGGTGATGCCCAGAACAACCAATTCCTGAACTGCATCCTGAAAGGCTCCAATACCACTGCAACCAGCGGTATACTTGCATTAAGTGCACCAAGTGCGGGCAATAACAACCTGACTGTAAGCAACTGTAATTTCGACGGCTCTGTTTCGGCAGGAAACTGTCTTTATACCACTGGCTTAGCCAACGGCGCCACCATCACCAACAACAATTTCTACGATTATAAGATCGGGGGCGGAATTTATCTTACCAGTGGTTCAGATGCTGCCGTGATCAGCGGAAATAACTTTTACCAGACCACTGTTTATACCGGAGCGGCAGGGACGACCTATGGCATTTATGTGGCAGGGACCCTGAACACCTACCAGATATTCAACAACAATATCGGCGGAAGCGGTCCGAACATTACCGGAACCTGGACTGTATCGGCAACCACTCCTGCAGCGTATAACTTTACGGGAATATACCTCAATGCAGGTACTACAGCCATCAGCAAGATATATAATAATAAGGTACAGAATTTTGACTGGAAGTCAACTCTCTCGACGTTTACAGGTATCAACGCACCAGCCGGAAGCACAAACATCGGTTCCGACGGAGCAAACCTTATCGGAAGCAATACCGGGAACGATAATATCAAGGTTACGTATTATACTACCACGGGGGCAGCCCAGATAAACGGGATCACTACTGCAGGCACCACGATGCGTATCGAAAACAACAATATCGGTTCTATCACTGCGCTGCTGAGCGGTACCACCGCCATCGGCACCAGCATTACCGGTATCAACACTTCAGCTACCACTGCCACCATTGCCACAAACGTGATCGGAAGCACAACCACTGCAAACAGTATCAATGCCGGAAACGAAAGCACTGCGGCAAACGCCCAGAATGTATACGGGATCTCTTCTTCCGCGACCACTTCAACGATAAGCGGCAATACTGTTGCCAACATGAACAGTGGCATGACTTTCACCTCTGGAGGTGCTATGAGGGGTATTTACCTTTCTTCGGGGACCACGGTCAATGTTACCACAAATAACGTTTATTCACTGTCGACTCCCCAGCCTACCACCGGTGTTACAAACCTGAACGGTATCGACATAGGAGCTACAGGTGCAACACTACTGAACATCACCGGCAATGTCGTTTATGACCTGGTGAATACCGCAGCCACTGCAGCTGTTAATGTCATTGGGATTTATTTCAATGCCTCGACAACCGCAACCAACAAGATCGATAAAAACCTTATCCACAGTTTCATAACCTCATCCGCAGCCGCAGTTCAAACCGGTTTCTACCATAATGCGGGATATGCCAATTTCCAGAATAACCTCATCCGCCTTGGTATTGATAAACTTGGGAACTCAATAACGAGTACTGCCCAGATCAATGGTATATACAAGAATTCATCAAGCAACGGCAATTTCTACTTCAATACCGTGTATATCGGTGGTTCAAATGTCGCTGCCGGCGCTGTAAACACCTATGCGTTCAACCTGAACACTCACAGTATCGAAGACATCAGAAACAACATCTTCGTCAATGCCAGGACCAATGCAGTCGCAAACCTTCTGAACTATGTTTTGAAGCTCCCTGCAACAGCACTCACGACCAATTATCTCAGCGATTACAATATTTATAATAAATCGACAACCGACGGTAAACTTGCCATCATCGGCGCTACTGACCAGTTAAGCCCGCTGAATTTGCAGGCAGCTCTGCCAGGTTTTGAACTGCATTCCGGTTTCGGGAACCCTTTGCTTACAAATCCTGCTGCTGCAATGGCAACAATGGATCTGCACCCGATGAATCTTACTCCTGCCGAGGCAAATGGTACTGCAATAGCAAGCGTTACCGATGATTTTACAGGAGCAGCAAGAAGCGGACTCACTCCTGTTGATATCGGAGCATATGCCGGAAACTTCACTCCTCCGGGAGCCGCCCAGGATATTTTCTTACCGATCATCAGCTACACAAACCTGCTCAACACAGGGTATGTAACAAACCGTACCACAGTTAACTTTGCAGCCATTACTGATAACTTCACCGGCGTAAATACCACTGCCGGGACCAAGCCCAGGCTGTACTTTAAAAAATCAACAGATGCCAACGCATTTGCAGGAAATACCAGCGCAAATAATGGTTGGAAGTGGGTCGAAGCAAACAACAGCGTTACACCTTTTGACTTTACTATAAACTATTCCATCATCAACGGAGGCTCGGTTATCATAGGGGATGTGATCCAATACTTTGTCGTTGCACAGGATATGGCGACGACTCCCAATGTAACGTTTAACCCGGGAGCTGGTGCATCGGGAACAAGTGTTGCCACCACAGGCATGACCGCCCCGACCACGCCTAACAGCTATACGATCACTCCTACAATTGCTTCGGCTGTGAACGTCGGCACGGGATATACCTATACAACACTCACAGGGACGCTGGCTTCAGGAGGTTTATTTGCAGCTATTAATGCAGGTGTCTTAACTTCCAACGTGGTTGCCACAATTAAAACAGATATTGTCGAACCTGGTACCAATGCATTGAATACCGTCATCGAGGAAGGTCCTAATGCAGGTACATTGACATTAACTATCCAGGGCGACGGAGTGGCTCACGTGGTTTCTGGTTCTACCACTGCCTATACCATTCCTTTAATTCTCTTCCATGGTGCAAGCAGGGTGACTGTCGACGGAGGAACAAAACTCCTCACCTTCCGTAATTCATATGCGGCCATCAATGGCTGCGGTCCGGTTATCCAGTTTGACAACGGCTCCCTTAACTGTACCGTTAAGAATTCGATCTTTGAATCCAATTCTTATGCCTGGTTTGCAGCTGAAGTCGTGATGGGAACCGGCACAAATTCGATAACTATTACGGGAAACGATTTCAGGGATAACCGAGGGACAAACCCTGGTGCCCTGAGAGCCGGGGTCTATTCGAACACCGTCACCAACAGCATGACTATTACGAATAATAATTTCTACAACTTCAAAACAAGTTTCGCATCAGACCCGGCAAGTTACGGTATCTACCTTGGTGCTGTAGCGAATGGCTGCGTGATCACCGGCAACAGCTTTTACATGGAGACAGGGCAGAATCCTATCTGCCCGCACAATATGATTTATATTGTCGGCGGAAGCGGACATAATATTTCGGGCAACTTCATAGGGGGTTCAGGACCTAACTGTGCAGGCACATGGACAGGCACCTTGGGCACTACTTATTCAAGCGTCGGTATTTATTTCCAGGGTGGGACAGCTCCGGCCAGCACAATATCGGGGAATACTGTTGCAGGTTTCAACCTATCGGGCGGTTCCAGTTTTATCGGAATTGAAAATATCAGCGGTGTGGCCAATATTACTGGAAACACGATAGGCAGCGTTTCCACACCCAATTCAACTCAGCTTTCAGGAGGCGGTACGTTGTACGGTATTTATAATGCAACTCCAACCGCTGCATGCAACATTGACCAGAATACCATTGCCAACATGACACTGAGCGCTGCAAGCGGAAGCCCCCAAATCAGAGCGATCCAGTCTTACGGCGGAAACATCAGGCAAAACAAGATCTTCAGTATCGGAGGTTCAGTGGCAGGTGCAACCCCGGTTATTTACGGGATCTACAATGCCGGCGGATATGCCACGAACGAATACTCGAACAACCTTATCGCATTGAACGGTGGCACATCAACCAACCCGACTCTGTATGGTTTCTATGATGCATCTGCTACCGCAGGAACCTCTGGATTTTATTTTAATTCCATTAACCTGTATGGCACTCCTGCAGGCGCAGCTTCAACCTATGCATTCTACAGGACCAGCGCAACAGCAGGGTATATTGTCAATAATAACATATTCTCAAACCAGAGGACAGGAGGTACCGGGTCCCATTATGCAATATATGTTGCAACTGCAGGCTCCTTTGTTTCAAATCTCAATGAATTCTATACCGCGGGAGCCGCGTTTGGTTTTTACGGCGTTGCAAAAGCAAACTTTGCGACATGGCAGGCTATCCCAATGGACCTGGGTTCGGTAAATGTGAACCCGACCTTCACATCAAATACCGACCTTCACACAACTGTGCAGGCCTTCAACAACCTTGGTGTGACCATTGCAGGTATTGCAACTGACCTGGCGAATGTCACAAGAACCAATCCGCCGGATATAGGCGTTTATGAATTCACCCTGCCTATCACAGCAATCAATACACTGGCAGCAACTTCAATCGGTCAGACCGGAGCAACGGTAAATGGGAACATCAACTCGAATAATGAAGTTGTTGCTATGTCATTTGATTACGGACTGACAACTGGCTACGGAAGTTCTGCCGTCGCTGCGGTGACCCCGATACGATCAATCGCTCTCACTGCTACTAGTGCAGCACTCACAGGACTCACGCCAAACAGCCTTTACCATTACAGGATCAAGGGCGCTTCGACCACATCTGCCGAAGTGGTTTACGGGCTCGACATGACTTTCGACCTGGTGCCATCGCCCACGATTACCGGTCCGGCAACAATATGCCAGAATACTGCGGGAAATGTCTATACCACTCAGTCGGGAAAATCCAATTATGTGTGGTCAGTGTCAGCCGGGGGAACAATTACTTCCGGAGGTACCCTCACCGACAATACGGTAACGGTTACCTGGGTCACAGCAGGACCTCAGACTGTTTCTGTTAATTTCCAGAACTCAGTTGGTGTTTCCGCACCCACTGCTACTTCCTATCCGGTTACTGTAAATCCCCTGCCGACACCCGGCATCACGGGTAATGCATCGGCTTGCGTGGGATCAACAGGTAATATTTACACCACCGAAACCGGAAAGACAGGATATACCTGGACGGTTTCAGCAGGTGGTACCATCACTGCCGGTGGCACAACAGCCGACAATACAGTGACCGTTACCTGGAATACAGCAGGTGCCCGGAGTGTAAGCGTCAATTATGCCGACGCAAATCTTTGCACTGCTGCCGCTCCCACAGTTTACCCTGTGACAGTCAATCCTCTCCCCGTTCCGGGTGTGACAGGCAGTGCCAATGTATGTATCAATTCTACAGGGAATGTATACACGACCGAGGCAGGAATGTCGGCTTATACCTGGACAGTCTCTGCAGGCGGAACGATCACTTCAGGCGGCACATCAACGGATAATACCGTTACCGTAACATGGGGCACCCTCGGCGCTCAATCAGTCAGCGTCGGATATACTTCCGTTGCAGGCTGCGCTTCTGCTTCCGCTACGTCCTACCTGGTTACTGTCCTTCCAATACCCACACCGGCTATTACCGGGAGCGCTACAGTCTGCGCTGCCACTACCGGCCATGTCTATTCCACCCTTGCCGGTCAGTCGGCTTATGCATGGACAGTTTCAGCCGGGGGGACCATTACCTCTGGTGGAACCGCCACGGACAATACAGTCACCGTGACCTGGAATACTGTCGGAGCCCAGTCGGTCAGCGTAAATTATAATAATGCCGGCGGATGCAGTGCTGCCGCCCCTACAGTATATGCCGTGAATGTGGTTACAGGTCCAACCCCTATAATTACAGGGACAAATTCATTATGTGTTGGTTCCACAGGCATAGTCTATTCAACTGAAACAGGTTTCTCAAATTATACATGGACTGTTTCGGCCGGGGGTACTATTACCTCGGGCGGAACGGTCACCGATAACACCGTGACCGTAAGCTGGACTACTGCAGGCGCCAAAACGGTGAGTGTAAACTATACAATTCCCGGAGGCTGCTCGGCTGCAGTGCCGACTTCTTATGCTGTTACAGTCAATCCTCTTCCCGTTCCTTCAATAACCGGAACAGCCACCCTCTGCCAGGGAACGACAGGAACTGTCTACACAACCGAAGCAGGCATGACCGGCTATGCATGGACGGTATCTGCAGGTGGAGCAATCACCGCCGGAGGAACAGCTACGGATAATACAGCTACTGTTACCTGGAACGGTTCAGGAGCCCAGAGTATCAGTGTAAATTACCTTAATGCGAACAGCTGTACCGCTGTTGCACCTACATCCTATCCTGTTACTGTGAATGCAGCGCCTGTCCCCACCCTCGGAGGAAATGCCAGCGTTTGTGCAGGAACCACGGGTAACGTGTATACCACCGAATCGGGAAAAACAAACTATACCTGGGTTGTTTCAGCCGGTGGTACAGTCACTGCAGGCGGAACAGTTACAAGCAATACCGTTACAGTAACATGGACGACGGCAGGAGCCCGCACTGTAAGCGTCAACTATAAGAATGCCAGCGGCTGCTTTGCAGTTACACCAACAGTATATAATGTAACCGTCAACGCACTTCCTGTACCTACAATCACTGGTCCTAATTCGGTTTGTGCAGGTACTGCAGGAAACATATATACTACTGAAGCTTCGATGAGCAGTTACGCATGGTCGGTTTCAACCGGCGGTACTATCACTGCAGGGACAGGCACTAATTCCATTACTGTAACCTGGACTACCGCAGGAGCCAGGACCGTTAACGTAAATTATGTCAATGGAAACGGATGTACAGCACAGTTCCCGACGGGTTACAGCGTGACCGTGAATGCACGGCCCATACCGACAATCACAGGTACAAACAGTTTATGTGCCGGAACTACCGGGGTTGTATATACCACTCAGACCGCAAGAACAAACTATGTTTGGGCAGTCTCGGCAGGTGGTACGATCACCGCAGGTGGCACATCCACCGACAATACAGTTACCGTTACCTGGAGTACGGCCGGCGCTCAGACCGTCAGCGTAAATTATAACAACGCTGCAGGTTGCAATGCAACTACACCAACTGTATATAATGTCACCGTGAATCCTCTTCCGGTCGCAGCAGCAGGAGCCGACAGGGCCATATGCACCGGAGCAAGCACACAACTGGGAGCAACGGCAGTTGTCGGGAGCACTTATTCATGGACTTCGACACCTGCAGGTTTCACTTCAACTTCGGCTAACCCAACCGTATCACCAACAGTAAATACATCATACACTGTTGTTGAAACGGTCACGGCAACTGGATGTACCAACACCAACAGTGTGATCGTTACTGTAAATCCTTTACCCGCTGCAGCAGCAGGAGCCGACAGGGCTATCTGCCTCAACGCAAGCACACAGATCGGCGCAACGGCAGTGGTGGGAAGTACCTATAGCTGGGTTTCAGTTCCGGCCGGTTTTACTTCGACTTCGGCTAACCCAACGGTGACACCGCTTGTGACAACAACCTATACCGTAACTGAAACAATCACGGCCACGGGCTGTTCCAACTCCCATAGCGTAATCGTGACAGTTAATCCTTTACCGGCTGCTGTTGCAGGTACCGACAGGGCAATCTGCCTGAACGCAAGCACACAAATCGGGGCAACCGCCGTGGTGGGTAATACCTACAGCTGGACTTCAGTTCCCGTTGGATATACTTCAACTACTGCAAATCCCACCGTGACACCGCTGGTGACAACAACATATACTCTTGTTGAAACCGTTACTGCTACAGGCTGTACCAATACCCATAGCGTGATCGTGACGGTTAATCCTCTGCCGGCTGCTGTTGCAGGAACCGACAGGGCCATCTGTCTGAACGCAAGTACACAGATCGGAGCAACCGCAGTGGCTGGAAATACCTACAGCTGGACTTCAGTTCCCGTTGGATATACTTCAACCACCGCTAATCCTACGGTCAGTCCGCTGGTTACAACAACCTATACTCTTGTTGAAACGGTCACGGCATCTGGCTGTACCAATACCCATAGTGTAATCGTGACAGTAAACCCGTTACCGGCTGCTGTTGCAGGGACCGACAGGGCAATCTGTCTGAACGCAAGCACACAAATCGGGGCAACCGCTGTTGTTGGCAATACCTACAGCTGGACTTCGGTTCCTGCGGGATTTACATCAACAACCGCTAATCCGACAGTTACTCCTCTGGTTACAACAACATATACTCTTGTTGAAACGGTTACTGCTACAGGCTGTACCAATACCCATAGCGTGATTGTCACGGTTAATCCTCTGCCGGCTGCTGTTGCAGGTACCGACAGGGCAATCTGCCTGAACGCAAGCACACAAATCGGGGCAACCGCCGTGGTGGGTAATACCTACAGCTGGACTTCAGTTCCCGTTGGATATACTTCAACTACTGCAAATCCCAGCGTGACACCGCTGGTGACAACAACCTATACTCTTGTTGAAACGGTTACCGCCACTGGCTGTACCAATACCCATAGCGTGATCGTTACCGTGAATCCTCTGCCGGCTGCTGTTGCAGGAACCGACAGGGCGATCTGCCTTAATGCAAGCACACAGATCGGGGCTGCGGCAGTTGTTGGGAATACCTACAGCTGGACTTCAGTTCCCGTTGGATATACTTCAACCACCGCCAATCCTACAGTCAGTCCGCTGGTGACAACAACCTACACTCTTGTTGAAACGGTTACCGCCACTGGCTGTACCAATACCCATAGCGTGATCGTTACCGTGAATCCTCTACCGGCTGCTGTTGCAGGGACCGACAGGGCGATCTGCATAAACGCAAGTACACAGATCGGGGCTACTGCAGTAATAGGTAATACCTACAGCTGGACTTCAGTTCCGGTTGGATATACTTCAACCACAGCTAATCCTACGGTGACACCGCTGGTGACAACAACCTACACTCTAGTTGAAACGGTTACCGCCACTGGCTGTACCAATACCCATAGCGTGATCGTGACAGTCAATCCGTTACCGGCTGCTGTTGCAGGTACCGACAGGGCAATCTGCCTGAATGCAAGTACACAGATCGGAGCTACAGCCGTTGTGGGGAATACCTACAGCTGGACTTCAGTTCCCGTTGGATATACTTCAACCACCGCTAATCCTACGGTCAGTCCGCTGGTTACAACAACCTATACTCTTGTTGAAACGGTCACGGCATCTGGCTGTACCAATACCCATAGTGTAATCGTGACAGTTAATCCTTTACCTGCAGCTGTTGCAGGTACCGACAGGGCGATCTGCATCGGTGTAAGCACGCAGATCGGTGCAACTGCAGTTGTTGGAAGCACCTATAGCTGGGTATCAGTTCCGGCCGGATTTACTTCGGCTTCGGCTAATCCAACCGTAACACCGCTTGTGACAACAACCTATACCGTAACTGAAACAATCACGTCCACGGGCTGTTCCAACTCCCATAGCGTGATCGTGACAGTTAATCCGTTACCGGCTGCTGTTGCAGGTACCAATACCGCAATCTGTCTCAACGCGAGCACACAAATCGGGGCGACCCCCGTTGTTGGTAATACCTATAGCTGGACTTCTGTTCCAATCGGATTTACTTCAACCACCGCTAATCCTACGGTGACACCGCTTGTGAACACAACATACACTCTTGTTGAAACGGTTACCGCGACCGGTTGTACCAATTCCAACAGCGTGACAATTACTGTCAACCCATTACCTGCTGCCGCTACCGGTGCCAACAGGGCCATCTGCCTTAACCAGAGCACACAGCTTGGATCAACCGCAGTGGTTGGAAATACCTACAGCTGGACTTCAGTGCCTGTGGGCTTTACTTCTGCATTGGCTAATCCTACCGTCACTCCGCTGGTCACCACAACCTATACCCTGGTTGAAACAATTACGGGAACGGGTTGTACAAACACCAACAGCGTGATTGTGACTGTCAATCCTTTACCGGCTGCCGTTGCAGGCGCCGACAGGGCGATCTGTCTGAACGCAAGCACACAAATCGGGGCTGCTTTAGTTGCAGGAAGCACATACAGCTGGGTTTCAAATCCCGCTGGATTTACTTCGACAACCGCTAATCCAACAGTGACACCATTGGTTACCACATCATATACTGTAACCGAGACCATCACCGCTACCGGTTGTACAAACAGCAACACCGTGATCGTCACTGTGAATCCACTTCCGGCTGCTGTTGCAGGTTCCAACAGGACAATCTGTTCAGGCATTAGCACCCAGCTGGGAGCAACTGCTGTCGCTGGCAATACATACAGTTGGACGTCCAATCCGGTCGGATTTACATCAACCATTGCCAATCCGACCGTCACTCCTGCAGTTACCACTATCTACACCCTGGTGGAAACTGTGACCTCCACCGGATGTACAAACACCAACAGCGTTACAGTTACTGTGAGCCCGAGTCCGGTGGCCGACTTCTCGGCAAACAACCTCACTCCTCCTCTCAATACGACGGTGACTTTCACCGACCTGAGCGCAGGCGGAGCTACAACATGGAGCTGGGTCTTCACACCCTCAACAGTTACTTTCGTGGGCAGCACAACTGCCAACTCACAAAATCCGCAGGTACAGTTTACAGCAGGAGGACTTTATACAGTTGCACTAACCGTTACAGCGGCAACTTGTCCGAATACAATGACAAAAACCGGTTATATCCGTGCAGGAACACCCGGTTTATGGACAGGCCTTACATCCACCGACTGGGCAACCGGTTCCAACTGGCAGGACTACCTCGTTCCCACTCCGCTTATCAACGTCACCATCCCGCCCGGTGTGCCTAACTGGCCTACGGCGACAGGTAACCTTTCGATAGGCGGTTCCCTGGGCCTTACCGCGGCTTCCTGTAACCTGACCGTTACCGGCAACCTCACACTCCTCAGCGGATCATCGGTGAACAACCTTGGTACTATCACCCTGCAGGGTAACCTGGCAAATCAGAATGTGGGTGTAACCACCCTCGGAACCGGGACTGTCATCCTCAATGGTATCACAACACAAGCTGTGAGCGGATTAAATGTCTTCGGTAACCTTACACTGAACAATGCATCAGGCTTCAGCATCGGCAACGACCAGGCTGTTAATGGCGTACTCACATTCACAAACGGCTTGCTCACCCTTGGAACCAGCAACCTGACCCTTGGTACTTCGGCAACCATCGCCGGTACTCCGGGATCTTCAAAAATGGTTGTTGCAACTGGTTCAGGCGAGATGAGAAAGATGTTCTCAGCCTCAGGCAGCTTTACTTTCCCGGTCGGAGATAATACCCTCACCGCTAAATACAGTCCGGCAACCCTGAACTTTACATCAGGTACATTTGCCCCGGGTGCTTATGCAGGCGTCAACCTTGTGGGCGCCAAATACCCGGGCGATACCAACACCCTGGCTTATGTCAAACGCTACTGGAACGTATCACAGAACGGTATCACATCCATCCTGTGCAACGCCACCTTTAACTATCTGGCATCTGATGTGGTGGGTAATGAAAGCCTGATCTACTGCTCACGCTTTGTTCCTTCACCATCTCAGACCTATGAACCGGCCAATACCATACTGCACCAGCTTACGGCCCTTTCACTGACTTCGGTCGGCGCTTTTGGTGGTTCCATAGTCTACACCCCACTTACATTAACTGTTTATTTAGAGGGACTCTATGCAGGAGGCGGTGTGATGAACAATGCCTATGCCTTTGACGGTGTCAACTTTACTCCCAAATGGGGGGCTTTGGTAGCCGACCGCATCACAGTTGAAATCCATGATCCGGTAACCTATGCAACTATCGTAAAGGTGATCGGCAATGTTGACCTGGGTACGAACGGCAGCGCCCTTGTGAAGATCCCCTCTCTTAAAAACGGGAACTATTACATCACGATCAAACATCGAAACAGTATTGAAACTGTTTGCGGAACTGCACAGTCATTCACCGGAGGCGCTATCAGCTATAATTTCTCCGACGCCGCAACCAAAGCTTTCGGGAGCAATATGAGGGCCATGGGCACAGGGGTGTTCGCGATCTATGTGGGTGATGTGACCGACTTCCTCAATCCTTACCCGGGCACACCGGTACAGGACGGGATCATCGACATCCTCGACCTCTATTATGTATACCCTTCATATCTTGCAGGCGATCTCGGATACATGCCTGCTGACCTGAACGGCGACGGTGTTGTCGACGTACTTGACCTCTACCTCTGCTATCCTAATTATCTCCTCGGTATTTACGCTATAACTCCATAAGGCTATGAAAACTAAGGGAATAATTACAGAAAACAGTGAAATGATACGTACTTCAAAGAAAACAGATATGAAACGGTTTATAAAGATTGCTCAGCTTCTGGTAATAATCATGGTGATGGTTGTGAACTCATTCGCACAAACGCCGACGTATTCCTGTGTCGCCACTGCCGATACCCTCACCACATCAAAAATATACCAGTTTGATGTGTATATATACAGAACAGGTACGACGCTCTTTTACCTGAACAACTTCCAGTTGGGCTTTAAAATTAGCAACACTGCCGGTATCCTTAACGGGGGAACGGTATCGGGAACTTATGTCGCCGGCTCTTCAGCCCTGCCTTCGGCATTTACTCCAGGGGGTGTATCTGTATTCAATATCGGCGGTTCTTTGCTGGTTCGTGTGAATGGCTGTCCGTCAAGTTCAAACGGCACACTCATCCCAACAACCGGACTGAAGATAGGGACCTTCAGGCTCACGAATACCAACGATTACGATCAGATGAATCCCAACACCATCTGGTGGGATACCAGTCCGGCAACCACGTATATCTACGCCATCATCCCTCCGGCCCCAACAGGTACTTCAGTTGAGATTTCGACCATGAATACCCATACCACTTCATTCACCGATCCTATCCTGAACGGACCTGTCATTGCTTATAACGTCACGGGATCGGGTACTTACTGCTCGACAGCCAGCGGCCTTGCAGTGGGTCTCAGTAACTCCCAGCTCGGAGTATTGTACCGCCTGATCAAAAACGGCACGCCGGTGGGCTCATGGATCCCGGGTACCGGTTCTGCTTTAGCTTTCGGCACCCAGACTTTTGGAACCTATACGGTCACTGCATACCGCAAAGCCACATACATTACCAATACCATGACCGGCAGCGCAGTGGTTAACCAGAGCACCGTTCTGCCGACAATCGCCGGCAATGCCACCGTTTGCGCAGGTTCAACCGGCAATGTATATACCACCGAGGCCCTGATGACTGGTTATGTGTGGGTAGTTTCGGCAGGTGGTATCATTACCGCAGGCGGACTGCCAACAAGCAATTTTGTTACAGTTACCTGGAGTACTGCAGGTGCAAAGACCGTAAGCGTGAACTATACCAACTCCTTCGGCTGTACAGCTGCTGCACCAACTGTTTATAACGTCACGGTAAACGCTCTTCCTGCGCCTGCCATCACTGGTACGGCAACTGCATGCAGCGGTTCAGCCGGCAATGTGTACACCACACAAACAGGTATGACAGGATATAACTGGATTGTAACAGGAGGCACTGTAACTGCAGGTGCAGGAACCAGCGCCATCACCGTAACCTGGAATACTGTGGGTGCACAAACCGTATCCTTGAACTATACCAACGCCAGCGGTTGCCAGGCGGCAACCCCCACCATTTACAACGTCACGGTGAACCCCCTGCCAACGCCAACTCTTACAGGACCTGCAACAGTATGTGCCGGCACAGCCGGTAGCGTCTATACCACCCAGGCCGGAATGACAGGCTATGCATGGATCGTCTCAGCCGGAGGTACTGTCACGGGTGGAGGTACTGCAACCAGCAATACGATCACAGTAACATGGACCACAGCAGGGCCTAAAACCGTCAGCGTAAACTATGCCAATGCGTTCGGATGCACCGCTCCAGTTCCTGTAGTATATAATATTACTGTGAACCCCGTGCCGGTACCCACCATCACCGGTCCGGCCAGTATCTGTGCAAACGCAGGTTATGCAACCTATGTCACCGAAGCCGGTAACACAGGGTATGCCTGGAGCGTTTCTGCAGGCGGGACGATCAACACCGGACAGGGAACAAACACCATCCAGGTTACCTGGGGGACTGCTGGTCCGCAGACAGTCACGGTAAATTACAGCCTTGTCTCGGGCTGCTCAGCCGCAACGCCAACCCTGCTCAATGTAACGGTTAACCCATTGCCTGGTGCAGCCGGTGCGATTACAGGAACTTCAACTGTTTGCGCAGGTGCAACCGGAGTATCATACTCTGTCGCTCCTGTCACCAATGCCCTTTCTTATGCATGGACTCTGCCTGCTGGTGCAACAGTCACAGCAGGTCAGTATACGAACAACATCACGGTTGCTTATGCTACCAATGCAGTTTCAGGCCCAATCACTGTATCAGGCAACAACCTCTGCGGAGATGGTTCCCCGTCGCCTGGCTTTAATGTGACTGTAAACGCTTTGCCTTCAGCAGCCGGAGCAATTACAGGTACAGCAAGCGTTTGCGCAGGCTCAGATGGAGTTGCTTACAGCGTTGCCACGATATCCGGGGCAACGGGTTATGCTTGGACCCTGCCTATCGGTGCAACCATCGTTACCGGGGCTAATACAAACTCCATCACCATTGACTTTGCTCCTGGCGCAAGTTCGGGCAGCATCACCGTGTTTGGAACAAGTAGCTGCGGAAACGGGACGGTTTCCCCGGCCTATGCTGTGACGGTGAATCCTGTACCACCGGCGCCGGTAGTGACCGCGAGCGGGAACCTGCTCACCAGCACGGCTCCCAGCGGGAACCAATGGTACTGGAACGGTAGCGCCGTAGCGGGTGCCACGCAGCAAACCCTCAGTGTGCCCGCTGCAAACTCAGGCCATTACTGGACTATCGTGACCCTCAACAGCTGTTCCTCCGATTCATCCAACCATGTATATGTTGCAGGAGTGGGTGTACCTGAGAACGAATCTCTCAGTTTCAATATATATCCTGTGCCCAACAACGGTTTGTTCACGGCAACGGTAAACTCAAATTACACAGAGTCGTTCCGTATTGAAATCTACAACACCCTGGGCGCTATGGTATATAAGTCAGAGGAGTTCAAGGTCATCGGAAAACATGATGAGAAAGTCGATGTGCACCAGCTCCCGGCAGGCATCTACTCGGTAGTCTTCCGCAATGACCAGAGAAAAGTTGTGAAGAAGATTTTCATCAACCACTAGCTTACTTAAATCTGGATTATAACACGAGAAAGGCCGTCCGCAGGGGCGGTCTTTTTTATTTATGGCAGTGAAAAAATTACTCTGTGGCTTTTCCGAAATTTTCCTATCTTTGCACTCCCAATTCGGGAATTTCGGGGCGTGGCGCAGTTGGCTAGCGTACTTGCATGGGGTGCAAGGGGTCGGAAGTTCGAGTCTTCTCGCCCCGACAAATAAAAGCCCTTTCTGTCGAAGACAGAAGGGCTTTTATATTTTTAGGCGAACCAAGCTTGCTTGAGTGAGCCTAAAAATATAAAAGACGTGGTGAGCGTAGCGAACCAGGGCTTTGATTTGAATCCCCCCTCACGGAAGTCCGGCGAGGCCGTCAGGCCGAGCCAATCTTCTCGAGATTGAGAGGCCGCAAGGCCGAGCCAATCTTCGAGCACAAACAGAGAATCAACATTAGACAGCCGAAATTTCAAGTGCATTATTTTTGTAATTTTGTTTTTCAAAACAATAAAATGAAACCCAAAAAGAATAAACATATCGATTTTACGGCAATTATTGAAAAAAGTGATGATGGCTGGTATGTTGGACAACTTGAAGAACTGCCTGAAGTGATTTCGCAGGGAAAAACCGTATTTGAACTTAAGCAAAACCTTCAGGATGCTCTTGATCTGGTCATTTCGAATGCCCGTGAAACAACGTTGAGCAATTACAAAGGGAAAAAATTTATCCGCAGGAAACTGAGTTTTGCCTGATGAAACGCTCGGAATTTTTGAAACATCTTGCCTCACATCATTGTGTCCTGCTTAGGGAAGGAGCAAACCACTCAATTTATTTCAATCCTGTTAACCGAAAACAATCTACAGTTGGAAGGCATCAGGAATTATCAAACCTGCTTTGTAAAAAGATATGCAAACAACTTGAGATCCCTCCTCTTTAACTTTCAATAAGCCATCACACTTTCATGTTTACCATGCGATAAGAAGTCCGGCGAGGCCGTCAGGCCGAGCCAATCTTCTCCGATCACTATTCTACTGCAGCTCCCAAGTTCTTGTTGCCGCTTTAGCAGTAATTTATAACATTTTTCTTATAGTCGAATGATTATTTGACTTATTTTACTGCCTTGACGGTAATATTTTACTGAATGTTTGTTTACGTAACAGAAAATGCTTAAATTTGCTGCCATAAAGGTAAAAAATGAAAAAGACTCAGGAATTGGCACAAACAATAAGGATTCATCGAAAAGCTGCCAAATTAAGTCGTGTTCAGCTGGCAGACCTTGCAGGGGTTGGTAAGACAGTGGTCTTTGATATTGAGATGGGGAAGGAATCTGTACAATTGGATACCCTGCGAAAGATTTTGAAAGTATTGAACATAAAGATAACACTGAAGAGTCCGCTTATGGAAAATCTACAGAACTCTGAGAATGAGAAGAGCTAAGGTCTATGTAAAGGGAATTGAGGCTGGAATCCTTATCGAAGTGAAGAAAGGTAAGGAATACCAGTTTGAATATCTGGATCAATACAATGGTCTTGTGGTTTCGCGCACAATGCCGGTAAAGGGAAAGTCCTTCAAATTTAACAGCTTTCCACCTTTCTTCGACGGGTTATTGCCTGAGGGAATTCAGTTGGAAGGCTTGCTTAAGATCAAAAAAATTGATAAAAATGATTACTTCTCTCAATTGATGGCTGTCGGAGAAGATATGGTTGGTGTTGTTACAGTCAAGGAAATTACTGAATGAACTTTTGTCCGATTACATATGCTCCCTGTGGGGATAATCTATACAGCGAGGCTGGACTTAGACTTTTATCGCCCGACCTGCATTCGCTTAAGGAGCTTGAATACACTGCCGAAGAGCAGAGACGAGAAGCATATAACCGTGCAACAAAGATGTCTGTTCAAGGGATACAACCCAAGCTAAGTGCCAAATTGAGTATAAAAGATGGTGAATTTGAAATTGTTGATACAGGTGGAAAATACATTCTCAAACCGCAGCATCATCTCTATCCTGAAATGCCAGAGAATGAAGACCTGACCATGAGGCTTGCAAGTGAGATTGGCCTGGACGTCCCATTGCACGGTTTAATCTGGTCAAAAGATCACACCCTTACATACTTCATCAAGCGGTTTGACAGAAGAGGACATAACGATAAAGTCCCAATCGAAGATTTTGCGCAGTTGGCTGGTCTGAGTCGGGTCACAAAGTATGACTATAGCATGGAAAAAGTTGTTACTGTAGTAGATGATTTCTGTACATTCCCTTCGATTGAAAAAGTGACCCTCTTCAAACTTACCCTCTTCAATTATCTTGTTGGTAATGAAGACATGCACCTGAAAAACTTCTCTATTATCACAGAAGATGGAAAAGTAAGGCTGTCGCCATGTTACGACCTTGTCAATTCGACCATAGAATATACAAAGCAGGACGAAGAAATTGCTTTGCCTCTGAAAGGGAAAAAGAAGCACTTTACCCGCAACATTCTGGTTAACTATTTTGGCATGGAAAGATGCGAATTAACAACAAAGAGCATTGACAAAGTTCTTGAGACGATCTCTTCAAGAGTTCCAAAATGGAGGGAAATGGTGGATGTCAGTTTCTTGTCAAATGAAATGAAAGAGAAATACCATAATCTCTTGGAAGCCCGCCTTACTATATTACGAATCCTTTAAAAATAAAATGCCCTTTTCAGAAACGAGGCCGCCAGGCCAAGCCAATCTTCGAAGTCTATATCACCTGAAGATAAATTTTCAAAATGCATTTTCATTAAGCAGATTTATTTTCTATTTTTACAAAGTCTGAATAATTTTTCATCCATTAATTCTAAGACTATGAGAACAAAACTCCTATTGATGATTGTCACGATGATATCCGCATGCTCTGTTTTATACGGACAAAATTCAAAAGTGCAAATGCCAAAGATGATTCTCGTCGAAGGAGGAACATTCATGATGGGAAACAATAACGGCAGCAGCGATGAAAAGCCGGCACATAAAGTTACCCTGAACAGTTTTTATATTGGTGCATACGAGGTCACCTATAATGAGTTTAAACGGTTTATCGATGCCACCGGATACAGAACCGACAGTGAACAGCCCGATTCTCTCAACGTGAAGAGTGGGTTACCGCCAAGGGCGATAAAAAACGGCACCTGGAACAAGAATCGTGACGGTTCACCAATCCCCCTCACCGATTCACTCAAACCAGTTGGAAACATCAGCTGGAACGATGCTGTTGCCTACCTGAACTGGCTGTCGAAGATGACAGGAAAGGAGTTCCGCCTTCCTACCGAAGCTGAATGGGAGTTTGCGGCAATCGGAGGCAAATTAAGCAAAGGTTATAAATTTATTGGCGGAAATGACCTCGACCAGGTTGCCTGGTATCTTGGCAATTCGGAGAGGAGGGTTCATACAGGCGGACAAAAACTGCCGAATGAACTGGGGATTTATGATATGTCAGGGAACATGAGAGAATGGTGCTCCGACCGGTATAATGAATTATACTATAAAGTCAGCCCTGAATCGAACCCGACCGGTCCGGATGCAGGCTCATCCCGAGTTCTTCGCGGCGGAAGCTGGGGAAGTGATGCTACCCGTATGAGAGCCTCGTATCGCGACAAAGAATTTCCTTATAACGCTGTTCGCGATTTTGGCTTCAGGCCTGCAATCACTGGTCCGCCACCTCCACCACCCCCTCCTCCAAAGGAACCAGAGCCTGCAGTTCCGGATGCCCTGAAAGATCTTGATGCAAAAGGCCAAATAGATATTTACGGCATCTATTTCGACATCGGGAAATCGGTAGTCAAACCCGAAGGTTTTCCTGAGATCG